>JAYVPJ010000167.1:0-4166 GCA_043757445.1 Pirellula sp. | reverse complement strand
TCGTTAGCGTCTCCCGCGTAAGAACCTTGATTTACCCAGACTTGAATTCCGATATTCCCCTGTGGAGTAGCGGCTTCAGCAAGTCCATAGCTAATTTTTGCTTGAATCGTACTCAGCGGTAAAGAACCGGCGTTGCCCTTTTCGCAACGTGCCATTTCCGCACCACCCAAACGACCAGACATCTGAATCTTAATACCCTTCGCACCCGCATCCATCGCTGTTTCGATAGATCGCTTCATTGTTCGACGGAAACTGGATCGCTTAGCAAGTTGCTTCGCAATGTCCTCCGCAATCAACTGCGCTTGGATTTCCGGACGATAAACTTCTTCGACCTTGAGATTCACGCGACGTCCTATCAAGTTTTGCAACTCTTCCTGCAAAATCTCGATTTCTGTCCCCTTCTTCCCAATGATCAAACCAGGTTTCGCAACGAAAACCATCAACCGTACTTCGTCGCGAGTTCGTTCGATTTCAATTCGATCGATACCCGCTTCTCGGTATGCCGGCTTCGTTGGATGAAACTTGATAAACTTACGTATCTTTTGATCTTCGACGAGCAGCTCAGCGAACTCCTTCTTGCTGGCATACCATCGGCTCTTCCAGCCCATGACGATGCCGGTACGGAAACCTATCGGATTGACCTTTTGTCCCATAATGCAAGTTTCCTACAGCTCTTCGATTCTCTTGAGTTCTACCGAAATGTGGGCCGATCGCTTCAAGATCGTAAACGCTTGTCCTCGCGACATGGGTCTAAACCGCTTCATGATCGGACCGCCATCAATGCGTGCGTCGACAACAACCAGTTCCTCGGCGCTGTACGAACGTCCACCGTTTTGGTCTGTATCCCCAGCGCTACCAATAGCACTTTTAATCACCTTCTCCAACATCCGTGCCCCACGGTTAGGCTGGAATCGGAGCATCTCAAGTGCTTCGTCCGCAAATTTACCACGTACTAAATTGGCCAGCGGTCTGACCTTTCTAGCACTAATGCGTGCGTATCGATGTACGGCTCGGTAAGCCATGATTGATTCCTGTTTCTTAAAAAATTACTTCTTACCACCCTTACCGCCGTGGCCGCGGAAGGTTCGCGTCGGTGAAAACTCGCCGAGCTTGTGCCCGACCATGTCTTCCGTCACGAATACCTTGATATGTGCTTTTCCGTTATGAACCATGAAGGTAGCTCCGACGAACTCAGGAACGATGGTGCATCGACGCGCCCACGTGGTTATCGGCATGTTGTCGTTTTTCTCGCGGGCTTTTACAAGCTTCGCATACAACTTTGGGTCTACGAAAGGACCTTTTTTAGTCGAACGTCCCATGTGTCAGAACTCTTCCCTTAACTATCTCAGTTTCAGTTGACCGTAACGAACCGACTTGCGTCGACGAATAATTGCGGAGTTACTTGGTTTGCGAGGTCGGCGAGTATAACCACCCTTTGCCAGCTTACCCGTTGGGCTCACTGGGTGACGGCCACCCTTCGTTCGTCCTTCACCACCACCATGCGGGTGATCCACAGGATTCATTGCCGTACCGCGAACGTGAGGTCTCCAACCCTTCCAACGATTTCGACCGGCTTTGCCGATTCGTATCGCTCCGTGGTCCGGATTACTTACTTTCCCGATGGTTGCTCGACATTGACTTGGAACACGGCGAATTTCACCACTCGGTAACTGCAACTGCGCCCAGCCCGCTTCTCGGGCCATCAACACGGCAGACGAACCAGCAGAGCGACAAAGTGCAGCACCTCGCCCAAACGTCATTTCCACACAGCAAACTTCCGTTCCTGGTGGAATGTTTTTCATTGGCAAGCAATTCCCCAAGGTTGGTGGCGCATCGGCTCCATTGAGCAACGTCGCACCAGCCTTGAGACCATCTGGAGCCACGATGTAGGACTTTTCGCCATCTGCGTAATGCAGCAAAGCAATTCGCCCCGATCGATTTGGATCGTACTGAATCGAATCTACCTTTGCAGGCACACCATCTTTCTTCCGTTTGAAGTCGATGATTCGATACATTTGCTTGTGCCCACCACCACGATGTCGTGAAGTGATGAAACCTTGATTGTTTCGTCCGCCATGTCGCTTTAAGCGAATGAGCAGCGCCTTTTCAGGAACTGCACCCGGTGTTAGCTCAGCAAAGTCACTAACCGACGAATTTCGCCGACCTGCTGATGTTGGTTTGTATACTCGAATGCCCATGATGTTATCCTGCGGTTCCGTTTAAGAAGGCACTTCCTAGAAGAAGTCGATCTTGTGTTCGCTACTAAGTTTGACGATCGCCTTTTTCCAGGCCTTCGTCACACCGAGTCGAGCACGATAACGTCGCGCCTTGCCTTGGTGGTTTTGTGTTGCTACCGCCACAACCTTTACGTTAAACAACTCTTCGATCGCTGCCTTGATGACGGTTTTATCCGCCAGCGGATTGACCTCGAATGCGTAGCGGTTCTGCCGAGTCGCCTTGTGGACACCCTTTTCCGTTACGAGCGTACGCAACACCACCTGATGAGGCGTCAGTACGATTTTGCTTTTTGGATGTTGCTTTGCCATGATTTATTTCTGAGTTGTTTTACGATTGGAATCGTCTTATCCGCTAGCCTTCACGAGCCCTTATGCGCTCGCCTTGGCCTTGATCCAGTCAAGAGCTTCTCTCGTCATCACCAACTTACGTGGCCGCAGGACAATCAAAGCATTCAGGTCCGCCACAGGACTGATAGTGAGCCCCTCGATGTTTCGACCGCTCAGATAAATGTTTCGATCCAAACCGCCGATGGCGAGCGTCTTGGTTTGCCCCTCAAGCCCCATGGCCTTCAACGCAGAAGCCAATAGCTTTGTTTTAGGCGAATCCATTTTGATCTGATCGACGACAACCACCGACCCGGCCGATATCTTGGAAGCGATTGCCATTCTGGTCGCTGCCTGTATGGCTTTGCGAGGCAATCGATAATAGTACGAACGCGGCTGGCGAGCGTTGATGTGACCACCACCGCGGCGAACACCACTTCGCTTTGACCCGGCACGTGCATTGCCGGTACCCTTTTGCTTGTACATCTTCTTTGTGGAACCCGAAACTTCGCCACGGGTCTTGGTCTTGTTACTGCCCTGGCGCTGATTCGCCAAGTACATAACAACCACGTCGTGCAACAATTGCTTGCTGACTTTTGGAGCAAGCACTTGGGGGTCGATTTCGTAATCGCCGACCTTTGTACCCGACATGTCATAAACTGGAAGTGTTGTCATCTCTGATTACGCCTAATGCTCTCTAGCCGACTTTGTTGGTTTCGCGAATGATAACGTAGCCGCCGTTTGGACCAGGTACTGCACCCCGAACCAGCAGTAGATTGTTTTCGCCGTCGATGCGTACTACCAAAAGGTTTCGCATGGTAATTTGATCGTTACCGTATTGACCAGCACCCTTCTTGCCCTTGCGGACCCGGCCCGGATAAGTACCAGCACCTGTACCACCAGGATGGCGGTGCGCCTTCTTCACGCCGTGAGTCGCACGCTGACCGGCATAATTATGTCGTTTCATCCATCCAGAGAAACCGCAACCCTTGGTGATGCCAGTCACATCGACAGACTTGATCCCCTCGAGAACAGTAACCTTAACCTCAGCACCCACATCGGCTGAAGCTGGACCACGAAACTCACGAACAAAGCGCTTTGGCTCGCAGTCGGCCTTTACGGCAACTGCTCCACCAGCAGCTTTGATTTTCTCAGACCGTTTGCTGGGAATACCAGCAACTTGACCGCGGGCAGCGCGGCTAGCAAGACGTCTCGGCTTATCCAGAAACCCCATCTGAATCGCTTCGTAACCATCTCGATCTACGGTTCTGATTTGAAGAACATGGCAAGGCCCAGCTTCGATGACCGTGACGGGCACAGCGAGACCGTCCTTCTCAAATATCTGCGTCATTCCGACCTTGCGGCCGAGGATTCCTTTGCTCATTCGTCTTGTTCCGTAAATCGTTTGCTGCGAAGGACACACCGACGAGCCTACTCGTTTTAGAGAGCAGACTTTGCGAGAGAGGCGGTAAACCGCAACTGCAATCGCTAAATCGATGGTTACCTTCAGAGCTTCCGTTTCATATTGGGAAAACCTGATGGATGCCGTTTAAGCGTAAATTTCCTACCGAGTCGTTGCTTTGATTTTGATGTCAACGCCAGCGG
>JAYVPJ010000166.1:0-49807 GCA_043757445.1 Pirellula sp. | reverse complement strand
GGTAGTGGAACTTGTTAAAGATCCTTGCGGCATAGGATCTTTAACAAGATCCACTACCAACTGCCAAGTTTCTTGGATTGGCGTAGCGCATTTAGGATAAAGTTGCTTCCGATGAGTAAGGCTCGGAAACTTATGTGCAGGTGCAGTAGACCTACGAAGAATTGGTCTTCCGCCGTCGAAGCTGACCAGCAAACAAAGTTTTTCCGACAAAGTGCGTGAAAAGACTTTCTTTGGGTCGCAAGTCTTGATAAAACCTAGACAGCAAGTCTTTAATCTTCAACTTGATGCGCATCGGAACGATTTCTTCTAAATGTACTTAGTGGCAAAGAGCATGAATGTGGGCGACGACGTGCCCATCCAGTTCTTTTTGCTTGGTCGTTATCCACAGGGGAAAGTGTAATGCAATTGCGAAACAGTCTTCGTTCGATTTTCCTCGCGGCCATGATTGGGAATTGCGACGGGATTGTCTGCTTCTCTCAAGAAATAGCCGCGACTTCCCAGGCAGATTATCGCGAGGACTTGAAGAAGCTGGTTGCGTCGTACGAAGTGAAGGTCCCCGACAAACCTGATAGCAAGCCAATACTCCTCGATAATCCGATTTTTAGTTGGACCAATCCTCGCCGAACGTCTGAGGGGGGAGCGCTATTTCTTTGGACTCTCAGTGGTCGACCTGTGGCGACGATGGGTATCTGGAAGATGAGTGATTCGCCAAATGGCTAGGAGTTGCAGTCTTTGTCTACTACTCCGGTGACGGCCGAAAGCGATCGCCCTTCGAGCTGGGCCGCCAAAGCGCCAGGCATAGTATTTGCAAACATCGAAGGTGAGGAGGAACCCAACATCAACCCACGCCTTCGTCTAGCTCAGATGCGATCGATAGCCCAAAAGCATTTCTGCGACATTGGATCCCGACACGCCTGAATCGGAAAATTTGCGGCTCATCAATACTCCTATATTCAGATATGTTGACATGCCAACCGACGTTGTCGATGGCGCAATGTTTGCATTTGCTCAGGACACCGACCCAGAAGTTTTATTGATCCTCGAAGCGAGAAAGCCCGTCGATAAAGGGTCGAGTTGGTTTTTTGCGATGGCTCCATCGACCAGCCATGGAGTTAAGGGGAAGTATCAGGAAAAGGTGGTCTTGTCGACCAATCGCGTGATGGTCGCGTCTTCCCGCGACAACGGAACCTACATGCTTCGCTTCTGGAACGATCGAACCATCAAAAAGTAAATTGTCGCTACGGCTCCCCTGCCACTATAATGGCTGGCTCATGAGTGCAACGAGGACGATAAGCCACAGAAACTCGCGAATGGAAAACTGAAATGTTTTTCCACGAGTCGTCTCTTCGCGAATTGCGAAGCATCTATGGCTGAAGCCAATGTAAAAAAGGAAGAAACAAACCGCTAGACTCATCAAGGTTATGGTTGCAAGAGTGCTCATGGCGACGTGAACGTAGTCAGGATCGTGAATCACAGTTAACGACATGCCTTTGGATGGTGAACGATGGATCTGTTCGTTGAGCAAGTTCGCTAGGAGCGTAGCCAATCGCAGATTTCCAAATTGTTGCTCGCAAATATAAGAAACGCATTCAACTATCAAGTCGCAGGAATTAGAAAGGAAGCGACAGCGATTCGCCGTAACCTCGGAATATTGGAAGACAGAATGAATTGCCTTGCAATGGGGATTCGGGGCAAGAAATGCCTTCGACGTTTGCGACATCAACTAAGCTAAGCACGCGTGAATTAGTATTTTGGCATAACATGTAGCCGACGTCGCTCCGCGACTCGGCAATTCAGTGTCGCGGAGCGACACTGCCACAACGATCGAATCAAAAAACCTCTGCCGTAGTACTTATGTGCAGGTGCTTATTGCAATCGCAATAGCAAGCTATGGCCGATTTCACTGGCATTGTTCAAGAAGCCCGGAACTGCTTTCATCTGAGCTTCCTTGACGGTAGATTCATTCCGTAAAATCAGCCAATGAGCCAAGAATTTGAGATTGAACTTCGCGAGTCCACCAACCTCGAAATCTTTCCTGAGCTAATTCCAATTGCTCCAACTCTTGAGCCATTTCTTTCTTCAGTTCGATACGATCCAACTTCCTTGAGCAGCATGTACGCCATTCACCGAGCTTAGCAATCGCTACGGATCGATCGTTGATATCCCCGAGCAGTTCTTGCAACTCTTCGATGAGAGGATATATGCAAACCTTTAATTCGATTTGGAACGCCACAATGAGTAACTCGATTGTGTACCTCAGGTCTTTAACCCTAACCCGGAATCGATGCAATGCTCGAAGGTCACTGTTGTCGCTCGGGAAAGCGAAGTAGAAGCGATCGACAATGCGCTTTAGCGGTAGCTTAGCCCAATCGCCGAAAGAACTAGCCGATTCCTCTTTTTCGTTGATGTCATTCAGCATTTTTTCAAGACGCTCAGACAATTTCCATCTACCGTACGCCCTATCGAAACAACGATGAATAAGTCGCTGTGCTTTTTTGCGCCGTCGTACTAGGGTCGCGAAATACGTCGATCCATGAGCTTGCTTTGCGTCGATTTGTCCCAAAAGAATATCGAGATCGCGCGCCTCGCCAGCGGCACGACGGATCATCTCAAGTTTGGATCGGATGCTTCGCAACTGTTTTTTAGGCAGGACACCCTTGTAGATACGCAAAGCGGCTGTCGATCTGCGTGACCACACTCGGAGAAGGTGAACGTGTTCTACATTTTGGGAAGCATGTTTGGCCGCTAATGGCAAAAAGTGGAACACGGCGCTCAAACGCTGTCGCAAAGTTGCTCGAGCAGCATCTCCTACCGAACACTCCTTTGATATTCCTTCCAACCACTTGTCTACAATCGTTTCGGAAGTCATTTCGGCCTCAACTCCACGTTGCACACCTTTTTCGAAATCGCGATTGCCGTCCCGGCATGATCGCCTTATTCTTCCCGCTTTCTGACGATCATAACAGAACAATGCGCATGATGCAGAATAAGACGCGAGATGCTACCAAGGAAAAAGCGACCGATTGACGATCGCCCCTTGTCCCCCAAAACGACGATATCCGTTCGGTGTTTTTCGATGAAATCAAGAATACAACTGCCAACATGCACTCTTTCAAAAACGTGTTTGTCAATATTTTCGGAACTAGATTCAAGGGCCTTGGCCAATTGCTCCAGGGCCATATGTGTTTCGCGAGTGACTTGGGCATCGTACTCAAACGTGGGTTCGAGCAGGTACGGATGTTCAATCACAGATACCAACTGGAGTTTGGATTGTTTTGGGAGGCCGAGTGCCTTTATTTGAGCAGCAATCTCGGCTGCACCAAGCCATAAACCTGATAACACGACACTGTCATTACCTCGTAGGACTGGCTGTGCGCGATTGGCAAGCGTGAGAACCAACGAATGGATTCTTCGGCGGTCACCGATCCGTCGGACGTGAGAAGGACTTTCATATTCAGACTCATTTCTATTTGGTGTAATGGATCCCTGTCGCTTTCAACGCTTGTCCGCGAGGCAAGATTCGTTTCCGTCTATAGTCACCTCCAACTCGTCCTCAGTCAGCGGTTCTTGAACGAGCAGTTGACTAGCAAGAATTGCAATGGTTGCGTCCGACGCGTCATTTTGTTTCAACCCTCGATGGTTAATTCGCTCCCGCAGTGTTGCCTCGTCCACTTGAAAGTCAACGATTCGAAAAGTAGCGTTCTCGGACCGTGCCATCACCTGAAAACGTTGTCGATCGGATCGCCTTAAAAAAGTAGCATCTACCACCACCGCGAAGTCTGCGTGCAGGACATCCTTTGCGACCTCGAATAGTCTGCGATAGGTTGCCTCCGAAGCCGTAGGGGAATACAAGCCATCTGTTGAATTGCCATCTTGTCGCGATGTTTTAGATGTTTTAAAAAGTCGCTTGCGCTCCACATCGGAGCGAATTCGGATCGCACTTTCCTTTTGAACAATGCGTTGACTAACCGTCGTCTTGCCGCTCCCACTGACGCCATGAGTGATCCAGAGACGTCGGTCTGCCGAATGTGCAATTTGTTCTGCAAGACGAATGTAGGCTTTAGCTGGCGCGATTTGCTCTGAGTCCAATCGTTGAACATGGTTCAATTGCCTGGATCGGATTACAGCGACCTTGGCCCGCACCAACGCTCGATACACCATGTACCAACGCATTATTGTCAACGATTGATAGTCGCCAGTTTCCTCCAAATAAGCATTGAGAAGAATCGCTGACAGTTCAACGTACCCACGCTCCTGTAGGTCCATTACCAAAAAACTGATGTCGTTAGCGACATCAATCCAAGACAATTCAGAATTGAATTCGATGCCGTCGAATGGCACCCAATGGCCGGACCAAAAAACGATATTATCGCAATGCAGATCCCCGTGGCATTCGCGTACGAAGCCATCGTAAGTACGCGCCAGGAAACACGATTTGTGTTTGGCAACAAAGGCAACCGTCCAGTTCTCAAGATTCTTTAGGCCTGAGTCCTGGCTGAGCAACGGCTCGCTTTGCAGCAAGTCAAAATTGCGGTTCGCTTGCAATGCCATCCGCGAAACAAACTCGTCACCGCGCGGCTGATTCACCTTGTGTGCGAAAGCATGAAATTCCGCAATGGTTTTAGCCAACTGGACCACATCTTCTAGCTTCACAAGCTTCTTGGCGAGCTGCTGGCTCAGCAACGCATTATCATCGAATCGCCTCATCCGTACAGCAAATTCGATGGGTCGCGCATCGCCATCCATTCGAGTCTGGCCATCCTCGAAGGTAATTGGTACAACGTCAAGGTAAAGTCCCCTCGCGTAGCGATTCCCGAGTCTTAGTTCCTCACAACACGCATGATGCCGATTCTCAAGCGTTTTGTAATCAAGGAAGTCTGTCTGCATCGGCTTCTTGATCTTGTATGCGAAGTTACCAGCCAAAAGCACCCACGAAATATGAGTTTCAATAAGTACAACAGGCCCTACAACGGTATGAATATATGCCGAAGGTTCGAGAAGCGATTCTATCAATGCATCGTTCTCTCGAACGTCGCTTGAAACAGCACCATTCATTTTGCCTGCCCATATCGCTCTTCGGAAGTAGACCACATCAGGCAAATGGAACCCGATGTTTGACAAGCTCCTGTCCCGACACCACACCGTGCGGCGAGTTTGCTTACCGTTGTCAAGCCAATGCAAAGCAAAACAGATACCAAAAGGACATTGCCTAGAAAGTGCGGTTTGACATGAGTCGAATTGACACACGAGAGTGAGCGAGTGTAACCCTTCGGGCATGATTAGCATCTGCGACGCCTCCGAATGGGAATTGCATCCCGATCCACTTTACGGACATTAAAAAACAGAACTCCGCCGTCAAGCAACTAGGTTCGGCACTTTCGCCTCATCTTTACCCACATTTCAGCGGCGTGTTAAGCACGCGTGAAGAAGCATTTTTGCATAACATGTAGCCGACGTCGCTCCGCGACTCGGCAATTCAGTGTCGCGGAGCGACACTGCCACAACACTTTGGAACACGACTTGCACTTCTGCAGCGTAATCTAGAAATGTAGGCTTTGGTGCTCCTTAAAAAATCGCATTCGTAATGCGAGCCAGAGAGCACCCATGAAAGAACCTAGTGCAATGACTTTCAACACGATTCTAGTCCCGTTTGACTTTAGCCCAAACAGTATATTAGCCCTTGAAACAGCTTGCCAACTAGGGCAACAGTTGCGTTCAGAATTGCATTTGGTCTGGGTCAAAGAGGGGCTACCGGATGCAGATATGCAGCGACATTCAATGGATCGGCTTTTGGCAGCGGTACCACCCTCTTTCGAGTTGCAAAACACAGTCCGCAGGGAAGTACTCAGCGGCAACATTCATGATGAGCTGATTGGTTATGCCAAGAGGTACAAGGCAGATTTGATCGTGATGGGATCCCGAGGCCGAATGGGTGTGCTTCAGTTGGCATTGGGTAGTATTGCGCAACGCGTGTTGAAAAGCGCCCCGTGCCCGGTAGTATTGGTGAAAGCGGAAATGCTCAACGGTGATTCCGTTCAGGATGAGGTGGATAGCAAGTACCAACGCCTTAAAGAATCGGACTCGCCCGCGATTGACTTGCTCGCTAGAGCAATCAGTGTGCGTGCAACAGACATTCATATTGACCCTCTGGACTCTGAACTATATAGCGTCCGATTCCGCATCGATGGAAGTATTGTTTCGTACTGCTCCGTTGATACGGGGGTCGCAGAACATTTGATGCATCAGTATCTAACGTTGGCGAAAATTGACCATGCAGAGCCGTTTCGACCTCGTGAGGGTCGCTTGCAGTTACCAACCAATATGAATGATTTCGAAGCGCGTGTAACGGCCACGCCCGTTGCGGGTGGCGATGCTATGGCGTTGCGATTGTTTTCAAAAGAGAACGTATTCATGCCTCTTGAGTCGCTTGGACTAAGTGGTGCTGGACTCGATACGGTACAGAAAATACTGCACGGGTCGGAAGGTCTAGTGTTGGTTACCGGCCCAACCGGTTCAGGCAAGACAACGACCGTATACTCGATGCTTAAGACGTATGGCAGCACGAACCGGAATATTGTGTCGATTGAGGACCCGGTCGAGTTCGACGTGCCATTTGTAAGGCAGTTGAATGTCGATGAACGCCATGAAGTTACGATGACTAGTGGGCTTAGAACACTTCTCCGAATGGATCCTGATATCATTTTTGTCGGTGAGATTCGCGATGCGGAAAATGCAGGTATCGCTTTTCGGGCCGCTAGTTCTGGCCGATTTGTGTTCAGCTCTTTACATACTCGCGACGTCGCATCAACGCTTACCGCGCTTCGCGATATGGGCGTTACAGATCATTCCATATCCGCGAACTTGATCGGAGTGGTTAACCAGCGGCTGGTACGAAAACTGTGCGTTCAATGCCGCAAGTCAGTGGAGCCATCGGAACAATGCAAGGAAGCCTTCAGTGAGCATGGACTCGTAACACCGCCACAGATTTATGAACCATTCGGTTGCGATGCCTGCCGAGGTACTGGTTTTAAGGGACGATCAGGAGTGTTCGAGTGTGTGAAATTCGATGTTGAGTTAACGCGAGCAATTGCCTCCAATGTGACCGAAGCTGAGCTGCGTCGATTGATTCGATCGCAGGCTATAGCAAATTTAAATGTCGAGGCCTTGAACAAGGTTAGCGAGGGCATTACAAGCTTACACGAGGCCATCTCGGTTCGATGGCTATGAAAAACAGGAAGGAGCTTGTACTACCAATCGCAATTTTCGCGGATACTTTCGTTTCGACCTCCAAGGCAATTCCAAGCATAAGCACGTACGCATTAGTATTCGAACAAAACAAATGAACATTGATAGACAAGATGTGCAAGATGTTGGCAAGTCGCTGATCGATTCACGCGTGTCGTCTGAATCGTTTGGATTCGAGTTTTGGAATGCCAAAATTGATTGCTAGGCTGACTTCGGATCGACGATCATCCTGTGAATCCTGTCTATCCATGTTCGTTTCTCCAATTGTGTCGAGCATTTAGGATAAAGTTACTTCCGATGAGAAAGGCTCGGAAACTTATGTGCTGGTACTTATGTGTTGTCGCTCAGGCCATTTTCAGAACACGGACGGTTTCACGAGCGATCATTAGATCCTCTTGACTTTCAATCACCAATATTCTGGCCTGCGAGGATTGCGTTGCAATGTCGGCGTCCGATTTGATGCTTGCATTGAGTTCCTCGTCTAGAGATAGACCCAAGCAACCTAGTCCTTGGCAAATTGCCTTTCGCAGTCCGATGGAATTCTCGCCAATTCCTCCCGTGAAGCTCAATGCATCAATGCCACCCAAAGTGACGGCCAATGCTCCAACGCTAGCTCGGACTCGATCGGCAAACATGGCTAACGCCAGATTTGCCCTCTCGTGACCAGCCAGGGCTGCCGTTTCAAGCTGGCGAACATCCGCGGAGACTCCGGAGACTCCAAGCAATCCAGAGTGGTGGTTTAGAACTTCATTGAGCGCGTCTGCGGTCAGCCCTCTCTGTTGCAGGACGTGAATCAGAACTCCTGGATCGAGTGAGCCCGGTCGGGTTCCCATCATCAATCCATCCATGGGAGTGTAGCCCATCGTGGTGGCAGTTGCTTTGCCATCTGCGATGGCCGATGCCGAACATCCGTTTCCCAGATGACAATTGACCAAACGCAACTCTCGAATCGGCCTACATAGCAGTTCCGCCGCACGCTGGGCGCAGTAGGAATGGCTAATGCCATGAAAGCCAAAACGACGCACACCCCACTCCGAGAACCATTCGTATGGCAGCGGGTATAGAAAGGACTTTGGGGATAGACTAGTAAAAAACGCAGTGTCGAATACAGCAACTTGCGTTACACCGGGAAGTTCAGTCCTTGCAGCTTCGATCGCCTCTAACGCTGATGGATTGTGAAGCGGAGCAAGCGGAATCAAATCTGCGATCGCTTTTCGAACACGGTCGTCTATCCGCACGCTCTCTCTAAACATCGTACCGCCGTGGACCACTCGATGCCCTACAGCCTTGATCTGGAAAGGACTATTTCCGCTTTGTTGCAATCTTTCACGCAACGCTCGTATGGCTACAATCGCTGCTTCGCCATGTGTCCGAACTGCGACAGTTGATTTCAGTTCAGGAAAAGCCGTACCGTGTAGATGCAGTTCTGCGAGATCGTTCTTTCCCCCCCAATCGACAACACCACGACACTTGCAATCCTCGCAATCCATCCCAAAGAGACCAAACTTCAGACTACTTGAGCCGCTATTGATAACTAGAATTGTCTCCAAAATGCATTCCTTCGATTGCGGGTGCAATCCCGATGATCAATGTATCTGTGAATATTGCGAGCGTCACCGTATGACGTGCGCTAAGCACGCGTGAAGAAGTTTTTTGCATAACATGTAGCCGACGTCGCTCCGCGACTCGGCAATTCAGTGTCGCGGAGCGACACGGGTGCAACGATCGACTCAAAGAACCTCTGCAGTAGTGCTTAAATGGCGCTTACTTTCCAAATTTCAAGCCTCAATGTGCTAGAATGAGGTCCGGATTCATGAGTGATTGATTGCCTTCCGGCCCGCACTCTAGCGCGTTGCGGATCAAAGTGAGTGCCACTTGGCTTGCGACGTTACTCTATATCATGATGAACGCCATTGGGCGCGAGAGGCGCGACATGGATACCCCATTTCCAATCGCGAATTTCAGGCATGTCTTCACCGTGTTCTGAAATGTATAGTTTGTGTTCGATCAATTTATCGCGGACAGCTTGCTTTGCATACGCGGCTTGCGCCCCTAGACTCGGCACGCGGTCAATTACGTCGGCGACGAGATGGAAGCGGTCGAGGTCATTAAGTACCACCATATCAAACGGGGTCGTGGTAGTCCCCTCTTCTTTGTAACCACGAACATGCAGGTTACCATGATTCGTTCGGCTATAGGTTAGCCGATGAATGAGCCATGGATATCCATGAAACGCAAAGATGATCGGCTTGTTGGTAGTGAACAGAGCATCAAAATCACGGTCGCTCAGACCATGCGGGTGCTGGCTGTTTGGTTGTAGCTTCATCAGATTCACCACATTAATAACACGCACCTTGAGGTTAGGGAAAAACCCTCTCAGAAGCTCAACGGCGGCAAGTGTTTCCAGGGTCGGAACATCACCACAACAGGCCATGATCACGTCCGGTTCGAATCCTTTGTCATTGCTTGCCCATTCCCATATACCGATTCCCGCAGTGGTATGTTTAATCGCTTGATCCATGTTAAGCCATTGCGGCGCCGGTTGTTTTCCAGCCACGATGACATTTACGTAATGACGACTACGTAGGCAATGGTCTGTGACGCACAGAAGCGTGTTTGCATCGGGCGGCAAATACACTCGAATGATCTCGGCTTTCTTGTTGACAACATGATCGAGGAAGCCCGGGTCTTGGTGACTGAATCCGTTGTGGTCTTGCCGCCAAACGTGCGACGTAAGCAGATAGTTGAGCGAAGCGATTGGCCGTCGCCAAGGGATTTTTCGGGTTACTTTAAGCCATTTGGCATGTTGGTTGAACATGGAATCGATGATATGGATAAAGGCTTCGTAACAGGAGAGGAACCCATGACGACCGGTGAGTAAATACCCTTCGAGCCAACCCTGGCATTGATGCTCGCTGAGCATCTCCATGACGCGACCGTCGGGTGCGACGTGCTCATCGCTTGGGATGATATCAGCCGTGGACATTCGATCGGTGACCTCAAAAACCGCATTCCAGCGATTGGAGGCTGTCTCATCTGGACTGAATACTCGAAAATTCTTGGTGTCGCTATTGAGCTTGAGCACGTCACGAATGAACTGGCCTTGAATTCGAGTGGACTCAGCATCGAGCGCCCCGGGTTGATCCACATCGAGCTCGTAGTCGCGAAAATTTGGCATATGTAATTCTCGAAGCATCGCTCCGCCATTCGCATGTGGGTTGGCGCCCATACGTCGTGTGCCGGTTGGAGCCAAGTCCGTTAGCTCGGCATTGAGTCTCCCGTTAGTATCAAACAGCTCTTCTGGGCGATAACTCCGCATCCAGTCTTCGAGGATACGCACGTGGTTGGGGTGCGTAGACATATCTCCCATAGGCACTTGGTGTGAACGCGATGTTCCAGTAACCTGCTTCCCGTCGACATCCTTGGGGCCGGTCCAACCTTTAGGCGTGCGAAGGACAATCATGGGCCAGTGTGGACGCTTCGAGAATCCATTGGTTCGGGCTTCCAGCTGGATCTTTTTGATTTCGTCGAAAGCCTTGTCGAGCGTCTCGGCCATAAGGCGATGCATCGACTCCGGATCATCGCCTTCCACAAAGTACGGGACATAGCCATAACCACGAAAGAGTTGCTCAAGTTCTTCGTGGCTGATTCGGGCAAGGACTGTTGGGCCGGCGATCTTGTAACCGTTCAGGTGCAAGATCGGAAGTACGGCACCATCATGCACTGGATTGAGGAATTTATTCGAGTGCCAGCTCGTCGCTAGCGGACCAGTTTCAGCCTCGCCGTCGCCGACCACACAAGCAACGATGAGATCGGGGTTGTCAAAAGCCGCTCCGTAGGCATGCGACAAGGCATAGCCAAGTTCGCCACCTTCATGTATTGAGCCCGGCGTTTCCGGCGCGACGTGACTAGGAATGCCACCGGGAAACGAGAATTGCTTAAATAAATGGTGCATTCCTGATTCATCTTGCGAGATATGGTTATAAATCTCCGAATAGCTCCCTTCGAGGTATGTGTTTGCAACGAGCCCGGGCCCACCGTGTCCAGGACCCGTGACGTAAAGCACGTTGCAATCGTACTGCCGAATGATGCGATTCAAATGGACGTAAATGAAGTTTAAACCTGGTGTCGTGCCCCAGTGTCCTACCAGCCGTGGCTTAATATGCTCTAGCTTGAGCGGCTCACGCAACAGCGGATTGCCTAGCAAATAAATCTGCCCCACCGACAGATAGTTCGCAGCTCGCCAATACGCATCCATTTTTCTTAACAGATCGCTGGGCAGAGTGTCAGGCATAAAAAGTTTTCCTTTTAGTTAAAAGCGGTTGTACGCACTCCGAAATTCGTTTCTGATCATACAATGAATAGTGAGTAACATTGCATCAAAGTTTTTCCGGCGGAGGATCTTATGGCAAACGAAGATTTAGAACAGGCACTGGATTCCCTACATCAAAGCTTAGCCGACACACCTCAAATCGATGAACAGATGGCTGTGAAGATGAGATTGCTCATCGACGAGATCCAGCAAACCCTTTCACGATCATCCTCTGCGGCAAATGCAAACATGCCGCACTCCACCTTGACCACGCGCGTGCAAGGGCTAATTTCGGATTTTGAGCTTCAACATCCTAAACTCACATCCAACCTTTCGCTCATTGCAGAACGACTTGCTGATATGGGAATCTAAGCGGACCAAGCTCATTAGGCTACTTTTTTCCGCGAGATCCATACCGAACACTTCGCGTTCCTCAAAACATACCTTTCATCGATTTGCTCCTAACCGTTGATTCCAACGAGTCGACGTACAAAGACCAAAACAATAACAATTGCCAGCAAGCCAATACCCGCCAAAAGCAAAGCATGCCTAGTTTGTAACCCTCTCAACCAATCTCGCATTCTGTGTACCCTTCGATCTTAAACATGCGGCATTGAGTCACAGCCCCACCGTTCAAGAGACCGTTCAAGAGACCGTTCAAGAGACCAGTGCAAACCAAGGACCAATTCAAAGGAAGCCAAGGTGTTTGATGTGTCTTTGCACTCTAGACAACGACTGTTTTGGATAGGACGGTTCGCTTCCACACTTTTAGGCGAGCGGCAGGAGTTGGTATACCTTAGCTTGGGCCCCTGGCCCGAGTTTCGCACGGCCCAGGGGGCCATGCTCCTGGTAGATTTTAGTCTGCCGCTCGCCTTATCACTCGCTTTAAGCGCATTTCGAGAGGTGTGTCGATTCGACTCAGTCGCGAAATGGATGTGTGCCACTTTACTATCCCGGATTATTCACAGGATCATTACGGATCCGTCGCAGGGCGTTAACAAGATAGCACTCCCTTTGAGCCGCAACGCGCTAGCGTGCGGGCCGCGTGAATAATCCGCGCTAATGTGCGGTTCAGCACGACTTACGATCGATGCCGCTTCCGGTTCCTAGATGGCAATCCTATTGTTGGGTGTAGCAACAGGTTCGATACTTGGATAAGCTTTTGGATGAGTTGGCGAAAGGACGAAAAATGGAAAAGAACCTACGTCTGGAGTAATGCAAATGGAAAAACGTTTTTCGAAGTCAATCTTGCAACGTAAACGCCACCAGAGTTCCGCCTCGTGGGCGACCACTCTTGCCTCCGCCAGCTGAAATGACCACATACTGCCGACCTTTGACGATGTATGTGCTTGGGCTTGCGTTGCCGCCAAAAGGCAGTTTCATTGTCCAAAGTAGCTTGCCTGTCTCCTTGTCGAACGCGCGAAAGGTTTCGTCAGCTGTCGCTCCAATGAAGATTAAGCCTCCGGCTGTCACTAGTGGACCACCATAGTTTTCCGTGCCGGTTGGCGGGATCCCCCTGGCTGTCAGTTCGGGATATTCGCCCAACACAACCTTCCATTTAATCTCTCCTGTATTGAGATCAACTGCATTCAAAGTGCCCCATGGTGGCTTGATGGCAGGATATCCTTCACCATCGAGCCAGCGACGGAATCCGCCGAAGGCATAGCCCGGTCCTTCATCGTCAGCGACTATAGCTGCAGCTTTGCGCGTCGCGGTATCATCTTTTGGTGCCGACTGTTGCGAGCCTTTACTGAGGACATAGTCGATAATCGCAGAGCGTTTTGCTTCTTGCATATCGGAATAAGAGGGCATCCGTCCACCACCCTTGCGCGTCATGTGCTCAATCTCGGCTCGAGTCTTTCGCTTTTCAATGTCGAGAAGTGGCGGAAACTTCAAATCGAGATTGCCCTTTAACTCCAAGCCGTGGCAAACGCCACAATAGACCATGTAATCGCGCTCGCCGGGTATCAGTTTGGAGCCATCCGCATGTCGTGTCTCGATCATTTGCAACAGCCAAGGTATTTCGTTGACGTTGACGTAGTAGATCCCATCAGGATCAGCCGCTCCGCCACCCCATTCCATGCCACCGTCAAATCCTGGGAACATCACCGTCTCGCGCAGGCTCGGTGCCGGGAAAGGCCCGAAGTTGGGCGCTGCCAAGATCCGATCTCGAGTCACCTGTTGTGTCTCGGAAGAAATGTTTGAAACATCGTCTAGCGTGTAGCTTTGCCGCATCAGTGGCGGTGGTTTGGTAGGGAACGGTTGGGTCGGCCAAGTCTGCTCGCCGACTAAATCGGATTGAGGAACCGGCAGCTCCTCTATCGGCCAGAGCGGTTCGCCCGTAACGCGATCGAAAACGAAGAGCAGTCCATGTTTGGTACCCTGTGCGACCGCATCAATTTGCTTTCCGCCGTGGTTTACGGTCAACAGTACTGGCGCACAGGGTAAGTCTTTGTCCAGCAAATCGTGATGCACAATTTGAAAATGCCATAGCCGTTCTCCCGTGGCCGCGTTCAGGGCGAGCAAGCAGTTGGCGAACAGATTGGACCCTTTGCGTTTTCCCCCATAGAAGTCCGGCTCCGCCGTCTTGGTTGCAACGTAAACGATGCCGCGTTTTTCATCCAGCGACTGGCCGCACCAAGGCATCAGACCGGTCGCGTTTTCATGGGCGTCCGCGGGCCAGGTGTCGTAGCCCACTTCGCCAGGCCGAGGGATCAAGTGGAATATCCAACGCTGCTCGCCCGTCCTGACATCGAACGCTCGAACCGATCCCTTGCCTCCGAGTCCACCGATGATCAAAACATCTCTGTAGGCGACGCCAGGGGTATTCAGGCCCGAACCCAGATTGATCGAGCCATTTTCACCGAAGCTCCGGATCGTTGTTCCGGTTTTCGGATCTAATGCGAAAAGCAAGCCATCTACCGAGGTGAACAATCGTTGCTCATCACCATTTTCATTCGCCCAAGAAACCAACCCTCGCTGACGCGCGCTGCCTAGTGCCGTGTTTTCATTCGCAGGATCCCATTTCCAAAGTTCCTCGCCCGTGGCCGCGTTGAGCGCAACCACCTTGCGAGACTGAGTCGGCGTATAAAGCCGGCCATCTATGATAAGGTTGTTCGCCTGATATTCGTCTGAATCTCCGGTATCGTAGGTCCAAGCAACTTTAAGTCGAGTGACGTTCGAACGATCGATCATTTCGAGCCGCGAATAGAGATTGCGTTCTTTACCTCCGAGATACACTGGCCAATCGGCCTCCTGCGCGTCTGCCATACCTAGCCAGCAGCTGCTAATGGCGATCAGGATGAGTTGGAGAACGAAAAAGCGTCGCAAATCTTGGACCTTGCTAATGTGCTGAAGTCCCACATTTATAACAAACATTAGTGCGTTAGGGGCCTTCGAGATTCAGGGGCGAAACACGATTCCAAAGTATTTCCACGTGGAATTATGATCCGCCTGCCATGACGTCCATTATGGTGTTGGTTGAACCGCTCGTCCAATCTGGCGCCGAAGACCCAGGCTGAGGTGCTAAGGCAGAGCCCGGGAACGAGTAACTTGACTAGTGGAGGTAGCCCAGATGTGTCCAAATTTTTTGTCATCAAGATTTTTTGGCGGATGCCTGCCTCAATTCCGACTCTATTTAGCAGGGAAAGTGCATTCACGAGGATTTTGGAATCAAAGCAACTTCTATCAGAGGAACCAAGCCATGACGACGAAAAACAGAAAAAGGACGAACTTGACGCGAAAACTCTTTTCGGAAGCCTTGGAACCAAGGGCCATGATGGCCGCTGACGCGATGCACAATTTCCTGTTTCCGCATGACGTCGATGACGATGGCAACGTAACACCGCTCGATGCTTTAGTCGTCATTAACGATCTAAACCGAGTCGGTGACGATTCCTCGTCTGCCCAACATCAGTTTCATGATGTCGACGACGATTCGCAGGTCACTCCGCTAGACGCTTTAATTCTGATCAATGACCTGAACTCCAGATCGGCTACTCCTCCTGTTGTCGAAGGTCAGGAGCAACATTTTGTTGCCAAATTTGGTGTTGTTTCCGGCGATTCTCGTTCGGCTGAGTTTGAACAAGAGACCGAGAAAGGTGTTACTATACGCCAATTCGAAGCCGAAATTGAGAAGGCTACACCCAACTCGCGTTTCGAAGTCAGCGTTGGTGGAATTGTGGTTGGAAACATTGACATCGATTTCAAGGGGAGGGGAAAATACGTTTAACCACTAACCCAAGAGATGCTGGCGCGCAGCCAATGCCAACCTCGTTTCCAACAGTTATGGATGGAACGACCGTTAAGATCAGAACCGTCGAGTCGACACTGCGGCTTACCCACTAGGTGCTATGAATGAAACCGCCTTTCCCTTTACGTAGAACGAACGTACAGTCATACTCGTATGAGCGACCGCAAGTATGCCGACCTCCCCAACTTTGTCTTTCCAAAGTACTTCCCCATTTACCTATGGCAGACGATGAGCATTTACTCGGCAGCGATGTAGCACTACTCGACCGAATTCGTTTGGGTGATGAAGATGCAGCGTTGCAGTTGTACTATCGATACGCAGATCGGCTCATCCGATTGGCGAGCCAAAATACTTCGGCGGAATTGGCTCCTCGGTTTGATCCTGAGGACATTGTCCAGTCCGTTTTCAGGACCTTTTTTCGTCGTGCGGCCAGGGGACAATACGAAGCACCCGAAGGAGATGAGCTTTGGAAATTGCTGTTGGTAATGGCACTCAACAAAGTTCGTGCTAGAGGTGCGTTTCATCGATCTGGCAAAAGAGACATTCGCAAGACACAGCCCCTATCGGCAGGACATGAGCAAATAGACGATCGCAACGCCGAAGAGGCGAAAAGCATACTTTGTATGTCGGTCGAGGAAATGATTCAAAAACAGCCAGCCAGTCATCGCTCGATCATTCGACTTAGAATCGATGGACTCGAGGTGCAAGCCATTGCGGAACGTGAAAATCGGAGTAAACGAACGGTTGAACGCATTTTGCAGTCTTTTCGCAAACAGTTGATGGATTCAGCGTTGTTGAACTTGGGAGAGCATGATCCATGTTGAACCTCGATGTGTTTGTCGATGCTCTCGAGGAGGAGGTGGCAGCCAAAGGGGTGCTCGCCGTCGATCTTAAAAAAATGGCACCCGACAAAAAGGATTTAGGTGTTCTTGATCGCGAACGCTCTAGCATTCTGATTGAAATGCTCAGAGTCTGGATGGAACATCGTTGGCGGGCCGGACATCCAGTTTCTGTGTTAGACTGTCTAGGAGAGTTTCCGAACGAATCGTTTTCCGACGAGGAACTTGAGAGCCTGCGATTTGAGGAACAACGACTAGGTCAGACAGTTGAGAAGACTTCAGGGACGAAATCGAAAGGATGGTCGATCGAGGCGTTACCCAATGTTGGCGAAATGTGGGACGAATTTGAACTGCTGGGGATTCTCGGCGTTGGCGCGTTTGCGAAAGTGTATTTGGCTCGTCAACAGGGTCTGGCTGGCCGATTGGTCGCGTTGAAGCTGACCTTCCGTCAAACGCATGAATCGCATTGGCTGGCGACGCTCCAGCATTCAGCTATTGTGCCAATTTACTCAACGCATTGCTTTGATGATGTCTATGGGATCTGCATGCCTTTTCTCGGCAACACTACGTTGGCAGACTTGTTACACGATACGCCGAGATCAGCGACTCTAGACAAGAGCAATTGGTGGTCCAAGTCCAAGCGAAAAAGTGTTGATGGGGGCGGAGCACTTTTGAGCACGATCCTGCAGCGGCAAGGTCAGATCAAAACCATTGTCAAGACGGTTGAAGCATGCGACCAAGTTGTATTGCATTCGAATGTTGGACTTTCGCAAGCGCCTGTCCATTCACTTGCCTCGCAAAACTTGAGTCAATGCGACCATGTCGATTCGATCTGCTGGATCGGTTTGCAATTGGCCGATGCACTCTCCTATGCGCATCGCAACGGGTTGATTCATTCCGATATAAAGCCAGCCAACGTTCTTGTCGCATTTGACGGACAACCGCGACTGTTGGATTTTAACGTTTCCTACAACATTACGGGTGACGGTATCGTTAGAACGGATGTACCGCTGGGTGGTACGATTCCATATATGTCGCCGGAGCATCGACGGGCATTAAATAGGCCGGGGGTTGTTGACGCAAGGAGTGATGTTTACTCGCTGGGAGTCGTACTTTTTGAAATGCTGACTGGCAGACTCCCCCAGCCATCGGCGGACGCAGCCAATCCAAGACAATGGAATGCCTCTATCTCGCCTGCGATGTCCGCGATCATTCGCAAATGCTTGGAAGCGGATCCCTGTGCACGATATCAATCGGCCGATGCGTTGCGGGACGACTTGACCTCGCAATTCCATCACGAACCTTTGGTTCATCAGTCAGAACCTAGCCTGACAGAACGATTTTTAAAATGGTGTCATCGCCATCCGAGGTTATCCTCATCTATTTCGATCGGATTCTTGGCGACAATCCTCATTGCGTTCTTAATAGCGGGTATGGTTGTCGGGCAAATGGCACGGAATAAGGCGGATTGGGTCCATCGCATGGATTTGCTCAGGGAGAGGATCCCAAATTCGATGGCCATGTTGACCTCTCTAGAAGCTGTACCGGAACTTGAACCCGACGTTTTAGTGGACCTCCAACAAACGTTTGCATTGATCGAATCCTCGAGCACTTTCCCAAATCAAGTCGACCCACGCTGGGAAAAGCGTGAAGGTGTCAGCGATGAAATCCGAGCGGATCTTCGTCTACTCGCTTGGCTTACGAAGCAGCGGACTTGGCTGAAAATCCCAACCATCCCTAATGGCTGGCAGGGCAAGGAACGATTAAGCGACGAGCGAGAGTTGGACGAACAATCGCAAAGCCCTACGAAACTAATTCAAGCAAGGGAGTACAACGCTGCCATCAGTTTGCTCAAGAAGCGAATTGAACAAAACCCGCGAGACTACGTGGGATGGTGGCTTCTCGGTGACTGTTATAAATTCAAATTGGACGCCTTGAATTCGCAGCAGGCGTTCACGGTGTGCATTGCATTACAACCAAAGTCCTCGATCGCATACCTTAACCGTGGAGAGTCACGATTTATGGCTTCCATGTTTGAATTAGCTGCAGAAGATTATGCAAAAGCGTATACGCTCTCTCCGTCTTTGCATTTGTCTCGTTTGACTCGCGCGCTGGCCTTACAGAAGCTTGGTCGCTTCGGTGATGCTATCGCGGAATTGGATCAGGCGATTGATGCGGGCTATGCCAATGTAAGTGTTTATCGGCTGCGAGCGGAACTATTGGCAGCTTCCGGCGATGCGGTTACGGCAAAAATGGATTATGTCAAGGCATTGCAATTTAAGCCGACAACGGACAAACAATGGGTGGATCGTGGCTTGATACGGCTCGGTACGAATCCGGCACTTGCTGCAGAGGATTTCGAAAGTGCACTGGTAGTAAACCCAACGTCCGTCGACGCGCACCAAAAGCTCGCCTACGTGTATTCCGAACTGCTTCACAATCCAGACAAAAGTCTCGAACATTCGAATCGCCTCGTCGAATTGGCGTCCGGGCAGCCGACACATTTGGCGGGTCGGGCAGTTCTGCACGCTCGCGCCGGGCGAACCAAGGAAGCAGCTGACGACCTTCGTTCGCTTGAAGCGATGCTCGTACAGAATCCAATTGAAATTTACCAAGTAGCCTGCGGCTATAGCATTTTAGCAGGCGCCGCGACATTGCAGGGACAAGACGCCATGGCCTATTCCAATGCGGCATTTGGTTGGTTTACTAGGGCAGTGGGAGCTGACCCCAGTATTTTAGCCATTGCCATTACAGATCCGGACGTAGAATGGATGCGTAAGCAATCCCAGTTTCAAGAAATTGCACGGGCTGTCACTGCTCTCAAGCTGAACACGCGTTAGCCTTCAAATCATGATCATAAGAAACAGACAACGAAAACGCAGCCTGCAAATTGAACTACTGGAAAATCGCGATTTGTTCGCGCGTGATGAGCTTGCGTTTGCGGGCTTCGGCAGCTTGACCTTTAGTGTTGCACCTGACGGCACTCACGTTGGACACGAAATTAGCACGCTGCAAAGCGACTTCAACCAGGTAGCCCCATCCGCCCGATGGCAGCAAGCATTAGCGAGAGCGTTTCAGAAGTGGAGTGTTCATGCCAATATCAACATAGGGAACGTTGTGGACAATGGCGCGGCCTCCGGTGTATATGGACCAACCCGCGGCGACGAACGCTTTGGGGATATTCGAGTTTCCGGCTTTGACTACGGAAAAGATACCTTTGCTGAAGCTGTTTCGGAAAATTCGCGATCCGTGGGTACGTGGGCGGGCGACATCTTTTTCAATACTGCCGTGGACTGGAAAGACGTTGACGCCATCGAGGCCGCGGCGTTGCACGAGGTTGGGCATGTTCTAGGGCTTGGACATAGCGACGATCCAGCATCGCCGATGCACGTTCATGGTCCGAGTGGGGTTTTGCAGCTGACGGCACAAGACATTTTCAATCTTCAGGTCATTCATGGGGATCGAAATCCAGACTCGAACGAAGGTGATAGTGGTAACGATTCCATTGCACGAGCTTCGGAGCTCAAGGGTGGTGAAGGTGACGAATCGGTCCTCGAGGGCTTTAATGGCAACCAAGTTTGGATTCAATTCGGCGATCTTCGCAATGCTAACGATCGCGATGTCTTTGAAATAAAAACATCGGCCAACTATTCAGGGCCGTTGTCGATTGAACTGCGAACGGCGGGGCTGAGTCTCGCAAAGCTTGGCGCCGAAATTACGGATGTGCGAGGGAATATCCTGAGCCAAATCCAATTATCAGGTGACTTCGGTGGGACGTCGGTTTTGACACTCAATCAAACTTCACCGGATGGCAAGTACTACTTGCACGTCCATTCAGGAGCCGATCCGTTCTGGGCCACGGGAGACTACAGCATTACCATAGCAACTCCGACTCGACTACTTTCCGATGCGAACACGATTGCCGAGTGGACTCGAAACGCTCATCGTTGGTATTATGACAGCGATCGACTGAAGGATGGCTTTTCGTACCAACTGCTGCCACGCTCCAGTGATGGGCCGGTGGACGACGACAAGCATTCGGACGACACGTTTGGGAAGAGTGTAGACATGCCGTTGGCGTTGACGACTACAACGCGGGCGGTTTACCAAGTCGTAGGAACGATTAGCGATTTGGTAGATGTCGATCACTACCGCGTAGTTGCTCCCAAGGTGCTCAATGGAAAGAGTGAGTTGGTAATTGACTTAGAGTCATTGAAGGTTGGTGGACTCGTTCCGCAGGTCAAGTTACTTGACAAAAAGGGGGTAGAGCTAAAGACTGAGGTCCGCGTTCAAGGCTATGGCCAAACACAGTTGGTGTTGGGTAATGTCCAATCCGAGCAAGAGTTCATCATTGAGTTGAAAGCTGGCATAGTTAGCGATGAGTTTAAGACTGGGAGTTTTTCGCTGAACGCTACTTTCTCTAGCCCTTCGGTGAAACCAGAGTTGCTAGTGTCCGGGACTTTGATTGACGGAAAAGGAACCGTAGAGCGTGAATGGTACATAGCGAGACCACAACTGTTTGGTTTTTCCCTTGAGGGAATAACCGCATCGCCCGTAACCGACGGCCAAATTTGGGTTTCCGTTTTCGATGACCAGCGAAGACTGGTGACCGGCTTAATCGCGCCTCTGAATTCTCTCCGCTCGGCCCCTGGCCTGTTCCTTAACCCAGGTACCTACTTCTTTCAAATTGCGTCCATGGTCAACAACGCGAGCACGTCAGACGTTGCGTATAGATTCATGGTAGAGCGACCGTCACAAGCAATCGGTCCCTTGTTAGGTGGTACTGGGGTACAGCCACTTTTCCTCTGCCCAGGCTCAACGACTCAGTATTGTTACCCGGATAGCCCAACCCCCGTCGCATTGACACAAAAAGTTGGGCCGCAGCCATCCATCGCTCTGCCCAGTCCATCCAACCAGCCAATTGTTCCGAGTTCGAACGCGTGGTACTGGACAAACAATTTCTTACCGACGAATCCTACGAATGCCTTGGATGTAACCGGGAACGGACTCGTAGATCCGCTGGATGTCTTAGTCATTATCAACGCGATCAATTCGATCGGATTAGGTCCGATCCCTCCTCCTCCTCAGTTCCTTGGCCACCTCGACACCAACGCAAACGGACTCTTGGACCCACTGGACGTGCTGATGGTGATAAATTATTTGAATGCGTAATTTTGCAGGTCGCACTTGCCGGGTGCGACTGATGCGTGCAGCTCGCCACATCGAGCTGAATACCACTTTATCCTCGAAGCGATTCAAGCGGTTTGAATCTCATTGCCGATAGGGCTGGGATGAGGCCGCCAATCAAGCCCATCATCATGCTCAGCATCAGACCAATTCCCAAGACACCCCAGTCGACGACCACCCGAAACACTACCGCTTTTCCGGCTGGTCCATTTCCGCTGTTGACAATGCTCGTCACCCGGAATCCATTGAACATATAGCCGATGAGGCAGCCAACCAACCCGCCCAGCAATGCGATCAAGAGCGATTCCACCAAGAAACTGACCAAGATTCGCCAACGGCTAAAGCCGAGCAATCGGAGCATTCCAATATCGCGAACCCGTTGGCTGATGGCTGCAAACATGGTGTTCATAACACCCATCACACCACCGAAACCCATGACCCCTGCTACAACCATCGTACCAATCAATAATTGCAGGTTGGTTTTTCCTAGCTCCTTGAAATAGTTTGTTTCCGTCAACGCGTTGACTTGAGACTTTTCATATTTGTTTGCGGGGTCTTTGCCGCTGAAGTAATCCTCTAACTTCTGCGCTTGTTCTTTGCTCGTGGCCCTCAGAACCAAGGTCGTATAGTTGGACTTTCCTAGTAGCGGGCCAACGACACTCTGCTTTGCCCATACTTCAGAATCAAAGGTTGTACCCTCTGTCTTCATGATTCCGGTAACGAGGAGTTCTCGAGTATCCAATTGAATGGTGTCGCCAACCTCGAGACTTTCAGGATTCTTTGCAGACCGACGGGTAACCTCGGACCGATCCGATCCGAGCCCACGGGCTATCCCCTCACCAAGTACAACTTCGACTATCGGCTGTTTGTTTGGATCTTCTGAAGGGCGAACTCCCGCTTCCGAAAACCATGTGCCGCCAGGAAGCAATTCAAAATTATGTACCTTGGCCGAT
The DNA here is from genome assembly GCA_043757445.1 of Pirellula sp. GTDB lineage: Bacteria > Planctomycetota > Planctomycetia > Pirellulales > Pirellulaceae > JBKCUI01. The sequence goes on along the minus strand of JAYVPJ010000166.1, from coordinate 27,019 downwards.
GCGATGGGATCGTAAAGTCCTCGCATCTGCAAAAGTCTTCGGCTCGGGCTATTTGGCTGTGGCTCCGCAATGGGCAGGCTAAGAACGAGGTATACTTCTCGGCTACAAAGTGGCTCGTCGTTAAAACGGGCAACTCCGTCTTGCTGAGCAATGTCCCCCATGTTCTCGAAAGGCATGTTGCTGATTCCCTCATCGGTCGCTCCCTGGGACAGAACGATCACGTTCTCCGGGTTGCCGCTCGATTGCGTCAATTTCTTCAGGCCATTGATGAACCCCATCAAGAAGGTCAAGACCCCGATCACCATCGTAAACGCTACCGCTGTCAAAAGCGTTGTTCGATAACGGACGATCAGGTTTCGAATGTTGTATCCGATTGGAATGCGAGCCAAGTAGACGACCAGCAACATCAAAGCAAAAAACGCAAAGCAGGCGGGGATCAACATCCAAGCGTTGTCGAAACTGATATAGGTAACAAAGAACCAAATCAGCAAACAGGACGCGGCGCAAAACAAGAGCAAAATTCCAACGACATTTAGAATCGCTAACAGAAGTTTAAGCATCGTATTTCCTATTAAGCCTTGGTAGCAAGGCAATTCGTATCGTCATTCGAGTTTTTGGTAAATTGTAATTTTCAGGCGAGCAGCCGGAGCTATGTCAACGTGGTTCCTTAGTCGCACTCGGCAGGTGCGACCTACCGTAAGTCACTTTTCCCGAAAGTGACTTTGCATATTGAGGCTAAGCAACTTTGGAAAACACATCGACCACTTTGATCGAGCGGGTCGACAGGGCGGGCAGGATACTGCCGGCAAGGGACGTTGCAAAACCGATGGCAGCGCCCCACCAAAGTGCTCCGTCCAATACAGGGAAACTTGAAAAAAAAGCGATCGGAAATGGAATGCCGCCCAAAACTCGGTTTACGAAGAAGTACGTTCCGATCGAACTGATCGAGCCAGCGACCACGCCTAAAAGAATGGCTTCTCCCAGCACCAAAAACATAATCTGGTTAGGCTGAAAGCCGATCACTTTCAGGACCGCCATCTCCTTGCGACGCTCGCGGACGCTAATGCTGATTGCATTCGAGATCACAACTGCTAGAGTTGCGATAATCGATGGTGCGAGCACCCATCGAAGGATAGTCAACAAGTCCTTGTATGCAGCCAAGAAATTCGACACACCAGAGGACGCAGTCTCGATCTTCACGGGCGGCGTTGCGAACTTAGGGGAGTTGTCTATCTGGCCGCTTAATTTCGTAAACGTGTCTTTGTTCGGAACCTTGACCCAAACCAGATTCATGCTTTTGTTGGCAAGCGGATGCGGTTTTTTCTTGCTTGCTTGGTAAGCATCAAGAGATGCATTCAGGTAATCGCGATTGATGCACGAGTTGTTGTCGTAGCGCCCCAATGGAAATGTTCCAACAATCTCACAATCCAATTCGATGTCACGGTAATTGGTACCAAATATCTTGATACGGTCACCAACTTTCTTTTCAAGGGCAGCAAGTCTCTTCTGACCAACGATGATCCCTTGCCTATTTTTCTCCATTTCCTGAATCGCCATTTCAAGTTCCGCCTTTGGACCAGGCTGTAGAGAGTCCAACTCATCCATCATGGTCAGCAGTTTTTTAGGCTCCATGCAAAAGGCAAATAGAAAACTATTAAATCCCATTTTGCCTTTCTCCGTGGAGCCAATAAAGAATTGCCAAGTCATCGAATCAATTGGCTTCACGTCGGTGTCTTCACGTGCAGCTCCGCTTTCGAGATCGGAAGCATAGGTGAATGGCATCTGGCTGGGGATGCTCCACTTCTCAGTAACAATGCCCTTGAAATTGCTGGTCTTTTCAGAGGTCGCAACGTCTAGGAAGCCGAGGATTGACCAAATGAGCGTGATCACAAAAACGAGAACCATCACCCCTGCGCTGGTCAACATAGACCGAATGAGGTTTCGGCGAAGGTTTTTAACTATCAACATCATAAATTTCATGGTCGTATCTCCTAACCTTAACCTGCTTCGTAGAGTGCTTCGTCTGGTTGATCCACAAGTCGACCTTTGTCGAGGTGTTGGATTCGATCGGCACGACGAGCGGCCCGAAGATCATGTGTTACCATCAAGATGGTCTTGTTGAGTGACCGCTGAAGTATATTGAGGAGATCCAATATCTCATGGGCTGACTTTGCATCCAAGTCGCCAGTCGGTTCGTCGGCCACGATCAAAGTCGGATCCGTCACAATTGCACGAGCAATACCGACGCGTTGCTGTTGGCCACCAGAGAGCTGACTCGGTATGTGGGAATTGCGATCGTTGAGCCCAACTAAATCGAGAGCGGTCATGACTTGTTCACGACGCTTCTTTGAGCTCAGCGGCAGCAATAGCAGCGGCAACTCGACGTTTTCGTATGCAGTTAGCACGGGCAACAAGTGGTAAAACTGGAACACGAAGCCTACGTGTTCATTCCTCCAACGAGCCAGTTGCGCTTCGGTCATGGTCGAAACGCATCGATCGCCAACCCATACTTCCCCTGCACTGGGCGTATCCAAGCCAGCAATGAGGTTGAGCAGGGTGGTTTTGCCCGAACCGCTGGGTCCCATCAAGGCGAGAAATTGCCCCTCGGGTACCTCGAGGTCCAAATCGTTGAGAACGTTAACCCGCTCGGATCCTCGCTTGAAATACCGGGATACGTGCGACACTCGGACAATTGGTTTAGCGGTCACTCGTTTTGTACCTTGGTAGATGGTGGGAATTGCAAACCATACTATGTGGCGTTAGCCTAACATGTTCCTGACGACAGGCTAGTGTAGCTCGGCATTCCGTACCAAGGAAAACGGCACGCCGCCGACTATTGGGCTCGTGCGCTGAAGAACACAACGATCGCACTCATTTCGGGTTTAAGGTAAACCCCTTCCTCTTCTTCCGGGACTTTCACCGCAACACGAACGGGTATGGCGCCTTTGGCTCTGTCCGCGATAGGCATCAATCGAGAGACAGTCCCTTTGTAAACACGTTTTGGAAAGGCTTCCGATCTGACCTCACACAGTTGACTAACGTAGACTTTCGACACATCTCGTTCTTGGATGTTCAAATCGATTTCCAAGTCCGATAAGTCAGCGATATCGCAAACACTCGTAGAGCCGCTGAAGGCAACTGGATTCACAAGGTTTCCCTCCTCAGCATTCTTCTTCAAAATCGTGCCGGAGATGGGAGCTCGTAAAGTGCAATTCTCTAACCGCCATCTGGATTTATTTAAGTTTGCTTCGGCTTGGACTACAGCAGCGCGAGCTACTTCAATGCGCTCTTTGCGTGGTCCTTCTTTCATCATGTCGAGTGACTGGCGAAGCTTTTCGATGCGTTTGCGAGTGCTTAGAAAGCTACTTTGCGATTGTTCAAATTCAGTCATAGAGACCGAATTCGTTTTGAGTGCATCTTTCATTCGCTTGAATTGCGATTCGAGCTGCGAGACAATTTCTTCTTGTTCCTGAAGGTCGGCGGTCGCACCAGCGATTTCTTGTGGTCGAGCGCCCGTTTCTAATTCGGCTAGCTCGGCTTTGCTTCGCATCAGGGTACCGCGAGTTTGTTCGTAATCGGCTTGGTATTCCGTGCGTTCGACTTCGGCTAGTATCTCACCTTTAACAACGCGTCGTCCCTCTTCGATATTGAGACTCAAAATTCGGCCACTGACCTGGGGACTCACTAATACTTGATGCTTGGCGATAACATATCCTCGCGATTCGAGAGCAATCGGATTGTTCGAGATTGGCTTGTCTGAACCGGAGGATGAATTCGAGGATTGAAGAACTGGATTGGCAGTGACCGTCGAGCTTGCGGCGGTACTTGTCAAGGTAGTTTTAAGAGCATTTGCATTCGAATCGTTCGAGTCGCTATTGACCTCGAGCGATGGCCTTACAACACCCAAACTAGCCATAATAACGTCGTCTCGGTAGGCCAACCAAAGACATCCGATACCGAAGACGAGGGAGGTCAACCAAGGAAACCAACCCGCGGATTTTTGGCTTTCGAGCCTATCTTCCTTTGCGATCTTTAAAGAACGAACCCGATCATCCAATGAAGGTGAACTCTCCCGTTTGGGGTCTTTGTCCTTCAAAGACAAGGACGGAATGTTTTGAGAACTCAAGTGGAAACCCAATTCATGGCCAAGGAACAAATCGGAAATCAGCCACGATTATACTGACGCGAGGCCCGACTTGGTATACGCGAGCGAAGACGAAATGGATTCAATTGCATTAAACTTATGCAGTCTAGCCATGAATTAAGTTGCATTTCGCCATCATCTGCACGTTTCTTGAAGAAAGCGTGTAAACCGTTCGAATCTGCACCATTTCTGTTTCAAGAATACAAACGGATTGCGAGCTTTCCAAGCGATATGGGTATGTTAGAATTGCGATTGCCAATCGAAGTAGTGAAGTAATGTTCAGTATCCATTTGAGAACCTGATCGTCATGGAAAAGCAATACACTAGCTGCCCGCTGCCGACGTCTGATCGGCTTCGAGAACAGTGGGCTCAGTGGACACAGGCCATGGAGCTGAGTGATGCAATGTTGATGTCAGGATTGCAAGCTCAGGTAGGCCCCGATGGCGATATTCTCGCAGCATACCGTACTTGGTACGACAAGTATCAATCGCTTAAGTGAAAAGACGCAATCATCGTGGAAAATACGTTGAAAGTGATCGATGTCACCTAGTTTGCTACTGGATACGCTCGACTCCGTGTACCAAATGGTCGACGAATTGGGAGTGTCGCCGGTCGTTGCTGGCGGGCTCGCGGTCTCCTATTGGGAGCATCCGCGAAGCACGCGGGATATTGACTTGGCGATCTTGGTCACAATCATCGACAGCTTCGAATCGCGGGTTCCGCTCGTCATGCCGGAATTCAAAACATTACGCAAAGCCGCGAAGAAACAAAGCCATACCGCGAACCTTTCTCTGCGGCATTGCGGCTTTGCGTGAACCAAGCATCGGCCCATCCTCGTCCTCGGGGTCAGACCCTGTTTTCGCGTTCGACCGATGGGAGTTTATACGTTGTTGGCTTGTACTGAACCTGTTGTTTTATAGCAAGGGTTTTAGGGATGACTGTACAGACGTGTCACTCACTACGTCGCCAAGCTAGCGTATTTTTTGGAGAGCATGTTTCTCGGCCATGCAAATCCTAGCCCCTTGCCTTGAAGTAGCTCAGTTGGCACGACCCCACCGAGAATGTGAAACATGGGCCGATAGAGGGACTCCCAGTCTTTGTTGCCAGCCGGACAATACTGTCGACCGTTGCCCTCAACGGCTGTTACGCCGGAAATCCTAGAGGCCAATGCAGCCGAGGTCAAAAACGATGCACCGACGCACGTCAAATCTTGAACGTAAATTTTCATTCCGTAGTGTTTGGCTGCGGCCGAAAACAAAAGGGAATCGCTGATCCCTTTGCAGGCTTTGATTGCGATCCCCGAGTATCCCTGTTGTTTCGCAAAAACTAGCGAATCCAGATCGGTCAACGACTCGTCGATGACGACTGGTTTGAGCCGACTCACGCGATGCATGGTGACTTCTTTCCTCGCACGCAAATCGCGTTGCATCGGCTGTTCGATGTAATGCAATTTTTGAGTGGAGTCCTTGGACAATCGATCCAATCGTTCCAGGAAATCGATCACATAGTCTTCGTTCTCGCAGGCTTCATTAAAATCAATCGAATAAGACCATTCGCGAGTCGGTGCACACCGCATTGCAATTCGATCAATTTCAAAAACGCGCCCCACATCGGCGTCGAGATCTTGGCCCGTGATCTTGACCTTCAAATGGGATAGCTGCTGTTTGTTGATCCACTCCTCGAGCGTCTCGGGAAGCCCATCTCCCACTTTTCGATTTAGATCCGCGGCAGACAATGGGTCAAGTGATCCTACCAAATGATACAGGTTCAATGTCGATGCGCCTTTCGCCAGAACCGCTTCATTGAAATGCTTGCCAATAAACTCCTCTCCCAACCACGGCGAGAGGTCGGAACCGAGCATCTCGGGCGTCAGCAAATTAAAACTGTTTGTGTTGTGAAGCCGCCCAAACGCGTCATGCAAAGCAATGTCGGTACTGGACATTGCCAAGGCGACTGCCAAGTCCGGAATTGGCTCAGCTAATTTCATCGCAGCTGCCAAGTCAACGGCTTGCTGCTTGGCTATTAACTTTAGCTGAGTCGCCAAAACGATGGGGTGACAAGCTGGATCCAAGCTCGTCGCCGCCTGCGCGATTTTTTCTGCTAAGCCAATAACTATTCTCAAAACTTGTTCAGGGGTCAGGATCTTGCTAGGCCAAGCCCAGGCCGTCCCCATGGTCATCTCCCCCATCCCAAAGGCAGTTTTCTTTTTGCTTTTGTCCTCAATAGTTAGCGTTGTGCGAAAAACCGTCACGTCCTTGACGACTCGACCACCAAATTTCAGCGGCGAACGATAGATAAACGGAAATTTTTCGAATTCGACTTCGGTAACGGTGATCTTTGAATTCTTCGACATGATAAGCAGGGTAAGCCAGACAATTGTGGAGAGCGACGGATCGATGGATAGCATACGGCCCCGGAATACCGTTTCGAAACCCCTAATGCTAGGAAATTCCGGGCTGGACTCCATTCTGGCAAAATCGTACAAGTCCAAGGAGGGTCCCTGTTTTGCCGTGTCCGCCCAATCAATTATCCTCATGTCCAGCGCATCCGATCAGCGAATTCGGCACGTAGCTATCGTGCTCCAGAGCCTAGATGCCGCTACATCTCGCGGCTTGTTAGGTCAACTGCCACCTGCCCAAAGCAAACTCGTTCGACAAGCCATGGTGCAATTGGGGACCGTTACACCCAAAGAACGTGCGGCTGCCTTCCAGTCGATGCAAGGACTATTGAATGCGTCCGGTGCCAAAACCGTTGCTCCACAACAAGCAAACAAAGAATCGCTGTCGCCTGCAGCTGCATTGCTTGCCTCACAAAGGACCGTGGTGGGGGATCAAATCGAATTGAGCCCCGAAGCAATGAACCACCACAAAAATCAACCAGAAGGTCAATTTGGCGATCCCATTTTTCCTACTCGAGATGTCAATGAAAGTTGGCAAAATATGCCAGCGATGGCGCTGGCTGATATCTTGCAAGGCGAGCGTCCCATCGTTATCGCAACCGTTCTCAACCAAGTTTCCGTCGAACGTGCAACAGCCATTGCTCAAGCTCTGCCGATGCAAATTGCCGCAGCAACCCTCGCCGCTTTGCCCCATTTGTACTTGGCCGACCCCGCAATCTTGCGAGATATCCAATCCGAAGTCGAGCGGAAAATCGGTCAGTACCAAGCCCCCAAGCAAGCCAACGAAGAAGGGATCTTAAAACTTCAAGCGATTGTGGCAAGTATGCCCATCAATCAACAAGAGCAGTGGACAAGAACGATCGCTGAGGTCAATCCAGTCCTCGCTACTAAGCTGGGTTGGAAAACAGACGCAAGATCTCCACTAACTCCCATCGCAATTACTGACATTGCGAACAAACTATCAGACAGGACTAACGTTGGAGTTTCGTTGACCACCAGCAACCAACCCCAGTCGTCTAACAAAGAAGACATCTTCGATGAATCGATGATATTGCCGTTTCCGCTTCAATCGAGCGCCTCCATAACGAACGTCGAAGGAGGCAAAAGCAGCGAGACAAGCTCCGAACAAACGGTTGCCATTAAGCCAAATGAGGCAAGCAACCGAAAGCACGCGACTGAAGATTTGCTGCAGTTTTCAGACAAGGACTTCATAGCCGTACTGCACGCCTGCCAACCTCAAACCGTGTTGCTGGCACTGAGCGGTGCGACCAAAGCATTTGTCGCTAGAGTGGAGCGGCTCATGCCCGCAAAGGACGTGAAACGCCTTCGCGAACGGCTCAACCGATTGGGGCCAATCCAACTGAGAGATGTGGATGCAGCCCAGTCCCAAATAACAAAGACAGCCATGATGATGCTGGCTGATGGCCAAGTAGGTGCAACCGCAAGTGTTTCCTTTACGGCAGCAGCATAATAAGAATAGCAAGCTAGCGATTTGTCGAATATGTTTCAACACAATCAAGCAGATCCAAAACCTCAAGCTTTATCAAAGAAAGTTGGTATATTTAATGATAGCACGTAGTCCTCCCATTCGCGACGAGTCGAAACAGTTGCATAAAAACAAACAAGTACCTCGAATACTTCGATTTTGTGGGTAGTGGATCTTGTTAAAGATCCTTGCTGCATAGGATCTTTAACAAGATCCACTATCAACTGCTCACAAAATCAATGTGGATACGGCCCTAGTGCGTCGTCCAACTTAAAATCTTGGGTTGGCAAACTTAGTTGCACGACGCTCCGCCATCGTGATTCCTGCGACGCGGAACGTCGCACAAGCTCACGCAGAGTACAAAAAATTCATCACCTTTCGAACCCGATACACCATGGCCAGCGTCTTAAAGTCCAGATCATTCAGCCCTGGTACAAACACGGCTCAGACCGAAGTATTCAACTGGGAGGATGTTGCTTCCCGAGCCAAACAGTACATCGATACGGTTCGTGAGCAAGCCCAGCAGCTTCTGCGAGACAGCCAACTCGAGTGCACGCGTATCCAATCGCAAGCCAAGGAAGAGGGAACTCGACTAGGCGAAACCCAAGTAGAGCGGTTGGCCATGCAAATGGCCAGCCAGATTGCCGAAAAACGAATCCAAGAAGCGGCCCACAACGTCAAGACACTGTGCGAAGACCTTGAGACCGCGACCCAGCATTGGTTGAGACAATGGCAACACGAGACCATAACCCTCGCCATCGGAATAGCTGAAAAGATACTATCACGACAAATAGAATCCGACCCAAGCATTTTGATAACATGGATCGAAGACTCGGTCCGACTGATCCAAGGACAGCGTCAGATCCTGCTGAGAATTCACCCGGAAGACGCACAACGTCTCTCCACAGCCTTGTCGGAGCTCGTCGACGACATGAAGCCTTCTGTTGAGATCCAAGTAGCAGAAGATATCTCTGTTGGGAAATTCGGTGTCATCCTACAAACGCCAGACACCACCATCGACCGCTCCCTTCAAACGCAGCTCAAGCGTTTAGTGGAAGAGCTTCAATAGATATGTCCGATCCAAAGCGCGTCCAAACACTGGTCGACTCTTTTCCGAGCATCCCTCGCAGCAAGCATTGGAATCATTGCTTGCAACGGATTGTGCCTTATGGAATCAATGGACGGGTCCGAAGCATTCGCGGGACAACCGTGGTCGTTGACGGGTTGCCAGTCCCGGTCGGCGCCTTGGTACACATCGTCCGCCGCAATCAAGAGCCTGTTCAAGCCGAAGTCATCGGCTTCGATGCCGGCCGAACGATACTCGCGCCGCTCGATAACTTTGAGGGAGTTGGACAGGGTGACACTGTCGAGTTGTTTCAAACGTACCGATCCGTCAATGTATGCCCAGAATTAATTGGCCGCGTGCTGGATGCAACCGGGACTCCCATGGATGACGGGCCACCGCTCCCCTTTGGAATCAAAATGCCGTGCGATGCGGCTCCGGTTCCGGCGTTGTCTCGCCCCCCTATCGACAAGATATTGCCAACACAAATTCGAGCCATCGATTCCTTCTTGACCATCGGATTCGGTCAACGCGTTGGGATCTTTGCTGGATCTGGCGTTGGCAAGAGTACGTTGCTGGGCATGCTGGCGCGTGGCACGCAGACCGATTGTGTCGTTATTGCCCTAATTGGTGAACGAGGGCGCGAAGTTCGCGAATTCCTCGATCGCGATTTAGGCGAAGAAGGTCGCAAGAAGTGCGTGACGGTTGTCGCTACGAGCGATCAACCAGCACCGAAGCGAATCTTAGCAGCCAAGACAGCGACTGCAATCGCTGAGTCGTTGCGAGATCAAGGAAAAAACGTACTGTTACTCATGGATTCGGTCACTCGCTTTGCGATGGCCCAACGCGAAATTGGGCTCGCAGCCGGCGAGGTCCCAACCACTCGTGGTTATCCGCCTAGCGTATTTGCGATGCTTCCCCAGTTGGTCGAACGAACAGGTATCAATCAACGCGGAAGTATCACGGCACTCTATACGGTGCTGGTTGAGGGTGACGATACAAATGAACCGATTAGCGATGCATTGCGAGGTTTGCTCGATGGTCACATTCACCTCTCCCGTAGTATTGCAGCCCGCGGACGATATCCGTCGATCGACGTGCTCCCCAGCTTAAGCCGATTGCAATCGCAATTGATTTCGAGGGAAATGCGGCTCTCGGCTGAAGCGATTCGCAACATGATGGCCGTCTACAAAGAGAACGAGGACCTAATCAATATTGGCGCTTATCAAAAAGGGAGTAGTCCTGTCATCGATCGGGCGATTCAGCTTCGCGCTTCCATCGAAGCGTTTCTCGCCCAAGAGCAATATGAACGGGTCCCTTGGCAAAGAAGCGTCGACGATTTGACAAAGCTCGCGGCCATAGCCAACGCCCAAGCAATTCCAAACACTGTCGCGCAACCTGTCGCCAATAACTCGTTCACCAACGGAATCCCCGGAACCAAAGCGGCTTAACACAACATGGCGAAATTCCGGCTAGCAACGCTCCTGAAGATACGCGAACGCGATCGAGACATTGCTGCCAGGGCGGTGCAAGATGTCCGACTGGCACTCGAAAAGCTAGACAACGCGCAGCTGGAGATCGACGAAGTCAATCGACAAATGAACGATGCAAGGAAGCAATCAAGCTTCGGCGCTATCAATCTCCATCAAATACTCGATGCCCAACGCTATCAAATGGTTTTGGCAGCTCAGTCAGCTCAAATCGCAGACCACAAAGGCAAGCTAAACCAAGAGCTCGAACGTCGACAATTCGCATTGATGCAAAGCCAGAAAGCTGTCAAATCTTTAGAAAAACTACGCGATCAACGTTCGCAATCTGCCGATCTTCATGCACTGGCTAGGCAACAAGAACGATTAGACGAATGGTCAAGCATCCGACATGCAATGGGCTCCATTCGCGAGGCCAGCGAGAATTCCATTTCCGAAGCCGACCAACTTCCGTAGCATGGCCCCCAGGGCCGTGATTTCCCCCGAAAACCTTCAATGCAGTGTTCTGACACTCGCGGCAAGAGTGACCTACTGTAGATCGCACCTGCCGGGTGCGACTTTCGCTAACCAAACTCTTTCACAGCCTGGGCCCAAGTAACAAACAATAGAACCAACTATGAAAAAATTAGTCAGCCTATTTCTTTGGTTTTGCGCTGCGACCTTCCTGGCTCAAGTGTGCATCCTTGGACTTGCCGCATCAAAGGGAAGAATCAATCGCAATACTATCGCGCAGGTGATCGGATTGTTAAATGGAATCGATATTCAAAGCGAGCGACTTAAACAAGCTTTGATCAGCGTCCGCGACACTCCTACACCCACCTACGATGATGTTCTCAATGCAAAGACCAATGCGGTGCTCCAACTCGATAGCCGCAGCGGAGCCGTGGAGAAGTTGCGCCGGCAACTAGGCGACCAGCTTCGCGAACTGCAGAAAAGAACGGAGGAATTCGATGAACGGAGACAGCAATTCGATCTCAAGATGGAGCAGTTACGTTCGGGTAGCCAGCTCGATAGCTTGAAGGAAATTCAATCGATTCTGGAAAATATGGCGCCTGAAGAAGCCAAAAAACAACTCCTTAAGAAGCTACAAAATGGGGAGTTAGCAGATGTTGTATCGATAATTCGGGGGATGGCACCCGATAAACAGAAGAAGATCTTGGCCGAATTCACGGATACCAGCGATGTCGAAGAGCTAGCGAAGGTATTGCAAGAAATCCGACGCGGACAACCCTTGCCGACATCCGACCCGGTCCCGAAAAAACCTTAACGCGAAATCAGCCGAATCGTGCAGCACCTTCACTCCGTGCAGTGATTCTCGACACTGAGTGTCGAACTACGTTTACTAGCTTCGAAGAGGAATGAATCGGATGGCCAACGACACTTCAATCCATCGCATCAACTCCGATGCCAACACTCCCGTCATTCGCAAGAAGTCGAACTCTGAAACGATTGACGTCAGCAAACGTTCGTTTTTTGAGGAACTATTGAGTCTGGGCCAGTTTGAATCGAGTCTGCCAAACAACTCGGCCACACCCATTGCATCAAGCAGTACCGCAGTTGTTGCTTCCGAAGGCGATTCCAATTCTGCCACATCAGAGAATTCAACGACCTCCGAAGCTGAGGACTCAAGCGAACCCACTTCAGCCCAGACTGCCTTTGCAGCTCAGGCTTTGCCTCAACAACCATTGACCACGCAACCTCCAATCCAAGCCTCCAAAGATGGTGCTAGCAGTCGCGATAATCTGGCCGCAAAATCAAAGGAGGAAAAGGTAGATGTCCAGAAAAGTGACAACTCCGTTGCGGCCAAGAGTCTAACCAAAAAAGAATTGGATTCTCGAGAAAAAAACGTAAGAGAACAAGCCGCTACCAAGACTGAAAACGTCGCTTCCATTGAAAACGATATTAGTACAATCCAGGTCGAACAGGGGACTTCCGAAAAGGATGGCAAGTCTCCATCGAAAGGATCTACAGGCACAATCAAAAACAAGCCAAGTAAGGACACACAGTCGACCTCCAACCTCGCTGTCTCGAACTCCGAAGTAGAGCAATCCAGTCCAGACGATAAGGACTTGAAGCGCGCCCGCGCAGATTCCAAGTCCAAGCGGTCGACGGAAGTTTCCGAGACAGCAAACCAAAATGCCAATCAACAGAACATCGCCGTCAACCCTTCGCAAGCGCGCAATAAACGAGCCGAACGCTTGGCCCAACAAGCAACCGAATCCGATCCTGATTCGGACCAACGCGACCAATCCACGGCATTGGCACTCGCCTCTACAATTGAGCCTCCCAAATCGGAAAAAAAGCCAGATCAGAATTTGGGATCCGAGGGGAGCGAGCCTAATAGCTCTGCACCGATTTCGAGCATTTCGCCCGTGATCGCTCCGTCCACCGCTTTCAACGCCAGCGTTTCATCTACGACCACTAGTCAAAACATTCGCCCCAGCGCCGAAGGAATCTCAGCCATCGCGACCACAGCGTTGCGAGGAGGCATTCAGACCAACGCGACCAATACTACATTTACAGGCTCCGTTTTTAATTCCGCCCGAGCAGACCAAGGTAAAGCCGAAGTTGCGAGAAGCAATGCCGGTCCGAACATTTCGGCTTATCAAGAAGCAAAGTTAGTCCAACGAGTCTTGAGAGGCGTCGAACAATTGGCTAACGGAGGTGGGCAAGTACGATTGCGATTGCATCCCCCAGAACTAGGATCGTTACAAATGTCCCTGCGCATGGAAGCAGGTCAAGTCTTTGCAAAATTGGAAGTGGAAAATACAACCGCTCGCGATGCTTTGCTGAACAACGTGCAGACACTGAAAGACCGGATGGCAGAACAAGGAATGCAAGTCGCATCCTTTGAAGTCGAGGTCCGTACCGATTCATCCGGTTTAGGTAATGGCGGTTCGAATTTCCAAAGCGACGGCCGTTCGGGGAGTGAATCGCGTTCGAACAATGCGTCCAGCCGTTTTGCACAGCAAAACAACAATAGGCTGTCCCCTGATCCAGTGCCAATAGAGCGTGCTGCCGTATGGAATCGAACAAACGGATCGCTCGACTTGACGGTCTGACGACTCTCAGAGAGGCTGAGATTATTTAGAAACGTGGGGGAGTTGCTCCACAACTCGGAATCAATTGAGATCTTCGGCCTTCCATTTCATTAGTTAGGGCGAGTCGCAGAGCGACTCGCCCACAAAATCTCCGAAAGTGAGACGCCCTCCAAGGGGGACCTGTGACGAATCACATTCCTATGCTCCCAATCCACGCCACCGCTCAGGCCGTGCAAGAGGCTTTGTCAAAATTGGCCTGCGAGGGTGCGTGGCGCAAGTACGATGGTCCCAATCTTGCGGATCTTCGATCGGTCCTTGCGAAGACACTCGATAGCGAGCATGTTAGGTTGTGCTGCTCCGGAACCTTTGCGGTTGAACTCGCAATCCGTTCATTGAAATTGGAGCCAAACGCCGAGGTTCTTTTGGCGGGTTATGATTTTCCAGGAAACTTCCGATCCATCCAAGAAGCTGGTGCGTTTCCGGGGCTATTCGATATCGCTGTGGATAATTGGGTGCCTTCGGTCGAGCAATTGGAGGCGGCCGTCGGTCCAAACACCAGTGCTATTGTCGTCTCGCATCTGCATGGTGCCCTTGCTCCGATGGCCCATATTTGCCAATGGGCCAAACAACGCGGACTGTTCGTCATTGAAGATGCGTGCCAAGCCCATGGCGCGATGGTGGACGGCAAGCCGGCGGGTGCTTGGGGTGACCTCAGCGTTCTGAGTTTCGGCGGGAGCAAGCTGATTGCATCTGGACGCGGTGGTGCCGTCTTCACCAACGATGCCCGCTTGGCCCAACGCATGACCATTTTTTGCGAACGCGGCAACGACTCATTCGCTTTGTCCGAGTTGCAAGCAGCCGTGATCCTGCCCCAGTATCATTATCTGGCCATGGACCATGCGAAGAGATTGGCTGAGGCCAAAGACCTAATCGCTTACTTGTCCCAATTCGAATGGCTGTCACTTGGTCCTTTGAATGACACGAAGCAAACAGCCTTTTACAAGCTGGGAATCCTAATCCAGAATTCGATACTCCATTGCCATCAGGTGCAACACTTTGTTCACAAAAGCGGTGGGGAGTTTGAGACGGCACTGTTAGCAGCCAGAAGTTTCGTAATGAGAAAACTTTTCGATTTCCAGATAGAGATAGGCCCCGGATTCAACGGATTCGCTCGACGGTCCGCGAGTCGTTGCCGACAACCAACTCCCTTGAATAACAGTCGAGTGGCCGCGGATGCGACCCTTGTTTTGCATCATAGTCATTTGTTGGACCCTCAAACTGGGAGTTCGACGGTAGAACGAGTTAAGGCAGCATTTGAATATGTTCACCAGGAGATTTTGCGTTGAGAATTCTTTTGACGAACGATGATGGAATTGAGGCCGAAGGCTTACAGTGCCTATATCAGGTGCTTGCAAAGAGAGCCGAATGCTTTGTTGTGGCCCCTGATCAAGGCAGAAGTTGTTGTAGTCACGGGGTGACCACACACAGTTCGTTAGAGATTGCGTCGCGGGCGAAGAATCAATGGAGCGTATCTGGGACGCCAACGGATTGCATTCGGGTGGCTTTAATGTGGCTCAACTTGAATCCAGACTTGGTCATTTCGGGGGTCAATCATGGAGGGAATTTGGGGATCGATATCCTTTATAGCGGGACTGTCGCAGGGGCACGAGAAGCCAGTTTGTTAGGAGTTCCCTCGATTGCGATTTCCCAGTACATGCGTCGAGACATAGAACGAGACTGGGCAGTTTCTGCAATTCGGGCGGAATTTGTTTTTGAAAATATTCTCCAACGCGATCGCTTGGGATCGGGTTTTTGGAATGTCAATTTGCCTGCGTTAGCAAGTCAATCGGCCGGACATACTTTCCCTATATCCGTCTGCGATCCCGAGCTTCAGCCGCTCTCGTTTTCGTTTGAGGAAGCCACGTCGGACGCTGAAAATGCCATCAAAACATTGGAAAAAAGTGGGCCGAGAATCGTTCGGACGGTAACTTACAAATCCAACTATCAAGCCCGGCAGAGAACTTCAGGGAGCGACGTCGATCTGTGTTTCAGCGGGCACTCAACGTTATCATGGCTAAATTTCAATCTAGATGCAGAGCGAATAGGAAGGCCAAAGTCAATCCAAGATCAGCGTTGACCACCGCAGACCGGACTTTGTAAAATACCAGGTCCACTTTTGAAAGCAAATTATGCAAATGCCACGATTATTAAGCAAGTTAGCGATGACCACTTTGCTGGTCCTATGTGTTCCGATGTTAGCATTTGCCCAGATCGAAAAGGGTAGGAATAGCAAAAGCAAAGGTCTTGGAGGGCTCGGTTTTAATTTGGGTGGGGCTTCTAGCGGAACCCCATATAAGTTGTCGGCCAGCTACGAGGCTGAGGAGGGTGGCCTACGGGGGCGAGTCACAGTCCAGGTCGTACTCGAAGACGGCTTCCACATTTTTTCGACGACCCAGCCCCCTGGTGGTCCTTCTGCTACGGTCATTTCGCTAAAGTCTCCGGGCGTAACTTTAGCAGGCCCGTTCGCTCCCGACACTTCGTTCGACGTCTCTCTCAACGAAGCGGGTTTTGAAGGATTGCGCATCGAGCAGCATCATGATTCTGTCAATTGGACAGCGCCGATGTCCTTTTCGGCACCCCTCAACGCTGCACCGACTGAACTGAGCCTCAAGATTGATGGCCAAGTGTGCAGAGAATCCTGCATTCCGCTTCGCGGCGAGGAGATCAAAGCAACGTTTAAAGGTTTTTATGCTTCTGCCAAGAGCGAGTCTAACCAAGGCCCTTTTCGCGAGCCTTCGAGTCCGATCGCTTGGACTGTTTCAATCGACAAATCAACAGTCAAGCCAGGCGATAAACTAGATTTGATCCTCATCGCAAAACCCGATCCTGAGTTCCATGTTTATAAATACGATCCCATGGATCCGACTTTTGACTCTCGAACTTTGTTTGTCTTAACAAACAAAGCCGGATTATTGGCAGGCAGTCCAACGACAATTGGAAAATTAGTTCACAAAGACTTAGGGGGCGGCGAAGAGGTCGACTACTACCAAGGCGAGGTGACTTGGCGCATCCCGTTGACTGTCCCAAAGCTTGCAATCGAAGGGATTTACTCCGTACAAGGTCTCATTGGCTATCAAGGCTGCACGGATGGTTCATGCGACCAGCCACGCGGAATCCGATTCCAAGTCGACCTGTCGGTTGGCCCCAAATCGATTGCTGAGCCATCCAACGCAGTCCTAGTCGCTGTACCGTTCAACGAAATAGTCGGACGCTCCAACCTTTCGCAGTGGATAGATGTGGCAAAGATCAAGTTGACGCTGTCTCCGATGGAGATCCTTTCGAAATTTTGCCTGGCTATGCTTGGTGGTTTTATCCTGAACTTTATGCCATGTGTATTGCCGGTGATCGGGCTCAAAGTATTGGGATTTGTGAGCGAGGCCCGTGGTGACCGCAGAACCGCTTCGATGCTAACACTCACCTATGCTGCTGGCATCACATCCTTGATTTTGGGGCTGGGGATCCTAAGTGTCGCAGTGAGACATTACACGGGAGTGGCTTTTGGTTGGGGGGAGCAATTCGGTTCGCTCTACTTTCGAATTCTTATCACTGCCTTTATGTTTTCTCTTGCGCTGAGCTTTCTCGGAGTATGGGAAATTCCAATTCCCGGTTTTGCCATGAGCAAGACGAGCACCGAACTCAGTAATCGCGAGGGATACCAAGGCGCGTTTTACAAAGGATTGATAACGACGTTGCTCGCCACGCCATGTAGCGCCCCGTTTTTGGGAGGTGTGTTTGTTGTTGCGCTCACGCAACCCGCATGGGTTGTATTGTTGATCTTCTGTGGTGTTGGGTTAGGTATGTCCCTACCCTATTTGGCCGTGGCAGCACAGCCATCGATGTTGTCTTTTCTGCCGAAGCCCGGGCCATGGATGGAGACATTCAAAGAAGCACTAGCGTTCCCAATGTTGCTTTCGGTTCTCTTCTTGGTCAGTGGATTTCTAGATCAAGATCGCATGGCAATGTTATCGTCATTGATGTTTGTCTGGTTCGGGTGCTGGCTGGTGGGACGCGTGCCGGCTTGGTCTGAGGTAAATACCAAGATTCGCAACTGGTCGGTCGCGTTGGTGGTGGCTGGGTTAGGAACATTTGGTTCCTTTTACTATCTCCAACCATCGCGATACCGTCTTGCATGGCAGGAGTACAATGAGGCTAAATTGGATGCGCTAGTCGCCGAAGGAAAGACGGTCATGATTGACTTTACCGCAAATTGGTGTTTAAACTGCAAAGTAAATTTGGTCACCGCGATTGAGACGAAAAAGGTCAAGCAATTCGTCGAGTTCAACAAAATAGTTCCTATGGTCGCAGATTACACTAACTATCCCCCTGAACTAAAAGCAAAGCTACATGAACTCAACAGCATCTCGATTCCAATAATTGCCATTTACTCTGGCGGAGACCCAGAACATCCGATTATCCTCCCCGATTCAATAACCGAATCTCAAGTACTCGAGGCCCTCAAGACGGCTGGCCCCAGCAGGAACGTGGAAAGCCTTCCAACTGCGACGGGAAACAGCTCCAATTCTAACGTACAATAACACCAGGATTAACCGGCATGGATAGCATTGAACTCCAGTCAACCCAAACACAAATCATTGACTATCTTCGGAAAGTTTGCGGTGGTTCGCCGCAGGGAAAGGACTCGCTCGCGATGATCGGTATCGATTCTGTCGCTATGGCTGAGCTTACGTTTGAGCTAGAAAAAAGATTTGCGATCAAAATCGACGATGATATTTTAGACGTGGATTCGGTTGATGAACTCGTTCAGTACGTTGTATCGCGCAAGTCGACGAGCGCTAAGTAAAGTTAGATTTAATCCGCAATTGAGCCGCAACGCGTAGCGGGCGGGCAGGAAGTCAAGCATCACCTGCAAATCCGGCCCTCATGTTAGCGCATTGAGGCTCAAAATTTCCAAAGTGAGAGCCATTCGGCGATAGCCGATCAATGCCCTGTTTTGAAGTGGAGATGGAATGACAGAAAGTGTTGGGTTCAAATTCGGCATCGGTAGGCTGATGGTCTTAACCTCAGTGGTCGCGATTGCCATGACGATTTCGATACGCTTCCACGCCCCTATACTCTCTCAAGGTCTATTCGCAATTTATCTCGTGTCGCTCGCAGGATGGGCAGTTGTACGTGGACCTGCGGTCGTCGCGGATTTGAGGGAGATCAAAGTGAAGCGTCGCAAGATTCAGGAACGCCGGTTGGAGCTTGAAAGTGAGCTTCGACATCGCAAGTCGGTTGATAGGGCCAAGGCCGAAACTTCCGCTGGGCGAGCCAGCGGGGTTCCTTGGGGGGAACGTCGCTTGGATCCAAAGGAGGAGAAGGGGAGTTAATCGAGCGTCACGGTCATAAGTCGGGCTGAACCGCACGCTAGTGCATTGCGGCTGATTAGCCGAAGGGCGCTAGCCCACGGTTTGCGGCCCATGTTGTGATCGACGCCGACCTTTTGCACCGCTTTATTAGTTCGAATATTAGGTCGTTAGTCCTTTGGAGCTTCTGCTTTTCTAAAGTCCAGTACAATGCGGGAATGACTCTTTCCAAAACCACATGCTTGAACAAACAGCCGACCGTAACCTTTTACGGTGCAACACAATCTGTTTCTGGCTCGATTCACCTTTTAGAGGCTGGACCAAATCGATATCTCCTTGACTGCGGACTTTTTCGAGGGCCACGTGAGGAAGCAAGAGTTCGCAACGCAAATTTTGCCTTCGATCCAGCCTCCATCGATGCGATTTTTCTTAGCCATGCTCACATTGATCATTGCGGCAATATCCCGAATCTTGTGCGCCAAGGCTTTGCGGGGCCAATCTATTGCACGCATGCGACTCGCGACTTGATCGAAGTCATGTTGACCGACTCTGCACGCATTCAGGAAAATGAAGTGGGCAGACGTGATTTCACTCGCAATGCTCGTGGCAAGTCGTCCTCGCTCTATACGCTCGATGACGTCGACAGAACCATCGAGGCATGTATTGGAGTGGATTACTTGGAGACGATCGATGTCAACGCAGATGTACAGATACACTTCATCGACTCGGGGCATATCCTCGGTAGCGCGATGATTGCGGTTCGGATCGCGTATGGAGATCAAGAGTATTCGGTTACCTTTACGGGTGATCTTGGCCGCCGCGGTGTGCCATATGTTGATCAACCCTCGCCGGTGCCTGCGGCTGATCTCATCATCTGCGAAAGCACCTATGGTGGTAAGACGCATGATTCGTTGGATGTCATGGCTGCCAAGATGACGGATCTCGTTACCAAAACGGTTGAACGGGGTGGCAAGGTTTTGATTCCTGCCTTCAGTCTAGGTCGGACGCATCTCGTACTCTACTATTTGCGTCTCTGGATGGCAGAGGGAATGTTGCCACGCGTGCCGATTTTCGTCGATAGTCCACTTGCTCAAAAGATCGATGCAGTATTTGAGGAGTATCGAAGTTCCTTATCTCGGGAGGTTGAGGCGATTCCCTTCGAATGGCTCGAGACCGAAGACGATGCTTGGTTTCGGACGACTCAATCCGGCCCAGCCATCATCGTTGCTTCTGGTGGTATGTGTGAGGGCGGACGCATTGCACAACACTTGAGAGTCCACATAGACGATCCACGTTCAACGATAATCCTCGTAAGCTATCAAGCCTCGGATTCACTTGGAGCACAACTCCTGTCACCTGTCCCCAAGGTTCGATTCCAAGGTCAGTTATGGAACAAATGGATCGATGTAGCGGAGGTCAAGGGGTTTTCGGGACATGCAGACATGAATGATTTTGAATATCTCCTTCGCGGAGCAGTCGAAGCGACTGGCAAGGTTCGGCTTGTTCACGGCGAACCGCAGCAAATGCTGGCGCTCGGCGATCAACTTCGAGCGATGGGTTTTGCGGACGTTGGTGCTCCGAATCGCAAAGAGGTTGTCGCGCTGCATTCTTATGCAGCCCAAAAATGACGTTGCTAAGCACCTGCACATAAGTTTCCGAGCCTTACTCATCGGAAGCAACTTTATCCTAAACGCTCGACACAAGTGAATCGATCAGCGACTTAAAAACATCCTGCACATCTTGTCTATCAACTAGGCGTCGATCACAACATGGGCCGCAAGCCGTTTGCTGGCGTTTTTCAGAGGCTCGATTTTAGGGTAGTGGATCTTGTTAAAGATCGGGCGGCGCATGGATCTTTAACAAGATCCACTACGATCCATCGGAGCCTGTCGCGTCCAGCATAGCCCGAGTTATGATCGACGTCTATCAACCAAGTCTTGCGGAGGTATCTACGTTCGCCAGAGCGTAAAGGGTATTCCCGGCTTATGAATGCCTAAGTAGTCGCAGGATTGGCTTTCAACAAAGAAATTACACCAATCACCAAGAACTCGGCTAATAAGTTTGCGATTCGAAACGCGATGGCGGCGAACAGCGCGATCGGTTGGGGGACGATGTGGCTTAGCAGCCAAGTAATGACAAGTTCGCGTATTACCGCTCCACCGGGCAGCATCGATGCGAACCCGATAACGGCGCCAAGCGAAATCGCAGCGACGCAGGCCGCCCAGGCCTGAACCGTCCAGAGGCCAGGCGTCGACTGAATTCCTGAAAGCACTAGCCAGCCAGCGGTCCCATGAATCAACCAGCCCACGGCCATCCAAGCGCAAGTCTGCGACATCATCCGCCACGTGAACGCTTCGCTGACTGAACGCGGCATTCGACCGATCTTGCTTTTCGCAAGTATAGCCAACAATGTGCGAAATGAATGGGGCAAAAGGAGCATTATCGAACAAGGAATACAAAGCGCCGCACTCAAGACCATCCAGCGCGGCGGGAACTCGCCACCAAGAAAAATAAAAATACAGCCAACGATTGCCCCTACCGCCACACTTGTCAGCGTTTCTACAAAGACACTCACGATCGTTGGTTTGATTTCGATACCGAGTGGAGCTAGCCTACCAACTCGCAAAACGATGACCATGGCTTTGCCAGGCACATATTTTCCGAGGTGTCCGAGGAAGTAGGCGTGCATACCAGTCCAAAATGGAACGGCTTGTCCAAAGCCTCTTAGAGTTTGTAACCATGCGGCTGCGGCTGGCAGCATTCCGATTGCGTATGCAATGACACCTGCAAACAACCACCGCCAGTCCATCGCGTAGAAGTCGAGATGTTCACGATGTTCTAAAACATCCAAAGAAGCTTTTCGAATGGTTAGGACAAGGAACACCAACACCACCAACGCTATTGCCCATTTGATGACTGGCTTATATCTCAACAGTCCTTTTGGTGCGTCCTTCTCCCGGACCATCGATCGAGCATCGATCGGCTGCGTCTCGTCAATTCCTGGGATTAGCATAGTTTGCTCTGCTTGATGGTCCAACGCGGGAATACATGCATGGTAGAGTTTGAACTGGTTTTACGATAAACTTACAAAGGAAATCCTGGCATAGAACTCGACTTTGTCCAGGTCTATACGATAAATGCTGCTCGGCATTTACACCTTTTACCAAAAACTGGCACGATGGCTCGCTATATTTCTTTTGCCGTTCTAATCGCCATTATTGTGGTAATTGGTGCGTTATTTTACAAAGTCATGATCGGTTTCTTTGTCCCTGTCTTTCTGGCCGCTGTGCTCGTTGTTGTATTCAGACCGTTGCACCGTTGGGTCTGCGCCAAAGTTGGGGCTCGTGAGCATGTTGCCGCAGGAATTACCACGACGCTCATTTTGTTGATCGTCCTCATCCCGACAGCCCTAGTCCTCTCGATGGCTGCGGTGCAAGGTGCCCACCTATATCGAAACTTCGACGCATCCAGCATCAAATTTGGATTGGCGAAACTTCGATCCAACCGATTGCTTAATCTCGATTTTCCCTTTGCAAAACAGGTTCAAGAGATTCAAGAAAAAGTGAGCGATATTCAAGTTCAAGTTGCGAAACAACAGCCCTACCAAGACTTGGTCGGCGACAAAGGACTTTTGCGCAGCGATATAACCGAAATCGGCGGTTTGTTGAATCAACTAATACCTCGCTTGGCCATGTCCAAACAAGTTGATTTTGCCGAAAGAACCGTTCAATTGCGAGACAAGAGCACCCCTAGGGTCGAGCATTCTGAACTGTTCGACAAGGAGATTTCTGCATTCTTTGAAAAGGTCGGAGACGAACTGAATGGGCTAGTTGCCTCCCAAGAAAAGGACTCGGATGTTGACTTTCGAGCGGAATTGGAGATTGTCCTGGACAAGTCAGGGCCGCCTCTAAAGGAGTTGACTCCAAACGAATGGATAGTCGCACAGGATGCCAGGCATACTCTGATTTCCATGGGGATTTTTTGGAACAAAGAGATTTTGGAAATGAAGCAACGGCTTGTTGCTTTATCTCCAACGGCGGACACGACTATGTCCCAGCTCCAGCGAGCCGTGGTGGACTTGGTGTCGCAATGGCAACATGTTCGCGAAACCATTGCAGGAGGTTCATGGTTGGCCGCATTAAAGGACCTCGCAAACCCTTCGGACAAGGAAATTGATCAGTCAATCAACAATGTTTTCCTAACTTATATTCAACCCCGGCTTGTGACATTGACGGTGGATTCTGCGTCAGTCGCGCTGTGGTTCTTAATTCATAGCTCGATCATGCTTGTGTCTCTCTATTTCTTCTTGGTTGACGGCCCAGGCATGGTTCGAACGCTCATGGAGCTGAGCCCTTTGGATGATCGATACGAACTTGAGCTTCTGGCTCAGTTTGACCGCATCTCGAGAGCCATTGTTTTAGCGACATTGTTGTCCGCACTGCTTCAAGGGCTTGTTGCGGGGATTGGGTATTATTTTGCAGGCATGCCATCACTCATTTTATTGACAGCACTTACGGTGACTTGTGCTTTGGTGCCATTCGTGGGGCCTGCCATCGTTTGGGTTCCAGTCTGCTTGTATCTGGCTGTCTATGAAGAAAACTTGTTGGCTGCTGGACTGCTCGCACTCTGGGGGATGCTGGTGGTCGGGACGGTTGACAACTTAGTCAAAGTCTTTGTACTACATGGCCAAAGCCAACTGCACCCTTTGCTTGCGTTGCTTAGCGTACTAGGTGGAATTCAGTCACTAGGACCAATCGGGATTCTGGTCGGTCCAATGGTCGTAGTGCTTTTGCAAACACTGTTGGGAATTTTGAGAACCGAGTTGACTCATTTCAAAAAGGCAGAAGATTCCACAACCGAATTGGGCATTCCATCCAATGAGACGAAGTCACTGAGTGGATTGATTCGCAAGGTGAAAGGCTCTGGAGTTAGTGAACCAACTAGCTCCGCTGTTTCCGACGCAACCAAACCGAAATTGCCCACGGCCAGTGCTTAGTTGTGCGACTCTCCTCTTCGCAGGAATTACGACGGCGGAGCATCGTGCAAGCCTTTAACTCAACAATAAATTCGGAATCCTAACGCGATCTCACTATGGCATTCTATCGCCGCAGAGCTGTACTGCTTTTTCTATTGATTGCAGCCCTCGCCAATTGGGTCTACCCCTATCGGGAATACGCACAAATAAAACAAACGAACGTCGCAATCGATTCGGCAATTCTGGGGACAGACAAAGTCTACTTTTCCGTCGGAGGCTGGCCATGGCCCTATTATCACCATTTCAATTGCGACGGCTCATCACCTTGGTTTGAATGGAACACATTTTTTCTCTTTGGCGATATCCTACTTTGGGCAATGATTCTGTTCTTTGTGTGGTGGTATGCGGGTACTCAGCGTGGGAACGCGCAAGGTTCCAAAACGAACGTTCGTTGGCGATGGAGTTTGATCGATCTTCTCGTTGCGATGTCCCTCTTTGCGGGCATCCTTGGATACGTAAGTAGGGTCCGGTCTGAGAATGCGGAATCGGTGAGATTGATCAAGTCCATACGAAGCCAAGGTGGTGTCGCATCGGAAAGTCACCATTTGCCCAGTTGGTTGCCAAGCGGCTTTCTTCTTAGTTGGATCTTGCCAAGAGATCGAATTGCAATGGTGTCGATGGAAAATCCACCAAGTGCGTTGGTTAGGGAGGTTGTGGCTTTACCGAATTTGCAGTCGCTTCGGTTGGGAGGCTCTGGCTATACACTTGACGATCTCCAGCCTCTATCTAGCAATCCCAAACTGACTGAACTGCGATTGTCTGATCGCGAGCTTGATTCGCCCACGATTCAATTGATAGGTCGGCTGAAATCTCTCCAAGCGTTGAATTTGATGGGCACTAATGTGACCGCATCAAACCTAGCAGCCTTGGGCGAGATGCCTCGCTTGCGTTGCGTGCAACTCGGACATACGCAGGTTGATCTCCGAGAATCAAAACCTGAGCCTTGGATGCGAACTGTCCGGTATCTTCGCTTGCCACGACCATCCAACGTCGATGACCACGCATTTCGTTTGGATGGCTGGCCGGAACTTCTAGATGTTCAGTGCATGGAAAGCGGTGACGTAGTCGATGGTACACCGGTAAAGATCTCCATTTCGAAGGCGCCCAAGCTGAAGACGCTTACGATCATCAAATCACAACGATTTGATTTGAATCTTAGCGATCTTCCTAGATTCGAGGAGATTCGCAATTCCGTTGGCGTCGGTGCCACAGAGTACAATTTCCGAGTTTGGATACAATCCGTCAATTTCAATAATCTGCCTTCGTTTGCCACGATCAAATTCAATCTTCTAGATTTCGAAAGCATTCGCATTCAGAACTGCCCGCGACTCTATTGTGACGCAGATTGGACCAATTCTTCCGAAAGAGTTTCTGTTGTCGATGCTCAGCAAATGCTTGACGGCGTGGGGAAGAGTATGGGAATCACTTCATTGCATCTTACAGGCTTGCCCCTCGATCAATTGGATTTATCGCCCATCGCTGCATGCAGCACGATTAAGAAACTTAACATTCCCATCGGCGTTGCTTTCAATCCTCAGTTGCCATCGTTGTCGGCTCTCAATGCGATGGAAGAGTTGCTTTTGTACGGTCCGAACTTGCCTCTGCCAGAGTCCATCGTGTCCGAGCTATTCCGCATATGGCCAAGCCTGAAACGAATCGAAGGCGGCTACGAACGATCGATTGACGGTCGTTACGTAAGCGGTCAAAGAACGGTACCAACGGAACAGATAAATGCTGTTCGTTTGCAGTCCGCTAGGAATTTGGAAAGTTATATGAAGGGAGACTACATTGGAGCACCGTCCCTCGTTCTCAGAGATTTGCCTCGATTCAAAGATTTAGTGCAAGTTTCGCGACATTTGCAGGCCATTCATATAGAAGGGTCACCTAAACTAAAGGGGATAGTGACGGTCGGCCCGTGGCCGAAAGATGCTTCGATCGATGGCTTGGCGGAACTCGAGGTTTTTTCAGCGGGTGGGCCAAAATTTCAAGACAAAGACTTCTCTGGAATTGAGGCGAGTACAAGTCTCCAGTCGCTTACCCTTGGGTATTGCGGAATGACTGCCGAGCGACTGCGTGCGATCGGAAAATTCACCAAACTTCAATTGCTCGGGCTGACAGGATCAGCCGTAACAGACGAGACAGTGCAAGCTTGGGCCGAATTGCGTATTCTTCAAATCCTCATGTTGGACCGCACGCAAATTTCGGCTGCCTCCCTGCCCTGGATAGGAAAATTACGATCGCTCCAACATTTGAGCATCAATGCAAATTGCTTCGCATCCGTGACTCCGGAACAGATTGTCTCACTGAGTTCACTCCAATCTCTTTCTCTTTTTGGCGATGGCTTGCCTTGGGAGGCGTTACACGGAATGGTGACTTGGAAGAATCTTTCTGAGTTGCGAATTGAGAATGCAACGCTTAGCAAGGAAATGTTGTCGCAGTTGGAGCATTGCCTTCCAAAGTCACTTCGCGTGTTGGATCTTTGCAATTGCACCGTGGATCCAATCGGCCTGGATGAGTTCATTCCATCCATACCCAGTACCATTGCGATTGGCGTCGACGGACTGGAGGTGTCCGACGAAATGAGATCGATTCTACGAAGCAGCTTTAGGGCGACCATCGAAGAAGATGGCTATTTGTTTTTCACTAACGGATACAATTATTACAATCGATCGTCGTTGTGGCGCACCCGAGGCCCCGCTGTAATAAGCACTCAATCCACGTTTGAACGTCAGGATTCGTCCACATTCGTGAAACCAAGTCTATTCGCACCAAGTCCGCCGTCAGACTGATTGAATGCTTGAGCTTGAATGCAATTCAAAAACTTCTAGGGCGAGCGGCAGGAGTCGGTTTACCGTAGCTTGGGCCCCTGGCCCGAGTTTCGCTCGGCCCAGGGGGCCTTGCTAAGCACTACGGCAGAAGTTCTTTGATTCGATCGTTGTGGCAGTGTCGCTCCGCGACACTGAATTGCCGAGTCGCGGAGCGACGTCGGCTACATGTTA
>JAYVPJ010000165.1:0-15941 GCA_043757445.1 Pirellula sp. | reverse complement strand
CTTGCTTGTCTCCGGCTTGCTTGTCTCCAGCTTGCTTGTCTCCAGCTTGCTTGTCTCCGGCTTGCTTGTCTCCGGCTTGCTTGTCTCCGGCTTGCTGTTCCTCACGCTCCTTTCTTAGCTCATCAATTCGATTGAAGCGTTCGGAATCATCCTCTGGGTTGCTCCAACTCCTCTCTTCGCTCCTTGAGGTTTGCTTGCCGTCTCGTGAGTTACGTCCCTTCGTTTGGCTTGAGGACGCCTTAGTGTCAGCTTGGGATTGGTCGTCCAATTCAGAGTTTGATTGGTCACCGCCAGTTGGGTCGCCCTCGCCGGGTGGAGATTTCGTCTTCGATCCATTACTGTTGCCGACGCTGCTCTGATTTTCTGACTCGTTCGCTTCGTTCGAACCGTCTGAATTTGAAGCTCCGCCGCCAGAGGCCGATTCGCTTTGGCCGGATCCTTTTTGTTTTGAAGTACCTTTTTCTTGGCTGCCGCCTTTGTCATTTTTTTGTTTTTCGTTTGCCTGCTTTTTGCTATCCGGTTTTTTACTTTCGGTCTCGTTCTCACGTTCATCGGCTTTGGTGTTATCACCAGGTGGTGGATTGCCTTTGCCTGTTTTGTTGCCGTTTTTGCTTTTGTTTGTCTTGGGCTCTTCAAGTTTGTCGTTAGGCTTCGTTTCTTTTGGGGCTGCCGGATTCGATGTGGCGGCCACGATTCGGATTGTCAGTGGTGTTGAACTGGCTTCATTTGGTTCGGGGGAGTCCTCTCCAACTTTGCATCGGTTATCTTTAGCGATGGCGATAAACTCGAGACTATCACCGACTTTCAGATCGTATTCGGACGGAACGAAGTTGAGGACCCTGATCACTTGGTTAGTAGTACCCTCCAACGATTCAAAGCACACTTTTTCAAAAACTGTTTCTTTGCTGAGACTTCTATTGGTTCGTTTTGCGGATGCGGTAAGAGACACCAAACCATAGTCGGGATCGACGGTCCTAATTTCGATTTCTTGTGAACCATCAATGGGCACTTCTATGTTCGCGGACAAATCACTTTGCAGTCGCACTTCTGGTGGCAAGTCTCCTAAAATCTTTAGCTTATAGATGACTGGGTCGCTATTGGACTCATTGATCGCGTTGGTCGCTTTAATTCGGTAAGTTGAGAGGGTTGGGTTTGTTCCATTCTTGTCGAGTTGCAGCAACCAAGAGCCGCTCAATTGCGTTTCGAGCGTTTCGAGATCGACGAAACGACTTAAGCTAAGAAGCACGCCATCGCCTATAATCGGATCAAACTCCAATCGCGACTTGACCATCGGCTGGTTGGCGTGTGCAAATAGCTTTACGTGGGTCCCCTCGGGTGCTTCGATTGTTCCGTCTTGAGGTACGGATCTCGCCTTTTGTTTTGTGTATTTTGGGTATTCAAAATCAATTCGATCAATTGCGACGATTGGTACAACTTGAACGCTCAATTCGAATGGGCCGGCGCTAGTATCTCCAGCATCAATCCAGTAGCGAAGGGGTTGGTGAATGCCGCCGAAACTTTTGCCGAAATCCAATCGATAGTGGACGCTTTCGATTTCTTCGGTCATCTTTAACTTCTGACCAATTTGCTGGCCATCGGAAAGATCGTACCTCAAAAATACATGATCCCCTTTGTGCATACCTCGGACGGTTACGGACACGGGAAGGCTGTTCCCTTGGGTAATTTTTGACGAGCCGGGTGTAACATCAACGATGCGAACCCGCGCTGCTGGTGCGATGTTGGACCATGGCATCAGCATTCTCGCGATCGCAGTCGTACCGCTCTTGGGAGACGCGAAAAGGTAGACGGCTCCTGTGAGTGTAAAGCCGAAGAGCAAGGCTGCTAATCGAATTAGGTTGGCCGAATCGATAATGGCGCTGGAATCTTGACCGCCTAAGTTGCGAACAGCAAAGCGTCCGACGGTTGCGAGAACGCCTCTCGGGGCTGCGTGTTCGGTATTCGTTGACAGTTGCAGCCAACTAATGAGACTTTCTTTCATCTCGGGATACTGTTTTTCTATCTTTCGGGCAGCATATTCTGGATGAATGGATTGAAACAAAAGTGGCAATACATGGCGTGGTACCCACCAGAGAGTCCATGCCAACAAGAAGGTCAACACTGCGAATCGGGCAGGTGTGTTCAGCGGCCAAAGCCAATGGTCTATAAGAATTGCGGCAAGCATGAAGATTACGACAACGCAAAGCCAACCCGTGATTCCCACTCCCAGTTCTGTGCGACGCATGTTGCGGGCCGCTTCCACCAAATAGTGATGCAAGCTTTCGCGGCTGACCTTTGCGGCATTTGCAGTCCCACCGGCAAGCGAATTGGAATTTGCTGGTGAAGTGGATACTTGGGACATTTGGTGGATTTGACCTAAGCAATAAGCTGCTTCGATTGGCGGACAGGACCGTTCTAGTATATCGGTTTAGACGCTGGATTAGCCGATTTGACGCATAATCCGTTGCCCAATTTCTTGAATAACTTCGCCCGGAGAGTCAGCTAGGAGAGTGAGCCAGGGTTTTCTGTGGGGGTTGCACGGTTTATGACGCTAGCGCGATTAGAGTACAGCGATTGTCCTCAATTGCTTACGCGATCCAGAATGCAACCCCAATCTAATTTTCGTTCGCAGGATTAACCGTCACAACAAGCTATTGTATGGTTTGTGGAGAAACGAAAGGGAGCGCCATGAACGATTGGCATCGCAAAAGCGATTGAGACAATCGTTCTACTATCGCTCGCTTTACCGACAGGTCGCCCAAAAATCTGTAGGGTTGCCTTTCGAAAGTCCCATGCATAAAGTTGATATGCTGTTGAGCTTGCGAACTTAGTTTGCATGCACAGTTTTCCTATCTCAATTTTATTGTGCAAGACGCATAGGCCAAACGCGAGGCAGAAGTCCTCGTCTCCATTTTGGATTGGCAATCGAGGGATCGCGGCATCCGTCCCTACCACCCCCACTTGCGTCATATCGAGAACGGCGATTGCGGATCTTTCCGATTGCGGGAATAGTTCCGAGCACATTCTCTAGCGGGTTTTTTGACCTACGCATTTGTGGTTGCATACTCACTTAGCGTTTGATGGCGTCTATTACTATGCACCAATCCCAATTGTTCCGTATGCGAAATTTGTCTCTGCGAAAAGCAATACTGGCAATTGCACTTTGCATGGCAGGGAGCACTTGCGCTCCATGGACACATGGGCAGTACTCGCCGGCCTCAAGCAGCTTGGCAGTCGGAATCCGCGCTCCTCTTGCCGAAGGAAAGCGGCTGGAGCAGGAGAATCGCTGGCAGGAAGCGATCTTGCACTACGAGAAAGCCATTAAAAAGGACTCTAGGCTAAAGGATTGCTCTGAGCGTCTTCAAATCTGCCGGGTTCATTATGATGTAACTCGTAGGTATTCAGACCGTTCGTTTATGCAGACGGTTGACAATTCCACGCCTACAGACGCTTTAAAAGTCCTGACGGAAGTGCTTTCGAAACTCGACGTCTACTATGTTGAACAGGTAGACTATTACAAGCTGGCGTTGCACGGGACCGCATTTCTTGAAGTTGCATTGACAGAACAAGACTTTCTGAGCAAACACCTAAGGAATGCAGACGCCGTCAATGTAGAGCAATTCCGCAAGACGATTCACAAGGCCGTTTTCGGTCGGAAGATCCAGAGTGCTGAGGATCTAAAAGGGGCGGTCGCCTATGTTGCGAACTTAGCTAGTCAGCAAATTGGTTTAATGCCTGCGGCGGTAATCTATGAGTACATTGCTGGTTCTGTCGGATTACTTGACCCGTACTCTGCCCTACTCACTCCGGGCGAGTATCGCGAAGTCATGTCTCAAATTGAGGGAAACTTGATTGGACTGGGGGTAGAGTTGTGGGCTGAGGGGAATGAACTAAGAATTGTAGACGTTTTTCGCGGTGGACCGGCTCATCAAGCTGGAATGGCAGCGAATCAATTCATCTTGAACGTCGACGGATCTTCGGTTCAACAAATTGGAGCAAAGAAAGCAGCTGATTTGCTGCGCGGCACGGAGGGAAGTAGCGTTCAACTTGTTTTACGAAACACGGACGACAGTATTGTCGAAGTCAACGTTGTGCGAAAAAAAGTAGAGGTTCCGAGTGTATCCGTTATTGAAATGGCCGAGCCAGGAGTTGGTTATATTCGCATTACCAACTTTCAAAAGACAACTGCCGGCGAGGTCACTCGTGCCATGATGGATTTGAGTCGCGACGGCATGCGTAGTCTCATAATTGATTTGCGAAGGAACCCAGGCGGATTGTTAGATTCCGCTGTCGAACTGGCTGATTACTTTATTACTCGCGGATCTATTGTGACCACCAAAGGCAGGAACGGTCAGGAGAATCATAACTTCACGGCCACAGCTCCGGGAACTTGGGACATTCCGCTGGTTGTATTGATTGACGGGGATAGCGCAAGTGCCAGCGAGATTTTTGCCGGTGCAATACATGACCACGACCGAGGAACTGTCGTTGGCCAAACGTCGTATGGCAAAGGGAGCGTTCAAGGAGTTTTTCACAATGATAATGGCAACGGAGGTTTGCGACTAACGGTTTCCAAGTTCTTTTCCCCAAAGGGAACTCCAATCAGCTCACGCGGTGTACTTCCTCATGTGGTCGTAGAAGAGACCGAACAGTCCAATGCGAAACTAGAGATCGCGGCTCTAAAACCATCGCAGATCGAATCCGGCAAGTTTATCTCGAAGTCGGGCATGACCCAGGATCTTGCGAAGGAACGAGCCATATTGGAAGCTCGACAAAAGGTAAATTTTGGCAGGTAGATCCGGCACAACCCGCAGCTCAAGTCATAACGGCATTTGTGCCCTACAAATCCGCTGGTAACAGTCTTTGGTTCGTTTTGGCCTGAAAAAAGCCGGGGGCGAATTCCGAATACCATCATTGTATGTTGTTTCGTGAATTTGAATCCACTAGCGAATGTCATCCCGAGATGAGCCCAAGCCGAACGTCAAAGCGAATGATTGCAAGTCGGTCTATTAGCCGTTGGACTCTTTCCATCGCGGTGCCGGCCATCGCCGGTTTAGTGGGTTTGAGTGAGCCAATGGCTTTTGCTCAAACTGGATTTCCAAAGCGTGGAACGGACCAGCTTCCCAGCGCGACTTCTGTTGAGTTCGTTGCCAACTCTCGACAACGCGATGATCAGTATGCTCAAATCTCTCAAGAAGTAGATTTGATTGAGCGTCAGCATTCCTTACTTCGCCGTGTTGTCCGACTCGTAGGGCCAACGGTCGTTCACATAGAAGCTATCAAGGAGGAACCATTCTCAGACCGCGGCCCTAAGTCAGAAATGCGTTCCGCCAAGTCCGATACCAGAAAAGTTGAGGAAGCGGGTTCGGGGGTGATTGTCCTAATTGGTAACAGCAACTATGTGATTACGAATCGACACGTAATCCATGCCGCCTCACTATCCAACATCAAAGTCGAGTCGGACGCGGGTGCGACCTTGAAACCCGTCAAGGTATGGGAAGATCGCTCGACGGACATTGCAGTAATTGATCTCGGGCGAAATAACTTACCTATCGCAAAGATTGCAGACAGTCGTCAAATCGAAATGGGCGACTTTGTATTTGCGGTTGGTAGCCCGTTTGGTTTAAATCACTCAGTCAGCTACGGAATCATTAGCGCCAAGGGCCGCCGAAACCTGGAGCTCGGTACAAAAGAAATCGTTTACCAAGACTTTATCCAGACCGATGCCGCCATCAATCCTGGCAACAGCGGCGGACCGCTCATGAATTTACGAGGAGAAGTGATTGGTATCAATACCGCGATCGCCAGCAACTCAGGTGGCAATGAAGGCATTGGTTTCTCAATACCAATCAATTTGGCCATGACCGTTGCCCGGCAGCTCGTAGAAAAAGGGGAGTTGCAGAAATCGTATTTGGGTGTGAGTGTTGAGCGCAACTTCAATTCGGAAAGCAACGTTGAGCCAGGTAACGCTCGACCTCGAGGCGCGTTTGTGAAAGTTATCAAACCCAACAGCCCTGCCGAGCTAGCAGGCTTACGGTACGGTGACGTAATTCTCGAATTTGATGGTTTGCAAGTTGAGAACGACGAGCACCTCGTCCAACTAGTTGGGCTAACTGCAATGGACAAGCCAATCGATGTAATCATCATTCGGGACGGCCGGAAGGCTCGAGTTGCTGTCCAATTGATCCCGGTGCCGACGGTTCACTAGGCTCCGGGCTGAAATATTCTTGGAGTCAAATACCGTAGATCTGCTTAGCAAGTTATCATAGTTGGTACGAAAACCAATTCCAACAACTTGCTGATTTGTAACATGCCATATTTGGATGCAATAACCGGCCCTGCCATGGGGCGACGCTATCCCCTGGAAAATAGCCAGTACGTGATGGGACGGCACCCCGATTGCGACATTGTCCTCGAAAGCGGCTCCGTCTCGCGACAGCACGCGAGAATCTCAAAGAGCGGAACCCATTTTGTTTTGGAGGATCTCAAAAGTCGCAATGGAACTTTCGTGAATGGTCGGTTGATCAATGAGTCGACCAAGCTGCTCGATGGGGATGCCCTTCGAATTTGCGATATCGAATTGAATTTTCACGAAGAGGTTGAATCTTCAGCCTTGACGGCTAATTCACCGCCAGAAGGTACTGCCTTAGGAATCATGATCGTCGATGACGGAGAAAGCGATGGAGTCTCCCGATCGGTGACTGCCAAGTTAGATGTTCGCGGCAGCCAATATGGTCTTCAATTGAGTGCTTCACCGGAAGCCAAGCTAGCAGCCATTTTGGAAATAATGAAAAACCTCGCTAGGGCCGTAACACTCGACGATGTGCTCCCAAAAGTATTGGACACTTTGTTTACCATTTTCATACAAGCCGATCGAGGTTTCATCGTACTCAACGACGCACAAGGTAACCTCGAGCCAAAGTTCAAAAAGACGCGACGACCCGATCAAGAAGAAATGGTGCGAGTCTCCAAGACGGTCTTGCGCGAAGTAATGCAAACTGGCGAGGCTATTATTTCACTAGATGCTGGTAGCGATTCTCGCTTTGAGTTGAGTCAAAGTATCGCCGATTTTCGCATCCGATCCATGATCGTTGCACCTCTGCTCAATAGTGGGGGCGATCCCATCGGTGCAATCCAGATCGATACCGTTCAACAAAAAGGGGGCTTTGAAAGCAAAGACCTTGAGATCCTCGTAGGCGTCGCCAATCAAGCGGGGATCGCCATTGAAAACGCCCAGTTGCATGAAGACAGGATTCAAAAGCGTTTAGTCGAACAGGACTTGGAACTGGCCAGAAAAGTTCAATTGGCATTCCTTCCCAAGCACGCACCAAAAATCCCTGGATACGCTTTTTTTCAGTATTACAATCCCGCTCAAAAAATTGGCGGCGACTACTACGATTATATAGAACTCGGAAACAATCGTGTCGCAATCGTTATCGCTGACGTGGTCGGCCACGGAATTGCCGCAGCCATGCTCATGGCCAAGCTGTCCGCAGAATGGCGGTTCGCTTTTGCCACGATCACGGACTCGCGATTGGCACTGGCAACCCTGAATGATCGTATCACAGCGCTCGGCGTCGAGAAGTTTATTACAATGTCCGTAATCGTATTGGACTACGTGGCTCACAAAGCGACGATCGTCATTGCAGGCCACATGCCCCCAATCATGCTCATGAAAGACAAGTCGATAGAAGAGCCAGGAGCCGATGTGGGTGGACTAGCCCTTGGGATCGAGCCCGAAATCTACGATGCCTTTGAACTCGACATCCAGCCTGGCGAATCACTTACGATGTACACGGACGGCATCTTTGAAGCACCAAACGCGCAAGGCGCCCAGTTCTCGATCGATCGGGTGCGACAGCAGGTGGCGGCATGCGCGGGCGACATACAGCGGACCGGAACCGAAATTATCGAATGTGTCACCAATCACATCGTCGGTTGCGACCAAGAAGACGACATGTGCCTAGTCATCGTAGGCCGTGATAAATAGGGTGTAAGGCTTAAGGCTTAAGGTGTTAGGCTTAAGGTGGTTGGTGGTTGGTGGTTGCTATTTGCTATTTGTTTCTGCAAACCTGCTAAGATCGAGTCGCTCCTCGCTGCCCGAGTATCTCTCAACGATTAAGTATCTCTCAATGATTAATGCCATGTACCCTAAATCACTATTCCGAGCGTTGGCCATCTTGCTTATTGCAAGTAACATTGTGCAGGCCCAATGGAAGCCGGTCGAAACACGACTCATGACCGAATGGGGAAGGACACTCAAGCCGGATTCGGTTTGGACAGAGTATCCGCGTCCGCAATTCCAACGTGAGAAATGGACCAACCTTAACGGTCTTTGGTCCTATGCAGTCAGCCCTAAAGAGGCGGAAAAACCAACGCAATGGACCGGCGAGATATTGGTCCCCTTTTGCCCCGAATCACCGCTCTCGGGTGTCGGTCGCTTGATCGCTCCGACGGAAGCCCTATGGTATCGCCGTGCTCTTCCTGCCCCCACCATTGGACTGCGAAGCATATTGACCTTCGAAGCGGTAGACTACGAAACCACGGTTTGGGTGAATAACAAAGAAGTGGGTAGGCATCAAGGCGGACATACGCCGTTTTCTTTTGACATTACAGACTCGCTAGCCAGCAACGAGAAGAATGAACTTGTTGTTCGAGCGCTTGACGCGACGGAAGGATACCAACTTCACGGAAAACAAAAGCTTCAAAACCAGGGTATCTGGTACACGCGAGTCACGGGGATTTGGCAGACTGTTTGGTTAGAACAAGTCCCGGTCATGCATTTGTTGGATCTCGACTACGCCTGCGATGTTGTGGCGGGGACAATAACCGTGACACCTCTAGTTGCTAATAAAGCGGACGGTGCCAAAGTCCGCGTCAATGCCACTTTCCAAGGACAACAAATGGGCCAGGCCGAAGGGTCCGGTCCTGTCACCCTTACTCTGAGCAAATTGCAACTCTGGAGTCCAGACACACCGAATCTTTACGACCTCTCAGTAGAACTTGTCGATGCCAAAGGAACAGTCGTCGATACCGTAAAAGCGTATACCGCCTTGCGTGTTTTCGGCAAAACCAAGGACGCGAACGGTCATTGGCAATTAACCCTCAACGGCAATCCGATTTTCCATTGGGGGCCGCTCGATCAAGGATGGTGGCCAGATGGATTGCTGACTCCGCCCTCCGATGCTGCAATGTTGTCGGATATCGAATTCCTAAAGTCCTGCGGGTTCAACATGATTCGCAAGCACATTAAAGTTGAGCCTCGCCGCTACTATTACCACTGCGATCGACTGGGAATGATCATGTGGCAAGATCAAGTTAGCAGTGGGTACGGCCAAGCGCGAAAAGATGCCGCAAGCAGCCCACCCTGGACGCGACTCGTTGCGAACCCTGCTGATGCAGAATGGCCTGAGTCAGCTCACGAGCAATGGATCACCGAATACAAACGCATGGTCAATCATCTGAGAGATGCACCTTGCATTGGTGTGTGGGTTCCGTTCAACGAAGCTTGGGGACAACATGCAACCACCGAGGTGGGCAAGATGGCTATCGATTACGACCGCACGCGACTCGTGAACATTGCCAGCGGGGGCAATTTTTGGCCGATCGGGGATTTCGTCGACGAGCACAATTACCCGCACCCTTCTTTTCCCTTCCATTTGGGAAGACAGGGGCGATTCGATGGATTCGTCAAGGTGGTCGGTGAATTCGGTGGCCACGGATGGCCGGTCGAGGGTCATCTTTGGAAGACGGATGCAAGCAATTGGGGATATGGCGGGCTCCCTAAGTCGAAGGAAGAATGGCAGGGGCGGTACAAGACGTCGATAGCCATCATCGCTGCACTGCGAGCCGAGGGAATTGCAGCCGGCGTCTATACTCAAACCACCGATGTTGAGGGTGAAATCAACGGACTGCTGACCTACGATCGCCAAAAAAAGATCGATACCACTTGGCTACGCGAGCAGTCGGAATTGTTGTTGCGCGCAGCCACTAAATTGACGAACAAACGCGAACTCCTTGCAACCGCTGAAGCGCAACCTCAAAGTTGGCTGTATACAACCGCTTCGCCGGGTGATTCATGGATGCATCCAAACTTCGACTCCAAAGACTGGGCCGAAGGCAAAGCTGGTTTCGGAGCAGGTAGTCCTGCACCCCCTAATGCACAAATCCACACCGATTGGTCCACATCGGAGATATGGGTCCGGCGATCATTTGATCTGAAGGACCTGCCGATGGGAAAGCTATATTTGAGACTGCATCATGACGAGGATTGCGTCGTATATATAAATGGAATGGAGGCGGCTCGGCTGAATGGCTACGCGACGAACTATTTCAACTTGGCACTTGCAACCACTGGGGCACTTGTCCAAGGCAAGAACGTGATCGCAATCCACTGCCGACAAACCGGCGGTGGCCAATACATTGATGCCGGCCTTTTTATCGCCGATTGAGACTGTTGGATCTGTTGCTATTCTATTTTCGTTTTAAGGGAGCTTCTTAAATGAAGACGCACGAACACAATTCAAAAGAAACAGCCGCGGCAATTTCCGCCGATGGTGCCATCCCAAGGCGACATCCCAAGGCGACAGGCATTGCAAGCGACTATCGCAGCAGTTGGTCTATCCGCATTGGCGTTCGAGCCTGATAGGGCATCTGCAAAAACGCACCCCGATCTTCAACAGCCCGATGCTCGTCGTGGAGCGACCACCTGGCCTGAATTTACCTCGCATAGGTTGCAGACTCCGCAATTGGAATAACGAACAACTTTATTTCTCTTTCCGAGCATGTTCTTTGCTCATTACGAATTTGTCTTCTTACGATCGGGCTATGTACACCCTACAATGGAGTAGGCTTGGTTCCCCACAAGGGGTAATTGCCAAAGATAGATGGTGTGGCGGTTCGAAGGGTCCGTTGATTCTTTATTATCTCGCAGCGTCCGATCAAACTAACTCATTCGGATTCGATTCCATGGTATCGGCAGAATTGCTCATCGTGCTCCTTAAGGAGTTCACGGTTATCCTACTATTCATATTGACGATGGGCTATCTGATTCCCTGTGGCCACGCATACTACGTTTACTTCCTCCATACCAACGAAGAAAAAGAGAAGCGTCGGATCCAAGACCGGAGGCCTACACGTAGCGGCATCGCGAGAGAAGTGAAGATGTCCTTGCAAGCGATCTTAATCTTCTCGATCATGTGCACTGGCCTGTTCGAAATGTATAAAGCCGGCATGACCAGCATTTACTGGGATACATTTGCCTACCCGCTCTATTACTTGCCTATTAGCTTTTTCCTCTGCCTTGTACTCCACGACACCATGTTCTATTGGTCTCACCGATTTATGCACTGGCGACCCGTTTTTAAATATTTCCACGCGGGTCACCACAAATCGGTGAGTCCATCGCCATGGGCCATTTTTGCGTTCCAACCCTTAGAAGCTATCCTGCAATTCGCTTGCCTCAGCTTGATCGTGATTTTCGTCCCGCTCAAGCCGATCGTGTTACTTGCGTATCTTTCCTACGACTCGATGATCAACATCGCAGGGCACACCGGCTACGAGATGATTCCAAACTGGATGTCTAGGCACTGGATGTTTAAGGGATTCAACAACGTCACCCACCACGACAATCATCATACCAATATGAGGTACAATTACGGTGCCTTCTTCAATGTTTGGGACAGATGGATGGGAACGTTCTTGGAGAATGGTAAACCCGACTCATCCATCGCCGACACTGCCCTTCCGCGAGCGGAATTGAACCGAACAATCGATACTGCAGAATACAGAAAGGATTGTAGCACGAGTGGCACGCCCTGACGCACGAAGGGCGTGTGAGTCGCCAGCATCATTCATTCCTCTCACTTTGTCGGTATTATGATGGCATGATTCTGCATATCGATATGGATGCGTTTTACGCTTCGGTTGAGCAGCGCGACGATCCATCGCTGTTAGGCAAGCCCGTTGTCGTCGGTGGCTCAGCAGAAGGGCGGGGCGTTGTGGCGGCTTCCAGCTACGAAGCCCGCAAGTTCGGCATTTATAGTGCGATGTCAGCATACCGTGCCAAGCAACTTTGTCCGCACGCAATTTTTATTCGCCCCCGCATCGACTACTATGCGTCTGTCTCACAACAGCTTCGCCAAATCTTCGAAGAGTTCACGCCGCTAGTTGAACCGTTGTCGTTGGACGAAGCTTTTCTGGATGTGACCGGCAGTGAAAGCCTACTGGGACCTGCCACACACATTGGCCAACAAATCAAGTCGCTTGTCCGCGAGAAGCTGCAACTCACGGCATCCGTTGGCGTCGCACCGAATAAGTTTCTCGCCAAGATTGCAAGCGACCTAGAAAAGCCGAATGCCTTTGTTGTGGTTTTACCCGATCAAGTTCAAGCGTTTTTGGACCCCTTGCCGGTCGGGAGAATCTGGGGAGTGGGCAAGGTTACCGCTCAAGCTTTCAAACGTTTCGCGATCTCGACGATTGGCCAACTTCGGCAGCTTTCTCTGGCATCGCTATTCGATCTTTTCGGCGCGTCCGGAGAGCACTATTGGCAACTTTCTCGCGGGATTGACGATCGACCGGTCGTGCCTGACCGCGAGGCGAAGTCGATTTCCAACGAAACAACCTTCTCCGAAGATATTTGCGATGTCGATGCCCTAAAGGCTTGGCTAGTAACTTTAGTCGAGCAGGTGAGTCGCCGATTAAGAAGGCACGATCGAACAGGTAGAACAGTCGAATTGAAAATTCGTTTTTCCGATTTTAAATCGGTAACTCGTTCGCTGACGCTTGGAAGTCCGACAAACATTACCAACGAGTTGCTGGAAGCAGGACTCGAGTTGCTCTGCAATCGGCTACCGAGAAATCACCTGCCTGTCCGATTGATTGGGTTCTGCGTCAATAATCTCGAACAGACTGGCATAATGCAGATGCAACTGTTCGATGAATCTGAGCGAGTACAACAGAGATCGATTGACAAAGTCTCAGATGAGATAGCAACCAAGTTTGGGAAAAACGCTTTGTATCGTGCGACAGGGATTCATAAAAAGGGATCTTAACGGTTTGGCGAGGCATGTTGGTGTAACTTCTGAAGCGATATTGCGGTCTGAATTGAATCGATACACTTGACGCATTGGATGCGATTGCAGGTGCTCCCGAACGACAGCCGGATTTGGATTCGATTTCTGATTGCGAACGGTATCGACGAGTTATGCACATTGAAAACTTCGAGCCCGAATGGCGATCTAAGCCCTAAAAGTTTTCCTAAGTGACACGTTCTGATCGGTTTGCAATTCATTCACGCTTGTTCGTGGTCTTCGGACGTTGGTGAACCACTAACTATGCTGTACTCTCTTGCATGAAAGGTATCGAGTTCGCACAACACCAGCGGACCCGATGCGAGACCCATTCCAACTCCTTGCAACGATTGCATATGACACCACCTCCTGCATTCTTGTCCAATGTCGAAATGCCTATTGACATTGCCTCATTGTCTACGGAAACATCGTCGGATTTCGACAATCACTCCCAAACG
The DNA here is from genome assembly GCA_043757445.1 of Pirellula sp. Lineage (GTDB taxonomy): Bacteria > Planctomycetota > Planctomycetia > Pirellulales > Pirellulaceae > JBKCUI01. The sequence goes on along the minus strand of JAYVPJ010000165.1, from coordinate 2,416 downwards.
GTAACAGCCCCGTTTGTTGGCCAATGGCACACACTGATAAGTCAAACCAATTGGGAAAAAGGCAAGATAATCTCTGAGTGGAGAACCGCCTTGATCGCCTCCGACGCAGCCGCAAACTTCTATAGCGATGAAACGTGGACCAAGCAAGTTGGAGCGGTTACGAGCCAGCATGTTGGTCGGTTGCGAAGAGTACATGATCGTTTTGGACAGACTTGCTCAAGCTATCCAGGCCTTTATTGGAGCCATTTCTTGGCTGCAATCGACTGGGACGATGCGGAACTGTGGCTTGAGGGCGCTATGCGAAGTAAGTGGAGCATTTCAGAGATGCGCAAGACTCGCTGGGAGTCGACCGGCGGCGACCCAACACTTGAACCACGCGACGAAGAGCTGATTACTTCGGAAATCGATGACGATTTCGATCCACTTACTGCAGAAGGGGATGAAGAAACCGATCGAGAAAAGCGCGATCGGGCGGAATCGAGCGGGCCGCTCGCCGAAGGCCCCGATTTCGGCGACGAAGATTATGATCCGTCCGTGGCTGATGCGTCGCAATCAGGTGACTCTGCCTTCGAATCCGAGTCGTTTGATGCTTCGAAGGAACAAGCGAATCCCTTCGCCGGTTTGCCTAACTTGCCGCCGGATATCTCGGACGCTCTCGAGCAATTCAAGTTGAGCATTGTTCGACATCGAGCAAGCAAGTGGTCAGACATCTCACAAAAGCAAATGCTCGACGTGCTGGACGCCCTCAAGTTATTTGCTGATCGCTGAGAAGGTTGATCGTTGAGAAGAGCTGCCAGCCGAAAAACAGGCATCGATCATAAGTCGGGTTAAACCGCACACTAGCGCGTTGCGGCTGATTAGCCGAAGGGCTCTAGCCCACGGTTTTCGGCCCATGTTGTGATCGACGCCGAAGAACAAAAGTCCGCGAATGCGCCCTTGGACCTCGTGCGATATTGAGAATTGCTAGTATATTGGTGTCTAGCCTCATCGCGATCAAACTACTTATCAAGGAAGTGAATGACAACACCAGAGTCGAGTACATCCAATCGCACCGATTCCTCACCTCCTGTTGCAAGCGCTATCGCAACTTCCATATGTGCTTGCTTTGCATTTTCTGGGTTCGCTTTGTCTCGATGGACCACAGCGCCTTATTCCGTGCTTCTTTTGCTGTGGATCGTAGCGTACGTTGCGGGCGGATACCGGCCGCTCAAGGAATCGGCAACGGCAATATTGTTAGGCAAACTCAATGTAGATACCTTAATGGTTGCAGCGGCGTTGGGTGCTGCCGTGTTGGGGGACTGGGTTGAGGGCGCCGTCCTGCTGTTTCTGTTCTCTTTAAGCGGAACTCTCGAAGCATTCGCAACCTATCGGACAAATCACACGATTGAATCGTTGGTTCAGCTGCGACCAAGGCAAGCCACGCGGATTTCCAAAGAGTCGACTGTCGATCAGATCGTGGATGTAAATGTTCTGCAGCTGGGCGATGTCGTTCGAGTACGCCCAGGTGAACGCTTCGCCATCGATGGGATCGTAACTGAGGGGGAATCTTGGGTAGACGAATCTACCTTGACGGGCGAAAGCGAATTGATCCACAAAGTAATCGGGACCAACGTATTTTCAGGGACCATGAATGGCCAGGGAACGGTTTCCGTTGAAATGACCAAAGCGATTGCGGACACAACGCTAGAGCGAATCGTCCATATGGTTCATGAAGCCCAGGCTCAAAAGACGCCAACGCAACGCTTTGTTGAATCCTGGCAGCAGCCTTATGTCATCGGAGTATTTGCCGGCGCAATTCTGGTCCTTTTCGCAGCGAGACTAATCCATACAACTAGTTGGTTCGATGCATTTTACCATTCTATGGTTCTCTTGGTGGCTGCATCCCCTTGCGCCGTGGTGGTCAGTTCTCCATCGGTCATGTTATCCGCCATCGCTTTAGCGGGAAGGCATGGCGTACTTTTCAAAGGGGCCGTACACCTTGAGACTCTTGGTAAGATCGATGTGTTGGCCATGGATAAGACTGGCACAGTAACGATGGGAAAACCATCCGTGACCGAAGTTTGGACGACTCAGGGAACCAACCTGACCAGATTCCTTACACTGGCTGCAGCAGTAGAGAAGCAAAGCGAACACCCGCTCGCGGTGCCGATCATCCTGGAAGCTCAGCGACAAGGAATTTCCGATCAACCGCTTGATTTACAAGATTTTCATAGCCATACCGGACTCGGAGTCTATGCAATAGTCGATGGTGTCTGGGTGGGTGCTGGACGGGAGAAACTGTTTGAGACATATCATGTCGAGTTACTGCCCGGTATCGTTGAGAACGCACAGCGAATGAGGGACAAAGGCCAGACGGCGCTGATAGTCATCGCAGTGGAAGAACGAATGGGTGGAGTGATTGGAGTGGCGGATCGCT
>JAYVPJ010000164.1:0-50168 GCA_043757445.1 Pirellula sp. | reverse complement strand
TGGTTGGACAAGATCGCATAGGTCAAGACATCGACACCGAAGACGGAGGCGAGTCGTTCCATGCGGCATCGGATCCATTCACGTCGATGTTCGAAATTCTTACCGGTGACGACATCGGCACCGGCCAAGTAAGCGCGTCGAATGCACCGCTGCACCAAATGGACGATGCAAACGGAATTCGGATCAAACTGTTCAGCACGTGGCAGTCTAGGCATAGCAAATCTCCTTCCAGAGCAGAATATCAAACAGCCAGCCCCAAGTCAATAGGTGCCTGGCACCTATTGAATACATCACTTTTTCTGGCTGCAACCTCAGCTCTCGTAGTTGTCTCCCCGTTCTTATGAGTAAGGAACGCTTTCTTAGAGGCAACCACGGCGACTTGCACGTTGGAATGAAAGTCATCGTCGACTAATGCCGTCGCTCCTCCTTCTACTTGCGCTGGGGTGGTTCTATCCCGTTCTTCTAGTTCGAGTGTGCCAACTGTAAACATGCCGCTCTGATTGGCTTTACATTCAAACATCTTGCTGCCGTAGAAGACTGGCTGAGCACGGTTTGGCGAAAAGGACCTAGAACTCAAGACGCGAAGCTCACAATCTCCGAATGGAACTTCGTCGCACTCAAAGGTGCCGTCAACATCGATGGGAATGTTAATTGTTTCGTGAGCTTGGATGCATTCAATCTCGCCTCGAAGTTCAGAGAAGTCGCCGTCTTCGAACTTTTCAGGAAAGGCGATACTTCCTTTGACCTTAAGCCCACCTCCTCCAATCGCAACGTTGGCTGCTGTCCCGGGTTTGGCGTGGAAGTTCTTGGATCGATCCCATGCATCGCTCGTCATGACTCCATTAGTCACTTGCCTGAAGTTCGTTCGAATGTTGATCTTTCCTGGAGTGACCACAGGAATGTTGACCATCCCGTTCCTGTCGGCGATCCCACGGTCAACGAATCGCATTCCTCGAAATTGTCGGTCTGACGTCATGTCATTTGTGATTATAAAATTCATTCCTTCATCAGGCTTCCCATCGGCCATTAAGGTGATGGATAGGCGTGCCCACTCCTGAAGCTGGATTGATTTCATGGTCGAAAGCTGAGAAATTGCAAGGTGGCAGAATCCTCGGTCGTTCCACACTGCAACAAACTCTTTATCTGGCTTAAACTTTAACGGCAATAGTCCTCCATCGATGGTCGGATGATTTGAGCCCAAAAGCGCAGACATTTCAAACGATGACGATTCTCCGCCAGCCGCGTATTTCGCGTTCGATGCGATTGTCCCATCTGGCTCCAGTACTTGGATTTCCGCTCGCTCAACGAATTTGGAATTAGAGCCAGTGCGGGGCGGAACAACCGGTCTTTCTGCCACCTGGGCTAATGCAATCGGTATGCAGTGGCAGATTAAAAATCCGATCAACAAAACGAGCCAAGGAAGATGTTTGGCGAGAGGAAAATCGAAGTGTCTCAATGAATGAATGGCCATGAACTTTTCCTTGTGTATGGCGAAGTAGCAACGAAGCGAGGCCGTTGAATTGAAATCGGACGCAAAGAGTAGAAAGCAAGCTTACCAGACTTTGATTCGTGTAGATTGTGCGTCGAGCTAGTTCGCTTCCTGGTTTGATTACCTTCATGTTAGTGCTGCCGTGAGTTTGTACGAAGACTTTTTAGAAAACGGAGTTAAGATGAGGCACAAGATTGAGGCCAAACCACGCTCACCAACACAGAATGGTCCATCGACTCGCGACGAGGTTTAGCCAGCAAAGGCCTTGGCTGATTGTGGGGCAACTGGGGCCAGCCGGTAGCCTTCGTCACTCGCGGCTTTCATCAGCCAACACATTCCGCCAAGAACGCAGCAGGCACTCCGATTCAACTCGAATCCATTGACTGGACAACGATTGGACGTCCGGAGCCTTACCGTTTACATCCAGGCGAATATTGTGAAGTCTATGCTCCAGGGATCGGCGTCGGGCCTCCAACGAAAAGCGACGACTGGGCCAACATTCGTCCAGGAACGTGGATTCTGGCAAACGCTGGAGACGAAGTTTCCTTCCTGTCCGGCCAGGTCGATACAACATCGGCGATGAATTGCGTCTTGTAGTATCGCGAAGGCGAAATGGTAGTCGCATTGTCAACGAAGCCAACATGACTTGGTATCCCGAGGGCAAGGACGCCGTCCCAACGCCGATCGCGATCCCTGATGATGGCGATTCACTGTGTCGACGAAGGGCCGCGACGACAAACTGCAAGCCTGGGACGAGTACGAATATTCGGCCATCCACGGGCATCTGGGATCTGACTACTCCTGTCGATACAGCAATCTTCCGCAGCTCGGGCAGGAAATCGCTTGTTCTTTACGAAGACTGTCCAGGATTTTGGGTGGCAGGCCCGTGTAGCATCCGCCACACGAGACATCGTCCAATGGAGCCATCGAATCCTCGGATCGGTTGGAAACCAGGCGTCGGTATTGGATTAGGAACTCTGGAGATAGCCCTTTTTCAAGAATCGCCAGATTGCCTTCCACACGTTCCAATTCGACATTCAGCACAGCAAGTTTTTGGGCGACACTGCTCTCGGTTTTTGCCTTCTCCGCTTCCATTATCTTTTGCTTCTCATCCAGCCCTCGCGAATCGATTTGCAAGCTATCGATTTCTTCGAGAATTTCCAGGATCTCGTCCGACAGGACATTGTTCGCTTGGGTATCGGCGGCGATCTGCTCTTTAACTGCTTGAAATTCTCTGTTGTTTTTGGCCGCGTTCATTTTGCCTTCCCAGTCGTGTATTTTCGCTTCCCGCTCACGAAGTTGCAACTGTTTTCGGTCGGCCCCCATTTTCTTTTGCTTGATGCCCTCTTTGCATTTTTGAAGTGAGTCTTTTACGGTGTCAACTTGCAAAATGGCTGCTTTTATTTGGCGAGGCCCGCGTTCGATTTGGGTTTTCATCTCTGCTATTTGAACCAAGTGTTGGTGCAGGTTGCGGACAACGGAGTCACTGACGTTCATTCGAATTCCACTGGGAGTATAGAGCGGCAAAGCAATTTCCATTGATTAAACCACAATTGACGGGAGAAACTAGTCTGATATCTCTATTGCGATCTGATTTGCAAGTAACGACAATGCGGCCAGTTGGAACGAGTCAGCACCTTAATTCAATGGAAAACTCAACAATGTCGCCTACCAAAAACAGCTTCCGATGGAGCGGTCCAGTGGTGGTTATTCTCGCGTTGGTTGTGATGCCGAGCGAAGGATTTTCTCAACAATCTGGGGCTTACCTTGGCGAGAATATTCGCGAAGTCGTTTCATCCGACCTTCAAATGATTTATGGAAAAACGGAGTCCGCCTCCACGGTCGCTGATTATTCAGCAATTTTTGACTTCTGTCGGAATATCGCTGGGGACACAACACGAAGCAAAGAGGACCAGCAATATGCTCGAACGCTGATGAGTTGGGCGGCCAACCGACGCGGCGAAGCGAGAAGCGATCGAGCAGGGATGCTAGTTCGCGAGCAACAATTGTCGCAGGCAGAGGAATTGGACGCACTTGCCAAAAAGGATTTTGAGACGGCGATCCAATTCGACCCCACCCGATGGCGTGCCCACCACAATATCGCCATTATCCGAGCCCTTCGCGGGGACAACAAAGCGGCATTGGAGAGCTTCGAATCAGTAATTAGGCTCAATCCGGCATTCGTCGATGCGTATTTTAACCGCGGCGAAATTCACTTCAGAGCCAACGAATTTGAATTGGCCATTGTGGATCAAAGCAAAGCGATCCAACTTAAGCCGATAGACTCGGCCGCATACGGCGCCAGGGCTCATTCGTTTTATGCGTTAGGAAAATTCGATGACGCTCTTGCGGACTACGAGAAAGCCATGGAGCTTACTCCAGAATCTTCGGAGGCAGCTACCGAGTATGCGGATACATGCCAAGCTCTCGGGAAGTGGAAGTTGGCGGCCAAGGCTTATCAACGGGCCATACAGTTGGATGGTCGAAATGCTCGAACATTCCAAAATGCGGCTTGGATGATGGCGACCTGTCCAGATGAGTTTTATCGGAATGGTGATTCCGCGCTCGAGACGGCTCAAATCGCCGTACAGCTAGCTTCGTCCCCCAGTTCTGCACAAGTTCTCGATGTCTTGGCCGCCGCTCAAGCTGCATCGGGCGATTTTGTTGCGGCAGAAAGAACCATTGCCGAAGCACTTCGCTCGACGACGGATGCTACTCTACGCAACGAACTCCAAATGCGAAGTCGTCAGTACCAACGAAATCGTCCGTACGTGCAACCAAGCCTGGATAGTAAGCCAACTCGAGCTGCCAATCCAAGCCCAGTTGGCAAACGCAAGTAAGCTAACCTTTCAGAAGGAACCGCTCACGTGTAACGACCAAGTCAAGGAGTAACCACGATTTTCACTACTACGTTGAAAACACTTTCTAGGCTGATTGCGGCCTTCCTTTCGGCAATAGGACAACTCCCAGCCCACGCGGATGACCGCCCCAATGTGGTCATGATCATCTCCGACGATCATGCCTGGACAGACTATGGTTTTATGGGGCACAAGATTGTTCAGACCCCCAACATCGATAGGCTGGCCCGAAATAGTCTGACCTTCCAACGTGGTTATGTGACCTCGAGTCTATGTTGCCCTAGTTTGGCCAGCATCATCACCGGCAAATATCCACACCAACACAAGATCACGTCGAATGACCCGCCATTACCAGTCGGCATGACGAATGCAGCCTTCAATCGCTCGCCCGAGTTTCAGCAGGGACGAGAACGCATGAACCAGCATTTAGAGGGATGCGTCACGTTGCCGAGACTTCTCAAAGAAAATGGTTATCAATCCCTGCAAACAGGTAAATGGTGGCAGGGGGATTTTACGCGTGGTGGCTTTACCGAGGGCATGACCAAGGGTGGACGTCACGGTGATGACGGGCTGGTCATTGGACGCAAGACACTGGAACCAATATGGTCTTTCATGGACAAGAGCATCGCGTCCAAGAGTCCCTTCATGGTATGGTACGCGCCCCTTTTGCCACATGATCCGCACACGCCTCCCGATCGTTTGCTCGAAAAGTACAAAGGACAAACCGATTCGATTCACATCGCAAAGTACTGGGCGATGGTCGAATGGTTTGATGAGTCTGTCCGCCAAATAATGGACGGTCTCAAAGATCGCGGGCAACTCGAAAACACAATCGTGATCTACCTTGCGGACAACGGCTGGATACAAAGTCCTGACAATACTAGGTATGCAGCCAAGTCCAAGCAGTCCCAATACGACGGCGGCCTGCGAACGCCCATCATGGTTCACTGGCCAAAGAAAATTGCGCCGAAAATGTCCAATAACTTGGCTCAGTCGATTGATTTGATGCCAACTCTACGCGGCGCGTTGGGGTTACCAGCGGACAATTCATTGCCTGGAATCAATTTGCTCGATGAAGCGGCTGTGGAGTCGCGAAAGACCCTTTTTGGCGAGTGTTTTACTCACAACTCCAACGACCTAGATTCTCCAGAAAAGAGTTTACGATGGCGATGGATGATCGAGGGCAATACGAAACTGATCGTACCCAACCCACTCGTCGAACCACAGGAAACCAATGAACTCTATCAACTAGATGCCGATCCTATGGAAGTTCTAAATCTTGCAGACGTGGAGAAGACTCAAGTAGCTGCGATGCGGAAGACACTGGACCAATGGTGGGAGCCAAATCGTTAAGTTGTCGAATGACTTCGTGGCTGCACCATCACGATGATTGAAGCCGGTGCGGATGGGTCAGCAAAGAGCTAACTACATGCCCATGAACGTCGGTGAGTCGTCGATTGGCTCCGTTGTGTTGATAGATGAGCCGCTCGTGATCGATGCCCAGTAAGTGCAATACCGTGGCATGAAAGTCGTAATTGCTAATCGGGTCTCGAATCGCCTTCCACGACCATTCGTCCGTCTCGCCGACAGCAACTCCAGGTTGCACTCCTGCACCTGCCATCCAACCGATGGACGCTCCGCCATTATGGTCGCGACCGTCACTACCCTGGGAAAATGGCATTCGTCCAAATTCTGTGTTCCAAAGGAGCAACGTATCATCGAGCAGCCCACGAACTTTCAAATCAGCTAGCAGCGTTGCGGTCGGCTGATCCGTAGCATGGGCCATCGGCGGTAACTCTTTGATAATGCTGCCGTGATTGTCCCAGTTGCCCGTGGGACCATTCGATCCACTCCAGACTTGAACGACTCGAACGCCTCGCTCAATCATTCGCCGTGCAATCAAACAGCGTTTTCCAAAGTCTTCGGTGATTGGATTGTCCATCCCGTAATCATGTAGCGTAGCCTTGGTTTCTTGACTCAAATCAAATACCTCCGGTGCGCTTAGTTGCATTTTGGCAGCGAGTTCATAAGCGTGGATACGGGCCTCGAGACGAGGATCATGATCGCCATCCTCCGATTGTTCACGATTCGTTTTTTGCAATAGAGCCAGGCCTTCAAGCTCCGCCTGCGGTGTAATGAAAGTCGCAGCGGAGTGCGCATGCAATCCATGTAAAGGTTCCGCCTGGTTTGCCTGTATAGACGTCCCTTGATGCGTTACTGGCAAAAAGCCAGAACTGAAGTTTCCGCGTTGATTGTATGGCAAACCTCGTGAGTCCGGTAAAACGACAAAAGTGGGTAGGTTCTCGTTGAGGCTGCCAAGTCCGTAACTAACCCACGCACCGAAGCAAGGAAACCCGGGAAGCAAGAACCCAGTGTTCATCAAGTAACTCGCCGGACCATGCACATTCGTTCTCGAAGTCATAGAAAGCATGAGAGCAATTTCGTCCACACTCTTGGACATATGTGGTAATAGCTCACTTACCCAACGTCCGGATTGTCCGTACTGTGCAAATCGGAAGGGTGACCCAAGCACACTACCAGGAACGCTTGTGGCAGCTTCGACGCGTTCGCTGGATGAGGGCTCGAATTTTTGCCCATGTTTCACTTGCAGCAACGGCTTATAGTCGAAAAGATCCATCTGGCTCGCGCCACCGTTCATAAACAGCTGAATCACACGCTTGGCCTTGGCAGGGTGATGCAATCCGCCGTCGGCATGTGCGTTTGGAGCAGCGGCTAGTTCGCTGTTCATTGCCATCAATTGCCACAGGGCTATCGCACCCATTCCACTGCCGGAAGACTCAAGGAATTCTCGTCGTGATTGCATTTTCCTAACCCCCGATTCAATCGATAAAAATGAACTCGCTCATGTTGTAAAGCAGCCGGCAGAAATTTGCTAAACCATGTTTTTCCGCGTACTGCACAAATCGATCGAGCTCGACGGCTTTCGGTGCTCGCCCCAATGAAAGCTGAAAGGCATATTCAACGCGCGCTGTCGTGTTCGACGCTTCATTTGTCAGCCGTTTTGCAAAGTGCTCTGCATGACGAAGCACTAGCGAGTCGTTCCACATTGAAAGCGCTTGCTGCACCGTCACACTGTTGATGCGAGTCGGCATAATTTGGTCGCCTGCTGGACAGTCGAGCGATTCCATGAATGGGTCTGGCAGTGTCCTAAACAAGAATCGATAGACACTTCGACGCGATGCCGACTGGCCATCTAGGTTGAACTGGCCATAGTCGATGATGGGCGTCACGTGCCGACCCGGTTTCAAGTCGAACTGACGATCGCTAGGACCGCCCATCCTTAGGTCGAGTTGCCCTGAAATCATGAGCATGGCATCTCGAATGCACTCTGCATCCAATCGGGTTCGATGCATGCGCCACAACAAACGGTTATCCGAATCGATGTTGATTGCTGCGTCGGTTCGGATGCTGGCAGCATCCGCCACGCTGGGAAGACTCTCTTTCGATGATGACGACTGTCGGTAGGTATCACTCGTTACGATTAGCCGATGCAATGTTTTCAACGATTGCCCCGAATCTCGGAAGCGTACCGAAAGCCAGTCGAGCAATTCTGCGTGCGATGGCTTCGAACCGAGCCGACCGAAATCGTTCGGCGTGTCTACCAATCCGCGGCCGAAATGCAATAACCAAACTCTATTTACGATCGAACGCCAAGTTAGTGGGTTTTCTTTATGTACGATCCATTCCGCGAGTGCGGCTCTGCGCAGAGATTCGGCCTTGGATTCGATCGCAAAGCGACTTGGCAGTGAGGCAATGCATGTCAATGACCCTGGCGCCAATTCCTCTTTGGGGTTTCGAATATCGCCTCGTTCCAACCTGTAAATCGGACGTGGCCCTGGTGGAGGTTTGAGGCCACCGTCCGGTTCAAATTCTGCTGCTGCTGCGTACACAAACGACTGCTTAGGAAGCGTGGTCAATTCAAGAGTAACTCTCTCGCGCTCGACGAACAGTGCCAAGGCCAGCCTCTGTTCCTCAGTTCGAAATTTCGCCGCGATGGACAGGATGGTTTCCATTTCTATCGGGGGAGAAGCGATCGATTTGTCGACAACCTTACTTTCCCAAGCGAGAACTACTTGTTGCATCTTGGAGCCAAGTAACTCGTCTTTCGAAATGGAATCAACCGTCGCGAGTTCACTCCGTCGCTTCATGAGAGATTTGCGAGTCTGTTCCACCGAGAGTTCTGAATCATAGCTGCGATTTGCTCGCTCGACGCCCGCAAATACTGCTTGCAGCGCATAGTAATCGGCTTGAGGAATCGGATCGAATTTATGGTCGTGACAACGTGCACACTGCACGGTCAAGCTGGTGAAGTTCGTCATGACATTTGTCAGCATGTCGTCGCGATCGAGATAGCGGCCTATCTCTCGATCCAGCGTATCCTCGCGGATATCGCGGAGTGAGCTTTCATCCCACGGCCCCGCAGCTAAGAATCCGAGCGCGGCTATTGCCCGAGGGTCGCCTTGTGAAAGTACATCCGCAGCGACTTGCTCGCACACAAACTGATTGTATGGTTTATCTTGATTGAATGCGTCAATCAAGTAGTCACGGTAAGGCCACGCGTGCTCTCGAATGCGATCTTGATCGTGACCGTGTGTTTCGGCGAAGTGAGCGGTATCCATCCAATGTCGAGCCCAGCGTTCTCCGTATCGTGGCGACGCAAGTAAACGATCGACCAGCATTTCGTACGCTTGAGGTTGATTGCTAGCAACAAATTCCGCGATTTCACCGGGCTCAGGCGGAACACCAATCAAATCATAGAACAGTCTACGAATCAGTACGCGACGATCGGCAGCGGGTGCGGGATGCAGTCCAATTCCATCTAACTTTTCACGAACAAAAGCGTCGATCGGATGTTGGCTGTCTTCGCGATTTACAGGTGTCTGATTCTGAAGCGGTTGAAGCGACCACCATGACCGTTGGTCCTCCGGGTTTTCATTTGCTGAATCGGGCCATTCTGCCCCTTCATCAATCCAAGCTCGCAAAATGCGGATTTGGTCGTTGGAAAGCCTGGACCCTTTGGCCGGCATTTGCATGCCATCGATTTCCCCTGAGACGAACTGGATGAGTGGGCTAGCTGCACTATCGAATGGGACAATACTAGGCGCATGATTCGAACCGCCCTTCAATGCGTTGTCGCGAACATCGAGCCTATACTCGCCCTCTTGTCGCAATGGACCATGGCATTTTACACAAGCAACCTGAAAGATGGGTCGCACGTCTTTTACGAAGTCGATGGAGTGCAGAGTTGCTAAAGGAACGGCAGCCTGGGTAGTAGCCGTGCCCAAAAGGACCAGAAAGCAGATGTTGATTTTAGTTTGCATAGCTGGTGCGCTAGTGACGCAGGCTTGTCATTACCGTCGCCTATGGCACGGGGTTAAACGGGGTTAAACGACAGCGGGTTGGTGGCAATGGATTCATGCTGTCAAGTTGGTGCGCAAAAGGAAGCTTGGTGTATGCGTATTGTACCTCAACGGTGATCGCTACGTTTTCAAGCGTTTTCGCTAAACGGGATCTTCGGGAATCGCGATGGTAGTTTTTTGAATTGTGTCTAAGATACCCGTGAACTGAAAAGGCTTTGAGATCATCATGTCTGCCCCAAATTCCATGAAAGTTCGCCAATTTTCCCACCTTGGAAATGCATCTGCCACCAGGATAATCGCAGATGGAAACTGGCTTGCCAATTTGCGGATAAGTCTTCCTCTCCTTCCGCCATCCTCTTCGGTCAATTGAAGCTCGCGGATGGCCAAGGGTTCGGACTCGATATCGACGACGACCAAATCCGGAATCGACCAAAATTCGAGTTGATTGCAGTTGGTTGCTACGCATTGGATATCATGCGGAGACAGAGTCTCGATCCAAAGTTGGCGCGTGGTCGCCGTTTCGGTGACAATCAAAGCGAGTTTAATAGGATTGCTGGCTGACTTACTTAGCCTGCTTTCGATTGCTAGGCTTGTTTCGATCCAACTCTGAGTTCGTGGACTAACTCGCCGATTGCTTGAAACGCGATTCGAATTGACCAACGTTAATGTTTGTTTCGCTTGCGATTGATTGACAAGCCACGGAAAGAGTCGATCATAGAGTTCATACCAATAAAAAATCGGAATGGATTCGGGCAACGGAAAGGTCCGTCGATGACCGGCCCAATCTCCCCCCAATAACGCGCACCAGGCCATGACTTTTGTTTTGTCGTCAATCGTTGCAAGGGTTTTTTCGAGTCGTCGTACCAATTCAAGCACTGGATCAAATCGGGACTCGATAGCGATGAACAGGCATGATCCGCATTGTGAGGCTATCCAATCCTCAATATTGCGAGACGACAAAATAGTGGTATCGAGAAAATGACTTAGGATCCAACCCCAAGGATCATTGGTTGGGCCGAGCCAACCAATGGAAATCGATTCACTCATTCACTTACCGTAGTCTCGATAAGTTCTAATTCTGCAGTTCGAATAACCTCAATCGCTTCCGCTGACGATGAAACGGATCGAAGCATCGTCAAAAAGACCTCGTCGGTTACCAGTCTCGCCAACCTAGCCAATATTCGCAGGTGGACACAATCGTCGGTGGAACAGATCAGGAAGAATACGTCTGTCATGTGGCCAGACACATTGCCAAACGGAATTGGTTGTGTCGATATTCCGAGTGCGACTAAAGGCTCCGACAGATTCGAGGACTGAGGTCTCCTCGGATGAAGCAGGGCTACGCCATTTTCAAGTGCTGTCGGGTGTAGTGCTTCGCGAGCCGCGACAGCTTCCGCCATGATGTTCGGATCCCAGAGCAGACCGGTTTGCGATGCCAACGAACACATCTCCCGTATGACGGAACCTCGCGTTCTTGCATCCAGCGGAACTGCAACAGCCAGCGGTGAAAGAAAGTCCGACAGCATGGCCCGGTCGTCCGAGGTAACATCAATGTTTCGTTCCAGGACCTTTTCGACACGTTCAAGTTCTTGAGCATCACCCACTCCGATTCGATCCTCTAGCCAGTGATGGATCTCGGATTCCGAAAATCGCCACTCATTGTTGACTCTCCGTCCAGGGATTTTTCCACGGACGGCCATTTTGCTCACTTCGGACGGAGTAATGTGCAAATAAAGGGCTAATTGGTCGATGTCGAGATCTTTGCTGGCCATACTAAATACAAATCTACGAATGAACTGCCTTGCGAAGGCAAAAGGAAAATTGAAAATTCTGTCGGTACAGCATACAGCTGTGGTTGGGAGTGTAATAATAGAACCCTTCCAGCGGTATTCGAAAACTCCAACCTCGAGAACAATTACCTATGTTTTCACGAACTTTGAACAAATCTTTGGGCTCCAAACTCGCGTCTTTGCCGAAATTGGACAGGCGAACTGTTTTGCGAAACGGAGGAATTCTTGCTGGCGCTCTCGCCTGCAGCGGTTTTCCTCTCGTGAATGCTGTCGACAGAATCGCCAAGATAAGCAATCTCAAACTTGGACTACAACTCTACTCACTGCGTAAATTCTCTCTCGACGATGCTCTGAAACATGCAAAAGACTTGGGCTTCGAACAAGTAGAATTCTACGGAGGTATGTTTGCAGTCGATTCCAGCGACGAAAAAATTGCGGACGTGGTTGGCAAAGTTAAGGCGCTTGGTTTGAGCATTTCTGCCCATGGTGTGAACGGTTTTGACAAAGATTTCGCAGCCAATCGACGTATCTTTGAATTTGCGAAAAAAGTTGGACTCAGCACCATTACTGCTGGCCCAACCCCTGAGTCGATGGACAACTTGAACGACTTAGTCAAAGAGTTTAATATCCGGATCGCGATCCACAATCATGGCCCAACGGATCGTCGATTCAATAAAGTTGCGGACGTGCTTAAGGCGATTGAGGGACGCGATGAACGCATAGGTGCGTGCGCAGACTTGGGGCACTATATCCGTTCTGGCGAAAAACCGGTCGAGGTCATTCGCTCACTAACGGGGCGACTCTACGGAGTTCATTTGAAAGACTTTGCGACCATGGAGGACAAGGCAAAAGGAGTTTTGCTGGGACAGGGACATTTGCAATGCGATGCAGTCTTCGATGCGATGGTGCAAGCCAAATTCCCAACCGACGGAGCTCTCTCACTCGAATATGAGGAAAACGAGAATAATCCAATCGAAGACATTAGACAGTGCGTCACCACTGCGAAGAACGCGATGACGTCACTCGCTCCCTAGACCATTGGCTTTCTTCGAACTGCAATTGCTCAACCAGTAGCATGGCCCCCTGGGCCGTGTGAATACTAGGTCGTGCGCCCCCCTGGGCCGTGTGACTCCTATGTCGTGCGCCCCTAGCCCGGTGACCGAGCTACGGAAACAAAACTTCTGCCGCTGGCCTTTCAGTTTCACCCATATTTAATGGAATTGGTTTGTGTCTGTATCCAACATCGCGTCGCCAAATGAAGTTGAGCTGGCGGATCTTTTGCGTCGACTCAACCAATTGGTAATTCGGTCCAATTTAATGGCCGCCGTTCGCTTTGTTTTGATCGGCTGCGGCTTATGGCTCGAATTCATGTTGTTGGCAATGGCCGTCGACTATTTGTCCGAACTGTCTGCAAACGTTAGATGGCTTTTTGGCCGGGGGAGCGCGTTCTTAGTGCTAGCAGCCATCGGAGCCTGTTCCTTACAGTCGGTTCGGAGGACCACTTCAGGGCAATTGGCAATGCGAATTGATAAGTCGCAAGCGACCGGAGGTCAGATCACTACCGGTTGGGATTTGCTTCGAACGCTAGACAGATATGAGTCACCGGTTTCTGCCAGATTTGCTAGGCAGGCCATTCGCCAATCCGTTCAATGTCTCTCGATCATCCCTGCCGCCAAAGTCCTGCCCCTCAATGCGATCAAACGTCCAGCCTATGCAAGCCTCGGAGCGATTTCAATACTGGCACTATTCACGATATTCTCTCCGTCTCTTGCGTGGAACCAATACAAGCGGTTTGCATTTCCATCAAGCGAAACGCCACCCTTTACCGGAATAGTCATCGCATTAGACAAGACCAAGCATAACCTGCGGTATGGCGATGACGTGAAGATTTTGGCAACCGTGTCCCGCAAAGCATCAGAGCGGTTAGAACTCGTGACCATATCGAAGAACAAAGAAGAACGTGTGCTACCGATGCTACCGCGTGGAGAGGCGAAGTGGCAAGCATTGCTGACCGAGGTTAAAGAGTCGGTGCAGTTCTCCGTCCGATCGGGCAGAGCGCGATCTGAACTAGGCGAACTCAATGTCCAATTGACGCCAAGAATCCTTGAGGCCATCGTAAAGATTACCCCTTTGGCCTATACCCGCCAAGCGATCTACGAGGGCAAAATACCCGACGCGGGCGTCTCTGGGTTAGTCGGAACGATGGTCGAGATGGTATTGACTAGCAATCGTCCACTCAAGTTGGGCCGAATGCAAATCCAATACGACGACCGGACCGAAAGAACCGTTGAATTAGGAGTCAACGTAGCAGCCGTCAATCAAGTCGACATGGTTTCCGGCAGTTTTGCTTTAGATCGAGAGGGTAAGTTCGAAATAAACATAGTCGATATCGATGGACTGCAATCGACGGATTCCATTCATGGCAAGCTGGCAATCCTAGTCGATCAGCGGCCCATCGTTCGAATCTTGGAACCGAAGCAGTATTCACTTGCTACATCCGACATTGAATTGCCGATATCGATTTCGGCCGAAGATGATTTTGGCATTACCCAAATTCGACTCTATCGCAGCTTGAACGGTTCTGCCTCGCACTCCGTCGATCTAGCCATTGATGAATCGGCTCGAGCGAATGCGGTCCTGCAACTTCCACTTAATCGGTATGGCTTGGTTCCTGGGGATGAGATCGATTTGTTTGCAAGAACGGAGGACAACGATCCAAACGGACCAAAAGGGGCTGAGTCACCGAAGACCACGATACGAATCATCTCTGTCGAAGAGTTTCAGGAACGCATATTGGAACAACGCGGGGCCGAGGCTTTGGCTGCAAAATACGAAGCGGCTCAGCGTCAATTGGAAAATGTTTCGACAGCCATCGCTGAGGCTGAATCGGCTGCTGAAGAAGCGTCTGCCGATCCCAACAACGAATCCCTTCAACAAGCCCTTCAACAGAAACTTCAGGCTGCAGAAAATGCTGCCCAAACCGCGGCAGGGCAAATAGACAAACTCGCGCAGAATCCGATGGACATCGACATCGACCGAGAACTCGCCGAGATGTTGAAGGAGTTGGCCGAGCAAACCAAAGAAACCGCTCAGCAATTGAAGCAAATAGCGGAAGACCAAGCGGGAAAAAGAACGTTGATCGAATCCGAACAAGATTCGTTGAAGGCTCTTCGCGAAAAGACGAAGTCCGATCGAAATCAATTGCAGGACGAGACCATTGATCCTTTGAATGAACTGAGCAAAACCTTGCCACTCATGCAAGACAAAGAACGTTTCGACGAACTTGTAAAAAACCAAAAAGGGCTGGCAGAACGTATGCAATCGTTAGCAGATGCCAACCCAAACGATCCGTCGAATGAACGTCGTATGATGGAAATGGAAGCTGCGCAAGAGCAGCTGAGGCAAGAACTAAATGAGTTGGCTGAAAGCATGGACGAGAACGCATCGCAGTTGCCTGAAACCGAGGAGTTTTCTGAGTTAAAGCAGTCTTCGCAGCAATTAGCGCAGGGAATCAAACAAAGTGGTGCGCCCGAGTTGATGAACGATGCGCAAAAATTGCTTCTTAAGTCCAAGATCAAACAGGCAGCTGAAAATGCAAAAGCGGCAGCAGATTCGCTGGATGCCTTGTTGCCCGAAAACAATTCGATGGGTGATAGCGCCGAGAAAAGTCTACAAGGAGCATTTCAGAAACCTGGCAAGTCGGGAGGTCCAAAATTAGGACGTACACTCGAGCAATTGAAACAGCGAATGAATCAAAAGGGCAGAAAGCCAGGACAAGGACAAGGAGGATCCCAGCAAGGCGAACCCGGTAGCGTTAGCAATGGTTTCTCAACGCGTGCGCCTAGCCAACAAAACATGGGGATGTACGGGTCCATGCCGACCCCATCGCCGTCCAGTCAAGGTCGTTCGGACAAGGTAAGCCAAGGCTCAGCCACACAATCCGTAGTTGCCAAACAAGGCAACGGCAAGAGCGGCTCTTCGGAATCGCAATCGAGTGACGCAGCCGGCCAATCACAACAGAATATTCCAACTCAATATCGACAGCGAGTTTCGGACTACTACCGCCGCATCAATGAGATGCTAAAGCCCGATTAGCAGCAAAAATCGCCCCATGAACTTCCCCCCCTGCCTGTCGACGAAGTACGCATTCTCGAACTTGCACAGTGCAAAAGCCGGCCACTTGCAAGATTGACTGTATGTGTTGATGCGCATGACTGAAGCGCCCCGTTGGATGAAGAACATAGGTTTTGTTGGATTCCACCGGGTGCGTTTCGACAGTGAAAATCAACCAACCACCCTCCGCTATTTTGGCGAAAGCAAGTTGCAGCAATAGCTTTAGATCGCCAAAGTAGTTCAAAGCGTCACAGGCGACAATCAGGTCCCATTCTGCGTCCCCAGCGTCAGTATTTCGACTTAAATACTCGGTCAATTCGGCTTCTATAAGCTCATCGTACGCCTGGCAGTCTTTTGCTTTTTCAAGCATTTTTGAGGAAAGATCAAGTCCACATAAATAGTGGGAAAATGTTCTCAGGAACGGACCGCATAACCCGGTCCCACAGCCAGCATCTAGAATCCTGAAGGTCTTGCTAAGCGATTGCCGATCTCCGAGCAATTCCAACATCAGTTCATGTGCAATCGTTGGGGCTCGGTAGTCAAGTTCTGCTAAAGATTGATCGAAGTGTTCTGCAAATCGATCGAATACATGCCGTACATATTCATCGCTTGCACGCACAGGTGTTGTGGTTTGCGAATCGGTTGCGACGGAGCCCAGTAGATGCATTGCAACTGCATTTTCAGGGTGCGCTGCAAGCCACCGTTTTAAGACCGCTTCGAGCTGATGACTATCATTGACTTCACGCCATACGCTAGCCAGCTTTTGATACAAAAAGCTTTCCGTCGGAGCTTCTTTGAGGAGTCGTTCCAACCACTGAGCTGCCTCCTGAAAACTCCCCTGCGATTGGAAGCCTTGAGCCAACATCGAACCTAAATCGCGAAATATGACGCCATCATGACTAAATGTCGCAGCAAACTCTTCTGCATCCTCCATTCGCTGGCCTAAAATCAGCAGTTCCATCAAGTTGCTTGCTGCCGCGTGAGACTGCCGATCGACAGACAATGCTTTTCGATAAGCAGCTTCGGCTTCGGCGTATTTCTCGAGTCCAGTCAGCATTAGTCCTAAATCGTTCCAAACGCCAACTTGGTCGGGAAATCGCGAACCCAGCAACTTCACGTCACGGATCGCTTCGTCCGCTTTTCCGATACGATAGTGGATGCGTGCCTGTAGAAGCGAGGGAGCTAAATGATCGGGATACAGAGCTTTAGCTCGTTCACAGACATTCAATGCATCATTTAGTCTTCCACTCGCGACGAGAGACTGGCCAGATCGAATAAGCTCAGTCACATCTTCTTTCAAATACACTTTGCGTTTTTTACGTTTAGGCGAATGGCCCATACCGAATTTCTTTCGGAAACATTTTGAAGGGATGGCGATGTGTTAACTTTGGTTCTACTGCAATCATTCGACAAGCGGATCCACCAGACCTAACTGCAATGAAGCCGTTACATATCATAACGAAAGACAACGGAATCCGTGCGATGAACCGGCTTGAGGTGGGTATCCCGAGAGCAAGTGCTAGCGAATTGCTCGGGGTATTGGCTGCCGAACCTAATTGTGATAAGTGGTCTTGCGTGCAGGCCGATAGCGAACTATTTCTTTTTCAACAAATCAACCCTTTCTTGCTTGGCCACCATCACGGCTGCAGATCGACCTAAGATTGAGAAGCAACCATCAATGCTTGATCGTTCTATTTTGCATTTTCGCGGGATGCGCGACACTGCCGGAGTCGTTGCGCAAATGTGCGGTTGTTGACGCGTCAAGAAAAGTAGTTAGCGAATCAAGCGTACCCTACAAAACACCTTATCGATTGATCTCATTCCAGTCGACAGTCTCGCCAGATGAGTCTGGCCCATTAGAACGATTCGACACAATTGACACGCCAAACAAGGATGCCTCCCTGTATTTGGATCGTCAGTCTCTCGATATCTCGAAATTCGATTTGGAATCACTTGACCGAAAGCCGGAGAAAGGAGACTTTTGGGAACAATTGGTAAGCGATCAATCGAACTTCTACTCTAAGGAATCCTTTGTCGGACTTGGCCTTGCGTTCGGCGCGGGCGCTTTGTTTGCCAATTCCGACATGGACAATCAGCTCCAAAAACACTTCCAGTCCTCGGTGCGAGGGGCAACCAGCGATGATTGGTTTAAGTTCTTGCATTCGAGCAAGGAGTTGGGTAACGGTGTTTACACGTTGCCCGTTTTCGGAGCAGCCTGGCTAGCTAACGAGTACATCGATGGCCCGCCTGTGTTTGAAACCGTCGGTCTGTGGGGTGAGCGATCGATGAGAGGATTTCTGGTTGGCGGGCCGCCATTGATATTGATGCAAAGGTTGACAGGAGGCTCGCGACCTTATGAGACGATCGAAGGCTCCGATTGGCACCCCTTTCACGATAACAATGGTGTGAGTGGCCATGCGTTCATGTCATCTCTACCATTTATCACTGCAGCCAAACTCACCGATAGTCCTTTGCGGAAATCATTTTGGTATTCCGTCTCTACAATTGGACCGCTTTCGCGGATGAATGACAATGCACACTATCCGTCTCAAATCGGACTAGGTTGGGCGATGGCGTTTATTGCAGCGACTGCAGTGAATCAAACCGATACCGGCAAACGAGGCTGGTCCCTGGCTCCGCAGTCGTCGACAACCTCCAGTGGTGTAGCTCTCCAATACCGTTGGTAAGGGGCCTTTCCCGATATAAGCACTACGGCAGAAGTTCTTTGATTCGATCGTTGTGGCAGTGTCGCTCCGCGACACTGAATTGCCGAGTCGCGGAGCGACGTCGGCTACATTTTTAGCGTCGATCATAACATGGGCCGCAAACCGTGGGCTAGCGCACTTCGGCTAATCTGCCGCAACGCGCTAGCGTGCGGTTCAGCGCGACTTATGATCGAAGCTACATTTTTTGCCAAAATACTTCTTCACGCGTGCTTAACTCAGCGAGAAATGTCGAAACTGCTATTTATCGTACAGCCCAAACTGAGCAACCGGAGTTACATGTACTTATTTGCTCGTTGAGTCAAAAATCCAGCCGGCACGGCGTAACCAATCTTCGCACGGCTTGTTCCACAGGGTAACGGGCAGATCGTGTTGCGATCGCAATCCATAACCATGCCCTCCTGCATCATAAACGTGAAGCTCGGCTGGTACCCCCATTTTCTTCATGCTTAGGAGCATATTCGCTGCACCTTGGACTGGCACAAAATCGTCGAACGCATGAGCAAGAAACACCGGCGGAGATTTCTCGGTGATGTTCATTGTCTTTAAAGTCGACGCTTCGACGTCGCCAGGCAAACCACCCGAGTAAATCAAAATCGAGCGATTCGGTAAACATGCTTCGTCGTCGGCTTTGTCGATCGGATCATATAGTCGTTTTTCAGCCAGCGATGCGTGAACAGCAGTTGCCCCTCCAGCCGAGAAACCTAGAATCGCGACCTTGTTACGATCCAGCTTCCATTCGTCTGCCTTGCTTCGAACTAAGCTCATCGTCCGCTGCGCGTCCTGTGTGGGGGCAAGCCAACTCGGATCTTGATCGCGAGTTGGCACTCGGTACTTGAGTACGATGGCTACGATCCCTTGCGTTGTTAACCACTGGGCAACCTCGGTCCCTTCCAAGTCCCAAGCAAGGATGGAGAATCCACCACCGGGGCAAATAACAACGGATGCACCCGTTCGGATATTCATCGGGGGCAGGTAAACGTGCGCTTGTGGCGTTTTCACGTTTCCCAGCTTAATGATGCGCCGACCTGCAATCAATTTGTCGGAATCCTTGGTCATGTCCTGCTCAGGTCCAACCGCCATCTTTTGGCCCGGCGGGTCACTGGGCC
The DNA here is from genome assembly GCA_043757445.1 of Pirellula sp. Lineage (GTDB taxonomy): Bacteria > Planctomycetota > Planctomycetia > Pirellulales > Pirellulaceae > JBKCUI01. Next base: position 30,705 of record JAYVPJ010000164.1, on the reverse strand, counting down.
AAAGGTTGATTACAAAATCCGCTTGCTCTGCTGATACGAGTTCAACCTTTGTGGAAAAAAGGGCAAGCGTTAAGCCGAACAACATTATGTTTTTCATATCTAAATTCTACCTGTTGCGAGTACCACCCAAAGAAAAGTAGCTGTCAGATGTGCCTCCGCCGGATGAAATCCAACGGAAGGCTGACTTGCCGACGATCAGCGAGAAGTGTCATAAATTTGCTTTCGATTTCGGTAAAGCCGGATTCAAATCGCGATGAAATGCTCGGAGTTTACACTCTCAAGTTTCTGCCACCTGGTAGTAAGCCACGGTTCTGACGCTGGCAGCGTCAGCCACGGGAACTCATCGGACGCTAGCACGGTCGGCTGCGTCAATTGCTAAGCCCTGCGTGTTTTACGCGGACGCTGTACAGCGAATCCGATGCGGTGATATACAGCGTCTTTCGGTCCTTGCCACCAAGGCAAACGTTGGCGGTCCAGCCTTTGGGAATTGCAATGATCTGAATCTCCTTGCCCTTCTCGTTATATACCATGACACCCTTCTTCCCGGTCAAGTAAAGGTTCCCTTGTTCGTCAATAGTCATACCGTCCGAACCGCTCGCGCAGAATAGTTTGCGGTCCAACAAGGTTCCATCCTTTGCGATCGTGTATTGGTACGTCTTGGAATCTCCAATGTCTGCCACAAATAGCAATCTCCGTTTCGAATCGCCGACGATCCCATTTGGCTGAACGAGTGTGTCATCCATGAGCGTTATGTTGGCTCCATCGCGATCAACTCGATAAACAGCTTGTTTGTTTTGTGGTTTGGATTTGTGTTCCCACCATTCTCGCTGGTAATATGGATCAGTGAAATACATGGTGCTGTTCGAATCGATCCAGACATCATTTGGGCCATTGAGCTTCTTCTCTTCGAATTTCCCGAACAGGACGCGATGACTCTTGTCGGCTGCGATTTCCCACATCTCATTCTTTTCGTCGGCACAGGCGATCAGTTTTCCATCGGGGGCAAAGAACATCCCATTGCTTCTGCCGGCTGGTTTCAAGAATTCAGTTACCTTGCCGTCCAAGTCAACTTTCATGATTCGGTCGTTGGGTTGATCGGTAAAGTAAACGTTGCCTTGAGCGTCTACCGCCGGCCCCTCGGTGAATTTGTAGCCATCGGAAACCAAGGCAGCTTTGGAATCGGCTGTTTCGGTGACAACGTCTTGTCCATGCCCGCGTGGAGCGACGATGGAAAATAGAACAGCACACGCAACTCTGAATTTGGGAAGGAATCTTAGATTTGAATTCACAGTGAACTACCTGTCATTTAAAAGCGTTAATCGAAAAATTGGTAAAAACTCGTGTCCAGACTTGATCTGGGCTGGCCGGCAAAAAAGCAGTTTCGACATTTCGGCAAGATGCGACCCTCAAGTCCCCACTGTGTCACATCGTGCCAGTCAAGGTCAGCTGCGGCTTTCTTGTTGACATCCATCGCTGGATCCAACTTCGAAACCGCGGGTGCTTCCTTTTGACCAAAGACCGAGTCTAAGTGGAGGAGAACCAATGACAAAGCAAGAACTTGAAATAGCTTCTTCACAGCAAAAAGTCTTTGTTGGAGAGAGTACAGCATTTGTCCCAATTGCTTCTGAAAACGCTTTAGGGGAATCGCTTTAAAATAGACAACGATCAGCGACAACAAGATCGCCAAGCCAATAGATTCTAGCAACTACTTCGGAGCCTTACCGGCTGCGATGTCGAATGCGAAGATCATTTCTTGGTCTCGAATGTAGAGCTTTTGCTCGGCAATCACAGGGTGTGTCCAAATCGCACCTTGATTGCGATCCGTCGAAGTCTGCTCGGGCAGTTTCACCTGACCAATTACCTCCATGCCAGTCCGCGACGCTTCTGCGAGATAGCAAATCCCCTCTTGATCGTCGTAGCAATACAACAGTCCGTCCGCCAAAGCGATCGAGCCTGACCGAGTCTTGCCGATCTTTTTGGACCATAATACTTTTCCACTTGCCAGATCCTGTGCCATCCAAGCGCCTCGCAGTGCCTTGGTGAAACCAATGATCGCACCGTCATGAAGCACATAGCCACCATGTTCGTTTTCGATACTTTCTTTGGATTCGTGATAAACCTGATTTGCCGTCAGTTCGCCATCGCTGACTGAGATCTTGGTCGCTGCGTTCCCTGCCTTGTATGAAGATGAATGATAAACCAAGTCCCCTGAAACGACAGGAGTCGGAATAACTGCGGTACCGTTACCCGTCGATCCATTTTTAAAAAGCAACTTACCTGACTCGCCATGAATTCCGACGAGTCCTTGTTCGCAAGCCGTCAAATAGACCGGAACTCTTCCAAAGGTTTGTTTGACAACAGAAGCGTATTGCGCGCCAGCGGAAAAATCCGACTCCCAACTCTTCTTGCCCGTCTTAGTGTCCAAACCAATAAGAAAATTCCTACCACCCGGTGTCACAATAACGCGATCGCCATCGACGAGAACCGACTCGCTATATCCCCATTCTGGGATGACTCCTCTGAAATCGGAAACGAGATTTACTGCCCAAACGGATGTGCCGTCCGATTTTCGAAAACAACCTACGTCACCCAAGTCCGTCAACGCATAGACGTGCTCTCCGTCGATAGCTGGAGAGCTACGTGGACCATCACCCCATCCCGTATTGTAGTCCTTGCGCGTTGCTCCCCGCCCCATTGGAGTCGCCCACAATTCCTTGCCGTTTTGTGTATTGAGACAAATAAGATAGTTTCGATCGCCTCTCTTGCCGAGCGTGTATAGCCGACCATCCACCACGGAGACACTCGAGTAACCGCTACCGGCGTTGCTAATACTCCAGGACAAAGCGGGGCCGTTCTCCGGCCATTTCTTGAGAAGCGATTGTGGAGCAGCCTGTCCATCGCGATTCGGACCACGCCACTGAGGCCAGTTGCCATCGGCGGCAGAAATCGACGAGCATCCAATCAATGCAAACAAGAACAAAACGATTTTTTTTGGGTCTTCAACGTAGGTTTGCATTATGGCGAATAAGTCTGCTCGTTCAAGCTAATTACATTTGCAAATAGATTTTACAACAAGAGCCAGAATATGCTACCCAATGAAAGTGACAAGTCACACTCGCGATAGGTCACTTTTGCCCTCTTGCCTAGAGTGTCCCTGCGCAGTGATCGCAGAAGAAAATGATAAGATACTCTGCTCAGTCCGAAATCCGTGCGAACAAAAAATGAAGTCCTTGTCGATGAACAATACTGCAATCAAACAAGAGCGTTCTGTTCCATCGCTGCTGATTTTGATATTATTGGTGTCTACTGTCCTGTCGATCGTTCTTCAGTATTGCATTACATTTGCAATGCAACAGTTGATTTCACCATCAAGTCCGCAGCAATTCATTCGGATAAGTTTAGTTTCTCAGGCGTTGTCGTTTCCATTTTGGATGACTTGCATTGTTTGGTTAGCAGCTCGCGGTGGTCGCACCTCGGAAGCTACCTGGATCACTCCGATAACGATGCTCATTTTTTGTTCCATGCCACCTGTACTGTCATTGTTGGTTTCAGTTCTGTTGAATTCTTCGACTTCAAACATTTGGACAAGTCAAGTTGCCTCCACATTGTTTATGCAGTGGACAAGCGTCGTACGTGCTTGTCTGTTTATGTACGTGTTCCTGGCATTTGCGTTTCGCGCGACGACATTGCATTTACGACCGGTAGATGCAGCGCCATCGCCTCACCGCCTGACGATCAGATCCATAATAATGTTGACGACACTTGTCGCGTTCGGACTTAGCATCGACGGACTAGCAAGTAAACTGTTTTCATCTAATACGAATGGTGCCAATGGTCTGCTTGATGGGTTCAATGCTTTCCTGTTTTTTATGTCATTATTCTATGAGATGGCTTATACACTTCTTTGGTTCTCGTTTGCATGGCTGCTTGCTTATCGGAATCCAAGAAGATGGTATGGTGGTTTTGGGGTGGCTGGCTATGTGATGTTCTTAGTCCTATTCCAATTCGTCTTTCTGCCGATAATGATAGCGCAAGCAACAATTCCAGCGGGTGCTACAATTCCGCCGTTGGATCTCTTCTATTCACTGGTCCAGTTCGCTATCGGAGTTCTGCACATGGGAATCGTTTTTCTTTGTGTTGGCATGATGCATGTGGCCGGCTATCGATGGGACATTCTCAGGCTTACTCAAAAAGATGCTGATCCTGTCGAAACAACGAGTAATGGCATACCGCCTGTGCTCGTTTCGTGAACTTTTGATTAGCCAAAAACCCCGTGGAGGACGCTGCTAGCGTCCTAGGGACTAGAGGACGCTGCTAGTAGCGTCCTAGGGACTACAAATGGAAAATGCGACTATTAAACCATTGCAGTACGCCCCTAAAAGCATGAAGTTATAAAACAATCCAGCAAGACAAGCCTGCGGGATTTTTATCGAAAGTCCCGAGACTTGACGTCGAGAGGCCTAATGACAGTCCGCAAATCTTCAACGCGTCCGACCAATACGTGAATCACCCCCTGTCGGTTCTCCAAAATCCCATGTACTAACCAGGCATTCGACTGTTTGCACAAAAGATAGTAGTGCTTCCAGGTCTCGGGTCGAATCACCAAATTGATCGCCCCCGTCTCGTCTTCCATAGTCACAAACGTGATGCCTTTGGCCGTACCAGGTCTCTGTCGCAACAAAATCAAGCCCGCGACGCGAATGAATCGCCCGTTGGAAACATGGAGCAGCTCGCTTGCAGGCGTCACACGCAGTAGCGATAGTTTTTCGCGATAGAAGCCGATCGGATGCCCTTTCAGCGAAACGCCCGTCATCTCGTAATCGGTGTAAACCTCTTCGAGCGGCGTCATACGTGTAAGGCTTCCAGGAATGCCCTCGTCATGGTCCATGTCGCTGGCATCAAAAAGTGGCATGGCAATCTGCTTGCGTTCCTGGGCTAGCGATTGCCAATAGGCGGCTCGTCGGTCTCCCGATAGAGACTCCAGTGAGCCGGCGTCAGCCAAAATCGAAAGGGTTGCTTGCGTCAGTCCCGCTCTGCGGACCAAATCGGTTTGATCTACAAACGCCGACGCCCCCCTTCTTGCATCAACTATTTTTTCGGCATCCAGCGAATGCAGTCCACGAATCATCCTCAGCCCCAATCGAATCGGTGGTTTAGTTTCAGACGCGCCAAGTGTGCAATCCCATTGACTTGCATTGACGTCTGGAGCAATCACCTCAACGCCATGTCGTACCGCATCTTGTATGAGCTGTGCAGGCGCATAAAAACCAAGCGGTTGGCTATTGAGCATGGCGCAGCAGAACGCCTCGGGGTAGTGATGTTTGATCCAACATGAAGCATAGACCAACAATGCAAAACTGGCTGCGTGCGACTCCGGAAAGCCATATTCGCCGAAGCCGCGGAGCTGATTGAACACGCGTTCCGCAAATGCTTCGTCTAGTCCGTTGAGTTGCATGCCTTCGATGAGTTTCAGTTTGAATTTATCGATCACCCCTGGTCGTCGCCAAGCAGCCATCGCTCTTCGCAGCTGGTCTGCTTCGCCAGGTGTAAAGCCAGCCGCAACGACAGCCAATCGCATGGCTTGCTCTTGAAACAAAGGGACTCCCATGGTTTTGCGAAGCACTTGTGCAATGCCTTCGTTTGGGTAGTCTGGCTGGACACCCGACTGGCGGGCTTTTAAATAGGGATGCACCATTTGACCCTGTATGGGGCCAGGCCGAACGATCGCAACCTCGATCACGAGATCATAGAAACATCGAGGACGTAGTCGAGGCAACATACTCATCTGGGCTCGGCTCTCGATTTGAAAGACGCCGACCGTATCCGCTTGGCAGATCATATCGTAGACCGCCGAGTCGGCGCTCGGAATCGTGGCAAGCGTCAGTGGTCGCTGAAAATGAACTTCAATCAAATCCAAACTGCGATGAATGGCAGACAGCATTCCGAGTGCCAAGCAATCGACTTTGAGAATTCCGAGTTCATCTAAGTCGTTTTTGTCCCACTGAATGATTGTTCGGCCTGGCATCGCTGCATTTTCGATGGGACACAGTTCATGAAGGGAGCCTTGGGTCATGACCATCCCGCCTGTATGCTGCGAAAGATGACGAGGAAAACCAAGCAACGACTGAACCAGATAAATGTAGCGATCACCGACGGTTGACTTGGGGTCAATGCCAGCGGTTCTGCATTTCGATTCAAACGACTCTTCGCCGCCGCGTCCTTCGACGATCTTGGCCAGCGAATCGATTCGATCTTGGGATAGTCCTATCGCTTTGCCACAGTCGCGCACGGCGGAACGCATGCGGTATGTTGTGACGGCAGCCGTCATGCCAGCTCGATGTCGGCCGTATTTTTCATATACGTATTGAATAACTTCCTCGCGACGCTGATGCTCGAAATCGACATCAATATCGGGTGCCTCATTGCGTTCGCGACTGATGAAGCGTTCGAACAATAGGTCATATTGGCTCGGGTCCACACTCGTTACACCTAGACAAAAGCACACGGCACTGTTGGCTGCTGAGCCACGCCCTTGGCATAGGATATTTCGTGAACGGGCAAACCGAACCAAATCCCAAACCGTTAGAAAGTAAGGCTCGTAGTGCAAGTCTTGAATGATCGAAAACTCATGCTTAAGCATTTCGATGACGGAGTGTGGAACGCCGCGGGGGTAGCGTTCTTTGGCACCCTTCCAGGTCAATTGCTTGAGGTAGTCAATAGGTGCGACACCCTCAGGCGACGCCTCCAGCGGATATTCATATCGGAGGGAAAGCAATGAGAAGTCAATCCGATGGGAGATTTCGATGGTCGCAGCGATCGCTTCAGGGCAGTCCCGAAAGGCATGTTGAATCGATGACAAAGACTGCATTGCATAGGTCGCGTTCATCGGTCGAGTCGCGGCGACGGCATCAATCGTTGTTCCTGAAGCGATGGCGACCAAACAGTCTTGAAGCAACATTCGTTCGGGTATGTGATAGAGGCAATCGCCTGTCGCCACGATCGGTACGTTTGAGTCGCGACTGGCTTTTTTCCAACGCGACAGTGAAGCTTGATCGTCGACACCACGATGAAGACTTGCTATGAAATACCCGCGGTCCTCGAACACGTCCCGGAACTGGTGGAGCCATTGCGCCCATGGTCGCGGGTCTTTCGAATCGAAATTGCTGCCCGCCTGACACCACGGTCTGCTTGGTATCGGTTTGACCGCTAGCGGTGAGCGATCATCGACGGACACTCGGTCACGCAAATTTGCCGACTGCGGATCAGGAAGACGAGGAACAAAGCCGGCGATGCATTCGAGACTATGTTCCGCAATGTCGTACCAAGACAAATAGCAAGCACCTTTGTCGGCGCGAAGGCGGCCAATAGAAAGCAATTGGCAAAGGCCGGCGTAGCCTCTTCGACTTTGTGGCCACAAGACAACGGGCGGACCATCTACTGGATGAAGTTCACTGCCAACTAGGAACGGCAGAGAAAGGTCGCGCGCCGCAGTATGGGCTCGCACGATTCCGGAGAGAGTATTGCGATCAGTAATCGACAACCCGACGTATCCCAGTTCTGCCGCTTGCTCTACAAGTTCATGTGCATGCGACCCACCCTCCAGAAAAGAGAAATTGCTTTTGCATTGCAATTCTACATATTGAATCATGCCCGAACTTTTCCAATGTCGCAACTTGCGAGTTTATGATGATTTGAACTTTTCAGTCGCACGCGACAGGTGCGAACTACCGTAGTTCTCCACCAGATACGATCAGAGTTCGGTCTCTTTGGCTGGTTTCTTCTTTTTAGCCTTGGCTTTTATTTTTAATATCGGTGTGAGTTCATTGACGAAGTCCTGCGCATCGCTGAATCTCCGATAGACACTCGCGAAACGGACAAATGCAACTTGATCGACCTCCCGAAGGAACTCCATACACAAGTTACCAATCTCTTCGCTGGAAACCTCTTTTTCGTAATTGTCGAGAATATGTGATTCGATCTCGCCAGCGAGTTTTTGAATTTCTTCGGCGTCAATCTTCCTTTTCCAGCACGCGGCCCGTAGCCCCTGTTCAATCTTAACTCGACTGAAGTCTTGATGAGTTTGGTCGCGCTTGCGCACTTGCAGCAGTCCTTCGACGCGTTCATAAGTCGTAAAGCGTCGACGACAGTGGTTGCAAAATCGACGCCTCCGAATCGCTTTGCCATCCTCGACAATTCGGGAGTCTCGGACTCCGTCGTTATCACTGTAGCAATAGGGGCATCGCATAAATCATCTTGTGTTGAACGGTGGTCAAAATGGAGCATGCCATTCGGCTAACGCGAATTTGTTCTAAATTAATTCGAGCCGCGTGCGCTATCCGAAGTATTAGTTGCTAACTTAGTGGGACGCGGCCAGTTTCCGTGGCTCAGTACTCGTGGTTCAGAACAAACTGTGCCTCTGTCATTTTCGCATGGTCCAACCAATTGTTCAACCCGCCGCGTTTTCAATTTGGAAATGGCGGACACAAGGTCTTGGTGGCGACGACGTATGCGTCGGCGCGGATGCTAGCAGCAGCCGCCACGAAGCGTGTCCAGACGGAATTTGAGGTCGCACAGATGCGCTCGTGGGACTAGAATTGTTGGTTATTCATCAAAAAACTCATGGTGTTAACCTTCCACAACCAAAAAATTCTATAGCAATCATGCTTCAAAACGATGACTCCTCCGAATTGAAAAAGGATCCCGCAAAACGGTCCATGCCTGCTGTTGTTCCTCTTATATTGGCTGGCTTGTTCATGGTGACGGGGATTTGCATTCTGCTCATTATCGGCCGCGAAAAGGCTCGCATTATCGGTCAAACCGTGACCGAGTTGGACATTCAACCTCTTCTCAATACGGAAAAATCGATTACCGACGATGACATGAAAGGCAAGGTAGTCGTGCTGCATTTTTGGGGTTTTTGGTGTCCCGAATGCGTCAAAGAGATGCCGGATTTTGTTAAAACTCAACGCAACTTTCGCGACGACGCCAAGGTGCTTTTTGCGAGTATCGCTTGCAGCAACCGAAGCCAGGATTCACAAGATACTCTGAAGTTCTACACCAACAAATTTTTGCGAAAAATCGATGCGGGTGACCTGCCTATCTATTTTGATCCAGCCGAATTCTCACGGACTCGCTTAAGTCAGCTTATGACCGCCGGCGGTTTTTCCTATCCTACGACCATGGTGATGGATGGGGAGGGTAGAGTGGTGGATATTTGGCGTTCAGCCGTACCGCTCAATGCGTTGGCCAAGGCTATCTTTAAAGCAAAACTAGTATCGAGAGCCCCGCTTTGATATGCGAGAAAGAGACAAGAAACCTGCTATCGCCATTACGATCGGGGATCCAACTGGCGTGGGTCCCGAAGTCACTGTCAAAGCGATTGCAAGCGGATTATTAGACGCACATTGCAGACCTTTGGTGTTGGGACGTCCCGCAATTCTTAGACAAGCAGCCGAGGCCTCCGCGTTGGAAATCTGTATTGTCGAGGTTGAATCTGTTTCCGACTGGTTGGCGAAGTCGAAGGCAGAAACTCGAGTGCTCCCAACCCTTTGGTGTTTGAGCACGGGGAAAGAAGAAGCGGACGAAGCGACCCGACCGATCGTCGACCAACGCGGCGGCCAATTGGCATACGACTGTTTGGTGCGAGCAACCAACTTAGCTCTTAACGGCGAAGTCGATGCCATCGTTACTTCACCGTTGCATAAGGTTGCATTGCTCGCCGCGGGTCACGATTGGCCCGGACACACAGAACTCCTCGCGCACCTTTGTGGAGTCGCGGAGCATGCCATGATGCTGTACCTGCCGCCTGGTCGTCCAAGGCATGGTGGCGAGGCAGGATTTGGTGTCGTGCACGTTACGTTGCATATGTCCCTGCGAGAAGTCTTTGAACACCTTACGATTGAAAGCATTGGAGAAAAGATAAGACTTGCCAACGATGTTTTTACTCGCATTCGAAAAGCCATGCAATTGCCGGGCGCACCTCGCATCGCAGTTGCGGGTCTTAATCCACACGCGGGAGAAAGCGGCCGTTTTGGGATGGAAGAGCGCGACATTATTTCGCCTGCTGTCGAACTTGCTAGGGAGAACCAAATTGATGTAGTAGGACCGTTACCAGTGGATACATTGATGCCCAAGGCAGTCGATGGCGGATTCGATGCAGTGGTTGCCATGTACCATGACCAAGGACATATCGCATTGAAACTTTTAGATATGTTCGACGCAGTGAACGTGACCTTGGGACTACCCATCATTCGAACAAGCGTGGCTCACGGAACGGCGCATGACATCGCTTGGCAAAATCTCGCACAATCGTCTGGGATGGTTCAAGCCGTACTGACCGCTTCCCGCTTAACTGGCACAGAAGGTTGATCTCACCGTTTTTCAATACGCTCGCAGTTTGCCTCGGCACTTCCTTGCTTGCAACATTTCTTGGCTTGATCCTCGCTTTGCTCGTCGTTTGCTATCGCGTACCGTCGCATCGATGGATGTCTGTTATTGTATTGAGCCTGATCTTGATCCCGATCTATGTTCAAGCTACTGCCTGGAGTGCGGGCTTTGGAGTTCAAGGATGGTTTCGGTTGAGTCAAGTGTCGGCTGCGATCTCGCCGGCTTGGGCGATCGCATCGGTGGTTTGGATCCATGCCATGGCGACGACCCCCGTTTGTTTTTTACTCTGCTCATTAGGACTCAATCGATCGTTTGATACTAATTCTCGTCAGGCTCTAATCGAGTACGGTCCATGGATTGCGATGTTTAGCGTCGTAATTCCAAATCTTTGGCCTTGGATCGCAGCCTGTGCAGTCTGGAGCATTGCGATGACGGGAAATGACATGGTCGTTACGAATCTCTTTCAAGTGCCAACCATTACGGAAACCGTTTATCAACAGGTTCAATTGAACGACCTGAACACGAGTTCGATTTTGTTGTCTTGTTCCTTTGCCTTGTTGATTGGGAGTGTCGCATTTGGTCTGGCTTGGCTACTGCATTCAAGAATAGGTGGGGAAACAATCGCATCCAGTCGCTGGGTCTTTCAGGCGTTTGAATTGAGGGGCGCCGTACGCTGGATCGGGATGTTGATCGGATGGGCGATTGTATCGATCGTTGCATTGATCCCATTAGCCAACTTAATCATCAAGTCTGGCTGGATCGCGACCATGGATAGTGATGAAATACGTCGAGGATGGTCGCCTCTTGTAATGATTCAGTCCATCGTTCAATCGAAGACATTTGCCAATGAAATTGGGTGGAGCCTTCAACTGAGTTTGTACGCATCGGGTGTTGCTGTGGTGCTCGGTGTTTTAACGCTGGGGGGTGTCCGAGGCCGGCGTTCATCGTGGTTCGCGATTGGACTGATGGGGTTTTTGCTGGCGTTACCAGGTCCGATTATCAATTTGATGGTCATTTACATCTTCGATCGACGAGAGCCGCAGTGGATGGGTTTTTTGGCCGATCGGACCTTGTGCGGCCCGATTTTCGCCCTGCAAAGCAGATGTTTGCCAATCGTGTTTGGAGTGCTATGGTTGGCTAGAGAACGCTTCAATAAAAAAAATGCGAGCCTGTTACAAATGGACCTGGGGTTACCGTACTCAACCCGGATCTGGATTCTCATGCAGGCGATAAAGCAACCTATCGCAGTAGCTTTAGTGGTCGCGTTTTTTGTGTCGTTTGCGGATCTATCAAGCTACTTATTGGTGCAACCGCCTCAAGTCACCACAGTTGCGATGCGGATGTTTGATCTATTGCATTATGGCATCAAGAATCGAGAGTCGGGCTTGGCGTTGACGTTGGTTATCGCTAGTGCGCTTCCAACCTGGCTGTTGGTTCGACGCACTGATTGGTAGTCGATCGCGATGTGCCTTGCCCTGAGAGCACACAAGGCCCCTGGAATTAGAGAATGCTTAGTTGCCGCTCAAGTGTTGCTTGAAAAAATCTGTCATCATTTGGTATTGGTGAAAGGACTGGTCGGGATCAACCACCCCGTGGCGGTTGTTTGGATAAACCATCAAATCGAACTTCTTGTTCGCTTTCTGAAGCGCATGTACTAATTGCATCGTGTTGGCCATGTGGACGTTGTCGTCAATCTCACCGTGTATCAACATCAGCCGGCCGTGCAAGTTTTTTGCGGCCGTAACGACCGAGCTTGACTTGTATCCTTCAGGATTTGCCTGGGGGGTATCCATGAATCTTTCGGTATACACAGAATCGTAATTGTTCCAATCGGTAACGGGCGCACCCGCGATACCGGCACGAAACAAGTTGCTGTGGGTCATCGCGTACGCTGTAAAATATCCGCCATAGCTCCAACCCCAAATTCCAATTTTGTCCGAATCTACCCACGTTTGCTGCTTGAGCCATTGAACGGCATCCTCTAAATCTCGCATCTCGGTCGAGCCGAGGTCTTTGTATATCTTTGAGGTATCGTCAATTTCGTTTCCAAGGGCCGACCGCTGGGATCTCGAACAGTTCGACGCTTCCTTTCCTGAGGTAGTCGAAGCGATCATTGCGAAATCCACCGACGAAACGAACTTTGCTGCCATCATGTAGGTGGCCAGGACGCCAAGTGGTTGTTTGGTTGGGACAATCCAGCCCGGCTTCGAATTCCATGACATTGGCTCTGAGGTTACTGTAACTTTTCTTTGGGAATGGTATTGAAATTCTGGCTGATCTACCTTGCTGTCGATGCGATATTGCGAGGCAGATATCGGACTTGATCCGACAGCATTTGCTGCATCTACCCAAGACATCTGCACACCATGCATTCTTAAGCGCCCCATCGCCCAAGCATTTTCGGCAGGGACGAAATAATAATCGGGTGCATCAACGGCTAAAGTGCTGGCTCCAAGGTTGATTAACTGCACTTCAAAATCGGTTGGGACGATCTCGGCCTTGCGCTTTCGATCTTTGGGGGTTGGGTAGCTGTTCTTCGTTGTCTCCGATGCGGCACTCTGCTCATGATCGTTGTCCTCCTCAACCACGGCAACTCCGACCTTAGCTGGATTCGTGATTTTCTTGGCCCATGAGTAGCCTTTAGCAATGGTAGGCTGTTCATCCGCAACGATTTTCGCTTGGAGCGGAACGCTCATGGGTCCAGCGGTGGGAACTACGTTGATCATGGACTGCAAGGACTTTGCATTGCCTGTGATTTGCTTCAGACAAGCGTCGACAAAAAGGTAGCTAGCGTCGATACGTCGTCGGTAACTGGCATAGGAATACGATTCCACCAAAATTCCCATTTTGCCACGTAAGCCCATGTATTCGGTGCTATCACGGGGTTCGTGACCGAAAGACTCCCATCGTTTTTGGCCATCGCTGAAGTTTCCGTAGTAGAAGGTTGGAATGCCCCGCAACGCCAGATCCGAATTGATTTGTGGAAGCATTTCTTTTCGCATCCATTTCACCAGGAGTTGATTGGCCGCAGGGTTGTGAGGAACATCGTAGGTGAGATCGTATTGGTGAGTCCCGCTGGCTTAAAGCCAAATGGAAACGATTGCATTCGAAGGAGCGGCATACTGGCGATCAGCGAGAAGTGTTTATTTTTTAAAAATAAATGCTTTACCTCCGAACCATTTAAACGATACCATAGTCTGACTGGTGCCGCGGGAGATTTGTTCCTACGGCAATTATTTCTAGTTTCATCGTCATCTCTCAATCTGCGCCTTACGGTGCAGGGAGGCTGCCATGCGTAAAGTCAATTTTGCTCAACGTTGTGCCAATGTAATCGCTTCAGTGCGAACAAGCGCGATTGTGGCGGGCAATTTGGTGCGCCAGCTCCTCCTGCATCTTCTACATGCGCTAACAGGTACGTCGAATAAGTCACTGGGCTATGAACGCCCCGAGATTTATTCTTGGTCCAGAGGTCGGTTAGGTTTTATGGGGCCAATGATGGTTCCCGTCAAATCTTGCTTATCCATAAGGTCCACCAGCAAACGCGATAGTTAATCGTTTTGCTTCTAAAAAGCTTGCTTCATCCAACGGCCTCGCAAGTTTTCCGAAAAACGTACCCAAGGCAGTTGGCACGCGAATCGTCTAGGTGTTGAGTTTTAGTAGCTTCCAAGGAGTGCCAAAGCATTCGCAGGTTCTGCTAAATCGCAACACAACTCAAGACTCCAACACCCCAAAGTCTCATATTGGAATCGGTCGGTTGATCGATCCGCTTAGGGATTAGTTGGTTGGTGTCGTAGTCTTATTCAAGACTCTTCGCGTTGTTCCAAGAATTCATTCCATGAAGCTGACTTCGCTCGGAAAGCGATCGATCAGCACTGGAATTCAACGAGAGACGAGTTGATCATGACCCTGACTACCTCCCGAAGCAATCCCTACGAAGATCTGAGCCTGACAAGCGTTGTGGACTTGGTTATCCAAGCCCAGAGCGGAGATCGTAACGCTCAGGAACAACTCTATTGTCGATTCCAGCAGCACGTTTTGTCTATGGCATACAAGCGATTGGGAAATTGGGATGAGGCACAGGAGTTGAGCCAAGATGTATTCATACAAGCGTTTCGTAGATTGAGCCAGTTGCACGTTCCGGAAGCATTTGGCGGATGGTTGCGACAGATTGTTCACCGCATGGCGATCAATCGTGTTACGCGACGTCCAAAGCCGATCTCGGTAGATCACGAGATCTTGGAGGCAACCGTTACTTGCCATAGCGATCCTCTGGATGCAGTTTTGTGCGGTGAACAAAAGATGCAAGTTCATCAGGGTTTGAACCGATTGGGTGATCTCGACCGAAAGACATTGGTCGCGTTCTACTTGGACGGTCAAAGCTTGAACCAGATGAGCGATTCTTTCGCAGCGCCAATTGGAACGATCAAGCGTCGTTTGCATGTCGCAAGAAAGAGATTGGCGAAGGAATGTGAAATGTTACAAGCAGTTTGAGCCTATAGTGAAACGGCACACGAGTGCCGTTAGGGCACCACTAGCCTTGGAGGTCGTACAGCTTAGTCACCCTCCCTCTGGGAGGGTCTCGCAAAGCGAGGGGAGGGTGAAGTGGAAGAAGCGATTGAACAATTAGGGTCACCCTCCCCGGCCCAAGGCCGACCCTCCCCGAGGGAGGGTGACTTACTCGGGAAAACCTTGGCCAATAAGCTGTACGACCTCCTTATGCCAGTGGTCCCATGACTAGTTGGCTAGACACATTGAAACACAATGACCCGTCCCCCACCCTGCTTTCGTTTGCTCATGGCGAGCGAAAGCAGGTTTGGTGAATTAGATTTACAGGCAATAGGGGTCGAATTTAGTACAGTTGAACTAGTATCTTCCGCGGGAAACATTTGCGTTCGCGCTCTTGCTGTTGGATGCGGCGGGACCGGAAAACACACCTTGCGGTTGGTTTAGCTGAGTCGACACTGGTCCACGATACTCGATTAGAAACAGTGCATCGGTCCTCTGGCCAGCTGGAGCCGGAAGTATCTTATTGAGGCCAAAAATGGTTGGTGGATTGCCGCTAAGCAAAGTATTGTTCACTTGGCCTGCAGGTGCAGCAACTACGCCGCAAGAAAGCAGTAGAACTTGATCCGACGGCCAACGGAATCGTTCGTGCAACCTCCATGAAACCAATTGAGGCACCTCGATTTGAACGGATTGTGGCTGGCTCAAAGCAACTTGCAAATCGATGGTTACGTTGTTTAGTCGCTCCACTTGGTCGATTTCGCACTTGAGCATTAGGTCAACTGAGCGACCATCTAGGCTCATTAGAGGGCTGAATTGCAATTTATAGCCCTCTTGGATTTCATCCGAGACCGGAGTGAAGGGTGGCCAAGTCGAGGTTGAGTTGCGTTGATACTCGCGAAGGTAATTGCGTGAACGGAGTTGTTCTAGTGTTTGCGATTGACCATTGACCATTTGAATATCGATAGCTTGCATCTCACTTACATCGATCCGTGTACGCAATTGTGCCATAAAGATCGCTGAGTTTTCCTTAGGCATCAACCAGGCTTGAACACCTGGCGTTTCCACTGGAGCCGATCGCATGAGCCCGGTAGCTTTGGTTCGCCAGTTTGGGTTGCCAACCGTGATTAGACGAAGACCGTAAACCTGTGGTTCGGTAAGTCCGTTCACGAACTTTTCATAGATCTGAGCTACTTTTTTCTGCATATCAGCGTTGTGATAGACTCGCAGAGAAGATCGATCCGCATTTAGGATTCCCATCGGTTCGTTGAACCATACGTCCGTCCCCGTCTCGCGAATGATCCAATCGATGATGACTTGCTGAGGGCGTTCGACATTTTTTAAATTCTGAGTATAAGGGCGGATGTCGTATTCGACCCATTGTTGACCGTTTGCATTTGGGAGGTCCATTCTGCCAATGGGTTTGGGTGCGTTATTTCTAGAATTCTGAGTTTGAACCGCCATGCTTTCAATGGATGGGATCGAAGGCGTTCCACCCGTACCCGGTAAATTCCCGGCCGCAATTGGCACCGGACTTGGCGACGTCTGTGCGGATAGCGATTCTGCCATGTTCAGAAGCTGTAGAAAAGCGAATGGGAATGCGCAAATCGCTTGAATTCTCATCTTCCAACTCATTCCCAAGGCATTGCGTCGCTTTTAAAACTTGGCGTCGATCACAACATGGGCCGCAAACCGTGGGCTAGCGCTCTTCGGGTATCAGCCGCTAGCGTACGGTTCAGCCCGACTTATGATCGATGCCTAAAACTTTCTACTCGGTAATAGGAAAAACTCTTGGAAATGCCAATGCCAGTTTGCAATTAGGAGGCCAACTGGCAATCTCGCTTTTCCGCACGGAACATCCTATGTCTGGCAGTTGGATGCCAAGCATAAAATCGTCAAGTTTTCGAAAATTTCCACGCCTTCGCGAAACGAAGCGATTTGCCATGTGTTATTAATACGATTGGTCCAGGTATTGGGTGCCGGGGCCCCCTATCT
This sequence comes from Pirellula sp., assembly GCA_043757445.1. Classification (GTDB taxonomy): domain Bacteria; phylum Planctomycetota; class Planctomycetia; order Pirellulales; family Pirellulaceae; genus JBKCUI01. The sequence continues at coordinate 13,821 of JAYVPJ010000164.1, read as the reverse complement.
CTTCACGTTTATCTCAATTGAGGTTAACAAATGCGAATCAGTCGTACTTTTTCTAAAATCTTGTTTATTGGCTGCATTGTGTTTGCCGCAGTTCCAAATGCGTTTGGCCAGGGGGGCGGAGGCGGACGCGGTGGCCCCGGTGGCCCCGGTGGAGGAGGAGGTCGTGGAGGCTTTGGAGGTGGAGGAATGTTTGGCGGTGGTGGCATGGCATCGCTTTTGACCATGAAAGAAGTCCAGGACGAGCTGAAAATGGACGCGGACCAGGTAAAGGAATACGAAGAGGCAAGTAAAGAGACTCGTGATGAAATGATGGCCTTGTTCGGGGGCGGACGTGGCGGAGCTGGTGGGCCTAGCGGCGGCGGAGCTGGTGGACCCGGAGGCGCAGGTGGACAGGGCGGCGGAGGTGCTGGTGGACAAGGTGGCCGTGGAGGGGCCTTTGGTGGAATGAGCCCCGAGGATCAAAAAAAGATGCGAGACAACATGAATGCTCTTCAAGCTAAGTCGGAAGCCAAGCTTGATAAAATTTTGGATCCCATTCAAATGGATCGGCTAGTCGGGTTGTACCTTCAAAGGGATGGCGTTCGTACATTCAGCAGCAAGACGATTTCGACGCGTCTTGACATCACCAAGGAACAGACTTCCAAAATTGCAGAGCTTGAGGCAAGCGCTAGCGAAGAAATGCGGGCAGCGATGACCCCTGGCGCGGATTTCAGAGAGATAAGGGACAAAGTTCGCAAAGACGGCGAAGAAAAGACAATGGGCTTAATGACTGCTGCTCAAAAGGCAAATATCGAAAAGTTGAAGGGTGCGAAATTCGACTTTCCAGCTCCTCCAGCTCGTGGCGGGCCTGGTGGCCCTGGTGGTGGTCGTGGTGGCAATCCCCAATAACAGAATTTGACCCTTTGATTAATTGGCCTGAGGCTGGGAGAATATCCTGGCCTCTTTTCATTTCAGCAATCGCATTTCCAATCCTTTTGGTTTCCCTCTTTCAATGCCATTCGACATCATGCATCGACAATTGACCCTTGCCATTTGCTCACTGTATTTCTCGATTGCCATGGGCGCTTCTTGCCTATGTGGAGATGAGCACGTCGAGATCTCTGAACAAGCTCTCAAGATTCATCGAGCCAGCTTCGTTTGGGATGGGCACAACGATTTGCCTTGGGCTGCTCGCGAACGCAACGATATTCGATTTGAAAAGATCAATCTTTGGAATGAGCCAAAACTGCATACGGACATTCCTCGTCTTCGAATCGGCAACGTGGGTGCGCAGTTTTGGTCCGTATTCGTACCCGCCAAGACTCGTCAAGCAGGAACTGCATTCCAAACCACCATGGAGCAGATCGATTGTGTTTATGCGTTGATCAAAAAGTACCCGGACGTATTCGAAATTGCTTTGACCGTAGCGGATGTTGAACGCATCCAGAAGTCGGGGAAAATTGCATCCCTGATGGGTGTTGAAGGAGGGCATTCGATAGAAAACTCACTTGGGAAATTGAAAGAGTTATTTTCACGTGGAGCGAGATACATGACGTTAACCCATGGTGATACGCTCGACTGGGCGGACGCAGCGACCGACGAATCCAAAAGCGATGGGCTGTCCCCATTTGGAGAAGAGGTCGTTCGAGAAATGAATCGGATGGGGATGTTGGTCGACCTCTCGCATGTTTCGCCCGCCACCATGTCTGACGCATTGAACATTACGAAAGCTCCCATTATTTTTTCCCATTCCTCTGCGATGGCAATAGCGGATCATCCAAGAAACGTTCCTGACGACATTCTGCTGAGAGTAAAAAAGAATGGTGGTCTTGTCATGATTAACTTCTTCTCCGGATTCGTGGTGCCGGAGTCAGCAAAGAATCTTAAAGACATGTTCGGAGCGCGACGTGCTATCGACAAGGAGTTTGGGAGCGACAGCGATGCCGGTAAGAACGCGATGCTGAAATGGAAAGCGGCACACCCTAGCCTCCCGGGGGATATCGCAATCGTGGTTGAGCATATCGACCACGTCGTCAAAACAGCCGGTATTGATCACGTTGGTTTGGGAGGAGACTTCGATGGAGTTGACATGTTGCCAAGGGGGCTCGAAGACGTTTCAAAATACCCAGCCATAACTGAGTTGCTGCTAAGAAAGGGATACTCAGAAGCAGATATTCACAAGATCATGTCGGGGAACATGATGCGAGTGCTGAAGGCCTGCGAGGCGGCCAAAGGTTAATGGTTAATGGTTAATGGTTAATGGTATCGCGCAGGTTATTTCCAACGTGTCACCTGACCAGGGGCCATGCTGCCAGAATTATTCTGTTAACAGATCGCCTATTGACCTTCGCCCTGACCTTTCTGATCTGGATTGGATGGCGGCATGAGTTTCCTACGCGCATCGTAGGCGTACCAATCCTCAACTCGCTTACGCGCCCAAGGAGTCTTTCTCAAAAACACTAGACTGGATTTCAGGCTTGGATCGATTTGAAAACAACGTATGGGTATTTGCCGCCCCAATTCTTGCCAGCCATGTCGATCTACAAGCCTCACGATCATCATTTCCAAAGTAATCCCGTGCAACGGATCGCCTGAAGGGGTCTTCTTAAGCGATGGATCGACTGGATCAGCAGACTCTGTCATTCTAAGGACTCTGTCATTCTCAGTGAACTCGCTGGCCTGGCACTGCACCCGAGTCGATACCGAGCAAGAAGACTTCGTTGCCACCAGGGCCAGCTGCAGTAACCATTCCCTCGCTCAAGCCAAACTTCATTTGCCTCGGTTGCAGATTCGCGACGATGACTACCAGTCTTCCTTGCAATTGTTCTAAAGTGTAAGCTGCTTTGATACCGGCAAACAGCGTACGCGTGTGATCTCCTCCAAGACTCACAGTCAGTTTGACGAGTTTTTTTGCTTCGGGAACTTCCTCGGCCTTAATGATTCTTGCCACTCGCAAATCGACTTTGGCAAAGTCATCGATCGTACACGTTGGAGCGAGCGGCTCTTGCAGTAAAGCGTCCCCTGAGTCCGTCGAGGGAGCAAGCTCGCTTATGCGTTCGGCTTCCGGAGTGACCGGAACGTTATCTTGGCTATCTTCGATCATGGCTTGGACTTTCTCGGGTGCAATACGTTGTAATAGGTGTTCGAATTTGGAAATACTCGTTCCGACCAAGGGTGTTTGACTGTCCCCCCAATGGCTAATCTTCTTTTGCAAGAGCTCGTCGCACTGCTCAGTGAGACGCGGCAATACCGGTGCAAGATAAACGCACAGCTGCCGGAAGAGATTCAATACGATCGTGCAGACTTCTTGAAGTCGTACTTGTTGCGTAGGGTCCTTCTTGAGAGCCCAGGGAGCTGAGTTTTCTACGAAGGCGTTGGCTTGATCTGCTAACTCCATGATCAGTCTCATCGCCCGCGAGTAGTCTAACTGCTCGTAGGCTTGAGCGATTCGCTCGCCGGCAGCAGCGCCAGCGGCGAACAAGCCTCCGTCATGAGGATACTCAACGGAGAGCCCCAATGGTTGAGCAAATCTTGCCGTTCGACTTGCCAAATTAACAACCTTGCCAACTAAATCCGAATCGATCTTGCTAACGAACTCGGAGAGGTTCATGTCGATATCGTCGAGCTTTGGGCCCAGTTTGGATGCGTAATAGTAACGAAGATAAGCAGGATCTAGATGCTTAAGGTAGGTGCTAGCTTGGAATTGAGTGCCTCCTCGTTTCGACATTTTCTCTCCATTCACGGTGAGGAAACCGTGGATGTGCACAAATGAAGGAAGCGAATAGCCTGCTGCTTTAAGCACACCCGGCCAAAACAACGTATGGAAGTAAGTGATGTCTTTGCCGATAAAGTGATGGATCTCGGTCCCTTCGCTCCGCCACCAGTCGGCCAGCGACTCGTTATTCAGCTTGCACCATTGCCAAGTCGACGCAATGTAGCCGATCGGAGCGTCGAACCAGACGTACCAAAAATTGTTTGGGCTATCCGGAATTTCAAAACCAAAATAGGGCGAGGGCCTAGAGACATCCCAATCGCGAAGTGGATTTCCAAGGAAATGACCCTTGAGGTAGTTGGCCACTTCGGTTTGCAAGTGTTCGCCGGATTGAGTCCACTCCTCAAGAAATGCGTGTTGCTTTTCAAGCTGAACAAACAGGTGGCTGGCAGTTTTGGTGACCGGGGTCGCACCGCTGAGAGTGCTAACTGGGTTGATCAACTCGGTTGGCGCGTACGTTTCAGCGCACTTGCTGCAGTTATCACCGTACTGATCCTCAGCTTTGCATTTGGGACAAGTCCCCTTGACGAATCTGTCCGCAAGAAAAGTTCCGGCTACGGGGTCGAAAAGTTGCTCGACATCTCGTTCCGTGACAAGTTCGCTCTCTCGCAACGATTTCCATATATCCTTGCAAAGCTCGTAGTTTTCGGTTGAGTTCGTACTGCCGTAGTGATCAAAAGAGATACCGAATCCGGCGAAGTCGCGTTCATGTGCGGCTTGCATATCGGCAATTAATTCGAACTCCGTCCTCCCCTCTTGCCTGGCGCGGATCATGATTGCTGTACCATGCGTATCATCGGCACAGACGAAGAGGCATCGATGGCCTCGCAATCTTTGGAAGCGGACCCAAATATCGGTCTGAATGTACTCGACCAAGTGCCCCAAATGGATGTGACCGTTTGCATAGGGTAGCGCGGCGGTCACCAAGAGTTTTCTATCGGTCATTTCAATCTTGCGTTAGCGTGTGGAGTGCGAAAACATTTTCCTAAATGTGGGGAGCCAACTGAAAATGTTCGCGGATTGTACACGAAAATTAACCAAGGTCGACCGAGATGCTACACTTGTTGGACCGCCACACCGCCTCTTAGCAGAGAGATGGCGTGTCAACCTGACGAAAGGCTGACCACATGCAATTTACTATTTCGACCAATCCAGAATGACCTTTCCCGATTGGCCTTTCTGCATTGCATCGAAGCCTTTTTCAAATTCGGAAAAGTGAAATCGGTGTGTTATTACAGGCGAGATATCCAACCCGCTGTCTAGTAAAACCGACATTTTGTACCAGGTCTCGTACATCTCGCGACCATAGATCCCTCGAATGGTTAGCATATTGAAAACGACTAAATTCCAATCGATGGCAATCGGTTCAGACGGGATTCCAAGCATCGCAATTTTGCCACCATGACACATGTTGGCAAGCATCGTTCGAAGCGCTGCAGGCGCTCCTGACATCTCAAGTCCTACGTCGAAACCTTCGCGCATTCCAAGTTCCTCTTGTACCTCAGCCAAGGTTCGTTTCCCTGCATCGACAGCTAGGGTTGCCCCCATTTGTCTTGCAAGCTCCAGGCGAAATGGATTGACATCGGACACCACGACATGTCGCGCGCCAGCATGTCTTACGACCGCAGTCGCCATCAAGCCGATGGGGCCGGCTCCTGTGATCAAGACATCCTCGCCAAGACAATCGAAGCTAAGTGCGGTATGCACGGCATTGCCAAGTGGATCGAAGATCGACGCGATGTCGCGGTTGATCGATGGGCTGTGATGCCAAACATTTGTCATAGGGAGTGAAATATACTCGGCGAACGCTCCCGTTCTGTTGACTCCGACCCCCTGCGTGTCTTTGCATAAATGCCTACGGCCTGCCAAACAGTTGCGGCAACGGCCACAAACTACGTGCCCCTCGCCAGAAACAAGTTCGCCTGAAAAGAAATCGGTTACATTCGATCCAACCTCGACTATCTCTCCGACGAACTCGTGTCCCACAACCATTGGGACAGGAATCGTCTTCTGAGCCCAAGCATCCCAGTTGTAAATATGCAGGTCCGTGCCGCAAATTCCCGTTTTCTCAATACGGATCAAGCAATCATTGATCCCGATTTTTGGAAACGGGACGTCTTGGAGTTCAAGTCCAACGTCTCTTTTTGATTTTACTAAAGCTTTCATTTTCGCTCATCGATTGGGTCAGATATTGCGGGGAGCATTAGCCTACCTATAGAAAAGCATGTGAAACAGGCCCAATTCCAACGGGACCAATACCAACGGGACCAAAACCAACGGGACCAATACCATCGGGCCCATTACCATCTGGCTATGTCACGCTCGGGCCTAGACCGGATTATTCATTGGCCATTTCGCCAATGCACAATGGCTTTCACTTTGGAAATTTTGAGCCTCAATGCGCTAGCATGAGGGCCGGATTTGCAGGTAATTGCTTGACTTCCTGCCCGCACGCTAGCGCGTTGCGGCTCAAAGTGAGCGCCCAATGGCTGATCAGTAATGATCCAGTGAATAATCCGGCCTAGGGGTCAAACTAGGGGCAGCCGTTCCAAGCACCTTCGTTTGTCTTAGCCATTGATGTAAGCGAATACACTGAACTGTCTTCACTTTTGCGGCTTGCCTCGATGCGTCTTACTTGAACCCAAGTCTGCACCAATTCAGATAGGGTTTTTGATTGGAGTTTTGCCATGGCCCGAGAACGACGGGATTCAACAGTTCGAACTGCAACCTTTAGAACGGCCGCGATTTCCTTGTTCATGTTTCCGTCAACCACCATGTCGATGACAGTCTTTTCGACATCCGTGAGGCCACCCACCCGGCACATGATCTCCTTCTCCTTCTCAGTGCAGTTGCTCTCGGCATCCGGAACGGTGTAATGCAGACGGCGCACAATGCCGGCTATCCCAACGACGACACCATCTTGGATGACATGGACTCGCCAATACTTTAACCTTAATCGGCTACCGCCGCGATCGAAAATTTCGCAGACGCGTCCAGCGGAGGTTGATTCGGGCGACTCATTACTGCCGCTTGAACGAATGTGAGTATTGAATGGAGCGTCGGTTAAAAGATCCGAGAACATACGATTCAACCACAGTTTTGGATCTTGATTAAATACCTGCTCAGCGGACTTGCTTAGGAACATTATTTTTCCATTTAAATCGTGACTATAAAACGCCAGTTCATCGCGAATTGCTTCCGTAAGAGCTGGCATGAATACGCTTGGGTTAACAAGGGCCGAATTAGTTCTGAGGTCTCCGCTAGGGTCAAGCACAGGATTGGCGTTGGGCACTTCTGGATACTCCAAAATCGAACGAAATAACTTATGATTGCGATACATTGGACGTAAAACGTCGGAATATCGAAGAACGCGACTATTTGTTATTTGGTCCGCAGTCATTTTGATAAAATATTCGACTTTCTCAGGCTGGGGCAGCTGCTGCTTTCTCAGATTGGGGCAACTAGAGTCCTGGGTTTTCTTTGGGGCAGCGGCACCCTTGTACATTTCTGGAAAAAACATTAGGTTCCTCGTTTTCGACAGGAAGTCTTGTTTACACAGCTGAGCCATCGCGCCCAAGCACCCATGAGCCAGTTTCTTTTTCACTACGTCCGGCTTGAGCCCCCTACCTGGGTCTTCTTGTCTACGCTCTTAGTCGTGGGGCTTTTCCTGATGTTTCACAGGTTTTGGTCGTTGCGAAACCTGGACATCTTGCTGGTTCTTGCCTTCACACCAGGCATGATGATGGTTTATGAAGGCCGACAAAAAGCGTTTCCAGTGGAGCAGGCTACTGTCCAAAACGCACAAGAAGTTGGAGTTGCTAACAATCCGATCCCAACCGAAACACTCGTTGCAAATTTGTCTTGGCCGCCCGAGAAGCTTCTCTATTGGGGCTTCATTTGGCTTCTAATTTGCGCTGGATTGACAGTTTTGAGAATGCTTTTGGACACTACCATCGTGCGCCGCCCGCTTTTGGATCCAAACCTAAGTAGTGGAGGAATGGTATTTCTAGGTACGTCGCTACTCGTTTATCTGATGGTGAACGTCGCCACGAGCAGTCCGGTCGAGCAGCGTCGAAGCAGTCCTGAAATTGGACCTGGATATGTGCTGCTAAGCGCATTGCCACAAATCTCTACAACCCCGCAGGTATCAACCGCCATTATCCCTTCTGCTGAAATGGCACGCAGTAGTCCGATCCTGAGCTTGGCAAGAGTGCTTGCAATTGGTGCCAATTTGACATTGGTTTTTTGCATACTTGCAATCGGATACTGGCACTTCGGCAATTTCAAAACAGGGGTCGGTGCTGCGACGTTTTATCTGCTACTCCCCTATACTGCGCATATGACTGGGCGCGTAGACCATGTGGTTCCAAGCGCGCTATTGCTGCTCGCGGTTCTGATGTATCGGCAGCCATTTGTCGCTGGCTTGTTCCTCGGCTGTGCCGCTGGGGTGGTCTACTACCCCTTTTCCTTGTTGCCCCTTTGGTGCAGCTTTTATTGGCAACGAGGAATCAAGCGATTCGCGGGCGGTTTTGCGGTTTCTATTGCGGCATTGGTTATTGCAATGATAATCCTGCACCCAAATAACCTGTCTCAGGATTTGAGCTATATGTTTGGACTGAAGGTGGTTGCCATGAAAGGAATGGACGGCATTTGGGGCCTGGGTTGGTATTCGGTTATGCGAATCCCAATCATCGTAATCTTTGTCCTGCTGAGCCTGTCTTTTGTCGTTTGGCCTGCGCAAAAAAACCTTGCAACTTTATTGAGTTGTTCCTCAGCGATTATGGCGGCTACGCAGTTTTGGCATGGATTTGGGGGGGGGCTTTATTTGGCTTGGTTTATCCCGCTTGCCTTACTAACAATCTTCCGACCGAATCTTGACTATTGCATTGCGCTGGAGGTGGTTCGTTCAACCCGAAGGAAAGCTGGACGCAAAGCATCCTCTGCGAATGCACTTGAATCGGAGCCTTTACCGCCAGCTGCATAATTCGATCGCGTTTACTTTTTGATTGCAAAACGCGAATTGCGAGCCACGTAGAACTTTGGGTCGTCAATGATCCAATCTGTCGACCAGTCGCGTCCATTATCCCCATTGACTACGTTGTAAAAGAAGGAGCGGACTTCTTCGCATCGATATCCGTATGGCATGGCCGACGCAAGATAGTCGTCGCGGGTTAACTCCTCTACGCCTGGCTTGGCGAAGTAATGTGTTAATCCGTCTGGAGTAAAAGACATTCCGAGTGTCCACCAGCCCATTGTTTTGATTTCGGGGCCCATAAAATCGCCGCCTCGTTTGTCTGCTCGAATTCGAAAGTGTGCATACGAAACAGCTTTGCCATTCTCGTTTCGCGTGGCTCTTAGGATGAACAATCCGGGCCAATAAATTTCGTCCTTGTCTTGCTTGGACGCAAACAAAAATTTAGACTTTGTCTCTTGAACTGTCGTTTCAACTGCCGCCCGAAACGCAAAATGCGGCCCGTTCCTCTTCTCCCAATTTTCCATGGGTGGCAGATAAACTCGCGTCGTCACGTTCGGAGACTGCTCAACGCGAACAGTTCCCCCTAGGCGATACTGCACATTGCAAATGAAATCGTCTTGATGCATCGTAAAACTAGGTGACTTTGGAATCCCCGTCTGAAGCGATTTGAGAAGAAGGGATCCTTCGCTTCCCGCTAGTCCACCGCGTGGAGTAGGGACGCGTTTCACCACATCGGGATGACCTCTTTTAGCGCCCTCGTACCATCGTCCATTTGTGGATTTGCCCATTGGCATCCGTTGCTTTTCGTCAATATCTTCAGAACTTTTCGGGTTGTTGGGAATGAAGTCCCAACCTTCATCTTCGAAATCGTCACCCACCTGTGTTAGTTGTACACCCGTTCCAGGCACGAGAATTTCGGTTGCGTTCTGACCAAAAACCGCAGATGTCAGAAGGCCAATACTGAATCCGACCGATAAAGAAAAGCAACGGATATTCATGATTCTGCGGTTCCCAAAGCAAATCGTAACTTTTGCCGATTCGACGGCGTCAATTGCGTATCGACAGGAAAAACCGTTAGAATCGTAGTTATTACCTAGGGCTACCAAACTGAACGCAAATTGCGTAGCTTACCATTGTAAAATCACATCCACGCGAAACCTCCATAGGCAAAGTACTTGAACCCAATCGAGCCACCTTCAAAGCAAGACGACATTGGAAACAAGACGACTTCGAAAGATAGGTCAGTAACCAACCCAGGGTCGCAGATCGTTAGCCGGCTTGGTGAATCTGCGAAAATTACAGCTATCATCGCGATCATGCTAGTAGCGTTTTGGTTGGTCAAATGGAAATTGCAAAAAGCAGATGTTACGATTGAGAAAGTTCGTGAAGGAATTTCCAACGTTCCGTATTGGCAAATAGGCTTAGCGTTGGCGCTAACCGCTCTCAACTATTTGATTTTGACAGGATACGACTGGATTGCAGTCCGCCATCTAAAAAAGTCCTTACCGATATCCAAGATAATGACGGGAGCAATTGTCGGCTATTCCTACGGAAATGTCTTAGGTTGGCTGCTCGGCGGGAATGCGGTTCGCTATCGACTTTACTCGACTTGGGGATTCTCTCTCATTGAGATCGTTGCGTTTGTCACGATCCTAGCTACGACTTTTTGGCTAGGCCTGTTTCTATTGGCGGGCGTCGCATTCGTTGGGTTGCCGGTTCATCTTACCGACGATGTTAGAGAAAAACTCATCTTGGATCACCATGTTTGGGGCTATCTATTCCTGGCGTCGATCGCGTTATACCTACTCGCTTGCACCTTTTATAGAAAGCCGATTCGCATTCGCGATTTTGAAGTGACTTTGCCGCCATTTCGTCTTTCAGCGATGCAGCTCATGGTTTCAGCTGGCGATTTCCTGCTGGCCTCCCTGGTGCTTTACTGGTTGATACCTCATCAAGGCAATCCGGACATCAACTTCTCGACGGTGTTGATTGCGTATTTAACAGGACAGATCATCACTGTCCTGACGCACGTCCCAGGAGGATACGGCATTCTAGAAACGGTGCTTCTCACTTTTTTTCCTGAAGAAGCGTCGGTGTCGGTGGTTGCGGCGGTAGTATTGTTTCGAGTCATCTACTACTTCTTGCCGTTTATTCCTGCAACCGCTCTGGTTTTGTACAACGAATATCGAGTTAAGCATCGCCCCGTTGAAATGAATAAACGAGACTAGGATTCCAAAATCGACAGGCTGGAAGCCTATCCCACGTGAACGGCATGTGAAAATAATTCTAACCCAAGACCCCCAAACGCAGTCGTGGCAACAGGCCATGAAACGGGCTATTCGCAGTTCTACGGAATTATGCAAAGCCCTCCACCTCGACATAAAAGAGGTTCGTGTCTCCGCGGAGGGAGAAACGCAATTTCCAGTGTTTGTGCCGCTTGAATTCCTTCGTCGCATGCAGCGCTGTGATGCGAACGATCCCCTCTTGTTACAAGTATTGCCTCGAGCGAACGAATCTGTTGTCGACCCGAACTTCGTTTTCGATCCCGTTGGCGACACCCAAGTGGAAAATGCTCCCGGATTGTTGCACAAGTATGTTGGACGAGTTTTGTTGATTCTATCCGGTGTTTGCGGCATCCATTGCCGATATTGCTTTCGACGCCACTATCCGTACAGCACTGCTCCCAAAAGCATCGAGCGTTGGTTGCCAGCCCTGAAATACATACGGAACGATCCGACCATACACGAAGTGATCTTGTCCGGGGGTGATCCTCTAACGGTTGTCGACGAACATCTCGCTCAATTAGTCGAAAACCTAGATGCGATCCCGCATCTTCGACGATTGAGGATCCATACGCGCTTACCTGTTGTTATCCCGCAGCGTGTTGATCAAAGCCTTTGCGATTGGCTTGAAAGAACTCGGTTGTCGAAATGGGTTGTCTTACACATCAACCATTCACAAGAGCTGGATTCCAGTCTTATCGGTGCTATTTCCAGACTTCAACGAGTTGGGGCAATCGTACTGAATCAGGCCGTTCTTTTGCGAGGGATTAACGATTCACTAAGTCAATTGGCGTCGCTTTGTGAAAGCCTCGTTGACATTGGCGTCATGCCATACTACCTCCACCAACTCGATCGCGTTTCTGGTTCAACCCACTTTGAAGTGGAAAGGTCGCGAGGCTTAGCCATCATGGCCGATCTGGCAAAACGCCTGCCGGGATACGCGATTCCCAAGTACGTCGCGGAGATAGCAGGCGCAGGAAGCAAGACTGCCATTTCCGAATCTGCAAGTTAAGCTTTCGGTCAGGGCGCTAGTACAACCTGCGCAATTTGAATAGTCGATATGTCTAATTTGCGTTTCTTCTAGATAATCTTTTGAACCGAGTTCCGGACACTTGTTGGGTCTCATATTTGACCTGTCGATCTCGTTCCTGATAGTTTAGGAAGATTCCATTGTGGGAAGAATTGGAAAACGAAGTCCGCTAAATCAATTGGCTTTGGTTTTTCAGACGGTACTGTTCACTACAACAGTTTTTTTCGGTTCACTTTGCACTTCTGGTAGCGCAGCTATAGTGAAGCTTTTGCGAAGCGAAGTTCAAGCCTACCGAATGCGAATTGAGCTAATTGAGAATGCTCAAAGAAGCGTGGACATTGCTTCGTACGAAATTGCGGACGACAATGCAACTGGACGGGTGCTCGCGTCGCTCGTGAAAGCGGCAGAACGAGGAGTTTGCGTTCGGATCTTGACAGATGGACACGCAGGCAACAACAACATGCCAAAGTCCTTGATGCAATTTCTTATTGAGCACGGCATTTCGATTCGGGAACGGCCCGTTGATGTGCGATACCAATTGGAGATTGGCCGACCGAGACTCCATGACAAACTGCAGATCGTTGATGGAGAACATTTGATTACGGGAGGAAGAAATCTGAAGCAAGAATACTTTGGAATCGGAAATCGAAAAATAATCGACTGCGACGTCTACGTTAATGGACCAACGGTTCGTAACGCAACTGCCTATTTTGACAATCGCTGGGAGGATCCGAAATGTGGATTGCCCGATCTTCATCGCGAGGAATCACAGAAAACTGTCAAACACCAGCAACACCCCGAATGGAACCAGATGCCTAGAGCCCAGTCGCTTGATCAAGTTGCGAAATGGCTCGAATCCCAGTTTTCAGTTACGCTTCCTGTCGTCGACACATGTCCCTCATCGATGCTTCACGTTCCCAGAGAAATCGACGACGTCAATATTCGTTTTTTGAATGATTTCGTTGGGTATCCGAAACGAACAGCAGGGTCCATTACGCCCGAAGTTTTTAAGTTAGTACGTAGTGCGCGAACTTCAGTAGAAATAGTGACACCGTATTTTGCCATCTCGAATAATTTGAAATCCATACTGCTCGATGCAACACGCCGCGGAGTCCGAGTTCGGATCCTAACGAATTCGTTTGAGTCCACCGACCATCCGACTGCTCACGCTGGCTTTGCGAATGAACGCCGATGGATGCTAAACGCTGGCATCGAGGTGTTCGAATTTCAGGGAAGAAATACACTGCATGCCAAATTGATGGTTATCGACAACTCGATCGCCATGGTTGGGAGCTACAATTTCGATCGGCTTGCCGAGAGCAAAAATTCGGACGTGGCATTGATCGTTTTCAATTGTTGTTTCGCCAGCGACGTGACCTTGGAAATCGCTGCGCTTCGTTCGCGCTCTACAAAAATCGATCTCGAAAAACTTTTTGGCTACGAGAGACGCAATAGCAACCTACCAGAAAGCGAGTTACGCAAATTGCGAAGACTTCGCATGGCTGCACCGTTTATTGAACGGTATTTATGATGCACTGGCATTCAACTCACCCGTCGCCTGCAGAATCTCTAGCCCTGGAAGTAACTCGCGCAGCGATTCCAGGTCTACGGAAATTAGGTGCCAGAAATTAGGTGCCAGGCACCGGGGAAATTAGGTGCCAGGCACGAATGGTGCTGTCGCCATCATTCGTTTCAGGAAATCGCGATGCGATTGAGGCACGCAAGCGAGATCCCCGGAGAAGCCATACGAGTCCATGGTTTCAACGCCACCGTGATTGAGCCA
>JAYVPJ010000163.1:0-4280 GCA_043757445.1 Pirellula sp. | reverse complement strand
TACTCAAAACTCACCACTTTACCATCCTGTTTCGCCCCAAGTCCCTGATAGGTGTTGTGGTCGATTCCTTCTGAAATGAACTGGACGCTTCCATCGCCAATCAAAAACTGCGCTCCACCGGTGTGCAACGATTTAAAACCAACCTCAGCATTCCAATTGAAGGAACGGTGGCATGGATCCGATGATGAATCAATGCTCGTATCGTAGTTGATGGGAATGATGGTCGAGCAGTATCCGTTACCATTGTTGGAATGCGCCCAGCCATTTCGAACATGCTCAGAAGACTTTGGACGAACTTCTCCGAAGAAGATTGTTGTCGACAATCCATCCGAAACCTGGCTCATTCGGATGCGAGTACCAACTCGCGTGAATGGCCCGGCAAAATTGGTGGGATGGTCTAATGGCGACTGAGCGAACGATTTCCAAGGATGGTCGCAATAACAAGATGAATTTTCAAATAGTGCGGTCGGCCCGCGCGAAGCACTATAATTGTGCATGGCAAAACCATATGGATTCACTGGATGACTATCGCTGGGACAAACAAAGCTGGGTAGCGGCGTTGATCCAATCGATTTAGATGAATTGGGAAACAGAGCCCCATCCAAGTTAGGTTTTGACAAATCGAAATTTCTGAAAAGATTGTCCTGCTCCATGAAGGGCAACAAATAAATCAAGATTGAGCCCTTCTTGTTTCCCGAACCGCTCCAGATTGCGCCCGGAGGCAAGAAACGATTGGCGCTCTCAAAATTGTGAATCGCCAACCCAATCTGTTTCAAGTTGTTCGAACAACTCATTCTTCTGACTGCCTCGCGCGCCGCCTGGACTGCCGGCAACAACAGACCTACCAATATTCCAATAATCGCAATGACCACCAGCAGTTCCACCAGCGTGAAGGCAATTCGTGAAACGCTCTTACGTGTTGATCGACGATATGTCAACAATGACAAACTATGCATGAAACACCTCGTTCCAATTGATTCCGATTATTTGCCCGTTTGCCATTTGCACAACGGAGTATCTAGCCGCATCGAACTTGTTCATCTCGACCGGACTTTCCAGTCAACCAATCCAACAAGGAAATCCGGATCGACGCGCCAATCGGGTGTCGACCACTGTTGACCCCAGACTCCTTCCGAGTCTTTGGCATAGAAGAAAATGACTGAGTCCAAGTCGGATTGAGCGTCCAGATCAACAAAAGCTTGTTGTAGCCAAAACCTTTCAAAATCGTCACTGCCGTTGACTCCCAACTCGGTGATGATGATCGGTTTTCCAAAATCGCTAACAAAACGCCTCTTGTCGTTAAAGATCGCTTTGAAATCACGGATATAACCGTACGTCTTCAGGTCCCAAAGAGGGAAACTGTAAATCGGCATCCCGATAAAATCGACATACGATGCTCCCGGCCAGTAACTGCGCGTACTTTCTTTCATCACGCCCGTCCATACCCATTTATGCGGCACAGGCAGCTTTTTACGCATTCGATCGACAACATATCGATATGCCCCGATGTACTGTTCCGCAGGACTATTGGACCAAGGGTAACGCACCGTGATATCTTGATCCATTTCATGCCCCCAAGAAATCAGTGCGGGTCTCTTCAGTACACTCATTGCTCGGATCACCTGGTCGATTTGTTCGTCGTACTCCCCATTGCTGATTGCCGTCAAAAGCAGAGTCGCAGAAGCGTCTTTTTTCCACGGTTCGATTGTCAAAAGTGGCTCAAATCCCTTCTGCTCGAACTCCTCTAAACGAGTCGATAGTTGTTCGACATCGAAATTGACCCAAGAAATGTACATGTGCTTAATCTTGAAATTGCTATCCGATTCAAACTTTTTCTCAGGATCATGAATGCCAAATCGAAGCGGAGCGACGCGAGCAGTGGGAGGAGGGGTCAGGTTCGTTAACGGGCTGCTCGATTGAACTTTGGACATTTCCGCTCCCGGATGCGTAAAATACGAGACGATTGTCAATGCATCCCTGCCATTGAAAACAATCATAATCAAAGGAAGGATCGAGAGCATGGCGATTACGATTCCTTGGGAACGTAGCCGACCATCACTCGTCGCTTGATGCTGATCAAATGTTTTCGTCATTTTGGTGCCTAATGGTGTTTGCGGCTTTGCAAACCTCGTAACGGTGGACAAGCACGACCCCAGCCAAAGCGGTCGTATAACTAAGTTGAGTAAGGATTAAAAAGAAGTAATAGCCCTTCGCTGACCCTGCATCACAACCCATCAGGGTGGGAGTGAAAGTAATGAAAAGGATTGCAATATAGGGCGCTAGCACTCTCCAACTAAGCGAAATGGGATGCATTGCTCCTTTAGGGGTAACACGGAACTCTACATGGCAGCGACAAACGGCCGTATATACTCCCATCAAGGTTCCATAGATCACCCATGGCCATCGGACGAGTTGAAATAGCCCTACCTCCCAACTAAACAGTGATGCCTCAGCAGGGCGAAGAACTGCAGATTGTTTAAGAATCGCAGGAATCACCATCGAAAGGCACAAGAGTGGTAATGTATGCAACAGAAAATCGATGTAATTGACGTTGACCCAAGGCTGTCTCCAGAAAATTGCAATGGGCGGCAACAGAATGCCGATCATCATGCTCAGCGAGAACAGGGGATACCACAACTCGGAAAAGAGAAATTGAAATCGCTTGCGGTACGAAAGCCCACTCCAATATCGAGGCAAAATGGTCAACAACACAATCATTAAACTACGTGACCACTGAAATTCTTGAGTTAAGCAATCGGCAAACGTTGGTGGCCCATCGCCGTGCGCTATGGCATCTATCCCATGAACTCCCCGCCACCCATGACTATTGAACATGAGTGTTGTCGTATGATCTTCTGCCAATTCAGGTCCAAGTCCACCGATCTCTTGCAGTGCGGAGGTCCGCACCGCGTAGTGCGATCCAATACAAAGAGGTGCGAAACCATTGGTGTAGCCGCATTGTAGTGGGCCATGCATCACCGATTCAGAATAAAGCCTGCCTCGCGCAGACCAGCTTGTCCCTGCATTCTTGTCACAAATGCTTGGTGCGGAAACGTAACCAACATCGTTCACGACAAATGGACGTAGCATCGCTTCCAAGTAGCCTGCTTCAGGAACATGGTCGGCGTCCAATTGAACGACGAAGTCGTACTCCCGATATCCGTAGTGATCATAGAAATAAGCTAAATTGCCTTCCTTGCATTTAGTACGCTTCGGCCAGCAATGACGATGATACTCAACAACTTTATGTCGCGTTGAAACCTGTACCGCATGGACTCTGCACCACTCGTATATTTCTTCCGTCGGCGCTTCGTCCGCGAGCCAAGTGTCGTGTGGATAGCGTTGAGCCAACATCGATTCAAGCGTGTGCTTGACGATCGCGAACGGCTCCGAGGGAGCCCGCGTCGTGATCATTGCCACTCTCCATTGCGATGGTAGCGAAACGTGCGGATCTATCTTTTTCATCCTCAATGCGAAGAATAGAAAGTAAGAAGGCACGACAATCGTCCAAATGACTAGCAGCGAATTGAGTGCGAAACGAATGGGACCGATGACATGCTCTGCGCGGCACCACCAAAAAAAGAACTCAATTGTCGCAACCAACCACGCGACGACGAAAAAGACTACTAAACGCTTTTCCCGTGGAGCCAACACGTCGACTAGTACATCCGATAACAAATAAATTGGAGCACGCTCAATCGCCTCGCAATTGGGCGGCGTCCAATCGGATTGAACCGCTTCGGCGTCGTTAACCAGATCACTATCCATCTCGCTTGCCTCTCATTCAATTACAAAATAGCGAGTCTCGCAAGATTTAAGTTAGACCTGGAAAACTGGAAAGTACCGCGACGACTTTTTGACAATGGCATTCTAGTACCCGGTCACACTCGTCGATGACTCGTCGAGATGCTCGCTGGAAGGATCCTTTCTTGAAACTTTGACGGATTCCACGCCCGCTGTTACCAGGGTTTCCCGGTCCGCGCCCTGGCTCATCGTTAACGGGAGGGTTTCTTGGTGGTGGCGGATCAACTGCGTTTCCCAACCCGTTGTTTCGATGCGTCTTCTTATTATCTATTTGACCATAATTACGATCCATTGCGCCCGATTTACCGCGACTTAAGCCGGGTGGCCCGCCGGTGTTGTAACCGCCTTTGGCTTGTCCTCCGTATGTGCCCAACGCAGGCGTCGATCATAACTCGGGCACATCGATTTGCTAGCGAATTTGATTTACGGAATTCGGTGAGCTGACTCAAGTGCCAACGATTTCTAAATGTCCTGCT
>JAYVPJ010000162.1:0-16310 GCA_043757445.1 Pirellula sp. | reverse complement strand
CCCAAATACAGCTCGCTGACTTTTTCCCTCGGACGGATCTCTGCGGGAGGTCTTTCCAATGAAAGGTAGCTGTCAGATGTGACTCCGCCCGATGAAATCCTACGGAAGGCTGATTTGCTGGTGATCAGCGAGAAGTTCTATCGAATCGACGTTGATTGCGGGAGAAATTGACACTGTCCAAAAACTTTCTCACCGTTTCTTATCGCTCCAGTGGGGTTCATTTGCTATTCGGTCACCCGGACACGAAAAATGCGATAGCGCTGGTCAATGATTTTCGTTCTCAACAGCGTTGCCTCTAATACACAGCTCTTGGCGTCGAGTTCTATTGTTGGACGTATAGTACAACGAAAAGTCTACTTCTATCGGGCCAGGCGTCTTGGGAGACTTGAACTGTACTATCAGCCTCTTTGACTCGCCGGGCTCCAACTGAAATGACTGGAAGGCTACCGCTTCAACGCAACCGAGACTGCAACCTCCACGAATTCCTACGATCTGAGCTGCACCGAAATAACTCGGGTTATGAACATTGAAAGAAAGTTCCCTTACCTGGCCAACTGGAAAGTTGCTGAGGGTAAGTTCTGATGAGTCTATTTCAAGTGACGTTGACCGGGTCAGTATCGTCGATCCAATTAGGCCGCAAGCGAATAAGAAGAGCGAGGCAGCAACGAATCGAGACACGAACCTCTGATAACGTAACATAGGACATTTCGCCTTTGCATGGATGAATTACTAACTTCTTCGCAACCCTACACCCCGCTTGTAGAGGACGGCGCCAATAACCAGCAGAACCAATCCGCCTAACGATGAGTAAAGCCAGTACGGCGGCGGTTGATCTAAAGCCGGCTCCGGAAATCCAAACGCGCTTAGGGTAAACTCTCGGTCGCTTAATTCAGCAACCGACGCGGATGGCTGATAGGTTTCTTCATTTTTGACTGTATTGGTAGTCATATTTCGAGTTTCCCTTCTTGAACTGGTCCTAAAGGGAACACCTCCAAGATTTTCATCGTAACCGAATGTATACGTCATCTTCGAAGGAGGTAACCCCATCCAAACGAATGAGGTAAGTACCCAGTCATTTGCGGGATCGAATACACCCACCGCGGAGTGACGAGTTACTGTTCGGACCAACTCCTTCGCGTCCCCGTTTTGCGTGTAGGAATTAAATGGGAAATCGATACTGACCTCAAAGCGCTCACGGTTGTTTACCGAAACTAATTTAATGTCTTGGATCTTTACGTCCTCGCTTACCCAATCAAGTTGATTCATCGTTCCTTCGATCGGGAGCATCTGGGGTCGAATTTCCCGCGGCGGTTCCAAGATACGATTGTAAGCATCCTTATCGTCGCTTCCATCCGCAGGCGCCACTTGATAGGGATGGATGCCAGTTATTACCCATTCACCGGACGACGAGCTTGAAAGTTCAAAGGCATATCGAGGATTCGCGCATCGTAAAGTTCCCTTTCCAGTTCTCACATCCTTCCAGATGATTTGTCGATAGTTAGAGCGGATTCGTTTCTCTTGATATTCATCAAGCTGGGTTACCTTGCCCTCGCGAACAACCTTTTGATTGGAGTTGAAGGTAACGCCAGACGTGTCGGAAAAAAACTTCTTGTGGAGTTCCACTTGTTTCTTCCAAGCCTTCGGAGCATCGCTTTGAAATCGCTTTAGCAATGCTTCATCGAGTTCCGCTCCGTGTAATTGTGCTGTTAAGCAAAGGATCCACAAAACGATCAAAGTTGTGGCAAAGCCAATAGTCAGGACATAACTCTTTGGATACAAGGCACACTCCGAATAAGAAAATTTGACGGAACGCATAGTACGAATTCTTGCAAGTCGACTAGGGTTACAAGCAAAGAGGCGGTCGCGACGTAGTCGTGACCGCCGAAGTCATTTGGGCGATGATCCCACATGATGCCACGCATCGCCCGAAGCAAATTAATTGGTCAAGCAACTACAAGCTGCTTTGCCGTCGACAAGAGAAGTAGTGTCACAATCGCCAGTACATCCATCGCAATACCTATATGTGCTTCCATGGTTGCAAGTCCCGGCTTGATTGACGCCACCTACCTGCCTGAAGCATTTAAAAGTGCCGTCGGCTTGTGTTTCTGACGAGCCACATTTGTTGCAACTAGCATCACAAAGTGCAGGAGCAGGAACAGTTCCTGCCCAAGATGTTGAGGGCACGGATGCAGTACCGATCAACATCAGTAATAACCCCAAACCCATCAAACCTCTACCAACAACTTTTCGCACATTCATCTCATTTTCTCCTAAAAGAAACCTAACAAACACACCAAACGAACTAACACACATACGAAAGGAACTAATCGAATTCTCGCCATCGACAAACCAATCTCGTCTGCCGCTGGCTTGACGTTAGCAACGCAAAGGATGACTTTGACCCCAATTTTACGTCGACATCAATATTGACTTGCCCTCCAGCAGGAACGACAACTGGCAAGGACTTGATTGCTCTACACTTGCAGTTTTGCTCAGCACCAATAAGCCGCACCGATTCTTTTCCGCGATTGACTACCGCAAAGCTTAACGTTTGTCAATCCCCCACCCCTCCGGGGCTTGCTGCAATCACTGAAGGCTCTGTCACGAGTACTTGGCCTGTCAATGCGACTGGTAAACTCCGAGCATACCACGATCCTATCTCAGTATTAAAGCAGACCCCGGCAAACCCGAAAATTGGCGAGATCAAAGAAACACCTAGTGTCAAACTCCAAATTCGTTGTTTCAATCTCGACCCATGCCAGTAAGGAGATGGATCGATAACTCGATGATTTTCGATTCGTCCAACAAGTAACAGCGCAGAAATCGCAACGATATCGATCGCAAACACCCATGCCGGATTGAAATCTACACTTCCAAAACATCCACAGGTAGATTTTTTCTGCACTACCATTGCTAATGAGGCTCCTGCAAAAGTTGCGAATAGACTAAGAGTACAAAGCCAAGCTGCGACAGTTTTCCAGCCAGACAGCAACCAGAGTGCTACAAGAACCTCGAGCTGAATTAGTCCAAATTCTAGCGATGGTGCGATATCAAATAATGCATTCGGCGTTCCAAAATCGCGCAGCTTGAGGAAAGCGGTAACGAACAAGAAAACGCTAAACACCGAGCGAAGTATTGGCCACGCAATCATGTTAAATTGCAAAATCCTACGTGTACTATCAGTCACGACCAACCCTCTTCGTATAGAAACTTTTTTTGAGTTTCGCGTCCACACACACCACCTCGTCGGATTAATCCGCAGCGGCCAAATCGTAGTTTTGGGCAGTCGCAAGTGCGACGACAACGCCAGAGTCGACATTCTGGCTCAAACTTCTGATGGAACCATCAGTAAATGCAAAGTTAACGACTGCTCGATGTCCTCCAAACGGCTCTCCATACACATTGGAGACATTGATGGCACCGTCAATTACGGTTCCAATTCGAAATCCCGACCAGGAATACAGATACGACTTTGTAGACGCTCGTGTGGTCGACTGGAGAGCGCTGGACGGGTTACTGTCAATCAAACACGTGAACGTTGGTAATGCCCCGTCATTGAATGAAATACTCACGTTCCTAGACAACCAAAAACGGTCCCCCGCACTCTCCCAAAACAAAAATGTATTCGAGGTGCCGTCGACTACTTCAGCGAGCCGACGTTCTCTTACAATGGAACCTACGCGCAGTCGAATCGTGCCAAAATACGGTTTACTTGCTACGTAGGCTCCATCATTTCCAGAATAATCGCATGTTTGAGCTTGTAGCCCCGCGACTGTTGGACCTGAAAAGCGACCAGATAGATTAACGAGCAATTCGGAGTCCAAAGTACTAGGGCACTTTAGGAGTGAGGGCGATTTCTCAATTTTCGATTTGTTAGAAACCGAGTTGCTTGGCACGTTCTTATTGATAGATTCGTAAAGTGCATTTTGCTCGAAAAAAGGCAACATGTTTACGAAAAGACCAACATCACTCTGATAACCCACTGTTTTGGGATGGGCGTTCATTGTTGGGCCTGGAAGATGACGATACGATGACTCGAAGTTCATTGCAGCAAGACCAAGTTGCTTTAAGTTCGATTGGCATTGCATTCGCCGTGCAGCTTCTCGCGCCGCTTGAACCGCAGGAATAAGTAGGCCAGCTAACACTCCGATGATCGAAATCACCACCAATAATTCCACCAGCGTTAAGGCGCAACGAGAACGATGGCTCTTAGTCTTACATACCGATCGTTTCAGAGCGTCGCACTCAGCGAAAGAGACATTCGACAAAGCTGACGCAGAAACCGCGTTGGCAACCTCTAGAAAGTTAGTGCCCACCAGAGAGAGCTGGAGAGCTGGAGAGCTGGAGAGCTGGGGCACAAGATGAACTCCTTCGGGTTGCTTGGACGTAGAGCAAGACCTTTGAGTTACTTTTTTTATTGGATTCAATCTTTAAAGCAAGAGAATTCTACACAATTCTGGAAAGTATTTTAAAACAAGCGAGCATGGAAAAACCCAGCACCATCTTGATCTATTTGGATGCGTTTGTCGAATAGTGCTGTTAATGACTGCTCGCTCAAGGCATTTCGAGTTGGGCCGTCAAAAAACACCCGTCCAGCCTTCAAGAGAATCGTGCGTGCAATGCTTGGCAATATCTCTTCGACGTGGTGTGTGACCAAAACAATCTGTGTGCCCGAGTTAGCTAACTCATTCAAGAGACTCAAGAATTCGGCTCGAGCGCGGATATCCAATCCGTTTGTCGGCTCGTCTAAAACAATCGCTTGCGGTTTCTGGATCAATGCTCGAGCCAGGAGGACTCGGCGTCTCTCACCTGTTGACATGTGGCCGATGCACTTATTGGAATCACTATCAACCTGAAACAATCCGAGGAGCCGTTTGGCGTCAAACTGCATCTCGTCCGTTAAAGATCCTGGATCCGGTTCAAGCTCCGCCGAGAAGAAACCTGTAAGCACCGATTGGAGTGCGCTAAGTCGAGCTGTGCGTCCGACGGTGAAGTGATGGTCGAGTTCAGAGCTCACGAATCCAAGATGGGATCGAAGCTCCCAGACGTTCCATTCTACTCGACCTAAAATACGAACTTCCCCGGACTGTTCATCGACGACCGACGGGTAGAAGAATCGCATCAGTAATTTCAGCAATGTCGATTTGCCTGAGCCATTTGGGCCGACGATGGCAACATGCTGTTTCTGTGGGATACTAAGACTGAGGCGATCAAGAATTCGAGTACGACCTCGTTCGATGCTCACATCCTTCAGATCGACGAGCATTGCGTCGGCATTCATCAGTTAAAGCCAACAAACTCGTTATCGCAGGTCTTTTCAGGCGATAAGCTTACTTCGGTTCCCGTGACAATGCCCATCATGAATCGGTTGGCCGCGTCTAACATGGTCGAGTCCAGTTCGTTGGATTCATCGCAATCGTCGTCTTCGAATCGAAGTTGGCAAAATTGGTATCTCAATCCGGCATGATGTGAAATACGAATAGCTCTGACAAGTTCATCGTCACAGCAGATTGTCGAACCCTGTCTTTGGGAAAACAGAACTGGAAGTCTGCGCGCCCGTTTCCAATTGGAAAGCGCACTAGAAGATTTTGGAAATGAGCCACTCAAAGAGACTACGCCTGCGATTTGATTGGCGTACTTAAGCCCGATCCATTGGGCCATGGTTCCGCCCGAACCAAATCCAGCCAGAAAGACCTTGTTCGTATTGACAGACAATCGGCTGGCCACGCCTTGTACACTATCCCAAACCAATTCCTCTGCCAAAGCGCAATCGGTATTGGAACTGCCCCAATGAAAGCGTCGACTTGTACCGTGGCATTTTTGGTTGGCCCTCGGAGCAACTGCAATGTAGTTTCGACGGCTCAGTGCAAGCATGACGTTGTCGAGCTCTCGTTCGCAACTTGCGTCACTGTGTAGCCAAACAACGAGAGGATATTCGTATCCTGACTCGTAATGCTCTGGAACGAACAGTTGATGTGGGAAATTTAAATCAAGCGCCGCTTCATCCAGTGGCCGGCATCTTGATGCAATAGGAAAGGTCGGGGAAGTACTACCGTTCGATTCCAAAAGCATCGTGAGGCGACTCATTCAAGAATTCCTATTCAGCTGAAACGAGCATGAGGGACGAGAGTTGGTTTGCCGAAGTCAACGTGATAATTCACGTTGTATTGAGGAGAACCCTGTTACGTCAATGGCGCCGGACTCAAGAAATCGGGAGACCGCAATTGATTTGAAATGCTTTCATTCGTGTTGGGCAAGCCAATCGGCATCGCAACTCAACGCGTTGGTTACCGTGGCAACGAACTGACCCCAACGACTCGACCTGAAACGACGCACCAGAACTACACCGATGCGAGTAGCTTTTCCATAGTGGCTACTAAGGACTTGACAGCATCTACACTCTTTTGAAACGCAGCTTTTTCGGAATCGGTAAGTGACAATTCGATGATTTTCTCAACGCCGTTACTGCCGAGAACGACTGGCACTCCGACGTAATACCCTCCAACTCCATATTCCGAGTTGCAAAGGGCCGCAACCGGGAGTAGTCGCTTTTTGTCCCGCACGATAGCTTCGACCATTTGTGCAGTGGCTGCAGCCGGTGCGTAGTATGCGGAGCCCGTCTTCAATAGAGAGACGATCTCGGCGCCGCCATCCCTGGTTCGCTGAACAATCTCGGCAAGCCGCTCCGGTTTAATCAATTGCGTAACGGGTATGCCGCCCACGGAGGTGCAGCTGGCAATTGGCACCATCGTGTCACCATGGCCGCCCATCAACATAGCCGAGATATCTTCTACACTCACATTGAGCTCCAGGGCCAAAAAAGCACGAAACCGAGCTGTGTCCAAAACTCCTGCCTGACCGATGACGCGTTGGGACGGAAAGCCCAGAACCTGAAAAGCACGTTGAACCATGGCGTCCAACGGATTGCTGACAACGATCACGACAGCGTTGGGACTACTGGCTTTCACTTGCTCTGCGACGCTCGTTACAATCTTGGCATTGGTGCTCAATAGGTCATCGCGACTCATGCCAGGTTTACGCGCAATTCCAGCGGTAATTACCACGACATCGCTATTCACTGTATCCGCATAGTCGGTTGAACCAACGAGCCTACTATCAAAACCCATAATGGGGGAAGCTTGCATTAAATCTAGGGCCTTGCCCTTGGGCATGTTTTCCGTTTGTGGAACGTCGAGCAATACGACATCGCCTAGTTCGCCTGATGCGCACCAATGTGCACAGGTAGCACCTACATTTCCTGCACCGATAATCGTAATTTTTGCGCGACGCATAAGCGATGCCTTGGTTCCTTGGAAGATGACTAAGTGATGGGTTGCCTCGATGAACGAAGTATGCGGACAATGCCCGGATCGTCAAGAGGTTCCGACGATATGCCTGCCCATGTCAAATCCTCGCTGCTAGGCTGCAGCTTGACGATTCCTATTACGAATGGAGCCCTTGCGTTCGAGACCTGGCAAGGAATTTACCTTTGCGAACACAGAGATCGAGCGCAAGGCAGGACCTTGGTGGTGACCATAATGGGAAGTTCGTAGCAACCCACCAACTCGCTTCAAGGAAGGTCGATGGACTTTCAAAGCCCTAACAACATCCACTGCCGCGGCATAAAGGAATCCTAAAACACCAGGAAACAATTGTTTCCATTTGCGGGCAAATTGCGTTTGCCTGGCACCCACAATCTCCTCGACGATTTCAACAAATATTTGGCTTATATCAGTTGAAGGAATCCTGGGTTTCGCTACGCTAGTTCGGTTAGCACCTGTGTTCGCGCAGGTCAATGGCAGTTCTTTCGCAATTTATTTTTTGAAACTAGGTGTCGAGAATGAACAAACGATCGCACGTACGCCAGGGATTTACTCTGGTAGAACTCTTGGTGGTAATTGCAATTATTGGGATATTGGTTGGGCTGCTTCTTCCAGCGGTTCAGGCGGCCCGCGAGGCAGCGAGGCGTATGCAGTGCTCGAACAATCTCAAGCAACTTGGATTGGCGACACTTAACTATGAATCAGCTGTTCGCAGATTCCCACCGGGCCGTTTGTCACCGGACTTTACAATCAATGGAGTGGTGCAGCAAAGCTACACGAGCTATCCAACTACATTGGCTGCAGGTTCATCGACCGGGTTCCGCTCCGTTCATACGTTTATCTTGCCCTACATGGAGCAAACTAACATCTACAACTTGATTGATTTCACCAAACCAACTGCAGTCCGAATGACGACCGGTGGTGGAGTGACTCCCGTCAATGCAAACTATCAGGCGTATGCAAATGCTGCTGGACTTTTCATTTGCCCCTCCTGCCCAAACACGGGCGTCTTAATCACGGAAAACAACTACCGCTATAATTTTGGTGGCTCGACTCCGTTTGGAGGATCGCGAGGGTCTGATCGAAACGATCTCGAAGGCACTTCACCAGCCGGATTTTCGTCCAAAGGAAACGGCGCGTTTTCAATGGGCAACGGTCTGAGTGTTGGATCCATTACCGACGGCTTATCGAACACGACTTTCTTTTCCGAAAGAACGAAGGGTAGCGGGAGGTCCTTGACCGGACTACCTGCAATCGAAGACGTTACCAATTTGCTCAGTCGCCCACAAGGTTTGATCGACGCAGACGTAATGATGGCTGAATGCGGTGCCATGGCTCCACAGGTGAACGGAGGTTTCAACTTCAACTCCGCTGGACGCTGGCTGCAAGGAACAGATTTCTCAAATGGTTGGCCCTTTGGGTTCTATTCAAGCACTATGTATAACCACGTCGCCCCGCCCAATTGGAAGTCCGTTGATTGCGGAACGCGGAGTGCTATTCCTGATGCTCCGGGCGAGCACGCCATCATGTCTGCTCGCAGTTTGCACACTGGCGGTGTCAACGCCTCGATGGGTGATGGCTCCGTTCGTTTCGTCAGTAGCTCGGTCGATCTAGTGGTCTGGCGATCTATGGGTACAAGAGATGGTGGCGAAGTCTATTCAAGCGAATGACCACAATGAATTTGCAATTCCAACAGAGGTCACACCTTCCTGCATTCATGGTGTTTTTCACCGTCATGTTAGGATGTGGCATGTTAGGATGCGGCATGTTAGGATGCGGCATGTTAGGATGTGGTTCGCAGGTTCGTGAAAACGACAATAGAACTGCACAGATGTCCTTTGATGAGGCGGTGCCATTGGTTGACTCGGGAAACTACAAGCAGGCGTTGCCATTGCTGGAAAAGTCCATATCGGCCGGTGGCCTATCGGCCGATATGTATGCTTTGGCACTATTGCTTCGCTCCCGTTGCCATAGCGAGATGGGCGATATCGAGAAAGCCCAAGCGGATCTAGACCATGCCGAACAAGGATCGCCCAACGCTGCACAATTGCTTCTTGGCAAGGGAACGCTTCTTGCCAAACAAGGTAAGAAAGCCGAGGCGGACGCAGCCTTCAAAGCAGCCAAAAAAGCCGACCCTTCGATCAAAATACCGAAGTAGCGGGGCAGCCCAAGCCAACTCGCACTCTCTTTGAGCCGCAACGCGGTAGCGTGCGGGCCGAAAATCAAGTAGTCACTTACAAATCCGGCCCTCATGCTAGTGCCTAGCGGCTCGCTAGAAAAAATGAGTTGCTGCATTGCTTGCTTGACTGATACTATGGAAACGTAAACAGGAACACAAAATCATGTCCAATAAATTGATCAGAACAGCCAAGCATACAATCCTCCTATCTGGGGTTTTGATTGCTTGTTGCAACGATGGCTTCGCTCAATCAGCTCTTCCAGTGAACACTTTTTCAACTTCTCGTAATGCTCGAATGGTTCGAATGCAAACCGAAAACCCTTTTCTAGTGCCGAGCAAGCTGGCGTTGCTGGCACCGGACTTCGCCAACATAAAACATGAGCATTATCTTCCTGCGTTTGACGCGGGCATGTCCCAACAGCTCCAACAAGTCCGTGAGATTTCTGAATTGACATCTGCCCCAACTTTTGAAAACACCTTGGTAGCTCTAGAAAAGTCAGGCGAAATCCTGAAACGAGTCCAGTCTGTTTTCTTCAACATGACGACCGCCAATACCGACGAAAAAATCCAGGAAATAGAAGAGACGCTTGCTCCTCGTTTGGCTTCGCATTCCGATGATATTTACCTCAACAAAAAACTCTTCGCCCGCGTAGAATCACTTTGGATGCAACGCACCGAGCAAGCCTGGACGGAAGAACAACAACGCTTGCTCAAAGAGTACTACGAGAACTTTGTTAGAGCCGGCGCTAGACTCAACGATGAGCAGCAAACGCGTGTTCGGGCCATCAACGAAGAGCTGTCGACATTGACGACTCAATTTCAACAAAATCTATTGGCGATCACTAAAGAACGAGGTGTCGTTGTCGACGACGTCGCCCAGTTGGGCGGAATGTCAACGGCGGATATAGCTGCAGCCAAGGAAGCGGCCATCGCTAAAGGGCTCGATAGTAAGTATCTGTTGGCTATCACCAACACGACCCGACAACCCGTGTTGCTCTCGCTCAATGATCGCGAACTTAGGAAACGCGTGTGGCTGGCTTCCGCCAATCGTGGCCTCGGGGAATCAGGTGGTTTAGACAATCGAGACTTAGTCCTTAAGCTCGCCCGCCTCCGAGCAGAACGAGCAAAACTACTCGGCTATCCAAGTCATGCAGCCTTTACGCTCGAGAACCAAATGGCCCTCAAACCAGAGGCTGCGTTCAAAATGCTCCGCGACTTGGCCCCAGGTGTTCTCGCCAAGGCCAAACTGGAAGCTGGTGACATCATGGAATTCATGAAACGCGATGGAATCGGCGGCGAGCCCGAGGCATGGGACTGGGAATTCTATTCGGAAAAGGTTCGAGCAGAAAAGTATCAGATCGATGAAAATCTAGTGAAGCCGTACTTCGAGATGGAGAGCGTACTCCAAAACGGAGTGTTTTATACCTACGGCAAACTTTACGGAATCGTATTCAAAGAACGCAAGGATTTGCCGGTCTACCATCCAACAGTCCGTGTGTTTGATGTCCTCGCGGCGGACGGAAAACAAATCGGTTTATTCTATGCCGATTATTTCCATCGCGACGCAAAACAAGGTGGGGCGTGGATGGATGCCTTTGTGTCGCAGTCTCGATTGTTGAATCAGTTGCCCGTGGTTGTCAACGTAATGAACATACCCTTGCCTGCTGCTGGCGAACCGACCCTTTTAAGCTTGGACCATGTAACCACCATGTTTCATGAACTTGGACATGGAGTTCATGGCCTGTTTTCTTCTGTCGAA
Organism: Pirellula sp.; assembly: GCA_043757445.1. Lineage (GTDB taxonomy): Bacteria > Planctomycetota > Planctomycetia > Pirellulales > Pirellulaceae > JBKCUI01. Next base: position 5,050 of record JAYVPJ010000162.1, on the reverse strand, counting down.
TACCCAACCCTCAGTGGCACATCCGTGCCCCGTGACTTCGTTGAGTTTCCATCGACGTTTCACGAGGACTGGGCGATTTATCCTGAAGTGTTGAACCATTATGCGAGGCACTACAAGACGGGCGAGACCATTCCAAAGGATCTTCTGGACAAGAGCATCGCTGCCAATAAATTCAACAAAGGCTACGAAACACTGGAGTATGTTTCGGCAGCATTGCTGGACCTCGGATGGCATTCCATTGCGACCGAAGACGTCCCTACCGACGTGGTCGTATTTGAGAACCAATTGCTGAAAAGTTATGGCATGGATTACGCTCCAGTACCACCTCGATATCGAACGTCTTATTTTGCCCACATTTGGTCAGGTGGTTACTCGGCCGGCTACTATGCGTATCTATGGAGTGAGGTTTTGGCCGCAGATGCATTTGCTCACATGGGCAAACTGGGTGGCTTGACCTCGGCCAACGGTGCGCTCTTTCGCGATAAAGTCCTATCTCGAGGTGGAACCCGTGAAGTCATGCAGCAGTACAAAGATTTTCGAGGCCAGGAACCAACCGTAGATGCCTTGCTGGTACGGCGTGGGCTAAAGTAAGTGGCAGCTAAGGGTTCCAAATTGTGGCGGCGATATACCGATCGCTTTGGGGTTCGTCGTGAAAGTAATAGATCGTGACAAGCTTGCCGTCCCGGCGTTGCACCGTTTGTGGATAGCCAACATCGCGTCCGCCACCGTTGCCTCGGAGGATGATCTCTTCGCCCCATGACGTTCCTCCGTCACTACTCAGTTTGCTTCGTAGAGAGAACGGATCTGCGCGGTAACCATAGCTAATTGCGACGCGTCCATCGGACATACGGATCATACTCGGCGGGTTGCCCTCACCTAGGTCCGGTGAAGGAACGGTATCGAGCTTCCAGTTCAGGCCATCATCGAATGAACGATACGTCTCGATCCAGCTTTTTTTGGAATCGCGACAGCGAATCGCAGTGAGTAGCTCATTGCCAGTTACTCGAATCGACGATGGCATGATTCCGTAACCGTTTGGTTCGTCACCGATCCAAGAAACGAATCTCCAAGATTGACCGCCGTCAGTCGTGCGAACGCAAAGTGGTCGACCTTCGCGCCCGTCCGACTTTGCCGCTGTTAGAAAGAGCAGGCAGTCCTGTTTGCTATTGACGATGTAATCCGTCCTTGCAGCGATCCCTTTCGTATCGAATTGAGGTAAGCGGAATGGCCCCTCCCAATTGTGACCTCGATCGATCGAGTAATAGAACCGAGAGGAGCCGCCGTTCGCGTCGGTCATGCGGACGGTCATGGCAAAGTCAGGGTGGGTGAAATCGATTCCGCCGGGACAGTCAAGCCAAGGCTTCTCCTGCAGCCAAGGCGGAGCGATTCCGTGCAGCGACTTACCAACCGGAATGAGGGCGCCCTTTTTTGAAGGATCTTCGATAGCCCAGGTCATTCCACCGTCGAGACTTCGTGCCAACAGATGCTCCTCCGGTTTCTCGCGATCAATGTTGTGGCGCTCGAGTCCGAGATCCTTGTGGTAGCCTGCGCTGAATCCGACCAATATCTCATCGCCCCAGGACCAAATGCCATGATTGGCAGGCCAGCCGCCAAAGCGTCCCTTCTCCGCGTATACTTTGACGTGTTCCATGACTCGCGGGATTTTCTGAGTCAAATCGTCTGCATTGGCCGACTCGTCGCAACTCCATACGACGAGACTGAACATTCCAAAGATAATCAGATTCTGCATAATACGTATTGCGACCTCGACTTGATGTTCCTTGGCAAGATACCGTAGGTTTGGCCCTTGGCCCGAGCGCTACACAGCTACTCCGACCGAGTGACACACGGTCCAGGGGGCCATGCTACATTAGTATATCAGGCTCCCGGCTCGTGTTTATTACTCAATGGAATCCTCCCCATGAGATCGCTTCCCCGCCGATGGGACTACGATTCTATTTATTGCAGCCAGTCGGGATGGAGGCCGAGTCGCTGGCCTTGCGCCGTTTACCGGACATGAGTGCGATTCCTATCCATTTGGAGGTTTGTTTGGAGATGACGGAGGTCGGGGCCTTTGCGGCGTTGTTTGAAGACAATTTGGATTCGCTATCGCTTGAGGAATCGCCACGCAGCGACAAGGCGGCCCCAGACTTCCTCAACTGGTCTCGGTTCGCAACACCGAAACAACTTCTAGATTTGGTGAAAGCGAAAACGACCGTCAAAATCAAATAGGATGAGGCGCGATGAAAGGCACTTTTCGGCAGGCAATTCTTGCCGCCGGGTGGCGAATTTCGCTAAATATTTAAATCATTGCGATTTGATTGCTTCTACAGTAATTGCAGCAATTAGCATTGAGTCCATTGTTTGACATGCATTGCAGTGGTCTTTTGTGCGCAGTTGTTTGGAAGAGCGAGTAACGATGATGAGTTTTTTGCGATCGATAGTGATTGGATCGACCCTGTTTATTGCTGGGTGGAGTACCCTAGTCAGAGCGGATTTCATCGTGATCAACCCCAGTCAAGACAATTCGATCTACAGTGAAAACAACAATAGCAATGCGTTGGGAAGTCTTTTCGCAGGAAGAACCAATGGCGGGGTTCTAAGGCGAGCGCTTTTGCAGTTTGACCTTTCCAGTATACCCGTTGGCTCGACCATCAATTCTGTCTCTCTCGCATTGACTCAGACGAGGCACGGTTTGGCATCGACGGCCGAGAACTTTGAATTGCATCGCCTTGCGGCGGCTTGGGGGCAAGGAACGTCCGTCGGTACCGGACAGGGTTCCCTTCCGACGAATGGAGATGCGACCTGGAACTTCCGACAGTTTTCAAGCACCGCTCCGCTATCATGGACTTTGCCGGGTGGCGACTTTGCCGCGACAAGCGGCATCGCAACAATTGGTGTTACGGACAACACCGTCTATACTTTCAGTTCGCAGTCAAGCATGGTTGCCGACGTTCAGACTTGGCTGAATACCCCCAATTCGAATTTTGGATGGATTCTTAAAGCTGAGAATGAAACGATCAATCGAGACGCAAGGACATTTGGTTCTCGCGAATCCGCAGTTGGACAGCAGCCGACTTTAACGGTGGATTTCACGGCTGTCCCGGAACCCAATTCGCTATTCCTGTTGGCAGCAATAGGGAGCGCTGCGGGGGCACTTACGATGAGTCGAAGATTATCGCCTTTGGCTCGGGTTTCCACGAGTTAAGCGACTAGTGGCAATCAGAACAGCCATTCGTCACGATTGCTTTCGTCGAAGCTGTCGTCGTTCAAGTGCGGATAAGCCCGGCACACTCGATCAATCTCTGATAACTGGCCTGGACTCAGTGTTTCTTGCTCGTCTAGGCACCAGTTGCCTTCGAGCAATCCTTGGCGTTTGAGAACCTTGGCCAAGCAACCCGCCCACGATGCGACGTTCTTTGCCTGCGAATTGGAAGGGCGTAACGAAGTCCGTGACGATGCTATCATCGTTGCCCGTGTAGATCGCAATGTCGTCGCGACCCGAGTCGATGACCGCACGAACGACGTCTTGCGTTTGGTAGCGATTGGCATAACACAGACGGAAAAATAGAACTTGCGTTCCATATTGATTTGCAAAATGAGTGAACACGCGTTCGCGCCCGAGGCAAGAATTTGCGTACTCACAAGGTGGTTCAAGGCCGCTCACTTCGTTTGCCCCAGTCCCACCGGCGGGCACCAGTGCGTAGACACAACCCGTAGAAAAAACTACCACTCGCGACGTTGCATAGCGTTCCGCTACAATAGCTGGCACCAACGTGTTCATCACCCAGGTCAACTCCGGCGCGTCGCTCGTGCCAAACGCATTACCACCTGTCGAGTACCCGAATCAAACCACTCTCGCAGCAAGCATTGCGAACTCTAGCAAACGAGGGTTAGCACGTCGAATTCAGTGATCCGCTCTGTAATTTCAGCTTGAGCGCATTCGGCCACTTCGTTGGCTACTTGACATGTGCCCGCATTTTGGTGACCACCTCCGCCATACTCAAGGCAGAGGCTACCAATATCGAGTGACGACGAACGATTGAATATAGACTTTCCGATCGTGAACACTGTATTCTGTTGCTTCAATCCCCATAGCACGTGCATGGAAATGGTGGACTCAGGGTGCATTGCGTAAATCAAAAAACGATTTCCGGCGTAGATAGTTTCCTCGTTTCGCAAGTCCAGTACCACGAGATTCCCGTGGACTCGAGCGCAACGATTGACTTGTACTTTGAACGCTTCATTTTGTTCACGATACAACTCGACCCGTTCAGCGACGTCCGGCAGTGCTAAGATTTCTTCAATCGTATGATCGCGGCAATAGTCGATAAGCGACATCATCAATTGGTAATTCGAGACGCGGAAATTGCGAAAGCGACCAAGGCCAGTACGAGCGTCCATCAAAAACGAAAGCAGTTCCCAACCTTGTGGGTTCAAGACATCGTCCAACGTGAAGCGAGCAGCATCGGCTTTGTCGACAGCCTTCATCATCTCGGGCTGGATCGCAGGGAACCGAGCGGCACCACCGAAATAGTTGTAAACGACGCGAGCAGCCGAATCGGCATTGGATTCAAGAACGTGGTTCGTTCGCTTTTCGCCGCCCGCTCGTTCTTCCTCACTGTTGTGATGATCGAAACAAAGATGGCAACCTGGAACGTAGGGCAGGTTCGTTAGAATATCAAACTCGTTGACTTCGATTTTCCCATCCTGGACGTCCTTCGGATGCACGAATTTGATTTCGCCTAGGATGTTCATTTCCTTCAGAAGCATTGCACAGACCAACCCGTCAAAATCGCTTCGTGTGATCAGACGATACTTTTGTAGTTCCACGCTAAAATGCCCTTATGCTTTTCGCAATACAGTGTTTTTCCACGAATTTTCAACGACCGCTAAAAAATAGGTCACAAATAGCGTGCAAGCAACTTTTTGTGGAACTTTATGCATTTGGCTACTAGGCAAAGGTTGAAAGCCGATTCTGTGTGCCAATGTCTTCGCAATCGATAATTGCGAAGAGGGCATGTGATGCTTTCGTTTGCCAATCGATGCC
>JAYVPJ010000161.1:0-4366 GCA_043757445.1 Pirellula sp. | reverse complement strand
CAGTGTCAGCTGGTTTGAGTGGCTTCAGTTCAAGGTTGGGTCTTGGGCTACTTGGTCTATCGATTCGATTTGCTTCTGGGAATCTCTCTTCTTTTTTTGGTGCTGGAATCTCGGTTGGGTAGTTTTGAAATAGCGACTGAGGTTTCATTCGGCGAATCGGTTTCTTGAACCACGCCTGTTCTCAAGTTGCCTCAGTCGCCATGGCTCGTTAGGTCGAAACGGCCTTTCTTTTCGAAGCCGCGCGACCTGTCTTGGGTGGAGAGCGGTCAGCTAACGGCACTTTCTTGGCGTTTTTGGGGACCGCATTGGAAGCCGGGTTCGTTGTTTCGTTCATTGCAGGAGCAGGTTCTTTCGATTTTTTTCTGCCAAGAGTCGTGATTCGTTCCATAATTTCGGGGCTCCAGTCGGTCTCGTCTCGAAGCATGGCCCAAGCCACTACGGCTATCTTGCGTGCAAGTGCGACAGCCGCCTTCTTCTTGCGAGTCTTCTGTTTTCCATAGATTCGTGCGTATACCTTCTTGGCCCATTCGTTGTAGCGAATAGCCAGCCATGCGCACTCGACCAGGCTCGCTCGGACTAGGCTCGGCCCGCGCTTTGAGATACGTCCATTGCGATCGGTCTCCCCTGATTGATATTGCTTGGGTACTAAGCCAAAGTACGCTGAAACTTGGCGGCCATTTTTGAATCGTTTTGGATCATCAATGGCTGCTACAAGCACTTCAGCCGTTCTTGGTCCAACGCCAGGAATGGTCTGCAGACGTTGGATTCGCGGATCCTGCTTGCCAATTGCGTCAAGCGTTTTATCCATTGCATCGCGTTGTTGAGCGAGGGCATCGAGTTGCGTCAACTCGGTATCGAGTTGGCCTTTCCAAAATTCGCATGGGAGACATTTATCAATGGCTTTGCGATGGGAATCTATTTGGGATCGCTCCGTCGTCCAAAGTTTGAGAGACCGCTCAATCGAGATTCCTTGATTGACGAAAATGGATCGGATGGAGTTTTTAATACGATTCATCCGCCTTACGATAGCTTTACGAAACTTGATCTGAGCGCGAAGCTCACGCATCTTTGGCACGGGAACATGAACGGCTTGTAACTCATTGGACGCGGCCATGCGGGCGAGTTTGAGTGCATCGTCTCGATCCGTTTTCCGTTTGACGTTGGACGACTTCCAGGCATCTTCATTAGTTGAGCAGACAAGTGTTTTTAGATTGAGTTCAACGCACAAGTCATGAATCCACCCTGACGGCCCACAGGCTTCCATGACAATCAGGTCAGCCGGGTATTTCTTAAGAACAGTCGTCAGATAGTTACGTTCAGTAGCTGCATTAATGAACTCAAATTTTCTAGTTTCGGTGTCGAAATAGCAGCACATGGTGTTGAATTTACCGAGGTCAAGTGCGAGAATCTTCAGGGTCAAGTGGTCCTTGGGTTTGGGGTGTAAAGGTGTGAAGTGTTACGGCACGATCACGGGTCTGAGTCGCCAGTTTATCGAATGACACCGCCCCAAACCTAGGACTTACATGGATTCTGCGACATGTACGCTTCCAACGAATAGACAACGACGGTCGCCGCCGCATGTCAGCGCCAGTTGCGAACATTGTCCGCTTCAAGACGCATTTTAGGCCGCCGGTCTGAGAGTGAAGTACAGAACTGCAAACGGCGGTCACGGATGCCGCCCTGCAACCTCGTAGGACATTTTGAAGAAAGGCGTTCGAGTTGTCGACAGGCTTGGCGAAACTTCTTAATCTCTGCCAACATCCAGGTGACGAAAACGCGTGATGGGGTTTTTGAGCGATTTGTTTGTTGAATTGCCGTTCATTCCAAGACTGAAATTCGCACTCTTTGCTCGGAAATCGACGTCAACGCGGACCGCGAAACAGCACAGTTGTTTCCGCCAATGGTCCGTAATGAATTAGAAATCCTTTCTGCGAACGTGCGGTTACGAGGTGTTCGACAGAATTACGGGTGACGTTGATTGCAACGGCGCAATGGGTGGCAGATCGATCGGAATTAGTTGCATTTCAGTTCGGCATGCGGAGCACGAGCGAGCGAGATTCGTTTCGCGTCTCATTTTCCTTGCAAGCAATCGAGCTACCCGCAGTTTGTCAGGAACATCGGCCCCGGTAGCGAAATACATTTTGTCCGGTGTCTGGCCTTTAAACGCTGAATGTGGAACATGCTCGTTATGTTGCTGGACGTAGAATTCAAGGAGCTTCCGCACGGTTGAGATGGAGTCCAGGGTGTTCAGAAATAGCCACTGGTGTTTGAGCTGCCGCCACCAGCTTTCAATCATGCTGTTCTAAAAATGAATGTCGACTTGGACAAGGACAAATACATGGAGACAAACCACTTTGACGACATAGGTTTGCGAATCGCAATTTGCTCCAGTTTTCGCCAGGAGGTCTCAAGAATATTGGCAAGGTATCGGCGTCGATTCGCGAATTACTCAATCTGCTAGAATGGTTCGATTGGGTTCGGGACTTTGGCATGTGCGTGGCTGGGCAAACGATGTCGATGAAGATTGGAATTCGTGCATGGATTGATTTTGCGTTTCGCAAGATCTTCGGGAAACCGGGCAATGAAATTTGCTTGATCAGTCTGCTCAACGCAATTCTGGATTTGCCCCACCCAATCGATTCGGTCGAATTCATGAATCCCTTTTCCTATAAGGAATTCGAGCAAGACAAACTAGTTTGCGTCGATGTCAAGGCGACGGATCGGGTTGGGCGTGTCTTCGTAGTCGAAGTCCAGATTGTGGTTCATCCGAGCTTTGCTAAACGGGCCGTGTACTACGCTTGCAAAGGATATTCCGATCAGTTGCAGTCAGGGCAAGGGTACAGCAAACTGAAAGCGACGTATTCCGTTTGTTTGTTAATGCGAAAACTGTGGGATGACGCCATGTTGCACCACCATTTTCAATTGGTAGAGCGAGCGACAGGGGAAGTGTTGGCCGATTCGATCGAGATACACATCATTGAATTATCGAAGTACAATGGAGGAGCGGAAACGGTAGCTCAGCCGAGCGTTTTGGAGCAATGGTGCTATTGGATCAAGTACTCGGGTGAGCATACTGCTGAGGAGTTACAAGCTTTGTTACCGGGATTGGCATTTTTGCGAGCGACCAAAGAGCTAGGTGACATACAAACGATAACGGAGGAAAAGGCGATGTACGATTCAAGAGAAAAGGCAATCTTAGACTACGAGTCCGGCCTCATTGAGGCCCGACAAGAGGGCGAGGCGATTGGAATTGAAAAAGGCGAGGCGATTGGAATTGAGAAGGGACGCATCCAATTGCTTCAGGAGTTGCTTGGCGGACCTGTGCTTAGCACAGTGGAATTGAACGCGATGTCGCTGGAAGAACTTACAGCTACGATGATGCGTCTGCAGACCAAGCTTCGCGAGCGAAGCGATTGACAAATCGTGGTTGCTGTAATCTCGTCTCCATCTACGACAACAGCAATTGGGGGCCTGAGCCAAGACCCTATCGGCTTCAATGGTGGTGATGCATACTTGTATTGGTATGTTGGGAATGGGCCAACAAATGCGACCAATCCGAGCGGGCTACAACCGCCGGTCTACAATTCTTTCTCGATGGTCCTGACGGCAAGTTTCGAGAAGGAGTTCACATTCTGATCGCAAGGCGTAAGGTTTGGTTGGAATACGAATCGGCGACTCCCGATGTCTCGGATTCCGTACGCGGAGAAGAATTTCAGGTCGAAGCACTTTCTGCGCTCGTCGAGATGAAGCTGAATTCGTTTCGTGGTAAGGACCAAACCCATTTGATGGATTTGCTCGAGATTGGAAGAATCAACAGCACTTGGCCCAGCAGATTCTCCCCTTCGCTTGCTGCTCGACTGCAGGAATTGATCGACGACCCTAATGGCTGACCAGTGTTATCCACAACGTCATTTGCTAACCAGAACGACTCGTGTTACTTTGTCTACGCAAAGGGCTTTGCAATCGAACTATTGAGCACTTCAATTAGTCGCTCGCGAATGATGCGTGTTCGTATACAACCGGAAAGCGACATCGAAATCGAGCTCGTTGATCGCAAAGGAAAACCCACCGCCAATGCAAGAATCTCACCGGGATCTGTTTACTTTCGTCGAAGCGCCTGATTTGCAAACGTGCCCCATCGACTGCCTGAGTACTGCGTGTCGCTGACCGACTCCCATGGGAAAGAAAAGCTGCAAGACTCCGTTGCTGACGACTTGCATTGGATGGTCCCTTTTTTGTTTTTCAAGCCTTTTGAGGACATGCTAGAGGCCAGGTCTCTTTGATTGCGAAGACAAGTAGTTGCACCGAAGTACTTAGTTATGAAGTGTTAACGGCAAACGGGGAAAGACTATTTGCGTTTCTTGTT
>JAYVPJ010000160.1:0-16535 GCA_043757445.1 Pirellula sp. | reverse complement strand
ACATTACCTTGGCCCAAACCAAGCGAGATCGGATTGCGGCAAGTGAGGAGGTGTTTGCGAATTGGACCAAGTTCGAGTAGCGCTGGCGGTTCGCGATAACTGGCTGCGACGGTGGTTTGATTTGGGTCAACCAAGTAAGCGTTTGTTTGCACCTGCAGCTAGCATGAGGGCGGGATGTGCAAGTGATTGCTTGACTTACTGCCCGCACGCTAGCGCGTTGCGGCTCAAAGTGAGTGCCCAATGGCTGATCAGTAATGATCCTGTGAATGATCCTGCGAATAATCCGCGCTAGCGCTTTGCGGCTGAAAATGAGTGCCATTTGGCGTAAAACTAATGGAAACGATTGCATTCGCAATAGTCGCATACTGACGGTCACGAAAGCGCAATGTGGAATCGATCCTTGAACCTTCACTAAAAATGGCGAGCGTAGTTAGTCCAATTTAGGCAACTCGAATCCAGGACGACGCTCTCGGGACAGGAACTTGTTCGGTGCGTCGTCGCCGATAAAAACCTCGCCCTGCGGGTCCCAGCGAAGTGTTTTGCCTGTACTGCGCGCGATGTTCGCAAGATGGCAAACGCTTACCGATCGATGACCTATCTCGACATCTGCCACAGGCAACTTCCGCGATCGTATGCAATCGATCCAATTTTGAAGATGCCATTTTGCTTGCCAAAGTGCAAGACTATCGCTCCACTTGCGTTCTTCTTCTTCGATGTTCAACGCTTTGAGCAGCTTCTCGGCGATCTCCGGAGGGTTCGAGCTAAACTTGTTGCGATTGATTTCCAGCTTGCCCTTCTCGCATACGAAAATCGCTCCGCCCATCGGGCCTTTGCCCGGTTCAATGACGAAGTTCACTGGAACGCCGTTGGCGTATTTCATACTTACCTGTCCATTCCGCCCCTCGGTAAGAGGCGTGATTTCGATTGGACCGGTTGCATCCATGCCAAGCGCCCATTGGATTTGATCGACTCCGTGTGCACCCCAATTCGTCATTTCACCACCGGCGAAATCACGCCACTTCATCCATCCCATCCATTGCTTGTTGAATAGTCGGCTGCTGGCTTGATTGAGCCACTGATTCCAATCGAGGCCTTGCGGAATATCTTGAGCCGGTAATGATTCTTGAGGCGATGGCTCAGGGCCGGAATAAGCGATGGCTCGAACCTCAAGGATCTTTCCAAGTCCGCCATTGCGAATCAATTCGCAAGCGACACGATTCATCTCCATGGATCGCTGTTGGGTACCCACCTGAAGAATCCGATGGTACTTTCGTACCGCGTTGACCAGAGCTCGACCTTCTTGAATATAGAGCGTCAATGGTTTTTCTGCGTAGACATCTTTGCCCGCTTGGCATGCTTCAATGCAAGGGACAATTCGCTGGAATTCGCCGGTCGCGACGATGACCGCATCGATGTCCTTGCGTTCTAATATCTTGCGGTAATCTTGATAAACAGGCCAATCGCCCTTGGCTTTGGCTTTAAACTCTTCAGCCTTAGCGATATTGCAATCGGAAATGGCCACCAATTCAGCAGACTCAGGAAGCTGCTGCAGAAGTAGCGTTCCTCGACCTCCAACTCCAATGGCCCCGACTCGAACTCGATCGCTTGCTGGCGGTTGCTTTGCATGCGAACTCTGCGGCAGCAAAAGCGGAGAAGCCATCGATCCAACAACGGCACTTGCCGTCGCTGCTTGAATTAAAAAATCGCGTCGAAGACGTTGGTGAGCTTGATTCGTGTTGGTCATGTTCTTTTCCAAAGAAAGGAGTGCGTCGCTGCAGGCGAATTGTCGGGTATCAATAAGTGTAGCCGAAAGCCGAATGAACCACACGGCTTGGAGGTCGTCCAGCTTTCAGCTCGATCAATTCAATGGAATTCGACGGGTGTGGCGCGCTCTAAGGCTGTGGTTTTTTGAATCCGCAGAAAGTACCCATCACACTCCGTGTGATGTTGCCTCAAAAACCAGGGGTTTTTGAACTGCGGAAGTCACACGGAGTGTCATGGGTAGTATAAAATCACCGCCTCTCCCAGTTACGAAAAGCGTGTGAGTCGCTATGGACATGCTCGAAGCAGAGGCTTCCGAACATAGCTGGATGGTACTGAAGAAATCCGTTCATTTAACGTAACCTCAGCCCTACGGCGACCGATGATTCGGTTGTACCCGAGATGTTTTCCGCCATCCGATTGAACAGCGGAGATTTCTACTAAATTATTGGGTGCTACTTCCCTATGCCATTTGAGCCAGAGTTGCCACCCATCCGGCATGGAATCGGCACGTTCTATTTCAACGATGCCCGTCCGCTCCCAGTGTCGACGCCACCATGCAGACGAATGCAGACACCACATGGACGGTTCGCTGGCCCACCATCGCTGCATATGTTCTGGAAGCGAGCCTTCGATTTCTTGAATAAGTCCGGCCTGTGCGATCGCAATTAGGCCATTGGGCTTCACGAATCGAGCGACATAACTCAAATAGTGATCGTCCGTACCAAAGTAGAAAAAAGAGTCAATGGACACGATTGCGTCAAAGAAATTCGCGGCGAATGGTAGCGACCGCGCGTCCGCATGTATTGGATAAACCTTTCCCTCCAGACCCGCATCTCGGATCCTCAAGAGATTGTCTGATGCACTACACCACAAATCGGTGGCCCAAACCGTGACTCCATATTCGCGTGCAAGAAATATGGAGGACGAGCTACAGCCACAACCAAGATCAAGAACATTCATTCCTGGTTTCAACTCCAGTGCGGACGCTAGCCATTCCGTAAGCCACATCGAGTTTGCACCGCCGCTTGCATTCGCGATGACCCAATCAGGATGATACGCATTGGAGAGAGGGAACTGGTCTTTTAGTAGGCAGTCCTCAGGGATCATAAGATGAATTCCAATCAACAGTTTAGTATTGTAAGTTAACTGACAGATTCGAATGCACCCGCTACTACTGCCAGGTAAATTTTAGTCTTCCGGTCGAATCCAAGCCTGACTACTTCGAAGAATCGTTCATTGGGATTTCAACCAACAAATCGAGTAAGGTAAAATCGGTTTTTTTCAAATAATCAAGCCCATACTCGACTGTCGAGTAATCGTCGCGGCGACGGAAAGTGCTGAACACTCTGTCCCATATCGAGAAAATATTGCTGTAGTTGCTGTCGGTTTCCGCCTGATACTTGGAGTGATGCAACTTGTGCATGTTGGGTGTTACGATAAACCACTGAAGGGCTCTGTCGAGTTTCGTGGGTAGCCGAATGTTGGAGTGTTCCAATTGAGCGTTTGCCGCAGAGAGAATCATGTAAAGAATTAGCACACACAACGGCAGTCCGAAAAGCACCATCCCAGTCAAATAAAAAGAGAAACGCCAAATCGTTTCGACGGGGTGTTGCCGAAAGGCCGTGGTCACATCCACCATTACATCGGAATGATGTACGGAATGAAATCGCCACAAGAAATGGAATTTATGCAAAAGAAAATGAGGCAGCCATGCGGCCCAAAAATCGAGCAGCATGACCCCAGCAAAGCACATCACTACATTAGGTAATTGCCCTGCCCATTGAAAAAGTCCGAAGCCGTTCGTCTCCACTATCCAGCCCACCCAGCTGAAAAGGCCGGATAGAAGCAAATTAGTTAGAATCAGCAGCACGGTCATTACCAAGTTTGGAATCGTTTTCAACCACGAAGGACGCTTTGTCCTAACAAGCGGAACCATGAATTCGACGCCGGAAAGTACTAAGAGTAATGCAAAGATAAATGAAACTCGCACCGCGCCTGTTAGTTGGAGTAATATCTCGGACATGTTTAGTTATGGCCCTCATCTTGATTCGAACTCCAATAAGCAGATAGCGTTATAAAGAGAGGGTGTAGTGTAGCACAACTGAAACCGTTATTCTTCATGCAGCCGAACGATCAGGACGCCATTCATGATTCTACGACCCTTTCATTTCCCATTGATAGCCATCAGCGTCGTCTCGGCATGCGACTTAATGCGTGCCGACGAGCCCCCTCCAAGCGTTGCAGACACTGCCATCCATGTGCCTACCCCGCCAGAAATAGTGGCAAAGATGCTTGAACTGGCGCGCGTCAAAACAGACGACCTCCTGTACGACCTGGGTTGCGGAGACGGGCGAATCGTTATTGCTGCCGCGTCCAAGTATGGATGCCGAGCAGTGGGCTACGACATCGATGAAAGGAAGGTTCAACAGTCAAGGGAGAACGCCAAAAGCCATCGAGTCGAACAGCTCGTGCGAATTGAGCACCAAGACATATTCAAGCTGGACCTCCGTGAGGCCACCGTCATTACGCTCTATCTGTTGCCGGAAATGAACATAAAACTGATTCCGCAGCTGGAGAAGCTCAAAGATGGATCTAGAATCGTCTGCCATGAATTTGCTCTTACGGATATCCAATATGACCGCTTAGTCACCATCACGACGCAACCAGACGGCGTTCCACGCGATATTTATCTCTACACCCTGCCGCTAAAAACCCTGCCGCTGAAAACCCTGCCGCTGAAAAAAACGAACATCAACGAATCTTTTCTCAAGTGATGTGCTAACCGTTGGACATCCGGAAGCACCATCGAAATAGATAGAATGGTTGTTCGTAGTTATTTCATTCGGACAATTGTATCAAGGGAGAAATGACAATGGTTCATCGGAGCAATTCCAATTTATCAAGAGAAGAACGACGAATTGAGCTAGAACAAATATCGCGAGGAAAAAACGGCATGCTAGAGCTTCATCGTCTTAGGCATATCGCTTGTGGTAACAAGGCTAGTTCCATACCCGTTGTCCGTGCGAACGATTCGCATGAACAAATGATCCATGAGATTTTGGGACATGAGTTTCCCCAAGAGCAAGTAGAGTAGATTTCCCACAAGCATGGACGTCGTCCACTGAACGTTGCCACTACAAAGTTTCGCTATTCAGCCGATCTGTCGGTTGTTGTGAGTGCGTCCCCGGTGTGTCTCGACACAGTCCGCATTGTTTGCCTCGGTAAGCGTGGTACATGCGAATCGAAGTAAATATAGTTGCGGAAATGGCACTCCAGATGAATCCCTCAATCATCGAGTAGCTAAGCGTGTGCCCCCTAAGCAACTGAGCGCTGCCAATCACAACAAATGCGACAGCAAACACAGCCAGGAAACGGCCAATCCAAAACACTTTACTCATTTGTGATTTTCTATGTTTGACGATGCGAAGCCATGCAAACCCGCTCTAGCCTGTGTAGGAATTCGGCAAGCAGAATGAAATATTGGAATCCAATTTTTTCTTGCTCCGATGTCTCAGCTTACTCGATGTCTCACTTTTCACAAAGGTTAACGGCTTCGCCACCCAACTCCGAGGGGCCATACACATAAGTCGTTATCCCGATTTTGTCGATCAAGGCTCCATCTTCACGGTAGGCCAAGGTTAGGGTGTGGTCACCGGCTTTTAAATCGGTCTTCATGAGTTTTGCCCAATCCCATCCTGTTGTACGCAGTCCGTTGGCGACGACAAACTCGCGATCATCAATTTTTATCCAAAAGGAATCATCCTCTGCGGATGGGCAATTCACTCTGGCAAACACGTAGTACGATGTGTCTTTGCTAACGGCAAATGGAATCAGCACGCTCCCTTCACTTGTGGTCGGAGCCTTGTTAGAACTGTTTAATCCGAACTTGATAGTTAGGTATCGTCCGTTGGAGGCCTTTGGATCTTTTTCTTCTTTCCAATCCGAACCATGAGTTCCGCATTCAACTTCGTAGAAAACGGATTCAATGTTGGAAGTGTCTGGCTCTGGAAAGCTTGACTTTCCGGTTAACCATCCATCGTACCACTGCTCATACTTGACGTTCTCAAATGGATGCTTGGTCACAACCGTGTTTGCCTTTTGGTCATCAAGTAAGAATCTATCCACGAAGGCCTCAACCTCGGGCCGTTGACTTGGGGGGAGCTGACAGTGACCATGTCCACCCACGATTGAGAAGCCAAACCTATCGCCCACTCCAAACGCTTTCCAGACTTCATGTGCGGCTCTACACGAGACATAGCCAGACTCATCGGCCAACCATTGGAAATCCGGGTTTCCTAGCACTAACAATGCACGCGGTGCAACCATCGCCATCAACTCATGATGATCATAAGGAAGCTTGGGAACTGAGTTGGAAAAACGAAACATATCTTGAGTAAACCAAGCACTGCTGGTGTTCCCCAATGTTTCCACATTCCCGAGAGTCTCTGAGACCCGCCAAGCTGCAGCGCCGCCACCGCCCGACTCCTGTGCGATTGTAAGCGCAATGCGTTCGTCGAAGGCTCCGGCGAAAAGCGCCATTTTCCCAGCAAAGGAGCAACCGGTTACGGCGAGATGCTTGAGATCGATCGGGAGATTCTCCTGGACTAGCTCCAATCCATCAATCAATCGACTGACTCCCCAAGACCAAGCGCTGTAGGCACCAATACAGGTCAGCTCCGGATACAGCCGATTGATAGGTTCCTTGCCACGCGTTTGTGTGTGGGCCATAACATCCGCAAATCCGTATGAAATTCGCGCAACTTTGCGACCCTCGAAAATGTCAGCAGGGAGACTGCCGCTACCCTGACCTATCCCGATCACCGCCGGAAAAGGTCCGTCGCCCGACGGCAACGTAATCTTGGCGGTCAATGTCAACGACTCACCGTTCGCGGTGACCTTCACCGTGAGCGTACCCGCTGAGTAACTTGCCGTGATATCTTTCGGACGACTTGGCTTTTCTCCGATTCCATAGTGTTCAATCTCGGCTTTGATCTCGGCACGTCTGCGACTCCAATCGGCGAAATTGGTGGAGCGGCCGCTTCCGTCCGACCACTCGAACGGATCGGGCAAGGGCCTAACGATCGGAAGTTTTTCAAAAGCGAGTAACACCGGTTTTGGAAAGTTCGCACCCGAGTGCTCGACGCCATAGACTAGAGGAACATCCTGGGCGAATGAGTTTGCGGCATTGAATGCGGCCATCACAAAAAATAAGGATACCTTGACTGACATATTCTTCTAACCTCTCGATTGTCGGATCTGCATGCACAAGAATTCGAACCACAATTTAACACTTCTCGCTGATCGCCTGTATGCATCTCCTTCGAATGTAATCGTTTCGGTTGGCTTTACGCCTGAATTAAGCTCTCCATTCGAGCTTGTCTCGATGGAAGCAAGACTGATTGGCTAGCCGTCGACGCCTACGAAGCGATCGTCCCCCACCCTGCTTTCGTTCGCTCAAGGCGAACGAAAGCAGGGTGGGGGACCGGGCATTGTGTTGCAATGTTCGTCGTGCATCTACCGAAGCACACCTAGCCAACCAGTCATGGGACCACTGGCACAAGGAGGTCGTACAGCATAGTCACCCTCCCTCTGGCAGGGTCTCGCGAAGCGAGGGGAGGGTAAAGTGGAAGAAGCGATTGTACAATTCGGGTCACCCTCCCCGGCCCAAGGCCGACCCTCCCCGGGGGAGGGTGACTTACACGGGAAAACCTTGGCAAATAAGCTGTACGACCTCCAAGGCCAGTGGCGCCCTAGAATTTCCTTAATTCAACGCTGATCGCGGAAGGCCAATTTGCTTGCGATCAGCGAGAAGTGTCCAAAATTTCCTTGATTACCCTACCATGCACATCGGTCAACCTCATGTCGCGACCTCCAAAGCGGAACGTAAGACGTTCGTGGTCCAACCCGAGTTGGTGTAAAATGGTGGCGTGAATGTCATGGATATCGAGCGGGTTTTCGATGGCACTCATCCCCATTTCGTCGGTCGTTCCGTACGTCATCCCACCTCGAATGCCGCCACCAGCCATCCAAATCGTATATCCGCTCACGTGATGGTCGCGGCCATCAGCTCCGGAGCTATGGGGTGTGCGACCCATCTCGCCTGCCCAGACAACAAGAGTCTCATCGAGCAAGCCGCGTTGCTTGAGATCGGTGATCAAGGCTGCCACGGGCTGGTCTGTGATCCTCGCGTTCTCCTGGTGACGCAGTTTCAGTTCGCCATGCTGGTCCCAAGGTGAATTGTTGGCGTGCGTATTGGGGCAAGTGATCTCGACAAATCGAACACCCGCTTCAACCAGACGCCGAGCCCGCAAGCACTGCAGCGAATAGAACCTATCAAAGTCGTTTTCGCGATCGACACCATAGAGTTTTCGTGTTGCGGCGGTCTCAACGGATACATCGCAAAGCAGCGGAACAGTGGTCTGCATTTGGGCAGCCGTCTCGTAATTGCGGATGCTGGATTCAATCGCTTGAGAGGCACCTTGAGTTCGAGCAAAGATACTGTCCTGTTCGCGTAGATAATCGAGTTTAGCACGCTGGATATTCGTCGGATCGGCAGCCACAATGTTGTCGACTGGAGTACCTTTCGCGCGGATGAGCGCAGCTTGGTGCGTGGCCGGTAGGAAAGAACTTGCGAAGTTCTGGAACCCGCCATTGGGAATCCAATCGTTGTTCAAAAGAACGTAGCCTGGAAGCTGATCATTGTCTCGACCAAGCCCATACGAAATCCAAGACCCCATGCTGGGTGCTGCCGCAATCGACCGCCCCGTGTGCATCAACAGCGACTGAGCCCCATGCAGCGGTGTTTCACCCGTCAGCGACCGGATCACACACAAATCATCAATGACATTCGCGGCATGGGGAAACAGTTCGCTGACCCATAATCCGGACTGGCCACGTTGCTTGAACTGCCATGGACTGCCGAGCCACTTTCGGCCAGCGCTGACCGCTTGAGACAGTGGATCCTGCTTCCATTTGGCCGACTGACCATGACGTTTGGTAAGTTCGGGTTTTGGGTCAAATGAATCAACGTGAGAAACTCCACCGTCCATGAACAGGAAGATGACACGCTTGGCCCGAGGTGCAAAACCCAGTGTGAACTGCGAAGCCGTGAATTCGGGCCTGCCATCAGAGGCTGCAATTTCTTGATTCACTAAGCTGGCAAATGCCAGCCAACCAAAGCCCAGACTCGAGTGCTGCAGAAAACCTCGCCGAGACTTTGAGGGCGCCTCGCAACCAGGGCAACGACTCTTGTCGTTCATGCTATCGAACATACAAAAACTCTTTAAGGTTAAAAACTGCGTGAGCGGCATCCTGCCATGTCGGCTGAAAATCGAGAAGCTCTTCACTCATTCCACGCAGTACAAAGCTGCTGTTAGTTAACTGCAATAGGCGGTTGACTTCTTGAGGCTGTGCAGGACGGGCAAACGCTGTTTCCAGCATACCCGCAATGCGATCTTCGGGTGACTTCGCGCCGTCCGAAACAAGTCGTTCACTCCAGTGCTTTGCCATCGCAATCACGAAAGGATCGTTGAGCATCGCTAACGCTTGGTCCGGTACGTTGGAACCATCGCGGCGACCGACGGTTTGTTTCGGAATCGGCTGATTGAAGAGCGCCAAAAATCGAGGTGGCTCCATGAGGGTCATCTCGAGATAGATACTTCGGCGACCTTCGCCGTCTAGGGGTCCTTTAAAGAGCCGCTTCTGTGAATCTTCTGCGGTACGATAGGGCTCAATGGGAGTTCCAAAAAGGGTACGGTCCAGCCGGCCAGACACGGTCAAAATGGAATCCCGAATCGCTTCGGCTTCCAAACGCCGCAGCGGCATATGATGCCACATCCGATTCTCTGGATCGATGTCCATGCCGCGACGCGATGGAACGCTTGCTTGACGCCAAGTAGCAGAAGTAACTAAGACTCGAATGAGCTTTTTAGTAGACCACCCGTCCTGAACAAATCGAGCGGCAAGGTAATCCAACAACTCCGGATGCGACGGCAATTCACCGAGGTGTCCGAAGTCGTCCGGACTCAGAACGAGACCCTTACCAAACAAGTATTGCCAGATGCGGTTAACATACACTCTAGCTGCCAGTGGATGGCGAGCATCGGTAACCTGCCGAACCCAATCCAGTCTCCGGCTGGACAAAGGGTCCTGTCGCTCGCCGGGCATACCTAACAAGCGTACCATACCGCGTTCAACCAAATCTCCTTGCTCCGTATAGGAACCGCGGATTCCGATCCGTTCATCGCTTCCTTCGTTCCATTCTGCGGCAGATCCAATGGTACGATCGGACTGTAACTTTTCTTCGATCGATCGATACGTTGCAACCAACTTTGCGACTTCGGACGAACCATCGAGTCCGTTGGGCAAGAGTTTTTGTTGAAGGGCATCGTTAAGCAAACGTACGTCCTCATCCGTGCATTCCCCTGCAGACCACCGCTGAACAGTGGCTCGCAGAAGCCTCGCAAGTTTCAATGCCCAATCGGCCTCCGGTTGATCTTCATCGAAAAGAGGCTGAAACCGGCCGAGTTCGTCCTGTGGAACTTGGCCGGGCAAGTGCTGGTAAACGCGCGTCAATCCGAACCAGGACCGCGGATCTGCGACCTCCGCCTCAGTGACTCCACCATAGCTCACTCGCGGCGGAAAATAGTTATTCAACGACTTCGTGGCGAGTTCGAGATAAACGCGACGTTGAGCCGTGTCAATACTACCTTCCAAAGAATCAAAATTTCCAGCGATCAACGTTTGCCACGCCAGAAACGGCCGATTCGGAAACTGAAGGCGCTCCGGATTGAGAGCTCGGTCCACGATGAAGGATAGTGACGCACGTTTTCCAGAAAGAAGTTCGACCGAAAAGGTGATTGGATTCGTAGGATCGAACTGTGGACTTTGCAAGGATCCTGCTAGTCGTTGCGACCAAACGTGCGAGAATCGACCCGCCGGCAACACATGCTGCAAAGCGGAATCACCTTCGGCACTGACGACAATTTCCCCGTTGGTAGTCAGCCCATGCTTCATTCCGAAGCCTTCCCATCGCCAGCCGCCATTGGCCCTTGCGTTTGAAAAATCGGCTATCAACGAGAGGTTTGTCCTATTAGCAGCAATGCGTCGTTCGCGTTCTTTTGCAAATGCATCGGTCGTGACTGGCGAACTCAAGGATCGCTTCCAGAATTCAGAGAGCGTCACTGGAAAGTCCTCAGGTTGTCTTTTGTCCCCAGTCATGGCTCCAATCCTTTCGACAATACCGCCGGGCCCATTTACATCCGTTGCCTCGAGCCAGATTCGGGCCAGTTCTTGTCGTAGCAAGGCCTTTGTGCTTCGCAGTTCGTTGATCACATCTTCATTGGGATCTACAGCATCTACGGGTCGCGCACTGAAGCGCGTGCTCATCAGCATCCCTGCTAGCGAGTAATAGTCCCGCTGTTCAACAGCATCCAATTTGTGATCATGGCACTGGGCACAAGCTAGCGTCGTACCGAGAAACGCTTTCCCCAATGTGTCAACCATGTTCGCAACCGCTTCTTGCCCAACTCCTTCCGCCGCCGCATTGTCTCCGTGCCGACGCTCTCCTAACCGCAGCATCATCGGCCCTGCCAAGGCCTCATTCTGACCACTTGAAGTATCGATGCGAGGTTCTAGCAGGTCGCCTGCGATTTGCTCCGTCACGAACCTCTGATAAGAAAGGTCGGAATTGAATGCTCGAATCAAATAATCACGATATCGCCACGCGTTCTTAACCGGCACGTCCCATTCATAACCGTGCGTATCCGAATAATGTACGACATCCATCCAGTGCCGTGCCCAATGCTCGCCGAAGTGCGGGCTGTCGAGTAGCTGTGTAACCAACTCGTCGTACGCATTTGGCGAGCTATCGCCATCGAAGCGGGCTGCAAGTTGCGATTGCAGAGGCAAGCCCGTCAAGGCAAAACTGAGCCGTCGCGCAAGCGTCCGTGGGTCTGCCTCGTGTATCGGCCCAAGTCCGGTCGCTTCAAGTTTCGCGAGAATGAATCGATCGACGTCGGTTCGAATCCATTCGACTTGCTGAACCTCCGGAGGGGGCGAACACATCATCGGCTTGAGACTCCACCAGTCGAGTCGTTGTTGAAACTCCGACTCCCATTCGGCAGCTCTATCCCTTTGCTCTGCATTGCCTTCTCGCGGATCGGGAGCTCCCATCTGAATCCAAGCCGTGAAGTCGTTGAGGATCGTTAAGGGCAATCGCGGTTTGTTGGGCGGCATGGCCGAAACATTCTCGGCATGTCGCATCGCTTGCAGCAACGGGCTAGCATCGGGGTTGTTCGGTACAATCGACGGTACGCCCGAATCGCCACCCCTTTGCCAGCCTTCCTTGAGATCGAGCCGCAGAGCCCCTTTCCAATTCTTAGAACCCGCGCTGTGGCATTTGTAGCAATGCTCGACTAAGACGGGTCGAATCCTTTTCTCGAAGAACTCAATTGGGTCGTCCGCGAAACATTTGGCATTTCCGGTCGCAATCAATGCGAGCACTAGAATGCGGCCAAGTGTGGCAAACAAAAAACGAAAGAGCTTCTGAGCGTAGAGTGGCTGCGCGGGCATCGGGTTAACTCGATAGTCAGTAGCACGGTCCATTGGGGCCATGCGTATTTGTAGCTTGGACAGGGCCGCGTGAATCTCGGGCGAGGAACCCAAGCAACGCCCACTCCAGGAAGGAGAGTCCTATCCTACCGCATCGGACATCGAGTAGCTACAGTAATGGGCCTAGCAAGCCCATTTTGCCAATCGCCCGCTTGGCGGGTACAATTGGATATGGAGGCAAACCTGATGTCGCTTGAAAACTTGTTGTCAGCACTTACACCTAACGAAAAGTTAACCGCAATGAACATTTTGTGGCGGGATTTGTCGTCCAATCCGGCTGGACTCATTTCTCCTGAGTGGCATGGCGAGGTTTTGGCTAATCGTATCGCCAACCCTTCAGTCGAACCCGGACTCCCCATTGATGAAGCATTCGCGGATATCAAGGAACGACTGAATGCGCGTCGAGCTCAGGGATGAAACGCGGGACGATCTGGTTGATGGCGCGGAATTTTATAGCAAACAAACTACTGGGTTGGACGAATACTTCCTGGCATGCATGCGTGCGGATCTGAAAAAATTGGGAACGACCTTTGGCATTCTCGAGCATTCTCGAGCAATATCGAGGATTTCACAGAACCTTATCGGAACGATTCCCATTTGCGATCTATTACCTAATTGACGACGATTTCGTTGATGTCGTCGCAATTTTGGATTGCCGCGCGGATCCGAAAACAACTAACGAATGACTCGGACGAACAAAGCGAACGAGCTAAGTCCCTGAGAAGATCATCGGTTGTGCGTTCGCTCCAGAGCACCAGGCCCAGGTTATTATTTATCCGAAGGCGGCGCTGGAAGCGAGGTCGGCCGGCTGATCCATTTTGGCAATCCGAAACTCGAATGCAAACGATTCACAAGTCACAAGTGAACAAGTGAACAAGTGAACAAGTGAATCGATCAGCGACTTGAAAACATCATTCGTGCCTAGCACATATTGGCCCTTCGTTCGTGATGACTCTCAAAGCAAAGAGACTAAGCCGAAAGGATGAGCCGACCTGTACTCACTCCGTGACCAGGTAAACTTGAGTTCTCATGGTGAGTGAAAAGGGACGCAGCTCATTTATTGACCTCGAAAACCGAAAACCCAACCTGACCCCAACGAAGTGACCCCTGACCCCAACGAAGTGACCCCAAAGAGTTGCAGGTCTCCAATCTATGCAATAGACAGCTACCTTCGGTAGTACGAGATAGTCCAAGGTCTGTAATGGTTACGGTAACCGTTGACATACCGATTCCTGCCGTATCCTCCGCCATAACCACTAGGTTGGGATGGCAATCCCATTGCGATGCCAGCCCTGATATCAGCCATTGCCATCATCTGACTGGATGTAGCCCTTGCCAGCTCTTGTGAACGGTATTTAGATTCACGCATCATGTTAATGGCTTTTTGCGTTTCGCTGGCTTGGTGGTATCCAGCCCCGCGAGCCTTTCGGTCGACTTGGAGTTCTTGTTTACTTTTGTTTACAGCTAAATCGTGCGCTACGAACGCATCCATTGCGGCGGGATTCTTAGCCAATGCGCGAGAGAATTCCGACCGGGCTTCGACCCTGTCCTCCTCGGACAAGCTTGCCATTGGTAATGTCAGTCCATTTGAGAAAGCGATCTTGCCATTCTCGAACTCCGTGACCCAAGCAGAAAATGTTGCCCCATCTCTGGTGGTCCACTGGCGGGGACCATCTTCGTCGGCAAGCACTGCGGTAATAGAAAAAGCAAATAATATAAGTGTTTTCATTTTCGATTATTTCCATCAGGCTAGTACACTCGCATCTGACTGTCAGCATTTACGATGCACAGGTGCTCAAACTTCTGTCGAGCGCAGGGCCTCCAAGTGCAGTCCGTTTTTATACTGCCGCGCATAGCCAGTAGCAACCATTATTTTGGGTTGCGACTGTTTGCTCGCACTCTTCTACTAATTTGTAATTATTTGAGCTTGGTACGCGTCCACTGACTTGAAGACTCCGCGAGAAGGAAGTCGATTGCTTTGTGTTCGTCGGTCTTGGCCATGTTTGCGTCTCACTTCGTAACACACATTGCAGTTTTGTTATCTACAGCTCCATTGAGGAATCGTTACCGGCTAAAGAATTGCCAATGGATGTTTTGTAATGTTTTTTTCGATAGAATTGGTAATCGTCCCGACCTAGAATTAGAGTATGCAATGATCAAGTCCATCGATTCTTAGCAAAGCGAATACCCCATGTCGACAAATGGTCTTTCCAAGTTCACGAAGCTATTCGCCGTGAAATCGTTTGTAAAAGTTCTTGGTCTAGGATTGGTTACGGGGGTTTGTCTAACGTATTCAGCTACTATCCCCGATTGTTTTAAAGATGAACTCAATCATAAAAACAATTGCATGGGTGGAATGTTCCGTGTCGAAGACCAACCGTCGAAGTCTGCCGACAAGCCCCCCTCGCAATTGATTGAAGAGTTGGTTGCTAGCGATGCTGGCGAGCGGCTTGTTGCGGAAGCTGCCTTATCTAGTTGGGTGGTCCACAAGATGTTGCTTGCCAAAAAAGCAAGCGCTGCACACAAAGACAACGAAGTTCGAATGCACTTTCAAGAAGTGATTGATACCGTTGGTGATGCCGTGCGAAGGACGCTACCTGCGGCATGGATGTACCAAGCACTTAGCACTGCGATGGAAGGATGTGAATATCCCGGCTCGGAAATCCGAAGAGTTCTTCTCTCCAGCATCGACTTCGGTGGAGACGTCGAAGCCTCCATCAAAATCGGAAAGTATCTTGCTGGACAAGGGCTGAAACGAGAAGCACTAGGCGTATTCCACGACGCTTATCGTTCGAATCCAATGTTGAAAGAGCCACTCCAACTTGGTCTTGAACTAAGTTCTGAGATTGGTGACCAGGACGGCATTCGATGGACTTGCTTAGGCATATTGAGCCAGGCATGGACCGACGACAACTTGCCACTCATTCAAAAAGCAGAGCTGGTGGCAAAAGCTTCGTTTATTCGGCTCAACAATGCCAAAGATACGGTGAAGGCCGAGGCGTTTGAGAAAGAAATGAAGCAGGCAAGACTGAGAGACTTGATCGTTCGTGTTGTATGGACTGGCGAAGCTGATATCGACATTTCGGTAGAGGATCCAACTGGCACGATATGCGACAAGAACAATACTCGAACGTTGAGTGGTGGATTAATGCTTACCGATGGATCCTCGCTCGACAAACCCAGCAAGGATGGTTTTTCTGAGACATACGTTTGCGCAAATGGCTATGCTGGTCAGTATCGGATTCTCATCCGTAAAGTTTGGGGCGAAGTGTCGGGAGGCAAAGTCACGGTGAATTTGCTTTCTGACTACGGGACCGCCAATCAGAGAGTTGTTCAACACCAAGTACCGATTCAACAGGACGCGATCGTGGCAGTCGATGTAAAGAGTGGCCACCGCAAGGAGCCAATCGTCGACGCACAGTTGGCAAAAGTTCAAACGCGAATGGCTGAGGCAAGTGCGGTTTTGGCACAAGCCAATCCGAGGCAAACCCGGGACAATAGTTCCGGTTATTCGTCAGCATACCAACAATTGTTTTCGCAGTATGCTGGCCGCCAGAATGGAATGGGTGGAAACGGCCCGTTTGGAGGACCATTCATTGGTCGTGGCGTAGTTGGTTACCGACCAATTATTCAGACTATACCGCAGGGTACCTTCATGACCGCGTTGAGCGTCATATCCGGTGACCGACGGTATGTACGAGTCACACCTGCTCCGAACTTCACCGAAATTCAACAGGTCTTTACCTTCAATACGTTTACCGGCGGCACCGGTGGCGGCGCTCAAGGTGGTGGCGGACAAGGTGGTGGAGCCCAAGGCGGCGGCGGCGGCGGTGGATTCGGCGGCGGCGGTGCTTTCTAAGTCAACCGGAAAAGATGCCCCAGGGGTGCGATTGGTGGCGAGATTGGGGTCGATGGGAAGTCATCGAGAGCGTTTTGAGTACATCTCAAAACGCTCATTTTGTAATCCGTAACTGGTATGTCGTGATCAGTTGGTCGCGATTGATTGGCGCGAGGGCCGCATGTCGACTGGCAATCTGTTTCTTCAAAAAAATAGAAGGAACTTCGACACTTCTCGCTGATCGCCACCGCTGTTACCCGCTCAACGAAGTTGGGAGGGTCGAAAAACGAGCCGTAAGCGAGTTTTTCGGGGAGGGCAAGAT
>JAYVPJ010000159.1:0-16798 GCA_043757445.1 Pirellula sp. | reverse complement strand
TGACAGGCTTGCTTTTTGCCCTATGCGTAAAATTCCGGGGTTTGGGGCTGGCCCCAATGAGCACTGTTTCACCCACTAATTGTGCGGAAGAGCCAAATCTTTACTCTCGGCATCTTGCTTTAAAGTTCCTGGACTGCCTTCTTGCTAACGGCAGTGTTCGTCAAGATCAAGTCCTTCAAATTGGTGAGCTGAATGAGACCGATCAACCCCGCATCGGTGATGGAAGTTTTTCCCAGATGCAAAAACTCCAGAGTCTGGATTTTTCCAACATGCAGAATGGCAGGATCGCTGATTCCTCGGATGTCGTCCAGATTAAGTCGTTTCAATTTCATGCCAACCAATGATGCTACACCTTCATCTGATACTTTCGTACGCAAGAGATTGAGATCGTCCAACTTGTTCAATTTGGCGATTGCCAACAACGCTTGGTCGCCTGTTTGCGTTTCACCCAGATCGATCCGTCGCGCATGACGCAGACGGGATTTTCTTGAGGATGCTAAAGGTAGTTGCAGCCCATGTCATTCGCTTTAGTTTGCGATTTCCCATTTTCAATATTGTGGCTGTTCTTTTGATGGTCGCCGTCGCAGCTTGGTCCGCGTCTCGATTGGATCGTGACCTCTTGCCGCCATTCAACGAAGGAGCAATTCAACTCAACGTATTGCTTCCGCCCGGCAATTCACTCACGACTACGATTTCTATAAATAAGTCCGTTGAGCAAGCGCTCGTCAGCAATCGCGACATTTTGAATTATGTTCGACGCACCGGCCGGGCGGAACTCGATGAGCATGCCGAACCGGTGACTGCCAGTGAGTATATTATCGACCTCGATCCACGTTCGTCGAGATCACGCGAGCAGCAACTCGATCAAATACGCAAGGGCCTTCAAGAAATACCAGGAATTGTTTTTGCGGTTGAGCAACCAATCTCAAATTTGATTTCACACATGTTGTCGGGTGTCAAAGCGCAGATTGGAGTCAAACTGTATGGCGATGACCTCGAACTCTTGCGACGAAAGGCTGGTGAGGTAAAAGGACGATGCGCGGGAAAACTGGGATGTATTGCGGCGACTGCCGGTGGAGTTGCCAAACGGGGGAATGGTGCCCTTGGAATCCGTGGCCTAGATTTCGCAGTCGAGTGGTCCCAACTCGATCCAGCGAGAAAAGATACGACGCCGCATTGTCATTCAGTGCAATACGGCAGACCGAGGTCTAGGTGGCGTGATTAGTTCGACGTTGCTCGATTTCTTCGTACACCCTGCGTTATTTTGGCTTTTTGGCCGACGGTCGGCACTCAATTCAATCGAGCTTAAATCTGAAAGCTTTGATTGAAATCCATGTTGTTGGTCTTCATGTAAGGTAGTATTCAGAATTTTCTTGCGGTCGCTTCAATTCGATACGTTTGTGCGTTACGATTATTGTGGAATTCAATGCGAGTTCAAAGTCCCAAACTGGAAACTGAGGTCCAAAGATGAGTCGTTTTACTATGTTGGCTGCCCGTGGCGGTGGTCTTGGTTCAATTGTCGGCTGGTTCATTCGCGTTGTTATTTACGATATTTGCATCACTACCATTTCCGAAGTCCTGGGTGTTCCTCGGCTTGTAGCGCTCTTCATTTTCCTAGGAATATTGGCTGCAATTGCCATCGGAGGTTATTTCCTCAAGCAACGGGTCGCCCCCGGCGTGGAAGACTAAGCGGAAAATCCCCAACCATTTAACGGTCAGTTTGATTCATGGAACATTCCGTCTTGCATGGTCCCGTTTTTTCCGTGCTCGAGATTCATTTGAATCAGGGGGAGTTGGTAATGGCTCAACCGGATAGCATGCTGTCGATGACCTCGGGACTACAGCTTTCGGCGTCCGTAGGGCGTCGTGGCAAAGGCAACAAATGGCTTAGCGGTGCTAAGAATTTGCTCGGTGGCGAAAGCATGTTCACCGCAGAATTCTTGGCAAAACGCGATGAGCAAGTACTCACGCTGGCTCCTTCCGTTCAAGGGGACATCCTGTCGCTTCCGCTGTCCGATCACAGTGGATTTTACCTGACGCGCGGTAGTTACCTAGCCAATATTGGTGATTGCAAATTGGAGATCAAGTACGGTGGCATAAAAGGCGTTATGTCTAAGAAGGGTCTATTCCTATTGCATGTTAGTGGCAGTGGGACGGTCTTTTGTCAAACGTATGGTGCCATCATCGCAAAAGAGTTGGCAGATGGCGAAAAGTTTTTTTTGGACAATCGTTTTGCAGTCGCTTTCTCGGACACCGTCACCTATCAATTGGTAAAGGCCACCGAAAGCGTTAAGGATTCGATCATGTCGGGCGAGGGACTTATCAATCGTTATACGGGGCCAGGCAAAGTTTACTATCAAACACGAGGCAAGGCACCAATCAACTTCCTGAGCTATCTTTTCAGCTCATACGCTTAATCGAAAGCAACGATCGCGCATGGAGCCAGCAATTCCAGTACCACGTCGTTCCGATTTAATTGATCAGATGAGTCGCGCGAACCGGTTCGCTTGGATCATTCTGTTTGTTGAAATTGCCGCCATCGGGCTGGCTGCGGCAATGCTCGATTGGGGACGGGTGATGCGTCAACCGCTACTGGCGACTTGCGCGCTATTTGCGACAGTCAGCCCGTTGGCCAAAACCATTGCCATTCAGCTAGCCACTAAACGCAAGCGAATTCAGGACCTCAAAGAAAGCACGCGATTCGGACAGTACGACAAAGTTCGTCTTCAGTCACTCTTTCGAGACACAATCGCATCCTTGCGTCTGCCCGACGAAAACCTACCCGTTTACATCTTGGCCAGCCCGTCCATGAATGCAGCGGCTCTGCATGTGGGGTTCGGCAGCTTTTTTAAGTCGATCAATGGAATCTACTTGAATCGCCAAACCCTTCACAAACTCGAGCCAAACGAAATCCAGGACATTATGGGCCACGAGCTAGGTCACTACTACAAGTACTATCTCGTAGTGGACCGATTTAGAATCGTGACTATTGCATTAGGCGCAATCCTGGGACTTCTTTCCATTCAGCGCATCGGGCTAGGTACTTACCCCGGATACATCCTTTTCCTGTTTATTACATCGCTTGCATGGTGGCTGTCGTCGCTACCCTATGCACGCAATGCGACGGCGATTGAATTCCTCTGCGATGATTTTGGTGCACAAGTCGGTGGCGTTTTTCCATCCATTCAAGGACTCTTGAAAATAGGCTTGGCTGCCGAATTGGAGTGTGTAGTAATGCAGCAAGCGATTTTGTCGAAGGTAGCTGGCAATTTCAATCCGTCAGAGCTCATTGATACCATCACTTCGAGCATCCCGTATGGCCACGCAACCCGCGAGGAGATCGAGGACAAGGTCAACCGCGAACTACGCAATCGAGCGGCCAATCAAGCAAAGTCGATCGGTGGCCTTCTGCGTTACATGTGGAATAGTGATATCGATACGGACGCCGCCGAAGAACTGCAAGAAGAAGCCCGCAAGTTAAAAAAACTTCAATCCGAACCGCGTCTCAATTGGGAGGATTTGTTAGACGACCCAAACCATATTCAGTTCGACGAAGAGCAAATGCGCTATTTGATTGCGATGATAGAAGCACGTCCCAACGAAATGCTCTTTCGAGTGCCAGAATCGCCTGACGACGTTCACCCACCGCTGCGAACTCGCATTCTCTATCTTTGGCACAATCGAAGCGAAATCGAGGCTCAGATCCGCGTCCGACTATAAATTGTCTTATCAATAGTTATTTTCAATCACAGTGAGTTCGCTTAAGGTCTCCAAGTGCCCACAACCATAGCCCTCTCAGAACCCCACGTGCGCAATTAATGCTAACCAAGAATGCAATGACATGAAGCGGTCTTACTTACAGGTCTCGTCCAGAGAACTTTTGCTGCTTGCTGCTTTAGTGGCCTTGAGTATCTTTGGTACTATGGCACATCGAGAAGCTTTACGATCCAAAGAGAAAATCAAAGCGCTGATTCCCGTTTGCGAAGTTAAGGTTAATTATCCTGTTCCAGAAGGCTTGTATGCATTGGGCGGCCGATTTAGCCTAACCGGTGTCATTCGCTTTCCCGCAGACACAGAGATTCCGGCTAAGATGATTGTTCGATCGCATCTGAAGGATCCTGCTAACGGCAAAAAGTACGCCGAACTGGACGGTAAAATTGGACCCCGCGATGATGCAGGCGTCCATTTTGAAATCGAACTTCCGCCGCCAGCAATTTTGCCGACTAGACCGACGCAACCAGGAACTTACATTTGTATAATTGAAGGTTTCGATGGCAATGACAGGCTCACAATTGCCGCAACGCCAATGACGTTTGTACCTTCGCCACAATAATCGGGCAAATATTGCAGTGCGGCTGGATCTTCGAAGACCGCATTCCCAACAGCGACGAACTTGAACGGCTCGGACGTGAAATTCTCCGGTTATAGCAACACAAACCACGTGAGCTATCGACCACTTGGCAAGGCGGTAATAATACGTTGAACTCGAAATGGTAGCGACGTAACTCTCTAAAACGAATTCCCTAACTTTTTATGTCAAACGTGTCCTCAACGCCCGCTTGCCCTACTGCCCCATTGCCACCGTTGGACGAACTTCCCGTCGATTCGATCTTGATCGTTTCCTTCGGAGGGCCAGAGGGCATGGAGGATGTAGTACCTTTTCTGGAAAATGTACTGCGAGGCAAGAACGTGCCGCGCGGACGGATGCTGGAGGTTGTAGAGCACTACAAGCAATTTGATGGCGTTAGTCCCATAAACGATCAGTGTCGGCAGTTGATAACAGCCATCGACCTGGAATGCAAACGACGCAACTTGGGCTTGCCCATTTACTGGGGCAATCGCAATTGGCATCCGATGTTAGCCGATACACTCGGGGTCATGGCCAAGGAGGGACGCAAGCGTGCGATTGCCTTCTTCACTTCCATGTTCAGTTGCTACAGTGGTTGTCGACAGTACCGTGAAAACTTAGCCGCCGCTCAGGCAGCCGTGGGTGACCAAGCCCCTAAGATCGAAAAGATCCGCAAAGGATTCAATCATCCAGACTTCATTGCCGCCCAGAAAGATTGTCTGGAGCAAGCCCTTGCAAAGCTACCTGAGGCAGTGAGGAGCGAAACAATGGTTCTGTTTTGTGCGCACAGTATTCCGAAACCGATGGCGGACAATTCACGGTACGAAGAGCAGTTGCGGGAAGCTGCAAAGCTTATTTGCCAGGCGGCCCAGCACGGCCCATGGGAACTGGTGTTTCAGAGTCGCTCTGGACCGCCTCAACAACCTTGGCTTGAACCCGATGTATGCGACAGGATCAATCAATTGCATGCTGAAAAAGACATCCAGCAGGTCATCGTCCAGCCGCTTGGTTTTATCTCGGATCACATGGAGGTTTTGTATGACTTGGACCACGAAGCAGCAGATCTATGCAATGAAAAGGGCATTCAATTTATTCGTGCAGCGACAGTGGGTGTCCATCCACGCTTCATATCGATGATTGTTGACTTGATCGAAGAGCGGTTGAGCACGGACACGGAGCGTCCATACATTGGCAGTTACGGCCCAAGTCATGATCTATGTCCCGCCAACTGCTGTCTCTATCCGCAAACCGTAGCGGATGCTGCCAGCATCCGACCAAACACAAATCGATAATAAAGACAGCACTCATTGTGCGACCGCATTTGAAAGATGCCTTCCACGCTTCGGCGAGTGTAGCTACTAGCTTTCGCCAGGCTCAAGGTGGGGTTGTTTTAGGTGGCAACTAGGCACGCTCAACCCATCGAGCGACGCACGAGTATCGAGCAATTCGAACCATTCAAATCACTAGGCGAGTACTCATTTCGCCGGAAGGGGGCGTATCGACTTCGGTCATCTGGGCTGACCCTCGATTTCAGAATGACGATTCGCGTTGGACACAAAGGGAATTCGGATTTCGCGGGCGAAAACCAAACCAACGCCGCCGGACACCTTTGCTCTTTCTCAGGATGTTTTTAGGTCGCCAATCGATTCACTTTTGTCTTGTGAATCGTTCGTATTCTAGGTTCGGATTGCCAAAATGGATCAGTAGGCCGACATCGATTCCAGTCGCCTTCACATAGTTAGGCGAGCGGCAGACTGAAATCTACCAGTAGCACGGCCCCCTGGGCCGTGCGAAACTCGGGCCAGGGGCCCAAGCTACGGTATACCAACTCCTGCCGCTCGCCTTAATAGTCTGGGCCTGGTGCTCCGGAGCGAACGCACAAACGATGATCTTCTCGGTGATTTCTCCAAACTGTAAGTCGGATCGACGATCATCCTGTAAATCCTGCCAATCCATGTCCGTTTCTCCAATTGTGTCGAGCATTTAGAGTAAAGTTGCTTCCGATGAGTAAGGCTCGGAAACCTGTGTGCGCGTGCTTACTACCCTCACGGATTGGAGAATGATATGATCACGACAGAGTTACTTTGCGCGATCCGCAATGAATTACCGATGCGATTGACGATTACTCGGCTGGGCCAATACGGTCCGATTGCCAAGCAGAGTGACGGATACTTCCGGTTTCAGTGTCCCGCATGTAAAGAACTGGGAGCGACAGTGAACCCGAGAAACAACTTGGCACACTGTTTCTGTTGCAAGAGGAATTTCAACAACATCGACTTGATGATGATCCAGGGTCACGACTTCCCACCAGACGTGGGGATCTTGGAGAAGTGGCTCATCCAGTATCAACGAGAAGTGCATCGTCCGAGTCGAGAGGCGCAGTCGATGGCCAATTGAGTTAGCTCGGTCAAACGAACATGAACAAGTGCGATCGCTTTATTTATCGCAAAAGAGACCTGACCCCTTTTCGTTTATCAAAATGAAGGCAAAGTTTCTTCATCGTTGTCTCATCTCCTTGGCTTTCTTTTGGGCACGCTGCTTGTCACGAAATCGTTTTAGTTGCTTCTCGGCTTTCTCAATCGAACGTTCAGCCTTTTCCTTCAACGCAGCAGCGGTACTCTTTATCTCTTGCTCCATCATCGCCGGAGTTTCGTACGTTAATCGTCCGAGTACGCCCGTACGAAGCTCCAGGACGAATATTTTTGATGTCCTGTCGAGATCAATCATTTTGTTCTTATTAAGACAACCGCGTTTACGCCCAATTTCTTCAATCAGTGCTAATTCAGCTGAGGGCAAGCATTCTCCGAATTCGTAACGCTCATTAAGTCGTTCGGGGTAGTGCGCGGACATAAATCGCGCGCCAAAGAACGCAACATCCGCATAATCCATGGCTGTCTCCTGGATCGACCCGACTAATGCCAGTCGATATCCGCTGTTTACGTTCTGAACATTATGCCAAAGCATGCCTGGTGTGTCACACAATATGACTCCATCTCCAATATCGATCTTTTGTTGCTGCTTTGTCACGGCAGGGGTGTTACCGGTTTTGGCAATCTTTCTCCCCGCAAGAATATTGATGAGCGTCGATTTACCGACATTGGGAATACCCACGATCATCGCATTGACCGTCTTTCCTTCCCGGTGTGGCACCAATCTAGCAGCAGCGTATTTCAAAGATCGAATAGTGGCGGTGTCTTCCGTTGTCGCAATCCTAACGCGAACACCGGGCGTCTGTTCCAGGTGCTCCTTCCAAGCCTCTGTCATCGCCTCATCAGCCAGATCGCTCTTGGTGAGCACTTTGAGGCATGGCTTGTTACCTCGTAGTTCCGCCAACATTGGATTTTGACTTGAAAAAGGAATGCGGGCATCCAGCACTTCGATGACAACATCCGTTTTGGGCATCGCCGTTTGAATCTCACGATGCGCCTCAAGCATGTGGCCGGGAAACCATTGAATCGCCATGGGAAAGCACTTGTTTACTAACAGGAAAAGCAGCGCAGGACGAAAATAGCTTGCTCTTCAAGATCATAGCATCGGTGTGGCTGTTAGCCGAATGAAATATTTCTTAAGTTTTCGGTATCCCTGTTTGGAGTTCGGGAGAACGACAGCACCGTTCGTGCCTGACATCTACCGAAGGGCCACGCAAACCGTGGCGGATGCTGCCAGCATCCGACCAAACACAATTCGATAATAAAGATAGCTCTCATTGTGCGACCGCACCTGAAAGTTGCCTTCCATGCTCTGGTGAAGATAGATAGTGCTGCAAAGCGTGGGAAATGGACTGGCAACTCTCAGCCCTCTTGTTGCGGCAAGTACCAGAAAGCGTTCGGACAACTGTACTACCAAATTATTTGCGGCCGAAGGGTTGGAATAAAGTATCGCGAACGGATCGCACGAAACGGGGGCCAACAGAAACGGGGGCCAACCATCCTCAACCATCCTTGTTTCCCCTTCCTTTTTCTCCGTGAAAGTAGCGAGGCATGGCAACAATTACTCTAATAAACGGATGGCCCCTTTAAACGGTGACGCAGTTGATGGTGATCGTTTCCATCTTCGTACCCAGCGGCTATACCAAATATGCGACTAGTAAGCATCTCGGCCTGGTCGTGAGTACAATACCTCGGATCGCGTGGGTCGGGGATCGCATGATCGATGCGTTCGATGAGTTTAAGTTTTCGATCGGCCTCACGGAGTAGCAACAATCCGCCATCGGAGGTGAGTGTCCCGCCATCAAATTTGGCCTCGACCGAATGCCTGCGGAGCCGTTTCAAAGTGGACGGTTTTTGTGTACGATGTGTGACCGTCGCAAGCTTTCTATTTGGTGCCATCGAATTGTGATAAATCCAATGGATACCAGATCGAAAGCTTTCGCGTTATAGGGGTAGAACAAAAAACCTATGCAATATCCAGGCTAGCGCGTTGCGGCTCAAAGTTAGCGCTATCTGGCTAGCGCCTTTCGGCTAATCAGCCGCGGGCCTGTGTGAATCTCCAATTTCCCGTCCACCAACTCAGACATTTCGTTGGTATGGACACGGAAGTAGTCCGATTCACTCCATTGGCCCTGCGGTGGAAAGAACCGCGTCACTTCCCAAGCCGGTTCACCAATCTTGGATGGTATTCGAGGTTTCAGGTCTGAGTTCATAGTTTCTATTCCAATGGAGGGCGATTTCCCGAGCCCGCTAAACCTATTAACATGAGTATACTCGCAACTCGCTTGATTTGCGATCAACGGACAATTGCCATTCCCACGAGCCCTTTGTAAAAACCTTAATGCATAAATGGCGAGAGTTCCTATTGCTCCATCGTTGGCTACCATTCTTATTGCCTATCGCGGTCTTTTTAATCGTCGGCTCCTTTGAGCCAAAGCCGCCCGATTCGAATGGCGCATCGGCATCTTGGCCTTCCGTTCCATATCGCTTTTATCCTTGGATCTACGCGACAAAACTATCGGCGACCTTGATTGCTCT
Source organism: Pirellula sp. (assembly GCA_043757445.1). Lineage (GTDB taxonomy): Bacteria > Planctomycetota > Planctomycetia > Pirellulales > Pirellulaceae > JBKCUI01. The sequence goes on along the minus strand of JAYVPJ010000159.1, from coordinate 7,483 downwards.
AGGTCTTGTTTGGCCCGCATACCAGCCGCACATGCGTTCGATTGGATGGAAGGGAATTGTTGTTGGCATCCTAGGAGGCGTCCTTTGGATCACGCTTTGCCAATGGAATTGGGAACAAACAACGCTCCAACCTTTCCTCAAGTCAATGCGTTTGGAAAGCATGCTCGGTACTGGATTGAGGTCGGCGTTCAATCCATTTGTTGAGCTTTCGGGAAATAACTTTGGAATCGTAATTTACTTAGTAATTCGAGGGATTGGGTTGATACTGGTGGTACCCGTGATGGAGGAGTATTTTCTGCGCGGATTCGTGATACGTTACTTTGCATCCGACCATTGGTGGAGTTACCCCATTGGACAACTGACAGTCCTTTCCGCATTTGTTGGTACAGCAGTTCCTATGTTGATGCATCCCGGTGAGTTGCTTGCCGCAGCCGTTTGGTTCTCTTTGATTTCCATCCTAGCATGGCATACTAAGAATCTTTGGGAGTGCATTGCAGCTCATTGCACGACCAACCTCATTTTGGGCGTGTACGTGATATCGAATGGTGCTTGGTGGCTCGTGTAAATGGCACTCACTTTGCTCAAAAGTAGTAGGCACACTCCATGTGCCGTTCGCTATGGTCTGCAAATCGCAGGCTGACGGCACTTGGAAAGTGCCTGCTACGATCGAGAATAAGTTCCAACTCTATTTTGGATCGATCGGCTGCTGAAGAAACGCGAGCAAGTCAGCCAATTCTTGTTGATTGAATTTGACTTCAAGCCCTTCAGGCATCATTGACAGCTTCGACATTCTCAGCTCTGCGACTTCAAGCCGCGAGACGACCTGAGAAATTCCATTCTCTCGCTTGATGGTGATGCTATTAGCAGTTTCGTTCGACAGAATTCCAGTAAGGATTTCATCGCTCTGTAAAAGGCATGCGTACGATTGAAATCCAGGTTGGATATCGACATTGGGATCTAGGATGTTTACGAGCAGCTTCTCGGCGGAGTGGTTAATGACCGTCGCCAGATTCGGACCAATATCAATACCTTCTTCGCCCCGTCGATGGCAATTAGCACATGCTCGCGTGAAAACCGACTTGCCAATTGCCACTTCCCCTTTCAAAGAAAGGGCAGGGCGATATCGTTCGATGATATCTGATCGCGACGAACGCATTTGACTCTCGAAAATGATCTTGCAGCGAGCAGCAATCGCTTTGGAAGGGTGTTGAAGCATTCGACTTCGTTGAGTCAGCTCGATGCTTCCTATACTTATGGTCCCACTTTCTATTTGGTCGACGAGATCTTCGGTCCAGGCAGTACGCGACAGCAGCACATCAATCGCTTCGCCCCGCAGTTTAGGGGTGAAATGCGACCACGCGTCGACTAGCTTGGATGGGACACTGCTACCCGCACTCTTGCGCAATGCATCGAGAACGCTCGATTGAAGACCGGCGTCGAATTGCGGTCGCAACCATTGCGAAAGAATCTCACATCCCAATTCGCGTTGCTCCGGAACTCGACATAGCAATGTTGCAGCCAGAATCCGCTCGTGATCCGAACGACTAGGATCTCGAGCATGATCATGGGCCGATCCGATGATCTTGTCGATCGCTGCCAGTGACGACTTAAGTTGCTCGCTTGAATCCATGGCATTGAGAACCGCCAGGGACGAACCGGACCGTTCTAGTGACACTAAGAATTGGTTCAAATTTAGATATCGCATATCATAGTCGACCGAGACACCAACATGAATTGCACTGAGCAGCAGAGTCGCAATCGCTTGTTGATTGTTACTTCCTATTGCGAGTCGAAGGAATGGCTCTCGAAATTTCTCGAATTCCTGCCGGTTCGAAAAATAAGCAGAATCAACAATCGTCTTAACATGCGGCAAGGCTGAACTCATCATGGCAGCGACAACCGCTGCATCGTCAGCATGCTTTATCCCGATTTTCAAGATGGCAATACCCGCCGATTCGTCTTGCCATTGGCCGAGCGACAGAGCCAGCTGTAGGGCTACTTTCATGTCGGGGTCGTTTACCAACTTAACCAATTCGGGAAGGATCGCCGGGTCTTGCTTGCGTTCTGCCAGTACGATTGCATTCTCGCGAACGCGTGGATGCGGGTCGCTCAATGCATCAACAATCGTCGTTGCATCGAGAGCCTTGAGTCCATCCAGCGTATAAAGAGCTTGTACTCGAGCTTGAGCGAAATTCCCATGCCGGCACAATTTTTTCAGCGGCTCGACGCACGTGGAGTCCTGCTTCCACAAAAGCAATTGCTGGCACTTGTCCCTCTGCGTTTCGTTCGCACAATCCATCGCCCCAACAATTTCCACAGCAGATAGACGATCCAATCGAATCGGCTGTATAAATTCCTTATTGGATTGTGGAACAACTCGATAGATACGCCCACGGTCATCGCCCAGCCGATAGTGCGGGAGCAGTTCTGCTTTGCCTGCTGGTGGAAGCCATTCGGGGTGCTCGATCATATAGCGGTACATATCTGCAACCCAAAGCCCTCCGTCTGGACCGGTTCGAGCCATGACGGGCCGGCACCATCGATCCTCGCTGGCAAAAAAATCGAATTGCACTTCTTCTGAAGATCGACTTGCAGTGTAACTTACGCCATCCTCCTCGAGCACATTGTGCTGAACCAAGTTATGAAATGGTTCACAGGTAAAGGCATGCATCTTATCGCCTAAACCAAACAACACGTTATCGCCGTAAATGTTGCTACCGCAAGCCGAAGTATATCTTCCGGACTGCTCGAAACTGTGAAATCGCTTTTCTAATCTGCTCGCTGGAAAAACAACCGGACTTCCGGGGCCAACGATGTGTCGAATCGACTCGGTTGCGGGAATGTACGGGTTGCGTGCAAAGTATCGATCGGAGATGACGTATTGCCAAAGGGGATTTGCATTTTGTGTTCCAAACCAATGCCCCCAGGCATCTCGGTTGCGACCAAACTGAGATGGTCCAGATTCAAGTTGAAGCACTCCGGTATCAGGCTGAAATCGAAAATCGCGACTCCCAACGGTAATCGACTGACCATTGCGGTTCGAAAGCACTTGAGTGCCCAGTCCGTGATTTGCATGATGTCCTCCATTGGCGCAGTAGACCCAATTGTCGATTCCCCAACGAAGGCCATTGACACGCAATTGTTGATTCCCCTCATTAAAACCTTGGAGCAATACTTCACGCGAATCGCACTTGCCGTCCCCATCCGTATCGCGAAGAAACAAAATCTCCGGAGCAGCAGAAACCAAAACACCGTCGCGCCAGGCCAGTATTCCGTTCGGAAAATTTAGATTCTCGGCAAACAAATGGCTTGTCTCAAAAAAACCATCTCGATCTTGGTCCTCTAAAACGCGAACTCGACCACCCGCTTTGCCCTGGCCATCCATACCAAGTGGATAGTCGGCCATTTCGACCACCCAAAGTCGCTGGGCTGCATCCCAGTCAAATGCAACTGGATCCAAAACATTGGGCTCCGACGCAACCAGTTCGACACGATACCCAGCAGGTACGTGGATGTGCTTCAACGATTCGACAGCGGATAAAGGTTCGCTTTCGGGTTGAATCGAACCACTAGCAAGCTTCCTATCCTCGTCCATTCCCGACTCTTTCCAAAAGGCAGCGATCTCGTTGGTCGTAAGTGCCCGATCGAAGATCGCTACCTCATCAATTTTTCCTTGCAGCCCTTCGCCGATACTCAATTCCCCGAATGTTTCTTGCAAAGTGGAGAGCGTCGTTGCCTCGATGGGCATGGTTCCGCCATCCAAGTAAAGTCGAACGGAATTAACCTCCCGTACCACGACTAGCATGTGCCACATATCCGCGGGCACTTTAAGGCTGCTGTTGGCGATGGCCACCAGATGGTCCATTGACTGTTGCGAACCGATGTTCACCACATTGCCATCACGAAAAAGCGTCCCACTCCGTTCACTAGCCCCACTCTTTTCGCCGAGCCAGAACCACATTGCCAGAGAGTATTGGTCAGCGATTGCCATGCGATTCATTCTCAAGGAACCTCCCGCTAAGTGCAGCCCGCGATTGACTTGAGTTGCCCCTGAGAATGCAGAAGGCTTTAGCTGCTCGCGGCTTCCGATACCACTGCCACTGGCAACGCCCGGCAGATACCATGCGAAGCCATTGGAAACCATTGCGGCCGAGCCTTGTTCAACTGCGTTCTGAGCTTGGTTCTCATGCATATCATTCAGTCGCCAATAGCCAGCCGGTTTGGCATCGAGAATGGCTTTTGCGTAGGGCCCATGGATGTCTTGGATATTACGACGAGGTTGACCAGCGACTTCTTCAAGAGCTGAGACCAAAGCCTCAACGATTTTTGGCTCGGCCTGTTCCTCTAATCCGGCGGTGCGAGCCGGCCAGGTGGTATATCCGCCCAGGGTGTGCTGTTCGGGTGGAGGTATGTATCCCTCTGCCCCATTTGCCAGCTCGATATTGAAGTGATCCTTGAGTGGAGATTGTGCTCGCAACTTGAGGCCTGTGAGTGCGTACACCTCATTGGGAAGTGTACTGATTGTCAAATCACCGATTCGAATCGCTTGCAGTTTCAGCTCCGTCGATCGACGAGCGTCGAGGATCACCGCCTCCATGGCATAGACCTCGGTCACCGACTTGGGCAGCTCGTTTTCTATTTTCGATGCGATTGGTTTGGCCCATTCGAGTCGCGATGTGTTGGGAACTCGGTAATTGAGACTCAATGTCCTTTCGACAATTTTTAAAGTCGCATCGTCCCGGTAAACGATCGATGCCATCGCTTTTTCCGCGTATCGGGCGACCGATTCCGCGTATCGATCCAGCGTAATGGACTTGGCAGGCGAACCATAGTCCATCCACATCAAGTCACCGCTAGTGCCTTGAGACATAGCGCAAACAAAGGGGCCGTTCCCCTCACCAGGTTGTTTGAGGATCGTGGCGACATACTTGGAAAAGAGACCATAATAGTCGGCTGAGACGGCTGGGGATCCGAAGTAGTGCTGTGAGTAGTTCGCAAGTACTGCCAATGGTCTGCCGTCGTTCGCTTGAATCGAAATCACGGACAAAGCAGGATCGACAGGCCCCGATGGCCCAATGATGTCCGCGCTCAGGTAACCCGGGTGCATGTGCGCAAGCCCGGTTGCATTTCCGAATGGATCGACAATTTTTGTTTCAGGCCGTCGAATCCAACGTCGATTGTGCGTATGTTCCCAATCGTCGATGGTCGCCCATCCGATACGAGCCCGTTCAAGGCGTTCGTTGGCTGCGACAATGGAATCTGCAATTTTGGAAGGAAGCAAGGCTGCATACTCCTTGTCCACCCTCGTTCCCAAACATGCCATGGCTGCAGGTGCAGAATGCGTGTGGGTTGCAGAAACCATCATATGGTCCATGGCAATTCCGCAGCGTTGGCTTGCCAGTTGCTTTGCGACATCGATGAGCGATTGGGTCATCATGCAGGTATCGACCACGACCAAAGCAATTTTTGTTTGGGAATCATCCAGCACGATTGCACGAACGTAAAGCCGGTCGTGAATCTGCGTGGATTTACCTTCGAGGAAGCCGCCTGCAATGATAGATGTCGGCGTGGTTGGAGTGATATCTAGGGCGATGGCTCCTGACCGAAACGTACGCGTCGACTCTTGTGGTGCTTTGGCAAATGCCAAGCTGTTGCAATGGGTTTGCCATGCGAAAGCAAACAACACCGCGAAATAGGTCGACAACGGGAAATAGGTCAGGGTAAGTCTGCATTTGTCCATGAAATCATGCCTGCTGAGATGTAGCGATCGTCGAAAATCAAGAGAATCAAGTCGCGGGAAAACACATCATAACGGACACTCTAAACGGATGTTGGCGAAATATTGGTGTTGGTTGGAGCATTGATTGTCTGGTTGGTCGACAGCTGTGTGCTGGTACGGCGCGCGTATCAGATAATCATCCAACGGTTTTGCGAAGGCATACGATCGCGAGGCAATGAGTATTTCAATGTTGACCTGGGACGTTTGCAGGGATAGGAACGTTGTCCCCAACTGTTTAGAATTTAGTACAATCGCTGCGCAATCGCAAATCCAACGAATTGAGGCAGTTTGCTGCAATACCGCCGAGACGCAGAGAGGGAACGATTGAGACAATCGTTCTACTATGGATCAAAAATCAAAGGCGAGTCGTGTTCCAAAGCCATGGATACGGCCGCTGCCAGGCGAGACACTTGGGCTTGTCACGGCCGCTACGTCTCGTTCGGTAGTCATGTAGTTGAATTGCCACTTTACATTGGGGTTCCAAAACCAATTTACGCCAACCGTCCAGTTATCGAGGATACCGCCGTTGATTCCTTGGTCGTTCAAGTCGAGATGGTTGTAACGAACTCCCACTTGCCAAGCACCCATACCGGTAATTCCGCCATAGCCTTTGTTTGGTTTAAAGAATTGAGTGTGTGGCCTCAACCTTTCAAACGCACCGGTCTTCTTGTTGTAGTGGTCGTGCTCACCCGTTAGAAAATAGAGTGCTTGAACATACCCTCCGTGGTAAACAAGATTGGTCGTCGGGCCCCCCACGGTCGCGCTTGCATCTTGCAAGGCATTGATCAGGTATTCGGATTGAAATGTAAATGAGCCCAAGACGCCGACAAGTTCCCCATTGGCGGTTTGTTGGTCATCCCCTGTGACGGTGATTCCAGCTGGCGTCGGCCAACCCGCCGACAAACCCGAACGGACCGCATCGCGCGCTCGAAACGTTTGAAATCTTCCAGGCACACCCGCCTGCGAAACCGCCGAACTCTGACGACCTGACACTCCAAGATGCAAGAGCTGTTTTCCATCGTTCTCATATGCCAATAGTCGCGTCACGCGTCCGGTGATGGAATAGTCACCATCACCCGTGGAATTGCTAAATACATTGCTGGTCGGCTTGTATAATCCGAGGTTCCAAACGCCCACTTCATTTCCATACGTATTGAATATCGAGACTCCCTGTTGGAAGCCGTTGAATAGTCCACCATAGAATGCGTCCTGGTTGAAAGATCGTTCCATGAATGGCAGGTGCCGACTACTGACAATGTGCTCAAAGCCAATTTGTTCTTTTTGATTTCCAATCCGCAGGTTGCCGACCATAGGCAACTCTTTGATCGTCCACCAAAGGTCGGTTGGCGATGTCAATGTCTCATCAAAAAAATTGGTAGCGCCCGGTTGGTTTCGAATGCGGGCTGAATTGACGAAATCGAACTCGGCGGCGAATTCGTGAACTTCGTAAAGGGTTCCATCAAGCCGAATCCTTGCGCGTCGAAAGTCTGCGCCATCGCCGTACGGAACGTTGATGTTTTGATTGACATTTTGAGGTACATCAAACCAAGCTGTATCAAATTGGACGCGCCCTCCAATGTGCGTTCTAAAGTGTTTGTTTTTTGTTTGAAGTTCCAAACCGTCGTTCCATTTGGCGGTCATGGCCAGGTCGCGTTCTTTCCGCTCTTTCTCTGTAAGATTTCGCTCTTTCTGCTCCTCTTTGTC
>JAYVPJ010000158.1:0-16866 GCA_043757445.1 Pirellula sp. | reverse complement strand
GCCGCTGACCTTAACCTCGCAAGGATTTACTCGGGAAGGTTCAACCCTTTGCTACAAGGCACGAGTGGCGGCGCCTCGGAGTATTTTTGTTCGACTATTCCAATAGCAGTTCCGGTCCGTCTAATCCACATGGTGTCGTCAATAAACCGCGATACTTTTGGTGGACGCGACGTGCAGAATGGCGTCTTTACTAAACATCAAAAAGCACGACGCCCGCGCCAACGCATAGCCTAGTATTGAATGACGATAAGGCCTTGGGCACCGGGACCGCCAGTATCCGCTGAGTCAGCGGCGGATCCACCGCCACCAGCTCCATATAAACCTCCGGCTCCAGAGGTTTGCGGGGTGTTTGAACTTGAGTCTCCCGTTCCTCCGCCACCCCCGCCCGCGCCGTGGGTAGAATCCCAATCACTTCCAGCGGCACCAGCTCCACCGCCGCCATTTGTGACAAGTCCGTAACCGCCGCCACCACCACCGCCTTCGGTACTGACGCTTCCATTTGGGATTCCCGATGTTCCGCCGGTGCCGCCGCCGATACCGTGGTTGTTGTTGCCGCCGGCGCCGCCGTTATTGGTCTGCCCAACCGTGCCATTTGTTCCACCACCACCACCACCACCGCCACCACCAGCTGGCATCAAGGATGCACGCTTTTCACGTTGCTTGGCAAGTTGGTCCGATGCGAGTTTCTTATGTTCATCGTTCAATTTCAGCTCTGATTGAACCTCCGAAAGTGTGGCGAGCTCAAACCGCGCACGCGTTTGTTGTCCGCCACCGAATCCACCTCTACCACCCCCGCCCTGCGCATAGCCTATTTCTGCCGTCGACGCACAGACTAGCAGTCCACAAAACGCCCATGTTAATTGTTTCGCAAGTAGCATAAAAATACTCCGCCTTTTAATGTAGGAACTTAATCATCAATCAAGATTGCAGTTTGTAGTTGCCACGCTGACTACTTAATTCAAACAGCAATGGAATGATGTAGCATGCTACCTATGCTACCGGACATTGGAACGCGTCGCAGGCCAATCGTAGCCCGTAAGAAAAAAGATTTGCGACAGTGTTTAAACGATCATTTCGAATCGCAATTTCCAATCCGAAGCGGCTCGAACCCTTGAGACTGCCAATGGTTTCGAGCCAACTGAGAAAAAGGCAAAATTAACGAACGCAGCAACTCTGGCGGATTACCTGCGATTAAGGCATAATTCCTCCCGCTCCTCAGAACTTGGAGAAAACAGAAGTGGTAGGTGGCACGCAAGCGGCCAGCGGGTTGAGTTCTGATTTCCAAAAACACAGCATTTGAAGGCAATTCTTGATGGCAAAAATCAAAGTGAAAAATCCCGTAGTCGAGATGGACGGCGACGAGATGACACGAATTATCTGGTCGAAAATCAAGGAAAAACTGATCTACCCTTACCTTGACATCGACCTCAAGTATTTTGACCTTAGCATTCAAAGTCGGGATTCAACAAAAGATCAGATCACGGTCGATTCGGCCAATGCAACCAAAAAATATGGTGTAGCGGTGAAGTGCGCAACCATTACACACGATGAGTCACGAGTCAAAGAATTCGGTTCGCCTGACATGTTGCGAAGCCCTAACGGTACGATTCGAAATATATTGAATGGAACGATCTTTCGCGAACCGATCATTTGCAAAAACGTACCCCGTCTTGTCGGCCATTGGGACAAACCCGTCGTTGTGGCTCGTCATGCATTTGGTGACCAGTACCGGGCTAGCGAGTTCCGATTCCCGGGCAAAGGGACCGTCAAACTAACATTCGTTCCGGCGGATGGTGGACCTGTGATTGAGAAAGAGGTCTTCAAGTCCGAAGGCTCTGGTGTCGCTATGGCTATGTACAACACCGACGAATCCATAACCGGTTTTGCGCATTCAGTATTCATTTACGGGCTCTCAAGAAAATATCCTGTCTACCTTTCGACCAAGAACACCATCCTCAAAACATACGATGGTCGGTTCAAAAATCTCTTTCAAGAAATATTCGACGCAAGCTACGCGGATAAATACGCGGCAGCTGGTCTGACGTACGAGCACCGATTGATTGACGATATGGTTGCGGCCAATTTGAAATGGAGCGGTGGCTATTTGTGGGCTTGCAAGAATTACGATGGTGACGTGCAGTCGGATACCGTTGCGCAGGGGTACGGTTCACTTGGACTGATGACCTCGGTGCTCATGTCGCCAGATGGAACATCATTCGAAGCCGAAGCGGCGCACGGTACGGTCACAAGGCACTATCGCGACCATCAAGCCGGCAAGCCAACGTCGACCAATCCTATCGCGTCTATCTTCGCATGGACTCGTGGACTGATTCGTCGAGGCGATGTCGATGGTACACCGGATGTAGTTGCCTTTGCTAACACCATTGAAAGAGTCTGTGTCGAGTCGGTTGAAGCGGGACACATGACTAAGGACCTTGCGGTCCTCATCGGCAAAGAGCAAAAATGGGAAACGACCGATCAATTCCTCGACACGCTAGATGCAGAACTCAAACGCCGAATGATCGTTTAACCCTCCGAATCCGTTGAACTCTTTACCTTCGACACAAAACTCTTCAATCCATTTGCAGGTGCTGGCTCCGGCGGGACATTGGGAGTAATCGTGTTTGAAGCAGCGGGCGGTGTGACGCGTTGTGGTTTTGGAGTGATGGTCTCAGAACTCTTAACCTGCGGAGTCGCAGATACTGGCCAACGGTTTGGAACGGACCGTATGGTCGCCTTAGGAACGATCCTTTCGAACTTGCCTCCGAATATCTGATTGAAAGCATCGTTCTCTCTTGTTCTTGATTCATTCCTCATTAAATTGTTGTCGGTGGTGTCTTCCACCGGCGACCTTCGGCGTTCTTTTCGAACTTGGCGAAGCGGCTCAAAAATGGCATTGCTTGGCTTCGGTTCGGTCACCGGCTGAGAAACGGCAATTGCAGCTTGTACAACAGGCCTTTGGGCCTCCGTACTCTTGTCGCTGGCCTTCTTCGATGGCGACACTGCCTCAGATTCAATCGAGGTCGGAAGAGTAGGTTTGTCCTTCCGAATACCTTTGTTTTTTTCCTTTTTCTTTTTCTTTTTGCTGGGAGTCCGTGCTGGACTCGATTCGAACGTTTCCGTTTTCGTCAAAACTGCATCTGTACTGACGTTCGATGCAGAACTCTTTCGGTGTCCCTTTGATTTTACCGCCGGTCCCGAGTTGTTGGTTCGAGCGCGATTGGATTGGCCTTTGTTGGCCCGAAAAAACCATGCGATCCAAATAATCGCGACAGTCAAAGGTAACAACCACCACAAAATGGATAAGATCGAGTTGCCTTGCGAATCAACGGCGGTCATCTGTGCAATGAACATGGAAAAGGTTCTGGAAGTCGTAGGGGGATATGTCAGTATCTCGTTAAACACATTCTGACTAGGTCTATGGATTGGTCAAGCTCTTGTTGCTCGGTTGCAGACCGCCGCAGAGACTATGCGCAGAGATTATCTCGAAATCGGCTTCGGGAATTATGTTGCAGCAAACAACTTAGGCTAAAATCGAAGAGTGCCGAATGGCGAGCTGCAGTTTATGAAGTTCCTAATCTATGGGTGTCATGCTCGGAGGCTGTGATTTTATGTGGGCGAGTCGCTCCGCGACTCGCACTAGCTGATGCAATTAAAGTTCGAAGATCTAAAATGATTCGGAGCGTTTCCAGAAAATCACAGCCTCTCAGAGCGATAGCGATGAGCGTGGTGTCCGTCGCAAAGGTTGATTGGCTATTCACACGCCCTTCGTACCTCAGAGCGTGCCACCCGTACCTCAGAGCGTTACACCCACTTTGTTGCTGGTAGATTTCAGCCTCCTGCTCGCTTAACAACACGCTTGCCTACAACCTTACTACGCGTTTCCCACCGATCCAACTCCTTCCTACCACCAGTTAACGAATGCAAGCCCGTGTCAAATCTGTTTCTATATTGCGTTTTGGATCCGCACCGCTCATAGCGTGGATTTGTTGTTTCAATATGGCAGGAATGCTAGTGAACGCCGAGGACTCTTTTGAATCGAGGATTCGTCCCTTCCTCAAGAACTACTGCATGGAATGCCATAGCGGCACGGCTCCGGACGGAAAATTGGATCTGTCAGCATTCGAAAATCGAAAGTCCCTCTCCGACAGATTCACAGTCTGGAAGGAGATCGAACGCAGGGTTGCTAGTGGCAATATGCCTCCCAAGGAGGCATCCTCCCGTCCCATGGAAGAGGACCGACTGGCTTTTACTCAGCTCGTTCGTCTTACTCGGCGCGAAGAAGCAGTTCGATTGGCCGGCGACCCTGGCATCGTAAGTGTACGTCGGCTCAGTAAAGCCGAGTATAACTACACCATCAGAGACTTAACTGGAATCGATTTGCGTCCCGCTCGTGAGTTCCCCGTCGATCCAGCCAATGAAGCAGGATTCGACAACTCGGGTGAATCGCTGGCAATGTCCCCAGCCCTTCTTAACAAATACTTGGCTGCTTCTCGCGAGATATCAAACCATTTGGTTTTAACACCCACTGGAATTACTTTCGCTCCCCATCCCGTCGTCACCGATACCGATCGCGACAAATTTTGCGTTCAACGCATCGTCAACTTTTATAACAAACAACCGATCGACATCGCCGACTATCTTCATGCAGCCTGGAAGGCAAGAATCGCGGACGCATCTGGAAAAGGAGTCTCCCTCGCAACCTTTGCATTGCAATACCGAATCAGTTTGCGCTACTTGACTTCCGTGTTCGCAGTATTGAATGACGCAGTACAGAATGACAAGGACTCCGAGTCAACCAAGAATGGTCCACTCGCAGAGGTTCGACGACGTTGGCTTGAATTGCCAAACCAAAACGAATTGGCCGTTCGACGCGAATGCGAATCTCTTAGAGATTTTATTGTCGCTGTTCGCAGTCAACTCGAGCCCAAATTCAACCTGAAACTAAAAGGCATACACGATGGAGCTCAAGCGTTTGTATTATGGAAGAATCGACAGTCATCGAAACATCGGCGATCGTTCATGCCGGAGACTCTTCGTGCCATCGCCCCTGACAAGCTTCCCTCCGATATCGCCGATGTCTTAAGAACTCCAATTGACGATGATTTGCAGAAAGCATTCCATCGCGACCTTGAGCTTTTTTGTAACGTATTCCCGGACGCATTCTTCGTCGCCGAACGTGGACGAGACTATTTGAGTGTGCTCAGAGAAAAGCAGGAAAAAGGAAGGCTTCTAAGTGCTGGCTTCCATAGCATGATGGGCTATTTTCGCGACGATCAGCCACTCTGCGAAATGATCCTTAACGACATGGAACTACTTGAACTGAACCAACTTTGGCAAGAACTCGATTTTGTAACGGCGGCTCCGATTCGACAATACCAAGGCTTCCTTTGGTTCGAACGCACCGATCACAATTTTCTTCGCAACGCCGAGTTCGATTTTGCTAGGCCCGAGAACAAGGACGCGATCTCGGCAGAAATGGTCAAGAGACTTTCGGATCTATATCTCGCAAAAGCTGAGCGGATGTCCGCCATGAGCGATCACCTCCAAGCCATCACCGACTTTTTTCAAAAGATCGACGAACAGATTCGTTGGGTCGAACAATCGCGGATCAATGCCGAAATGATAAACGTCGACGCCATCGAACGGTTTGCAGAACGAGCCTATCGGGGCGGATTGACCTCGAGTCATCGCCAAGAGATGAAACAATACTATAGGTCGCTTCGGGAAATCGATAGGCTCTCCCATGAGGAGGCTATACAAGACATGTTGGTTTCCGTACTCATGTCCCCCGAATTCTGCTATCGAGTCGATTTAAGTTCTCAGTCTGCAGTACGACGTCCGCTAAGTGATCTGGAACTCGCCAATCGCTTAAGCTACTTCCTTTGGTCCAGTATGCCCGACGGGCACCTTCTATCCAAAGCCTCCGACGGGAGTTTGAGAGAGCCAAGCGTCTTGATTGGAGAGGTCGAACGAATGCTACGCGATGATCGAGTACGTGGATTGGCAATCGAATTTGGCTCGCAATGGTTAGACTTCCAAAGATTCCAAGAGCACAACAGCGTCGATCGAGTTCGATTTCCTCAGTTCACGGATTCTTTGCGAGATGCCATGTACCAAGAGCCGATTCGGTTCCTGGTGGACTTGATCCAGCAGAATAGATCCATCAAAAGTTGCATGGATGCCAAACATACGTTTGTCAATGCGGAACTGGCCAAGCACTACGGCATTACGACCGACGACAACCTAGATTTTTCAGAATGGCAGAAAGTGTCTGAGCTGCCCCATACTCAACGAGGTGGGTTGTTGCCGATGGCTGTGTTCATGACACAAAACGCTCCAGGCTTAAGAACGAGTCCCGTCAAACGCGGATATTGGGTCGTGCGTCGTCTTTTGGGAGAGCAAATACCGCCTCCTCCACCAGGCGTACCTGAGTTGCCAGTAGATGAATCGAGATTAGGTGACTTGACGTTGAGACAGGCATTGGAAAAACATCGGCAGCATGAGAGCTGCGCCGTTTGTCACGACCGATTCGATTCGATAGGACTGGCTTTCGAAAGTTACGGACCTATCGGAGAATATCGCATCCATGACCTCGGCGAAAAGCCGATTGATGACTCTGCAGTTTTTCCAAATGGAAGTGCAGGTAACGGCGTTGACGGGCTACGCGAGTACCTGATGAAAAGTCGCCAGTCGGATTTCACCGAGAACCTTTGTCGTAAACTGTTGGCTTTTGCGATTGGTCGGACATTGCGACTGTCCGATGATTTACTTATCGGAAAGATGCGAGACGATTTGATTTCCGAAGAGCATCGATTTGATGCGATGATCAAGGCCATAGTCCTGGCCCCCCAATTCTTGGAAAAACGCGGAACGAACGAAAAGGAAACGAATGATGGCGAATAACGCGAGAGTGAATAACGCTAGATTGTCTAGGCGAGTTCTGCTCCAAGGAGCTGGCGTTTCAATGACCTTGCCTTGGTTGCAGTCGCTTCCTGTCTGGGGCGAAGAGCCAACAAACAGCATCGAATCGCCACAGTTTCCTAAACGTTTCGGTGTGTTGTTCATGGCCTGCGGAGTCAATCCGGATCATTGGTGGGCAAAACCAAACGCTGAGGAACCGAATCAGCCAATGGTGCTTGGCAAATCGCTCGCTCCCCTCGAACCGTTGTCGACCAAGTTGAACGTGATCAATGGCTTATTCAACAAGAACGCAACGGGAGTCGGCATCCATCCAGGTCAGACGGGAAACATACTTTCCGGCGCATCCTTAAAAAAGGGAGCCGAGCTAGGTGGCGGTATCAGCGTCGATCAATTGCTGGCGAACCGGATCGGTAGTGAGACAATTCAATCGAGCTTAGTACTCGGATGCGAACAACCGGTAACTGGTTACCACGAAACCAACTTTTCAATGGCATATAGTTCGCATATTTCTTGGCAGAATGCGACGTCGCCTGTCCCTATGGAAGTCTATCCGGCGTTGGCGTTCGATAGCCTCTTTGAAAACCGCGGCGCGCGACGCAATCAAAGCGTGCTCGACCGCGTTGGAGGGCATGCTTCGGAATTGCGTCGTCAAGCCAGTTTGGATGACCGCCGAAAACTGGATGAGTATCTTTCAAGTGTGCGAGAAGTAGAACAAAGAATCGAACAACAACGCAATGCGCAGGAAAAGGCAAAGGCACGAGTGGATGGCAATTCGCACGCGATGGCCAGCATGCCTCGCCCCGACAATGGACTCCCTGAAGACATACGCGATCACATGCGGTTGATGTGCGATATTGTTGCTCTGGCATTTCAAACAGATAAAACTCGGATTGCGACGCTGTTGTTGTGTCGCGATATCTCAGGCTTGTTCTATCCATTTTTAGATGCAAGAAACGCGCATCATTCGGCCTCGCACAACGATCGTTCGGACGAATTCGAACGCATTTCAAGGTACTATTGCAGTCAGTTCGCTTATCTAGCAAGCAAGTTGGACGGGATGCAAGAAGGGGACGGTACGGTACTAGATCATTCATGCATCATGTTCATCAACAACATGTGGTCCGGTAGCGCTCACAACTCCCAGAAGGTACCCTTGTTGACCGCCGGAGGTCTGAATGGTCAACTCAAGACCGGTCGCGTTCTGGATTTCGAACAACGGCCGGATGGCGAACGCAAGCTCTGCAGTCTGTACATGTCAGTGATGAATCGGATGGGTGTTAACGTCGAAAAGTTCGGCGACGCGGATTTTCCGTTAATGGATTTGTAGTTATTCGAGCGGAAGGCCGAAGTCTACCAGCAACAGTGTGGGTGGCACGCTCTGAGGTACGAAGGGCGTGTGAATAGCCAGTCAACCTTTGTCATGGATACGACGCCTATCGCCATCGCTCTGAGAGGCTGTGATTTTATAGTACCAATCACACTCCGTGTGATTTCCGCAGTCCAAAAGCCTTTGGTTTTTGAGGCATCATCACGCGGAGCGTGATGGGTACTTTCTGCGGATTCAAAAAAATCACAGCCTCTGAGCGTGCCACCCATCGCCGAACTTAAGCAAGTTAGTAGTTTTTTAGCCTGCTGAACGCCTAAGGATCCATTTGAATCACGATAGGTAAGCTGCGCACGGCCTTTCCATTGGTCAGCTTTCGCTCCGCCTGCAGTCGGACGGGACCGTAACCCACTTGATTCGGTGATAGCGTCAACGAGGTCTGGCCGACAGGGACGGTACCTACCTCTTCGAAGTCATGTAGTATTTTCACTTCGACCGGTTCGGATGCGTGTACAACCGAAATCACTAGCGGTTTATCATCGCTCAGTTTCCAAATCTTCGGAGCTTCCAGCGTGAGTTGTTCATTCTCTTTCCCGAGGGATAGCCAGATAGACTGTTCGTAACGCTGCTCGATCGGTTTAGCGGCCTTGGTTAAGAATCGAATTTCATGCGCGCCAGGCTCGGAATTATCGAATAACAAACGGATCTGATTGTCAAACGGCGATTGACTGCGCAACACGCCATTCACCAACAACTGCATGAGTTCGGGTTCGGTAGCCTCTTTCGATTCGTCGACTTGAAGCGTAGCCATCCAAGGTTGCTTGTCCAAGACCGCATCGCTCTTGCTTTCGATAGTGAACCGAGGTGGGTTGCAATACGGTTGGCACAAGGGATCACCAATGATAAGTAGCTGGTAAGGGCATAGTACCGAACTATAAAACGCTTCGGCCACGGTAAGTCCATCGACATAATGGACGTGGATCATCGGATGCGGAAACTTGTTTTGAATGGAGTAAGGCTCCGTAACAGCGCCGCTGCTTGCGGCCGCGCCAAATCTGATAAGCTCCGTTGCTTTGGTTTGATCGCTTGTGGTCATTGCGCCACCAAAGCTAGTTAGATTGTCTGCAATGGACCCGGGCAACAGTTTGCTTCCGCTTTGGTTCCATGAAAACTGTGGGGTGCCGAGCATCACCCCGGAACACTCTTCGCCACGTGGCGGGAGATCTTGTGTAATGATTCTGGCTTTCATTCCACGTGTTTGAAGCTTACTGATTGCCATGGCAAAGTTGGGCTCTCGTGTCTTGGTACGAACGTCTTCGGTCTTGGCATAGAGAAACGACCCCTTAGGGTGACGGTAGTCGGCGGCGATAGACGTTTTTAAATTCTTTTTCGCTTCGGTTGGGGTGATCCCAAGATCGCGAGTGACTGCGAGGACTGTCGACAACATATACGAAACACCCTGTTTAGGATCGCTGCTGCCGAGCGTGCTTGGCATGTAAAATGATCGGGCGTCGAATCCTCGCGATGCAAGATAGTCCGAAGGCTGATCGCTACAGCGCTTAGTAATTCGCTTGAAGTCTTTGTCGTCCAGCAAGCCAGCGAAAGCGGGATCGTTTAGGATATAGTCGCGATATGTCCAACCTGCTTGAATGGATTGCTCAATATGACGAATAGCTTGTTTGGCGTCGCCCGCGAGAGCCCATTGTTGAGCAGCCAGATACAGCATCGGGTAGACGCAATTTTTGTCGATGGTTCCGCCAAAGTTATCGAGCATCGCAGCTGCATCGGCGTGTTTTGCTTGTGCGATGAAGTCGGAAAATTGTTTGGCTTGATCCGGAGAGGCCAGCAGTGGTCGGAGTAAGTCTTTGACGGGCCGAGCACAATAGAGATTGCTTTCGAATCCAAGGTAACTTGGGTTTTTTGCGAGTACAAATCGGAACAAATAGGTTAGGCCGTTGATAGACCCCACGGACGTCATATAAGGTGACTTGTTCTGCAGTGCATCCATATCGGAACCAAGGCTGATGGCGGTTGGAAAATCGGACGAGTAAGCAATGCCTTGAATATGGGGGGCGAGCCCTCTGGTTTCTATTTCCTTAAGGACAGGGCCCAAAATCAGTTCTCGAAATTGGTCTACGGAAATCTGGTCCGATTCGGGAACACCCTTCAGAACGATTGCATTGCGGCTTGGAATATTTCGGGCCGAGCAGTAAAGATTGGCGATGGAACGGGAGTTAATGGATTCTCCATTTACGACGACGACCCAATTGGAGCCAGTTGCACCGGCAAAAGCGTGCGGGGCGAGGGAAGGTGGCTCTACAAAAATAAGGATTAGCAAAGCGAAAGAAAGCCAAAAACGCTGGTTTTTTAGGTGTTTTGTGTCCACATCCATATTGGGGGTAAAGGAACGGGGAGAATTGGATGAAAAAGAAAGCATATAAACGAACCCCTTCAAAATTTCGGTGACCTTGGTACCATCATCGTATTCCTTTGAGAGAGATTGCGGAACAACGGCAAGTTGATTCGGTGGTCGATTCTGAAGAATGAGAGCGTAGCTCAGTTGGTAGAGCAAGGGACTTTTAATCCCTGGGTCCTGGGTTCGAGCCCCAGCGTTCTCATTGGTTTTTTATAGTGACGACACCCGTTACGACACCCGCTAGCTACTATATGAGGGTCAATTCCCAATCCTCATAGCGGAGTACGTCCATGCAAACGAAGCCAAAAGATTGTCCATTATTCCTTCATAGAAACGGTCAATGGACCAAGAAAATCAAAGGGAAGCAGCATTATTTCGGAACGGAAATGGATGCCGCATTGGTTCGGTGGGTCGATGAGAAAGACTACCTGCTAGCGGGGAGGCCAGTTCCGAAGAACGATGGCAAGCCGACTATGGCGGAACTTGGCAATCTGTACTACGCGGCGGGTGTCGTCCGGGTGTCGTCCGGGGAAATTGTCCAAAGTTCTCTCGACTCCGCGAGGAAGACAATCGACCGGGCAATAGGCATACTGGGCGCTAAATGCAAACCTGAAAGTCTTGAGCCGCTCGATTTCGCTTCACTGAAACAAAAGCTATTTGAACCAGTGGAACGTACCGTTGAGATCCGAGGCGGATTGAAGGGCATTCATGTGGATCGCAGGTCTGCAACAACCGTGGCCAACGATATTCGCCGTCTGCGGGCATTCTTTAATTGGTGCGTAGACTCCAATTTGATACCAACGGTGCGTTGGGCAAAAGAATTCAATCCGATTACCGCAAAGCAATCCAGAGTGGCTAGGGCGAAGTCTGGGCGTTCCTTGTTGGTGCCGACCGAACTGCGGAAGATAGTCGATGCTGCGAGCGTCGGTTTTAAGCCGATTATCCTGTTGGGCATCAATGCGGGTATGGGTTCAACGGACATCTCGAATCTAACGCTTGAAGACTTCCCAGACTTGGATGCAAAAGAAGTTTGGATCGACACCAATCGCGGCAAGACCGGTGCTCCACGACGATTCGTTCTATGGCCGGAAACAAAAGCTGCGATCAAGGATTGGCTATCGCGCCGTCCTAGTCCGTGTAGCGATACTGCTGATCGACTTTTCTGGACTTCACACGGGCAAGCATGGGTACGCGATTCGATGGACAGCATATCCAAAGCGTTCCTGCAAACACGCAGAGAAGCAGGGGTAACTAAGGGGACGTTCTACGACCTGCGCCGGGCATTTCAAACTGTCGGTGCCGAGACTCTCGAATACCGAGCTGTGAGCTACATCATGGGCCACGTCGTCAATGAACGCGATATGTCCGGACGCTATACGGTTGCGATACCAGACGATCGGCTAAAGAAGGTTTGCGACCATGTTCGAAAATGGTATCGAGGTGCCAAGTGATCGATGAGCAGCTAATGCTTTACGTTAAGTTTGGCCGGTGGGAGGAAACATTTCGAGTACACGACTTGCATTCTCTTGGCGTCGCTGGCTGGCTAAAGCCGATTCGCGAATTGATTACGCCAATTGATTTCAGGACGCCAAGCATCGTGGACCGTGTGGCCGGTTACATGGCTTCCGAAGGTTTCAGCGAGCACGGGGATTTACTAAAAAAAGCGATTGCGGTGTTCGTTTCGGAAGCCACTATATTCGGGGAGAGGGCACTTACGGAAACTAAGGATTTCAACGCCTTGCGGATTGGACTAATGCCAAGGACCGCACTACGTCGCGAACTAGATCGAGTGTATGGAATCATGTACTACGCGGCAGAAATGTCGGCGTATTTCCAGGACAACGAGGGTGATTTTAATCGAGCCGTAAAGGCGCTTGCGCATATTGCAGACGTGGAACTAATGGAATTTAATTCCGTCATGAAAAAGCGATCAGTTATAAGACGTCCAGATTTAACCAAAAAGCTGAAATGCAGTTCCTCAATGCTAAACAAGAGGCCTGATTTCCCAAAGCCGATCAGTGAAATTCAGAAGCCGCAAGTTTTCTACGTCGACGAAGTGAACGAATACCTAAAATCGAGGGGTGAACCCGAGCTGGATGTTGAATAATGTTGAAGATGTTGAATAATGTTGAATCAGATTCTTAGTGTATTTTCATAGCGTTTTTTGTGCTTACCTTTTGCTTGACAGTCGTTAATCGATCACTCAAGCAAAGGGTTTTTTCATGCCAGCACTTCTCAAAACAACCGACGTCCGAAAACGGACGGGCTGGTCACTTCTCAAGATTCGGACGCTGATTCAGCAAGGCAAGCTGCGAGCCGTCAACACGAGCACAAGCACGCGACCGTACTGGAATATTCTGCCAGAGTCTCTGGACGCATTGCTAACCGGTTCGCAACAAGTGGTTGCACCTAAGACAAAATCTACCGTTCGTAATCGTCGTATCGATGCCGACGTTCCGAAGGTTTTCGGCTAACTCGCTAGAAACGAAAACACCCGGCGGCAAACCGGGCATCTTCTAAATCTTCTAATGGAATCTTACCATGGCACACGACGCCAATCAAATACCGTTTGAGTTAACAAGCCTACCGCAATGGGTTTGCTGGTCGCTCGAGAAGAACGATCAAGGCAAGTTCACCAAGGTTCCGAAACAATGCAACGGAGCAAACGCAAAAAATAACGATTCAAACACGTGGACCACATTTGAACAATGCAGGGACGCTTCCCACAAATTCAGCGGTATTGGGTTTGAATTCTCGCTAAACGATTCGCTTATCGGTATCGACCTAGACGCATGTCGCAATCCAGAGAGTGGAACGCTAACCAGTTGGGCTGCGGAAATTGTCCAAAGGTTCCCGACATACGCGGAGGTTTCACCAAGTCAAACCGGATTGAAGTTGATTTGCAAAACGACCGCAGGCAAGCTAAGTAAATGCCGACTTGAGTACGACGAATTTGGACCGGAAGTGGAACGCTTTGGAGAAAAACGACCGGCAGTCGAGGTGTTTTCTCACGGTGTTTTTTTTACGATCACCGGCGACGCTATTGGAAGCAACCCAATTAGTTTTTGTGACAATGAGCTGGTTTGGTTAAAAGAAAAATACTTCCCGCAACCCAATGGACTGCCGGAAGCGTTCCAAGATTTTCAACAGAGCACGCCATTGCTGGAACGGGCCGCCAAGTACATAGCGACAATGCCACCCGCGATTCAGGGGCAAGGCGGAAGCAATGCAGCCTTTGCAGTGGCATGCGTTTTGATGAAGGGCTTCTTATTGGAAACAGAGGAAGCCTATTCATTGTTTTCACGCGAGTACAATCCGCGATGTGTTCCGCCTTGGACCGAATATCAGATTCGCCACAAACTGGCCGACGCATTCAAGCAGCCCGGTTCAAGTGGTTATCTTCGCGACGCGTTGCCGAGCGATTGGGGCAAAATTCGAATGCCTTCAAACTATCGCGAAACCCCAATGGAAATCGACCAAGCAGCCAAGCCAAGTATTATTTGTACCCTCGAAGAAAACGACGTTGCTGAACAAGTAGTTACCCAGCTTGGAAAACTGGAAAACGTGTACACACGCCAAGGTTGTTTGGTTTCAGCAGTTGAATGCGATGGCAAGGATGTTCCAGTAGGTTCGTTGCGTATGATGAAACTACCGGCGGCATTGGTTCGAGAACGAATAACCGAAGCTTGCCAATTAGTCGTTGAGCGTTCAGACCGCAAAGGGAATCCAATTTTAGTTGCGACGTCACCGCCAAAACATATCGTCGAAGCTGTTTGGTTGCGTGGTTGTTATGGCGGCAAAATTCGTCCACTATCTGGAATCATCCAAGCACCAACAATTCGCCAAGATGGTTCGATACTGCAAACGGAAGGATACGACCATGCAACGGGTTTGTTGTATCGTCCGCTAGTGTCGTTTCCATCGATTCCGAACGAGCCGACAAAGGACGATGCGAAGCGAGCCGCGAACAAGTTGCTTGACGTCATTCAAGATTTTCCGATTGCATCTGTTGCGGACAAAGCAGCATGGTTGTCGATGGCACTTTCAATGATTGGCAGACCATGCGTTGCGGGTTGCGTTCCGTTGTTCGCGTTGACTGGAAACATTCGCGGTTCAGGCAAGTCTCTGCTATGCGACGTCGCGAGCTTGATAGCGTACGGCAAGCGAGCAGCAAGGCGACCGTTTGCACTCGAGGAAAACGAATTACGAAAAACAATCACTACAGCGGCGATTGAAGCGACGCCCTCGATTCTTTTTGATAACTTGGCTTGTCAATTACGGGGAGCGAGCCTTGACGCGGCGTTGACATCGACAACATGGCAAGACCGATTGTTGGGTGAATCGAAGTCGACCGGCGAACTACCGCTTAGAACCATTTGGATTGCGACTGGAAACAATCTGACATTCGGAAGCGACATAGCCCGCCGAGTCATCCCGATTCGACTGGAGAGCGACCTAGAGAACCCAGAGGAACGAAGCGACTTTGCACACCCTGATTTGCTCGCACACGTTACCGAGTATCGGGCTGAATTAGCAACAGCGGCGTTGACCATCTTGCGAGCGTATTTTATTGAGGGTTGTCCGAAACAATCAGGCGACAATTTTGGAAGCTTCGAAAGTTGGACCGCTATCGTCCGCGGTTCGCTTGTTTGGGCTGGGGTAGGCGACCCACTCGAAACGCGTGATACAGCAAAAGGGAATGACGAATCAGCCGAGCTATTGCGGTTACTGATTTATGGACTACTTGAAGCCGACCCCGACAAAGCTGGCTTGACCACAAAACAGATTGAGCGACTAGTGGGACACAAGCCAGACGAAACGCCGATTTGCCCGACCTTGATGGAAGCCACTAGCCAGATTTGCGGGGACAAGTTCCATGCAAAGCGTTTCACTGG
This sequence comes from Pirellula sp., assembly GCA_043757445.1. GTDB lineage: Bacteria > Planctomycetota > Planctomycetia > Pirellulales > Pirellulaceae > JBKCUI01. The sequence continues at coordinate 1,307 of JAYVPJ010000158.1, read as the reverse complement.
CAAGCTTAGAAGCTTTCAAGGGCGAACCCTCGAAGGAATGCAGATTCAATCCGACAACGCTGGCAAGGGGGTTAAACGCTGGCAAGTCAGGGAGGTAAAAGGTGGGTTAGGGTGTTTAGGTGGCTTATGTTTCACTCCATTCCCGCGGGACAACACAGAGTCAGACCCGTGTAACGCATATGGGCTTGGGCCAGAAAGTGACAAACCTAACCCCCCTAACCAACCCGAGCCGCCAATATTCGAGGTTGAGCTATGAACGTGGGCGATTTACTTCAAGAGTTGAACGCGATGGGTGCCAGGCTTATTCCATCATCAGTTGGAAAGCTAAAGCTGGCAGCCAATAACGAAAACGTACTGCCTAAAGCCATTGAGTTGGCCAAGCCTAATAAGTCTGCACTGCTAACCATGCTCGAGCGTTCAGCGGACCTTCCGCCATGTCCGCAATGCAAAGGCATGCTGTTAGCGGTGCCAACATTCGACGGATACGAGAACTTTGAGTGCATCCCATGCGACATTTGTACAGGATGCAAAAAGGTGGTGACATGAAACTACCCGCAAAACTGGACCCTTCCCAGGTGGTTTGTATTATCGATACCAGGGAGCAAAACCCACTCGACTTGAGTCCATTGCAGACGGTCACTCAAGGATTGGCGACCGGCGACTATGGCTTGCTGCGCTGCGACGAAATCCGCGTTGAGAGAAAGAGCCTACCCGACTTGGTTGCGTGCGTCGGCGTTGAGCGTGAGCGGTTCACACGGGAGGTTGAGCGACTAATGGCATTCCGCGTTCGAATCCTCATCGTCGAATCTTCATGGGAGCAAATCGAATCTCACGAGCCAGCTAATCCGCAATGGCGTGGCAAGGTATCGCGTGAATCGGTTCTTGGTTCGTTATTGGGATGGCAGGCAATGGGCCTAGCTGTCCACATGACAGGCGACCACGAGCGAGCTGGCAGGCATGTTGCGAGATTGCTGTATACGGTTGCCAGGCGACGTTATGCGGAGTTGCGGCAGTTCTCGCAATCAATGGAGGCAGCACATGACGCGTAACATTGACAGCCATACAATTGCATGCACTCCCGCGCGGGTGCTTCGGGTCCCCCGTCAATCATTGGTACGGGTTGCGGGTCTACATGCCCCAAGCATCGGCAAAAGAATTAGTGCGTTATCCCGCCATTTCGTGGGACTAGGGGGCATTCCATGCGCAGCCTAGACCGTTGTGAGCAATGCGACACCGGCACGATGAAGTCCTACAAATCGCGGACGGTCGGCAACACCCGCACAAGGTATCTGCGATGCGACAATTGC
>JAYVPJ010000157.1:0-51972 GCA_043757445.1 Pirellula sp. | reverse complement strand
GCTGCCAATGCTGAAAACGTCAGCCGATTTTATTCGCTGGCCGCTGTTCTAAAAACTAAGCAACCTTCGGAACGCAACTTACGTGCCGAACACTATTGAGACGCAGCTCATTTATTGCGGTGGATCGTTGGTGCCGAGGGCGCATTTGTTCATCAACTAATCGGTGTGTAGTGTGAGCACTCCTTTTGGAAACCGAAAACAGGGTCTGATCAGAATGGCATGTTGCGGATGCTTCTACCGTCTGTTATCCTCGTGACGCTGATCGGCGTGTGACTGTCGTCGCTCGATCTGCGCACCGGGAGTTATTTCCTGATCGCTGACCATTCCTGACACAGGAGATAGAATATGTCTTTCTACCGACCGAGGAACCGGATCCTCGAGGGCCTGATGGCGATCGCCATCCTTTTTGGCGGTGCCGAGGCGATGGCGCAGAAGAGCGTCGGAACGCTTCCGTCGCCCCCGCCCGGAACCATCTACTTTCTCCGGCTTGGCACCGGAGACCAGGGGTGCATGAAAGGCGACGGCAGCGGCGTGGCGGCCAGCGTGACCGGGCAGCCCTCGTTCCAGCGCCACAACGGCTCGCGCTGGTTCCTTCAGAGCCGCGCCATCGGCCAAACGGGCGTTGAACAATGGTTCGGAGTGAACGAGGCCGGCAACGCCGTCCAGCTCACCAATGATCCCGCTGGCCACAATGGCTACCCGCCGGTGTGGGCTAAGAACGACTCCTTCTTTTCTTTCACCGCGTTCGCCGCGACCGCGTCGGAGTACGTCGGCAGCGTGTACGTCGTCCAGATCGCTTGGACCAACGGCGTCCCGGTCGCCGGCACGCCAACCGCAGTGTACGAGATTCGTCGCCCGCTGTGGGACGATTTTTGGGGCGTCTCGGGCGACTATGAGGCGGACCTGGCGCGACACGATTGGTCGCCCGCTGGCGACCAACTTGCCCTGACACGCTGGGTCTGGGGTGAAGGCTGGGTGATCGACGTGGCGACCTATTCCGTCGTCGGCATGACCTCCCTCGGTCTCACCTACGGACAAAACCCGGCCTGGTCACCTGATGGCAGTCGAATCGCTTTCAACCGGATTCTCCAGGTCGGCTACCACGATAACGCCGACATCTGGACGATCAATCCGAACGCCACCAGCGCCAAGCAACTGACCCAATACATCGCCGGCAAGGGATACGACGGCACGACCCAGCTCCTCCCAACTTGGTCGCCCGACGGGGTCGACTTGGCGTTTACCCAGAAAGTCATCAGCGGGAACAAAACGATTTTCAACATTCGGCGTGTTGCGGCCGTTGGCGGCACGGTAACGAGTCTTACTACGAACGGCGCGAGTAGTTTGCCGCGGTGGCGGCCGTGAGGCTAGCGAAATTCATTCCTTCACGCTGACGGCATAAAGAAGTTGCAACTCCGCCTGACTCGCATTTGTTTCGCCAAAAAAAACCCACTGCCCAAATCGAATTTCCCCAACCGTTTATCGGCCAGTCGACCTTCGCGTTGTAGCAGAGCTTCGTCATAGTCGACTATAGTTTTTGAATGCACTCACCGCCGGAATCGAAGACCAGCAAATTTGGGCTAGCATCGGAATTGCGGAATCGCAAGACCCACACTGCGCCACTGGACGGATCGAGACCTAAGCCCCAGTTTTTTTCATTGCCAACACGTTTCTGTTGCCAAAGAATCTGTCCCGTGAAATTGATGGAGGTCAAGAAATTCTGCAGCCTTTTTGTTTCCGCATTTGCGGTAAGGACGAAAAAGCATTTACGGTCAGTATCGCAAGCGAGTGAGTATCGGGCGCCAGAAAAAGCGGTAGCGAGGCTCACTTCTGGAATCACTACTATTTCACCCTTACTATTCATCAAAACAATTTGTTTACGACCGTCAACGGACGCCAACCCAATCCATTCAAAGTTAATCCGCAAGATCTCGGATCAATAACAAAACGTCGAGCGATTCTGCGATGGTTGAGAACTTCGAGCTCAACTTCCACATCAGTCCGTTTAGATGCGGCTTGCCTTCACTCAAACCCCTGGCTTGAAGCGACGCAAGTTTGGCGACTAGAAGGTCCCTAGTAACGCCACCATTGTTCGCGTTATTGCCGGTAGCTCTAGCGGCTTGAGAAACGTACAAGCCTACCAACCTAACGAACTCGTTCGTTTCGTTGTTTATTGTAGGACGGCCATGGTTTTCGTGGTCTAGATAACGAATGGGAAGGTCAGGCACCTCGTCACCGACCTTGGACAGTAACAATTCTGCAGCTGCACCCATCTCGACTACCGTTGTCGTGACCGTGCGGGTACCTGAGGAAGAATACCGATGGGAACCGATCACCGAGTAAGTCGTTCCGGAGAGAGTGATCGTTCCCGCGCTGGTCGGCGTGCCATCACCCCAATTAATGGTTGCGACGAAGGCGCTTGTCGGTTCGACGCCGCTTGCGTGAGTAAAGGTTGCTACGGCGAAATTGCTAAGCCTTTTCAGTGTTGGAATGTTCGGATTAAATACAACAACAATGGGTGGCTCAGCAACTACTGTGCTGGCGGTCGAACTGTTGTTTAACGCCACTAAATCTGCCGACGTTGCAGTGACCACGGCCGTGTTCGCCAAAGTTCCATCCTCGGTCGACCTTGCGGTTACCGTTAACGTAACTGTTACACCTGGGCTTAGAGGCGAACCAAGGCTGAACGTAACTATGCTTCCCGATTGAGTGAAAGTCCCTAAAGTTGTCGTCGCGGATTGGTAGCTCAGATTCGCTCCAAGAGTGTTTTTCAAAACGACACCCGTTGCGGAAGTGGTGGTACTAAGATTCGTGACAGTCACAGTGAAGGTAATTTGGTCTCCTTCATTGGCCGTGGCAGGACCAGTGTTCGTTACGGACAAGTCCGCTTCTGGGCCGATAATGGATCCAGTCACAACGACTGAATTGTTTAAGATGTTGGAATCAACGGTGGTGCTGCTCACCGAAGCCGAGTTCGAAAAGTCCACTCCCGCAAGTAAACTCGTAGCCGCTGAGACAATGAGGACGAAGGTGTCGGTGCTGCCAGAGGCTATGCTAGCGGATGCCGTTTCGGTCGCTGTGCTACCCGTTATCCCTAAAACGAACAAATCTGTACCTATGGTCTGAGTCATCGAGGAAAACGTTGAGCCTGCTGGCAGTGTATTCGTCAGCACGACTCCTGTTGCTGCAAAAGGACCATTGTTTGTCATAGTGAGCGTGTACGTGGCGTTGGTACCTGCCGTGATGGATGATGGCCCAGTCATCGTCACAGCGAGGTCCGCCGAGTTGGCAGGCAAGCTTGGCCGGAAGTTCGCAACGGCCGTTCCCCAGTTTGCGGTCGCTTGAGTGTTTGCAAACTCGTTGACCGCCCAGAACGACCCATCGACGGGATCGACATTGATACCGCTCAAATCGCCTTGACGGTGCGTGCTCGCAAAGTCGGTGTAATTGGCGAGTCCTGTGCCGCTGGGAACGCGCACGGGCGTTTCCATCGTACTCGCCGCATCGCTTGACAGTCGGCCAGTAACCCACATCGACATATAATCCGTGGTTGTATCATTGCCGGATTGGATATAGCTCATGCCGATCGATCCGGCCGCATTTATGTCGATGCCGGGGTATGTGACGTAGGTGTTGTTGCCTGCGTTGATTCGCCCTTGTTGGGCGAGCACTGGCGTTGAGCCGCTTACATCGATTGCATACCACTGAGCAACGTCTTGGGTGGAAGAAATGGCTACGGTGTGAGCGGCAACGATGGTCTTGTTTGCCTCTGCTGCCTTCATGATGCGAGAATCAATGTTGGTGGTGATGGAAGTACCATTAGGGTTTTTGGGGGCAACCGCCTGCGAATACGAGGCAACCGCTAGGTTGGTCCCTTGGAAAGCAGCCGTAGAGGTCAAGACGTTTGTCATCTTATAGACGTCGATCGATAGTCCGTTGCCGTGATCGGTTACAAGCCACATCGGATCACCAGCTACCGCGTCATGCATAGTTGTTGGACGAACAGAGAAGTCTGCTAGGTTGTTTGAAAAGACGTGAGGTGTCGGTATTGCACCAGCAAGATCGGCGGCATTGACCGAAACAACTTGCACGTGATTGGTTCCCGAACTGCCGGCAACGGCAAACATGTTTAGGGTGAAGACAAACGCATCCGCGTTGTAACCGAAGTTACCCGGATAATCGGCGTCTTCTCCCACCTGAGTTGTAGTTATCTTATAAAACACCCAGTCGGTCGCAGTCAAGCTTTTTGGATCGTTGGTCCTTGATACCGCTAGGTCGAATGCGCTTACATGTGTCGAGAAATTGACATCCTGATCGCCGACGATGAATCGTTCAATTTTTTCGTCGTACGCAACAATTGGGTCTGAGAGTCCAGAGCCGGAACGAGATAAACCGCCGGTGGTGAAAAGGAAATGCGACAAACTATCCGTGATTGGGTTCGCCCCAGTGCCTTTAACGGGGTAGATCGCTAGTGACTGGTTGACGGTTTCCACATAAGCCGAGGGGCCCGCGGCGCCGGTGGTATCTGGTGGAACGTATCCGCCGCTTGTATTGAAGCTCAGAGCCGAGTACCCATTCCCTGCGTTGTTGAGAATACTGACCGCAAAGAGCCTGCGATCCTCCAGTCGCTCTACTATGAGAATAGAAGATCGACGGCGAACAGTCGACCTTTGGCTCCTCGAAAAAGTCTTTCGCAACCGTAGCAGAATCGAATTGAGTTTCATCGCAAGCTAGCCTCTTAAAAACGATACGGAAGAAACGCCCAGACGCCAATGGTAGAGCATCCACGTGTAACAATGCAATGATATTTAGTGCGTTTCGTAAAAAGTATTGCCGCATCGCGGTCCATGTCGCAAGGAGTGACAGCCTAGTCATATGCGAGCTACGACATCGATTGGCTTAAGCCCGCTAAAAACTTTTCTGTCAACCAGCCATTTGGTTCCAAACCTATGGAAAAACGGAGCGTTCCACCGTCGATTCCCAATGACTTGAGATGCTCCGCGCTATAGCTCCGATGGCTAGTAGAAACGGGATGACTGAGTGTCGTCTGAGCTTCGCCCAGCGTTGGACAAAATGGAATGTCCGATGCAACTGCTGAGATAAAGCGTTGAGCCGACTTCAGTCCGCCTCGCAACTTTAAGGTCAACATATTACCAAAGGTGCCATTGAATTGCTTATTGGCGATCGCATGGTCGCTATGTGAGGGCAAACCGGGATAGTCTAGCAGAGCGATTGCTGGATGGTCTTGGATGGCCTTCGCAAGCTCAAAAGCCGAAGAAGCCGCGTGGGCCATTCGTACGGGCAAGGACGCTAATCCGCGTTGCGTCAACCAGCAGTCGAGAGGGCTGCTAGTCATTCCGAATGAAACCATCGTTTGGCGGATGCGATCCCAAACCACTTTGCGTCCACACAACAATCCAAGCATGGCGTCCGCGTGCCCACATACGAATTTGCTTAAACTTTCCATGACGAGGTCAGCCCCGAGCGCCAAGGGCTGGCATAGCACCGGAGTTGCGAACGTGTTGTCGACCAATACGATCGTACCGGATTCCGACGTTGCTCGTCCTCCGTATTGATGGGCAACTCGAGCGATCGATTCGATATCCGGTACGTTCAGCCGTGGATTGGTAATGGTCTCGATAATCACCATTCTGGCTGGCTTGCGAAAGGCCTGAATCCACGCGTTTGTGTCTGTCACCTGGACGTCCTCAAAGAGTATGCCCCATCGTGCCAAGTCCTTCTTGATAAAGAATGACGTCCGGCCATAAAGAGGTTGTCCTAACAGCACACGATCGCCCGGTTTGAGCAGGGCCATGGCCGCAATCGCAATGGCGCTCATCCCCTGAGCGGTCACGATCGATTCGTCCGCATCGTGTACGACCCTCAACGCTTCAGCTAATGAAGATGCATTCGGATGCCCTTCGCGGCGGTAAACAAAGCCCTCTGCCGTTCCAGCGAGCAGTGCGTCTGCTTGTTCGGTGGTTTCCATTCGCCAAACCCCGCTCAGATGCAGCGGTTCGGTTTGAGGCTGGCTCCTGGGAATCCTGGCATTATGTGGGTCAGGTTGTTTTCCGGTCATGGTTTTCCTTAATGGACACTGAGATACCTCCATCATAGACAGGAGTCGAGCGAACTCCACTTAAGTTTAGAATTCCAAGGACTTGCTGGCCAAATCTGGGTTTGCAGGCCACAATAACAGTACAAGTGTTATCCTTGCGTTTAACGGGCTAATCGCACTACAGCAACCAATTTTTATCGTGGACGCTCCACTAGGTCTCGCAACAAGGACTTTCTATGACTTCCTCCTCGATACCAGCCGCCGTTCCCATCAAACCTGAAACACGGACTTCGGATTCTCGCGTTTTAGAACGTATTTTCGGTGGCATTTCTCTCAAGGCGTTGGAAGCGTATTGTCGCCGCATGGCGATGGGCTTGAAGTCGGGTGTCGATCTGCTTCGAATGCTCGGCATCGAAGCGAATACCGGTTCGCCGAGGCATCGCGAAGTGGCTCAAAACATGATCGATGCACTTCGAAGGGGAAACACTCTTACCGAATCGATGGCTTTGCAGGGCCACTACTTTCCATCAATGCTCATCAAAATGATCGATGCGGGTGAACATGCAGGTGGAATGGATCGAATATTCCGTGAGATGGCGGATTACTATCAAGATCTCAAACAGACTCGAACCGCATTCCTATCGCAAATAACCTTCCCACTCATCCAGCTTGGGTTGGCATTCTTGATCGCTTGCGCTCTCATCTTCATCAATGGATTTTTCTCTGCCGGATCATCGCTAGACAAGCCGCTGGATCTCACAGGCATTGGCTTGCGTGGCGGCACAGGCGTTGCGATCTTTGCAAGTCTTGCCGCAGCTTTCTTTGGGACGCTAGCGATGGTGGTTTTTGGAATTTGGAAGAATTGGTTTGGCTGCCACCGGACGTTGGTTCCATTGGTTCGCAAAGTACCGGTCATTGGCACGGTGCTCACGACGACGGCTCTTTCCAGACTTTCGATGACGTTATCGATGATGTTAGGAGCCGGAGTCGATGCCAAGCGAAGTGTTCGCGATGCGCTACTGAGCACGGGCAACTATTACTACATCTCCGGTCTCGAGAAGTCATTGGCTGCGATCGTGAAAGGAAAATCCTTTGCCGAAGCCCTCGATGCCCCCAAGCTTCTGCCAGCAGATTTCATTCAAAACGTCGAGGTGGGCGAAATGAGTGGCTCGGACAGCGAATCGCTAGAACGCATGGCGGTCGTCTATCGCGAAAAGGCCCAGCTAGCACTGAAACAGTTAGCAATTCTGTCTGGGTTTGCAGTTTGGATGTTTATCGCTGCAATGATCATCACGGCGATCTTCTTAATTTTCTTTCAAATCCTACAAGTGTATTCCAACGCCTTGAATATGAAGTAACGTCGTTTTGCATCTCCGAAACGAAGAAACCCGCGCGGGGGAAAAGCTACGAGCCGTGGGCAGTACAGTACCGCAAGCTTGACGATCATCGGTTGGATCGAGCCAGCAAGTCAGTGTGTTCCCAGGCAGAGCTTGGGAACGAGACGCACGCGATCGCGTTTTCGTTTTGGTTAATCGACAGCCTAGGTCGGTTTCTCAGCAATGAAATATCCGTACTCCATAGCGCCCGAATCGTATGCGTTTAAGATGGCATCAAAATGGTCGAGGAACAGAACGTGATTGCTGCCTAAGATTCGGGCCAGGTATCGGACCCCCGTTTTTTCCACTCGTTTACGGCAGATCTCCCATGTCTTTTTGACTTGGTTGGTCCAGATGCCTTTTGCCGTTACTTTAAGGCCAGCTTGTTCGAACCAGCCAACGTAGTCGGACTGACTGCCAAGCGAAGGACAAAACATTCCTTCGCAAACGCGCACTGCTTGTTGCGACTGCGCATCGCTCATCGGCATCTCACCGGAGAGCCAAGCTAATAACGCGAAGCGACCACCTGGCTTTATCCATGACGCGGCTTTTTGAAAGAATGCTGGCTTATTGAATAAATGCTCGGTGCATTCGATGCTCCAGACGATATCTGCTGAGTTCTCAGGAAATTGAATCGCCTCGGCGTCTTCGCATCGGAATTGAGGCCGTGGTTGGAGGCCCTTGAATGCGGCACTGGTGGTAGCCCATTGCCTTTGGACTGGACTCAGCGTGATCCCGGTTACTTGGCATTGCAATTGTTTTGCCAACCATATGCTCGAACCGCCCATCCCGCAACCGATGTCATAGACGACCGATTTAGGTTGAATCTTTGCGAGACCGGCAAGCGTTGATGTCAACTGCAATTGCGCAGTACCGGGAGTCTCGTCGGCCAACCAATACCCATGATGAATGTGGGGTCCCCAGAGCAATCTATAGAAAAGCGTACTAACGTCATAATGATTCTTGATCACGGACTTTTTGATATCTGGGCACTCAATCATTGCTTGTCACCATGCAAGTGTCGATATCGAAGGTCCATCGTTTCTCAATAACCGGACCGAGTCTTTGAATGTCAACCTCAAGCATCGTCAAAAATCCATCGTCAAAAATCCATTTCAGGTGTACAATCGGCATTCATGGTGTGGAAGGCTTGTCGGGATATAATAGCACGACATCTTGCTCCGTGACTAGTCGGCCTCCTGTTTCCGGAGGCAGTAGATCCCAAACGTTGAAACCAGGTGAATCCCAACATTAAAAACCTGCAACGAATTCGGCTCGCTTCCAGTCTATTGGTCGCGGCGCTTGCCATTTGCCTGCCATGGGGAGCATGGGCAGTTTTGAATCTGCCGGTTGGATCGTCCGGCGTGCATGAGTGGTTACCCGAAGGCAGGCCTGAACGCGGACGCTATGAGGCCTTCGTCGAATCCTTTGGCAACGACCAAGTGATTTTGATTTCATGGGATGGCTGTCAAGTCGACGATCCTCGACTAGTGGAGTATCGCGCCCAGTTGGTCAATGACTCGCGATTTTCAAGCTTTGTTGCGAGGCTGGAGTCGAGCGATGAATTAATAAGTCAATTGACGGAACCTCCATTGTCTTTGAGCCTTGCGAAAGCATTTCAGCGCCTCAAGGGTGTGATGGTCGGCGCAGATGGAACCGCAACGCTTTTGGCAAGAATAACAACAAGCGGGGTCACCCATCAGAACGAAACCATCGAAATGATTCAGCGAGCGGCTGATCGGACCTCGGGTTTAACCCGTAAACAACTGCGACTCGCGGGGACCGTCTACGAAGCCTACGCGGTGGATGCAGCCGCGGAAGCGAGTCTTAAAAAGCTCGTCTTGCCCTCGAGTATTTTGGGGATGCTGGTTGCATGGTTTTGCTTGGGACAAGTTCGCCGCGCCGTTGTCGTCCTCGTTTTGGGTGGCGTCGGCCAGTTGCTTGCAGTTGCAATGGTTTACTACACCGGCAATCGCTTTAGCGCTGTCTTGATTGTGCTCCCGACCCTTGTCTTTATGTTAACGCTTTCAGGGGCAGTGCATTTGATGAACTATCATGCCGATTGTTTGCGTCGCCAACGAAATCATGCCGGAACTCGAGCCATGCTCCTGGGATGGAAGCCCTGTACGCTATCGAGCATAACGACGATGCTCGGAATGGGATCGCTTTGGACGAGCCAACTCGCTCCCGTTCGCCAATTCGGACTCTTCTCGGCCGTCGGACTTGGTATCGCGACGGTCGTGCTCTTGGTTGGCTTTCCCGCCATGGCGGACTGGTTCTGTACACCACGACGGAATGACGCGTTTCCAAATAGCAACACAAAGGCTGCAACGGATTCGAACCAAACAAATAGCAACTTCACGATTGGCTACCTCAACTGGTTGACTCGCTATGCGATTTGGATTTCGACGGTTGCAATAATCCTGCTGGCCTTTACTTGCATTGGCCTGACGCGACTCAAGGCATCCACCAAGTTCAGCGATATGTTTCCAGCGGACAGCAAAACCAATCTAGACATGGCTTGGCTAGAGAAGCACCTGGGACCGATTGCTACGGTCGAAGTTTTATTGAGATTTCCATCCGAGAGTTCGTTGAATGAATTGGAGCGAGCACGTTGGGTTTCCAAGGTCTCGGCCCGATTGCTTGCGGAACCAAGCGTAGGAGGAGTGTTTTCAGCAGTTTCGTTTTTGCCAACTTGGTCCGATTCGGCGACGATCAGCGCGACGGCCAAGCGTTCGCTATTGCGCAGGGAGATTGAAAATGCAATCCCTCATTTTCAAGACCAAGGTTTGGTGGCCATCTCGGACCATGACGAAGTTTGGCGAATCATGGCCAAGGTGTCGGCAACGTCGGACGAAGATTACGGTCAGTTGACGCGGATCGTTGCCAATGCAACCAACGAAGTCCTGCGCAGTGTGCCGAATAACTTGATGGCACCAGCGGAATTCACTGGGCTAGCACCGGTAATGCATGAGACTCAAGTCGCCTTGCTAACGGATTTGGGGTTTAGCTTCGCCAGCGCATTCCTCATGATAACGCCGGTCATGATGTTCATTGTTCGCAGCATTTCAGGTGGATTGCTGATCATGCTACCAAATGTTTTGCCGGTGACTATTGCCTTCGGTTCGATGGGTTGGATGAACTTCGATCTCGATATTGCGGGCATCTTGACAGCCAGCATCGCATTGGGAATTGCCGTTGACGATACGCTTCATTTTATTTGTTGGTATATGGATGAACTTCGCAGCGGCTATTCACGGGAGGAGGCAGTCGCAAGAACCTTTCATAGTTGCGCCTCTGCGATGATTCACACCACACTGATCAGTTGCGTGTCGATGATGCCATTTCTGTTAGCTGAATTCATCCCAACTCAACAGTTTGCCAAACTTATGATTGTGATGCTCTCCGGTGCGATCGTCGGGGATTTGGTCTTGCTGCCAGCATTGCTGCTCAGTCCACTAGGCACATGCATCAGAGCGTCGAAGGCTCTTCCAATTGGGGAGTCCGTATGAAAGCAAGAGTGCTAGTACCAGAGCTGATGGACGATCCCTCGATCGATCCAGTGGAGCACCGTCGGGCTCTGCTCGGATTGCGCCGAGTGAATAAACTTTGCCAAACGGGCAAGCAGGTAGCTAAAGAAATTTTGGCCGTTGCGAAGAAATTCAACCGCACCTCCCTCACTGTATTGGACATTGGATGTGGGAGTGGCGACGTTGCAGTCGATGTAGCACGACGGCTTGGCGGCCAGATAGCGTGCAAAGTAATCGGTTGGGACATCAGTCAAACGGCGATCGACTACGCGAACCAATCTTGGTTAACCGTTCAAGTGCGATCATCGCCATTCAAGCGATCACACGTTGAAGTCAGTTTTCAGCAGGCCGATGTCTTTCAGTCACAGGAACAGAAGTTTGATGTGGTTTATTGTTGTTTGTTTTTGCACCACTTCACCGAACAGCAAGCGGTTCCGGTATTGGCACGTATGAAACTGTTGGCCACGATGTCGGTGTTGGTAGACGACTTGGAAAGAACTCGACTGGGCTATGCACTTGCTCAGATAGGATGCCGATTGCTCTCGAGATCACCAGTCGTGCATTTCGATGGACCACAATCGGTTAGGGCAGCCTTTACCGAATCGGAGGCACGTGAGTTGGCCACGCAAGCGGGCTTAGAGCGGTGTACCATTCGCCGCCATTGGCCAGAACGCTTCCTATTGCGATGGGACGTTTGACATGATTGCGATCAAGGCTACACAAGCAGAGCAAGGCTACTGCCGACCTAGTGCGATGTCTTCGATTGCGATTCATGAACTAAGTGGGAGCAATTGGGATGTCATTATCCTTGGGGCAGGAGTTGCGGGTAGCTCGGCAGCCATTCTAGCCAGTAAACATGGTCTCAAAACACTGTTGGTCGAATCCAAGACCTTTCCGCGTGAAAAGGTATGCGGCGGTTGCCTGAATCTGCGTTCGCAAGCCTCGATCAATCGACTTGGTGTTTTGCAACGCGTCGAATCCGCCGGAGCTGTTCGCATCGACTCGATGCGATTGCAGATATTAAAGACGCAGGCTCAATGGCAGGTACCCACTATGTTGAGTGTGCGGCGCTCTACCTTGGATGCCATCCTAGTGGAGCAAGCAATCGCAAGTGGCGCTCATTTCCTCGACCAAACTTTAGGTTATCTGTTAACAGAGACCTCAGACTCCTCTGCAATTTCGCGATCGGTTCGTGTGCAACGAGGCGAGGAGACTGAGGTGATTTCGTCGAAAAGCGTTCTCGTTGCGAGCGGATTAACTCGATCGTCGATTCGTCAATCTGACCATTGGCCTGCCCAAGTGACCCACGATTCTCGAATTGGGGTACAGTGCTTGATTCCAGAATCGCATGTGGCAGAATTTTCCGATGGGCGATTGCATATGCTAGTAGGGCATCAGGGATACGTTGGTATATGCAGAACAGATGGGGGCATGCTGAACGTTGCTGCGGCCATCGACCCATCCAGTATTCAGTCCAGCGGTGGGATTCAACAAGTCGTACAACGGATACTAACTGAATGTGGTAGGAAAGAGATCGAATTGCCTGAAAAGGATCAATGGCTTGCCACACCCAGTTTAACCCGCTGTTCTTCTCGAGTGTCCGATCATCGCACATTCTTGATCGGTGACGCGATCGGTTATGTCGAGCCTTTTACTGGAGAGGGAATGTCGTGGGCCATGGCTAGCGCGGAATCAGTGATGCCAATCATCCAGCAGATTGTGGTTCACGGATGGACAGACGATATGCGCACTCGCTGGAACGACTGGGCATATCGACAACGCATTCACAAGCAACGAACGTGCCGTTGGATTGCAGGCCAAATAAGATGGCCTCGTGGGGCAGCGTGGGTATTACGGGCTTGCATTTGGCTTCCGCCACTTCGCGCCTCACTCATCCGAAAGACAAGTCAATGAGTTTATCGAGCCTTGAAACGCCCGTGGTCCAGGAAGTGACCGCTGCCAAGATACTTGGATTGGGTACCGCGGTCCCTGAGTATTCCATTGCTCAGAGCGATGCGGCGATCGTTGCTCAGCAGTTGAATCTTTCGGAGAGATGGAAAGACGCGTTACCGGCGCTCTATCGCAAATCGGGTGTCGTACAGCGTGGCAGTGTCTTGCTTGGCCCCGAGACTCAGCCCGAGTTAGAATGTTGCTTGGGCTCCCGGCCCGAGGGATCGCTAAGCACACCGCGTCAGACTTTTTACAAGCCGGCATCCGTGTCTCATCCCTATGGACCGACAACAGCAGATCGGATGAAGGTCTTTTCCCAACATGCGGGACCTATGTTGCAAAGAGCCTGCGCGACCGCAATCGAGAACTCAGGCGTCGCGTCATCCAGCATCACACATCTAGTGACCGTATCTTGTACCGGCTTTTTTGCGCCGGGGGTCGATATCGCCTTAATCGAATCGCTGGGGCTAGATTCCAATATCCAGCGGACGCACGTAGGTTTCATGGGCTGCCATGGTGCACTGAACGGAATTCGCGTTGCCAAGGCCATCGTAGATGCCACCCCCTCCGCGGTCGTCCTGCTAGGAGCGGTCGAGCTTTGCAGTCTGCATCAACAATACACTGACGATGCTCAGCAACTGGTGGCCAATGCACTGTTTGCCGACGGGGCGGCGGGACTTGTCCTAGGTGCCCGCGACAAAGTTGTTGATTCTCAAGAACTCTCGGCCAACATGTGCTTGCCAGTACCTCTGCCATGGTCTGTCGTTTCCACTTTTTCGAAATGGATTCCGAAAACCACAGGTTTGATGAGTTGGACGATTGGCGACCATGGGTTTAGAATGACGCTCGATCCGCAGGTTCCTAGCGTCATCGAAGCGAACCTGGAGAGAGAACTGAGGGCATGGCTTGAAAATCAATCCCTTAGTATTTCGGATATCGATGCCTGGGCCATTCATCCAGGTGGCCCTCGTATCATTCAAGCAACTGGCAAGGCATTAGGCTTGTCACCCCATTTGCTCGAGGGATCGCAGGCCGTTCTCGCTCTCCATGGAAACATGTCTTCTCCCACCGTTTTATTCATTTTGGAAAAACTATCGCAACAGCCACTCCATGCAAATCACTGCGTTCTGTTGGCTTTTGGACCAGGATTGTGCATAGAAGCGGTCTTGCTCAGCTCGACAACATCCACCGTGACAAGTGGCGATCGACAATTCCCCGACTAGAATGGGTTGCTCGAGGTAGCATGGCTCCCCGGGGCGTGTGATACTCACGGCAGATACCCACTCTTGAACGAACCCGGATCCCTGTACAATGCTCCCTCGAATCACAACTCGCGTAGTAATTGGCCTAGGAACTTTGGTTTGGATCGTTGGAATGGACATCGTGGGTGAAACTGGAATGGCGCTTGCAAAGGCTGATGAAAAGGCTGCTTCGAACGTTCAGTATCGACTTTCCTTTCGGCAAGCGGAATCGCACCGAGTGGACATAGAAGTCTCCGTTCCAACCGACGGGAAATTGGAGATCGAATTCATGATGCCTGTTTGGACACCGGGCAGCTATCTCGTTCGAGAATACTCACGACAAGTCGAACAAGTTACGGCGGCGAACGGGAAAACCAGCGCAACTTTGAACGTCAAAAAAACAGATAAGAATCACTGGCTGGTCGACTGCATTGGCGCCGATGAAATTGCTTTGCGCTATACGTTGTACTGTCGCGAGATGAGTGTGCGCACGAATTGGGTAGAAAAAGATTTTGCGTTCTTAACCGGTGCAGCCACTTTCTTAACTCGCTCCGACATGTTGGCCAGCCCACATGTTGTCCACATCGATGCATTGCCCAACTGGCCCAAATTGGCGACCAGTCTTGCCGCAGTCGACACACGCAATCCGTGGACACGTCGCGCAGCAAATTTCGATGAGTTGGTCGACAGCCCTATCTTACTTGGGGCGATTGATATCCAGACCTTTGAAGCCGGGGGAGCCAAACACCACCTGGCCACGTTAGGTGGTGAGTCCTTCTGGGATACGGTCTCCGCGGCGAAAGATGTTAAGAAGATCGTGGAGATAGAGCAGACGTTTTGGCAGGAGACACCCTACAAAGAATATTGGTTTTTAAACTTGGCGACGGAGACCGGCGGTGGGCTTGAACATGATAACAGTTGCGTGCTCATGACAGGGCGTTGGACACAACGTCAGCGTGCCAAGTACGCCGACTGGCTTGGGCTCGTTTCACATGAGTTTTTTCACGCGTGGAATGTACGACGTCTTCGGCCCAAAGTGCTCAAGCAGTACGACTATAACAACGAGCAGTACTTCCATGAACTTTGGGTAGCTGAGGGGGTCACCAGTTACTACGACGAGTTGTTTGTTGCCCGCAGCGGACTTTGCAAACCCAAAGAATACCTAGACAAACTAGGCAAGAATATCGCAGCGGTCCAAAACGCTCCCGGACGTCTCTCGCAGTCGCTCACCGATAGCAGTTTCGACGCTTGGATCAAATACTATCGCCCAGACGAGAACGCCAACAACAGCCGAATCAGCTATTACTTGAAGGGGGCATTGATTGGACTGTTGCTCGACGTCGAGATTCGTTCGAAGACCGACGGCGCTAAGTCGCTCGATGATGTGATGCGTCAGCTGTGGCAATCGCATCGCGAATCAGGCTACACCAACCAGGACTTTAGCAATATCGTCGGCCAAGTTACCGGCCAATCTTTCGACAATTGGCTACGAGAGCATTTGGATACTACTCAAGAGATGGATTTTTCCAAGATGCTGGATTGGTATGGTTTGGAATGGAAAAAGAAAGAGGCGGACAAAGATGCGCCAGCTGAGAAGTCACTTTATGGCAATGTTTATGTCGGAATGGATTTGCTTGCGACGCAGGGCAAAGCGATGGTGGACAAGGTCACACGGGACTCACCGGCTAGCCTCGCAGGGTTCAACGCAGGGGACGAACTGTTCAGCTTCGATGGCTTTCGAGTCGCAGCCGAAACCTGGACCGAGCGGCTGAATTCGTACAAGCCAAACGACGTATGCAAATGTTTGGTCGCGAGGCGAGGCAAGATCGTGGAGCTATCCCTAAAGCTGGCGAGCGAACCAGAGACCACGTGGAAGATCGCCCGAGTGGCAAAACCAACGGACGAACAAGAGAAACGCTGGCGCAGCTGGTTAAACTTGCCCGAGCCCGAAAAAGAGGTCGAGCCGGCCGCTAAGTAATTGTTTAGAACCTGTATCGCTAACACGCAAGAGGCTCACCTATGCCCTCAATGGCTTTTCGAAGCAAATCTTTACCTGCATTGCTTCTTCTTTTGCTTTCCACAGTTGCGTCCTCGGAAGACAGGACCCGCTATTTGATCGTGCATGTCTGCCTATTTTGTTTTTCAAACAGCTGCCGCCAGGAATCGAAAAAGACTATTCCGCCCTCGCGGCCCAGTTTCATAAATCGGTTTCAAAACTGTCGGAACGCAAGCTTCCTTTGCTCGACAACCTCTTGCAGTTTTACGGTGGCAATGTCCCTGAGAAACGCAAACAGCTTTACTTTGACGAGCTAGCGAAAATTGGCCCAGGAGTGACGCAGCTGATTATCCATTGTGGAGAGGAAACATGAGAATCATTGGACCTGTCGCGTGGATCGTATTCATCGCTCTCATTTCGATGATATCCATCAACTCAATTGCTGTTGCTCAGCCTAAGCAATTCGCCGTTGTTAGCGAAGCAAGCCCGTTACCGATCGTGTATCCAGATCATTCCAATCTGTTGGTTCTTCGTGACCAAGCTGGCAATGAGAGACCAGTAAAAACCGAGGCGGATTGGTCCGAGCGAGTAATGCATATACGAGCCAATATGCAGCTTGTGATGGGACCGCTACCCAACGCTGCACGTCGTGTACCTCTCGCTATGACATTGGTTTCTGAGGAAAGACTCGCAACGTATAGGCGCCAAAAAATCCGATTTGAGTCTGAACCCGACGATAAAGTGCCTGCTTGGCTGTTGATCCCGAACGCGACTCCCCGCAACGGAAAATACGCGGCCATGTTGTGCTTGCATCAAACTACCAATATCGGTAAAGATGAACCGGCAGGATTGGGAGGGAATACAGCACTTCATTATGCGCACGAGCTGGCCGAGCGTGGTTATTTGTGCTTGGTACCGGATTACCCATCTTTTGGTGAATACGAATACGACTTCAAAACCAAAGGGTTGCACTACGCCAGCGGTACTATGAAGGCGATTTGGAACAACATGCGCGCTGTCGATCTTCTAGAATCTCTGCCGCAAGTGGACGCGAACCGGATCGGTGCTATTGGCCATTCGTTGGGGGGACACAATTGTTTGTTCACGGCCGTGTTTGACGAGCGTCTCAAGGCTGTCGTTTCGAGTTGTGGGTTCACTCCATTCCATGATTACTACTACGGGAAGATTGCAGGCTGGACCAGCGACCGCTATATGCCGCGTATTCGGGACATCTATGAGAACAATCCCGACAAGGTTCCATTCGATTTTTACGAAATCATAGCCGCGATCGCGCCACGAGGACTGTATTCCAACTCACCGATCCATGACGATAACTTCGACGTGGGTGGCGTCCGCAAAGCGTTTGCAAAAGCCCGGGGCATTTACTCACTATTCGAAAAAGGCGAGACAAATGCTCAAGCAACGCTTCTGAAACTCGATACCCCTAATGCCCCGCACGAATTTCCAAAGGCCCAGCGCGACGCTGCCTACGATTGGCTCGATCAGCTACTAAAAAACAGCCCGTGATGGGTAAGGACTTCGACTACATGCGAAAGTCAGGTCCATCGTATTTAGTGAAGATCATCCTGCCTGCTTGTGTTTGCAGAGTGCTAGTGACCACGACGCCGATGGTTTGATTGACACGTTCTCGGCCACCCTCGACGACTACCATGGTTCCGTCATCCAAGTAGCCAATTCCTTGGTCTTGGCCTTCACCTGTTTTTACCACACGCACTTGAAAGCCTTCGCCGGGCAAGAATTGAGGGCGTAGGGCGCTGGCAACTTGGTTTAAATCGATGACCTCTACGTTGTGCAATTTGGCAACTTTATTGAGGTTGAAGTCACCTGTAACCAGCTTGCCATCTAGATGCTTTGCCAGTAGGACTAGTTTCATATCGACTGGCTGGCCGGCAAACTCAGGCAGCTCTCGATCGTACATCATAAAGTCCATTTTTTCGCTGGTACGCAGGCGGTTCAAGATATCCAAACCTCGCCGTCCTCGAACGCGACGCAATTTGTCCGAGCTATCGGCGATAGATTGCAGTTCAAGCAAAACGAAGCGTGGCATAACCAGTTGGCTGTCAAGAATGCTTGTTTCCGCTAGTTCAGCAAGTCGTCCGTCTATGATGCTGCTTGTATCAAGAATTAGCGGCTTCATACCTTTCAGGTCTCGAGAAAACTCTATGTAAGGAATAATAAAACGAAAGTCGTCTTTCGTTTGCAGCAAGAGGCTGATGCAGGCGTAGCAAAATATAGTCATGGTCGCGAGAGAAAAATAAGACTTGAATTTATTGTATTCTAACATCGGATCGAGTGCGATCGTCAGCAGGTAGGACAACAGCACCCCAACCAGCAAACCGAAATAGACTGCCGAAATCACTTCGATGCGTTTTCTCGGAAGCAGCATGTCCAACGCAACAACGGCAAACGCGGCCAACAGTACACCGCTAAAGCTCAAATACGGCATCAACGTGCCCAACGCTTGAAGATCTGGTGATCTAGCCCAAATCGCGCCTACACCCCCCGCAACGGTAATGAAAATGACACGAAGAATTAGAATCGCCAAAGCGTCGGCAAACGGCGTTTTCGAGCTTTTGTCGAAAGACGCGTCGAAACGAGAGGTATCCATGAGATAGTTGTGTTTTTACAAGCGAGAGTTTTTGGGAGATCTATCCTCAATAAACCTCAATAATAACGTATAAAAATTAAACTTGTCGAACGAAATTCCAGAAACAAGATTAGTTTCAGTCCCTCTCGCGCTGTAGCGTTTCAACTGCGCACCATACGACTTCCATTTTTTTTTGGCATTTTCATTAGAGTTTGGCACCAGCGATGACTACCTAGGGGCGACGGTTGCAATCATGCGCTTGCCTTGTTGCAACGGCGGCTGCTCCAATTTGGAGAACTCCGCTAACTCCTGTAAAACGTTTTCCATAACCCTTCTTCCTTCGTCGACGTGTGCCATTTCACGTCCGCGGAAAATTACGGATACCTGGACCTTGTCTTTATCCTTTAGAAATCCGATTGCTTGGCGAACTTTTGTGCCAATATCGTGTTCACCGGTCTTTGGGCGAAGCCGAATCTCTTTTGTTTTAGTTTGATGAGTGC
This sequence comes from Pirellula sp., assembly GCA_043757445.1. GTDB lineage: Bacteria > Planctomycetota > Planctomycetia > Pirellulales > Pirellulaceae > JBKCUI01. The sequence goes on along the minus strand of JAYVPJ010000157.1, from coordinate 32,713 downwards.
GTTGTCCAGACTTCTTACTTTTTTCGTATTTGTATTTGCCGAAGTCCATAATACGGCAAACGGGTGGCTTTTCGTTTGGTGCAACCTCGACCAGATCTAACCCAGCGTCACGAGCGCGGTTAAGTGCTTCATCGGTAGTTATGACGCCATACTGAGTGCCGTCAGGACCGATCACGCGGATTGGAGAAATACGGATCTGATTGTTGATCCTCGTTTGAATGCGTTCGATTGTTGAAACCCTTTCGATTTGAATAAATGAACTCCTCCAGCCGATGTGCCAGATCGTATGTGGAATGAACTACGCAACCGGCTGAAAACCGGCCAGACTACCTAAATTAAAGTATCGGCAATTCCGGTCTACTCGGTCAACAGATGTTTTGCGAAATTCTGAACCATCTACGCAATAATCGAGTCTTTTCCCGTCTTGAGTTCCCTAGGGCGGACAAAACGTGAGTTGGAAGGTGCCAATTTAGTAGTTGAACTCTCTGGAATCTTGTCTTTTCCAGTCTTTTAAGAAATGCCGGCGAGAGAGTCGACGCGACGCAACGTGGAATGCGAAATGCACTTGGACTTGCATCGCGGGCCAAGGTGGATAATATACGAATCTTGGTGTGCCATTGTTCGCGCAACGCACACCTGCCCGCCCTTGTAGCTCAGTTGGTAGAGCAGGTGACTCTTAATCACCATGTCCAAGGTTCGAGTCCTTGCAGGGGTATTGTGTTCACCATTAGTGGTATTCCACAACCATCAGAACCCAGCGAGTTGCTGGGTTTTCTGTTTTCCTAATGGGATGAGCACCCGCTTGATTGCAACTGATGGGGGTACCAAACTCATTGGCCCTGTCCCAAAAGCTTTGCTTCGCAGGGGATACCTGCGTCCATTTGATTTCCAAACTGGGTGACAGGTTGTAGGCAATGACCGTTGCGCATTCGTCGAATTGGCACGACCGCCTTCTCGAAGGACATCGTACCCTGGGATACGCAAAATTTTGTATCCCAAACTGCTTAAGTAGCGATCGCGCCGACGATCATGCTCCAAGCCTACTGGTTCAAAGCGCACCGAACTCCATGGAAGTAGAGGCTACCATCCGACTGCTAGTTTAGCCTTCCTGTTGGTTCTACTCATTTACTTACTGACGTTCTTAGCGGCCGATACGAAATGAGAAACCGTAAGGGGAAAAACCCTGTCCGAACCCTGAATTGTATTGAGGGTAAGAGTGATACGATGGTCGGTAACTGTGGTACGAACGGTGACTCAAGTTATCGTGGTAGCGATCATGGTCCAAATCTTGATGCAGTTGAAAATGCTGGTATGGCGTTTGCAAAAACTGATGTTGATTTGCGTGGTATTGCTGACGATGGAATTCATTGTGACTGAGGTCTTGGTGCAAATTGCTATGCGAGTTGCCCTGAGACCCATGGTGTGAATACCCATATTGTGCCCTCGCATTGGAAGTGCCAAATAATGCCATCGAAGCAACAACAAGTGTGGTTAGAAAAGCCTTGCGAAACATATCTTACTCCAATTGAGGTTCTTGCTTGTCGCCAGCAGGTACGTAAGTTTCAATCCGATGAACGCGCGACTGAGGGGCTTTTCCATTCCCACAGTAATGACCAAATGCATTACCCGTGCCAATAGCTGGTTAAAAAGAGGTTTACGTTTTAAAAGAAGGTAAGCTGCAAAGCTTATGGTTTTTTTGGCGAGAATATGGTCCGGAAGAAACCCTAATAAGGCTTGGAGAAACTAGGCTGCCGTCACTTTGAATACGCATCCAATCCTTTTGAGTCGGTCGCAGCTTGTCGGAAGGAATCGGACGCTGGCGGTCGCAAGGCTTCGTCAACCCGCTTCATGATTCTGCGTATCCGGGGAAGGTCGAGCGGGCCATCCTGTTTGAGATTGCAGCAGGGGACGTGAACTGCCCGCACCACGAGACCCATGAAATCAAAAATCATTTTTCGAACGGGTTACCCAGCTGCTTGGATTCCTCCATTGCTTTTGCAACGAATCGCTGGTCTTGAACGCTCAATCGGGACAGGGGCACAGATACTTCTTGACCATCCATTTTTCGTAAAAAAACTTTGTCTTCACTTACACCCAAGTAGTTCGCTTCCACCTTGAAGCTTCCTGAGCTGTCGGACCATGTTCGAGGAGCAGCGCTACCAGAAGCAGCGCTACCAATGGCAGCGTCCACCATAATCTCCGTGGACTCGACGAAGCCAGAACCTTCGTATTGTTTGTTAAGCCGATAGATCGGATCGATTTTTTGAAGAATATTGTCCGCTAATGAAGCACAGAAATCATTAGACTTCGCGATTTTGCGAACAGCCATTCATCGACGGTGAAGGTTCCTCCACAACTCCAGAGAAAGTACTCGCGGAATGAGTGAATTCCTACGTCGCCATACTTATGCCGTAGATTCCCGAGTGGTGAAAATGAAAGGAAAAGATTTTTGGTTAGTCGAGCTATTTCGATAAGCGGGCGTAGTTAGCGAGCCAACTCGAGTGTTTATGGCTAAGATCATAGCAAGTCACGATGTCACACAATCACAGAGATCAAAATGAAAATTGCATTCGCTTTTTTATCCATCTGTGGATTACTTTTTCCAGTCCTATGTTTCGGTTTGCATTTTTCTGGCCGCAGTGAAGCGGCTTGGCCCGAATTCTTCGCGGCACCTTTCGCGACCTGGGTAATTTCTGGATTTACGTGGGACTTGTTGATCACAGCCACTGCATGCACGCTGTGGATGTATTCGGAATCGCGTCGGCTGAAAATCCCTGGCTTCTATTGGCACTTTGCAGCTATTTTTCTGGTGGGTATTTGCTTTGCTTTTCCCACCTTTCTGTTGCGTCGCGAAAAGTATCTCCCACTCCGTGGCGATCACCGGTTGAGTTGACGTCAGCTCCGGCCAGTCCCGGCGATGGGAATATCAAAATCGTTTCGTCGGTCGCCTCAGAGAATAGCGCCGGCCGGTCACCCTTGGAAGTGGCGTATACCTGCAGAACCTGCTAGGCTAAAGGTTGCAAGTTGATGGGGAATCGCAAGCCCCCAAAAATCCAGAGATAGCCGTCCCACGTTGGGATAAAAAGTTAGGCATCTCGATGGATAGTACCCAGGTATCATAGGAAGCGGCATTCATGGAACGCGCCGTTCAACTCTACGCGATAGTCAACCTCATGATCATCGGCATTTCTCACGTGGTCAGGCCGCGGGTGTGGGTAGACTTCTTCGTCTTCCTCCGAGAACGAGGAGAAGCTGGAGTGTTCGCCGTCGCCATCTTGAATCTCATATTCGGCTCGATCATCGTCGCATTCCACAATGTTTGGTTGGGCATCCCACTGATTCTCACAGTATTGGGTTGGGCGAACGTGTTCAAGTCGCTGCTCTATTTCACGTTCCCCGCGTTCGGCATGCGCAAACTCCAGTTCCTCTCCCACGAGCGGGCGAACCTCGTCGTTGTCGGCGGTATTCTCTTCCTGTTGCTGGCCGGTGCCCTCGGCTTTCATCTTTGGAGCACAGCATGAAGGGCAAGCTAGTGATTTCCGGGATCAAGTGTTGCAACATCCGCAATGTCTTTCAGACGACCGCTAGCGCGTTTGTTAACTATCAAGTCCTCGCGTCCAATGACATGAACGCAAACACCATCCATTTCAATCAAAACTCGGTTTTTCCACGCGTGATTGAAGTCTACCCCCGAAATTGCAGTTAGGATGTCGATGCGAGATGGTTCTACACCAATCTGGAAAACGATCCCCGGTTTCGATAGGTCATCAACCGTCAAATCATCCAGAGGCGCACCGAAAACTGCAAGAGAATGTAGGACTCTCGGGGCGTTCTCACTATCCGCACGAACCCAGATATCCAAATCGCCCGTCGCACGCGGATGTCCATGCGCCGCCAGCGCGTATGCACCCACAAGCAAAAAATCAACGCTCGCTTCGGATAATGCGGACAACATGTCTTTGAAGTCTGGGTTGAACAACGTTCGGTTCCTTGAATGCCCAAGCGGAAAGTGTTAGTGGCCATACCATCATCATGCGTTCTACCGGAGTTGCGGCAGGTACACCCGCATCTCGCCCTTGCTGATCGAGCGTTGAACGCTTGACAATCGTTCGATCCATTCGCGGAAAGGAAGACATGATTTAAAGGCTAATGATGGGGAAATAGTCAACTGTGCACTGGTACTAATACGGTAGTTTCCAATTGTACCAGTACCAAGACAATGCGCGAATTCCGAAAAGCAACGATGGTATTGCTGTCGACACATCCAAAAGAGGATTGGCACTTGGTATAACAGTGGCCAACGTCCCAGTTTATTCATCGAGGAGTTACGCCCCATGCTCGCCAAGCTTAAGACTTACTCGCTGCTTGGCATTGATGCCATGCCGGTCGACGTCGAGGTGGATTTGTCCCCCGCTCCACTTCCTAAGACCGTCATCGTGGGCTTACCGGAGCAGGCTGTCCGTGAAAGTATCCACCGCATCGAACGCGCCCTAGTTAATTGTGGCTTCATGCGGCCACACGATCGTGTGGTTATTAACTTAGCCCCTGCCGATCTTCCCAAACAAGCGACCAGTTTTGATTTACCGATTGCAATTGGGATTCTCGTCGGGGCAAGCCAGTTGGAGTCGGACATGTTAGAGCAGTATGCCGCCGTTGGCGAACTATCGCTCGAGGGCCAAATGCGAAACGTCAAGGGTGTTCTTTCGATCGCCATCGCGGCTGCCAAACAACCCGGCATTCGAGGGCTCCTCGTTCCAGCCGTAAACGCTCAAGAAGCGGCTGTTGTCGAGGGGCTAGAAATCATTCCGATCGGTTCCCTCAATGAAGCTGTCGCTTTCCTGTCGGGCAAACTTCAAATCGAACCGGTTCCATCTCGGTTGAACGAAATCTATGAAGCCTTTTCTAAATACGACGTCGACTTTAGCGACGTGAGGGGCCAAGAGATGTCGAAACGGGCCCTAACGATCGCCGCAGCTGGTGCACATAACTTGATCATGCTTGGACCGCCTGGTTCAGGCAAGACGATGTTGGCGAAGCGATTGCCGTCGATCTTGCCAACTCTATCAGCAACCGAATCGATCGAGACCACGCGCGTCTATTCCGCACTTGGTCGCTTGCAACCTGGTCAGCCGCTCATGGTGCAGCGCCCTTTTCGATCACCGCACCATACGATCTCGGACGCTGGACTTGTGGGTGGTGGAAGCCCACCTGCTCCGGGCGAAGTCTCACTCGCAAATAACGGCGTGCTGTTTCTGGATGAACTCCCAGAGTTCAATCGCAAGACGCTCGAGGTCATGAGGCAGCCGCTCGAAGATCGGGTCGTCACCATTTCTCGGGCCATGCGGAGTACAACCTTCCCCGCCAACTTTATGCTTATTGCCGCGTTAAACCCTTGCCCATGCGGCTATCGAACCGATCCTCGTCGTTCCTGCAATTGCACGCCGCCTCAAATCGAACGTTACATGAGTCGCATTAGTGGTCCTCTCCTGGATAGAATAGACATCCACATCGAAGTACCCGCGGTACCTTTCAACGAGCTTACCAATGGCCCGCCTGGCACCAGCAGCGCGGACATCCGAGCCCAGGTTGAGACCGCTAGGCAAAAGCAAGCCAAACGCTTTCAGAATACGACCACGCTTACCAATGCCCACATGAGCAGTCGGCAACTTCGTCAGTTTTGCGTGCTTGGCAAGGCAGAGAGAGAACTGATGCGGATTGCGGTCACGGACATGGGTCTCTCCGCCAGAGCACACGACAAGATCTTAAGAGTAGCCCGAACAATCGCCGATTTGGAGGAAACAGACACGATTCAACCGCACCACGTCCAGGAAGCGATCAACTACCGCATGCTCGATCGCGACATCTTCAACTAACGACAGAGTCTATCGGTCAGAAACGTAATCCCGTAGTGACAAAAGATCCATTCCGACCCGCACGCTAGCGCGTTGCGGCTCAAAGTGAGTGCCATTTGGCTAACGCCAACGGAAACGATTGCATTCCAAGGAGCTGCATACTGGCGATCAGCGAGAAGTGTCGACATTTCGGTGATTTACCGAATCCTGCACGGCTCATAATTTGTTTTCACGTTAGTTCGGCGGTTGGACTAGTTCTAATTCAGGGAGTGCAACCTTCACGCCTGATGGACTAAATACCACTGGAACGATTTCCTTGGAAACTGCGGCATCGTAGACCAAACCAAGATATTTGTGCGCTGGTGTCGAGAGTCTCAAAATCCAACTAAATGTGATGACCGCTATTTTCTTAAAGTATCCGAGGCTGCGATCCACGATGATTTCCTCTTCGCCGACTTCAATAATCCACCGTTCAGATGCGATGGGAAGTAACTTTCGCCGTTGAAGTACTTTGAGTACGTTGCGGACATCCGGCTGTTCCATATAACCGTAGTTGACTACGACTGAATGGATGTCGTTGCCAAGCTTCGTCACGATAAATCGGTCATCTTCATTTATATTCGCAATGTTCATTTGATTTACGTGCATCAGAACTACTTTCGACGGCAACACGCCATACTTCTTTAAGAAGACGCGAAGTACAACTGGCACGTAGGCTTCTTTCGAGTCTACTGGTCTAGAACAAAGGAACACCGCAGCACGATCGCTTTCAACAAGCCTTCGTCCTCCTTGAATCAATTGCCGAGCGGCTGGAAGGTTCTCTTGGATGGCCAACTCTATGTCATCCACCATGTCTCGGAGAGCAACGAGCCATTCGATCTTCTTTCCTTCACGGACTCCAAAGTCGTAAAACGCACTAGCCAATGCTTGCCGACCCCATTGCCAGACCATCATTATCGTAACCAAGACAGCTGCAATCAAAACGGGAACATAGCCACCGTGTGCAATCTTTAGCAAATTACTCGTGAAGAAAAGTATGTCCACAAAAAAGATCGGGATGCATACGGCCATCACCAGACCGACATGCCAACCCCAACGGTAGTAAGCGACGTATCCAAAAATCAATGTCGTAATTCCCATCGTTCCTGTAACCGCGACACCGTACGCCGCAGCTAAGTTCCCTGATGTTTGAAAGACAATGGTCACCCAGACGCAACCCAAAAAAAGCGCCCAATTGACTGCTGGAATGTAGACCTGCCCCTCGCCATGAGTATCCGTGTGAAATACCTGAAAGCGAGGCACAAAGCCTAAAGCAGTTGCCTGTTTGACGATCGAAAACATACCCGTGATCAGCGCCTGTGACGCGATAATCGCAGCCATGGCAGCAATGGTCATATCGCAAAAACTGATTCCTTTATCCAACCACTCAATGTGGGTTTGCGGCGTGATGGCGTAGAAAGTATTTGCTCTGGGAGGGACTCCTTTTTTAAGCATATAAGCGGCTTGTCCCGCATAGCAGATCAAAAGACTTGGCAATACGATCATGAACCAAGAGTACATGACTGGTACTCGCCCTGAATCAGTTGGCAATACGCTGTCGCCATCCAGAACCGGTTTTTTGCCTGCACGTGAAAAATGTCCCAAATCAGCATACTTGGCTTCTCCACCGGTGACTGCGAGGACTACCACGCCAATAACAACGAGCGCTCCGACCCAAGGGAAGCTCAGAAGGAATTGAATTGCGTAGAGGGGGTTAAAAGCAAGAAAAACCTCTGGACTGGAAATGATCCAAGGCAATCCCTTAAAGGCAATCCACGGAAACCAAACGAGGATCATGAACCATCCGAAAAGCCCGCCGACCTTGCTCGTACCTCGCCACTGCATCTTGAAAAGAAAGACCAAGCATACGAGCGTTACGATGACAGATACGGTTTGGCCGAGAGGCTCAAATGCGCCAAGCATACTAATCGGAGGCGTGATTATTCCATCTGCAGCCAACAACGCCGCCGCGCAAACCACCAGGAAACTGACAAGCGATCCAGCCAGGATCTTGCCGGTGTAACCTTGAAGAAGACTCCAAAGCGCGAACGTTCCACCTTCGCCCCTATGATCCGCTCGCATAATTATCAAATCGTACTTGACCGTGAGAAAGATAAGTGCCCAGATGACCAAGCTAAGGCCGCCAAGGATTTCACTCCTAGTCAATAGATCACCACCCACCAGCACTAAGGCTGCAGCCTGCTCGTGTCCGAGATGATGGTGCTTCAGAAGAATGGTCTCACGTGTGATTTCCATGACCGTGTATAGCACCGACGTTCCAATGTCGCCGTAGACAGTACCTGTCGCTTGTCGTATCCGATGCCATAAGGAGCCGCCAAGCAATTGCGGTTCTGATTCGTCGGACGGCTCATTGGAAATTGCTGTCTCGGCTTTAGTGTTATTTGCAGTCATAGTTCGATAGCAGAATTGTTGTCGTGATCGCGGGTTTGTAGTTAGAGAAATTTTGGCTCAATAGATCTTATTGCGAAACGGCTCTTGCGAAACGATAGCCTATGCCCGGTTCGGTAAGGAAAAACTCAGGACGAGCTGGATCTCGTTCAAGTTTCTTACGCAGATTAGCCACGAAGACGCGGACGTAATGTAGTTCCGTTGTGTCGCTCGGCTCCCAACCGTTCTGCCAATCGAAAATGCTCTGCTATTCTCAATTGCGTTTGGATTTCAGGCTGCCCCCCGCTTGGCATGTCGACTGAAACAGCTAGCCACTGTGCGTCCAGCGCCTTTGCCATGCGTTTGGCGGTGCGAATAACTCGAGCAGTTGACGGGCTCGGGCCAATACAGACAAGTAATCGTTCATTCATTCGATGGCCGCTTTAAATTTGGTGAATTATCTAACTCAATGTTCACCGCGCAACGCTGACTCGCGGCACGCCGCAAGGACAATCTTCGCAACAAACATGCTTGGTAGAGTGCTTGAATCACGCAACGAAACACCGAAAGCGGTAGCCGGAAGGGCATCATAGCGGTAAATGCCATTCCGCCTGCGATTTTCTGATAAACTATGGTAAAGAAGGCGGTCAACCAACGAAATTGCTGTTTCAAAATGGAATTATGTCTATGCTTCCTCAACCAACGAATAGTTTTCCTCCCAGCGCTTCGCCATTTCCCGCGGAGTGCACGCTTGCAGACGTTCGACAAATGCTGGGTGATATTCCATTGACATGAGGCTGACCCAGCGTGCATTCCTCCCGCACCCCTTCACGCAATGCTCCCTGCTTGCGACGATCATCGATCGGGACAATCGCCGACTTGAAGGAAACAGACACGATTCAACCGCACCATGTTCAAAACGCGATCAACTAGCGCATGCTTGATCGCGAAGTTTTTTCGTAAGGTGACAGCTCAACTTGAAACGAAACAGCAAGCGGCTTGGTCGTCGATCCACTACCCCTCTGGGTCATCCAAAAGCTCTTGTAGCCGATCGCCAAGATTCTTTTCGAATCGTTCTGACCACGTTGAATCGATCAACCCAATTTGGATCATGTCCCTTAAATGCGTTCTATCTTTGTCTCGGAAGCTATTAAGCTTCATCTCGACTAATGCAGTGAGTTTGACGATGGACCTCCCTTCGATGTCAACGGCTTGGTCGATACTCGGTGTGGCAGTCGAATACTCGTCGCGAACCTTGCGCTCGGCTAACAGGACGTGAATTCCTTGACTTGGTTTCCCGTTTGGACCATCCAAGAACACGATCACATTCATAACGGTATCGCGAACGAATCCTGCGGACTCCAATGCAATGGTAGCCAAGTCTAAATCCTGTTCGCGCAATAAGATATCTACATCGCGCGTGTTGCGGACGGCCCCATCGTCGATGGTCGCTACCCAAGCCGCAACGGCGTTGCCACCTATGACGGCATAAGGAACTCCCGCATTGCGCAATGCAATGCATGTGCGGTCAAGTCGTTGTTTTACTAACTCCACGGCACGAAACATCCTTTCGAAGACGGAATTCGTTTCTTCACGGACTAGCATGTTGGGATTCGAGGGTTGCATAAACATATTGTAACCTCTGGCGCTGGATGTATGATTGACATGCCACACGAGGGTTGCGATTTTTCGATCGTCAGTGGGCACTGATCGTGATGCGCGAGCATACGTTGCCGTCAAACTGCTTTGAAACTGCTCTTCTGCGTTTTTGGCTGGCGAGAATTTCCTCCTTGTTGCCAAGTTGTTTCTCGTCCAATGGCAAGTAATGCTCTTGAATCTCGCTTCCGCGACCGTCTCCATTGTCGTCTAATTGACCATGCTCGGTTGCCAACCAATCCCCCGTCGCAAAGCGTTGATGGACCTCCACACAAGTGGCCAAATACAGATCGAGCAACGATATCTTGCCGTCTTCATCGATATCCTTGAGCGAACTGTGTTCTGCGTTCCCCTCAAGCACAGCCCCTAGGGCAAAAGCCATTTCGGTACCCGTTAACTCTTCGCTCGCCTCCGTTGCCGCGATCACTACATGCCCCGGCGCACTGAGTGACCTGACCCCGTAGCCACTGCACCCATGTGTCAACCACAAATACTTGTGTTTGGTTGGAAGCCCTTTCAACATGTCAGCGAACTGATTCTGGTCGATATCAGGTCCCGAAATATTCCACTGAGCAAGTCGTCCCTGCAAATGTCCATGCCCCAGTACAAACACAAATACTTCGCTCTCTTCCCCTATCATCGGTGAAATCTGCTTGACCATAGACGCAATACTTTCCGCAGTGCAAATTTCAGGCGGGTTTCCCGAAGTAGCGCCGACTACCTCTTTCGGCCACCTATTTTGCATGCTGACGTCGCCAAGCAAGACGCGAACGTTTTTGCTCGGTACTCGCAACACCTCGGGAGCAAATTTTACTAACTGGCTCGCGGCGGTCGTCAACAAGACCTCGTGCTCCTCGTCGCCAGGCAATCCACTCAATACGAAGAGCCATCTGTCGATCGCAATCGTTTCTCGCAAAACGGATTCTTGAGCCGAACAGGGCTTGGCGTGACTCAAAATCAGCGAGTGAAGCAGTAAGAACAAAGCAGTATACGCTAGCGGCCTTTGGCTATGAAACGCTCGATTGTTGCTCAACATAATTCGGCATCCTCTTTCTATTTCAGACTCTCGGCTGGCGGTAGTCTTTTCTTAGGAGTAAACACAAAGAAAGGCTCGCCAGCAAAGGGCATCTGCAAAGGGCCAGTCATCATAAGCTCTGGTTTGTCCTTCGCTTTCCAGAGCGTCTTCCCTCGATACTCCAAATCCAGACCCGAATAGTGAGAGCGAAATGGAGTCACATACCACTGCATTCCCTCTTTCCCTTTTCGAGCTTCAATGGCCACCAATATCTCTGGATCCGTAACCACTGCCAACGAAAAGATGGCACCATCGATGACCCCGTTTGCCTCCGATTCGTATCTCAGCAATGGTGTTGTCATTAACTTCAAGATGGTCGGTGGCTGGATTAGCAATCGGCCATTTAGTTCCCTCGCAATCGCGCGCATTTGCGTTGACCTCCGCGGAGCTGTAGCGGCTGGCTCGCCGACGTCCGCAATAACCGATCCTTTCGTCTCGGCCGCCTTGGGTTTCCAAACGGGTTCACCCTCGAAAGAGACCTGCATCGGTTTGTCACAGAACGAAATCAACTCGTGCCGACGATAGGTGACGCCACTGTATACATAACTAAAAATCGAAGCCACCATGGTAGGTCTGCCCTCATCAAGCCAAATGAAGAACGAACCCTGCTCAGAGAGCCGCTCGGGATTCTGCCAATTGATAAGAGGTTCTTCTCTCAGGCTGGGCTGTTTGGTCTTCCCATCCATAGTGACTTGATAGAGCGAGATCTCCTTCTTGAAAAAACGCTGAAGCATTTCCGCCGTGTATTCTTCCTTGGCACCGAGCAATCCCTTGAGAACCGGCGGCGGCGGAGTAAGGCTAGGGATTGGCTTAAGCGTTTCCGTTGCTTGTCCAAATGCAACCGACTGGCCGGCAAGTGCAAATAGGACAGATATCTTCCACTTACTCTTTTTGATCAATAAGTACATCGCAGTTCGCACTTTCTGCTAGGGTAGTAGGGTCGGCAAAGGTACATCTTGCATGAACAAAATTCTCATCAAATCAGACTTTGGAAGGACGCCGATTGAAGATCGAGTCTTCGAAAAGCGATCCAATCGCCCAACCTCTCCGTTCCAATCGATCGATAACCATTCGCTACCGTCGGCAACTACGATGGCTACGGGCGACTCGATCGGAAATCGATCGCGTTGCGTCATGGATATAGAATCGAAAATTACGACCGTCGCACCTTGCTCATTTTGCTGCTTCCAATCACTGAGCACGATCGCAAACATGGAGCCAGTCCGATTGAATCGCACCGATTGGATGGGTACCCCTTCGCTGGACCAACTGTCGTGAATGGCTCCAGATTGGATATCCCACCGAATCAAGTTGCCGCGATGGTCTGCGGCCAATAAGCCTTGTTCCGGATGATAAGCGATCGATTGAATTGCGGATTGATGCGAGCCAAGCAACGAGACGCTTTGCTGCGACTGCGTATCCCAAATCCGAAGTTCTCCATGTCGATTGGCCAGGATCAAACGTTTTCCCTCATACAACGTCAGCATAGCAGTCGGCTCTCTTTCTGGAATCCAATGCCGCGATTGCAAACGGCCGCGACCTGCTTTGAGCACATAGTGGAGAGAATGCATTGGATGCACTTCAAGTACCGAATGATCGAACTCCAACGCGAACTCGAAGGTCGTCGATTCTACCGATCGATTCCACCATCCCTGAGGCGGCTCAGGCAACGCAAGACCTCTTGACGAATCGGATGATTCGTTACCGATGGATGTACCCACAACTTCGCTGCGTAACGAGGAGGATTCAAGAACTCTTTCCGCGGAGGTGGTTTCGAGGCTGTCGAGCGAGAACGACAGATTGCTTGCGTCGCTAACCGTGGTGATCTGAATGCTAAGAATGAAAATGGAGATGATGCCTAGCAGCCCACTCTTGGACCGCGTTAGCTCGTCCAACGGCCGCGCGCTCATGATCGTGCGGAGCCTCTCCTCAAGAGTCTTGCTCGGTGTCATTCCGGTCGCAAGCTGCGGCATAGAACTCCCTTGGTCACTCAAGAAATCGACGACCACAAGCAGCGATTCCGCATACGTTCGAGGTCCCAACGCCAGACAGCGCGCAGCCCATGAATCGCAACAAGTCTCCTCCATTCGCTCAATCTGCTTTCGTGCAAGTCGCACCAACGGCAGCCACCAGAATAGGCTACCGACGATCAGTTCTATGCAGCGTACCCAATGGTCTTTGCGATGGAAGTGCCCCAACTCATGAGCTAGGAAAGCGCTACGAGCGTCAATGTCCAATTCGTTCCAAAGCGATTCCGGACAGACGATTCGTTTCCATGGTCCAATACCGAGAAGCATCGGTGAAACCTTGGCTGCAATCAACTTGACCCGCGGCACACTCGATACGCCTGATCGGCTCGCTAGTTCAGACAAAATGTCATCGGCAGCTTGGCAGTCACGACCACGCTGCTGAACAAAGCGAGAAAACTGCCAGCTTCGCATCAATGATTTGACCAACAACAACAACGCAATGGAACACCAGATCCCTGCAGCAGCTATGGTAATCGCTGGAGCAATGCCAAAGGCAAAAGAATCGTGTCTGGGTTGTTTGGATGAAACTACTTGAGAAGTCGTGATCGACGAACTGCCTAATCCGCTTCTAATTTCGAACGCAGAATTTGATGAGGATGGCATGAATGGCTCATGGCCGGCAACTGCCCGCTGCTCGGCGACTCCACGAACACTTGCTTGCCAACTATTTGCTGGCCAACCGCTCTGAGCGATCCAAATTGGAATCGGAATGGCCAAAGGCAACACCGGGGGCGTAATCAATTTTAACAGCACCAAAATCCACAAAACGTGCGCAACGCTGGGGGAACGAAGCTTCCATCCCGCAACACCAGCAAAGATTGCAATGATCGACGCACAGACCAGATTGCTGCAAAGCGATGGCCAGAATCCGTCGAACAAGTAGGTGATGGCGTGTATCATCGATTCGTAATGCCTATTGCTTTTTGGTATCCAATTCGTCTAACAGCTTTCGCAGTCTTTGGCGTTCACGTCCATTGAGCTTTTGAGACTGAACCAAATGGGTCAGCAATGTGCCCATCGTTCCATCGCAGAGCTGATCCGCGGTCACTTGAAGTCGATGCCCAATGAGCGCATCCCGATCGATCGTAGCGTAAAACTCATTCGGCCACGTTTCCCGGTTTCTACCAACACACTCCTTTCCCTCCAATCGACCCAGCAGTTTTTGGACGGTCGCAATGTCGGAGGGCGTCGAAGCCCCATAGAGAGTCTGGGCCAACTCTTTGATACTCGATTTGCCTACCTTCCAAAGCTCTTCCAAGATTGCAAGTTCTGCTGGCGTCACATCGTTTGTTGTCATATTCTGTTTGTTCGTCTCCAATTTCACTAAACTTTTTGTCTGTCCCACCTTTACGTCTACGCTAGTCCATTGATCCGTCGCAAAATCCACTCGGCAGAAACAAAAGAGCATAACATGCACCAAAGCCACCATTGACTCCAAGCTGGCAGCTCAGTCTGCTCAGGCTTCGATTTCACTTCTGCTCGCAATCGAAGTAGTTCCGCCAACTCCTGCGGCGACTTTAACACTTGACCACCCGAGACCGTTGCAATTCTTTCCATCAAGTCATGATTGGGGAGCGGGTTCTGCTGCTCGAAGGGATCGCTTAGAATATAAATCTCAAGCGACATGCTGTCGACCTGCGTGCCGTGTCCTATACCCGAATTAGACGCTGTGTCTTTATTATTGCTTCCAGACTCATAGGCTGTCAACTCCACTCGCATGCCCGTATGACCACTATCGCTGATTTCGCTCAAGTTCAAGGCTAGCGAATAGCCTAGTTCCTGGCTGTTGCGTTTGAGTGGAAGCTCCTCGCCCCACACAACACGGGTCGAGGTTTCCCCGCTATCGCGACGAACCCCCCCAGGCCAAATCGCAGGGCTGAGCGAAGAGGAATCCTCCAGCGAAATGGGTTCCAGCATGGCCCAAAGGTTATAGTCGGCCGTTCTTCGTGCCGACTCGTCGTATGCGATCGCATTCAAATTCAACGCATCTCCAGGTCGATAGAACCTTTTGTCAGGCTCGGCGGTAACGCGTCGTCGACCAATCGAGGAGCCCTCAGTCACCCAATAAACCAGATTGCGCCAGAACTTGGCCGCCACCCGCTTGCCTTGATTTCCCCAAGAAGTCGAAAGCAGCTTGCCAGTGTTGCTTCCAAAGGCTGGGGTGGCGAGCAGCACTCGGCCGCGACCAAATCGTTGGGCGATCATGGTCGGCTCAGAGCCCTCGGTCGACGCCGCATTCTCCCCGCCGTCATCGACCATTCGAGCGAGCACTTCCGATCCAGGTTTCGGCTTTAAACCCATATGCTCAACAGGAAGCTTGGGAATCTTGCTCCACGCATCTTCGTTTGCAGAGGCTTCGTTGAATAGCTTCCAGACGGCATGCTGCTTGGCTACGACGCGTTGGTTTACGAATCGAGGTGCGACGGGATGGATCGATTCTAAGGTCACGGGAAGACTTTGTGCCAAAGGGCTATCATGCCAACTGGCCTTGGCCAACGAGTCTCCACCGACAACGATCAAGCCCGCTCCGCGGCCCTCCAACCACTGCAAGATCATCGATTGCTGTTCCGGTTCCAACACATCTGGCCCCACGTTGTTTAGGATGATGCAGTCGTAGGAAAAAAACTCGGATCGTGTCGCAGGAAAACCGTAGTTGTTCGTCGTATTGCTATCCACGATTCTTTGAGGTGCAGTTCGTCCTCCCGGACATGAGAACATTGCGCATTCAATCTCTTCGTCTTCTCGCAATGCCAATGCGATTGCATTGTTGGTGTTCTGCTGATTTGAGCTTTCGCCACCACCAAAGAAAGATTGAAAGAAAGTCGTTTGCGAACCCACTTTACCATCCAAGTAGAGGACCCGGACTCGCGTTCGATCAATTGCAACACGAATGTTCAATTGGTTGTTCCTGGTCGTTAGCTCCCCCTCGATCGGATCAATCACCACACGAAAATTTCGCGGTTTGTCTGCAACATTATAAGTCAACGTCACCGACTGCGATGTGCCCGAAAGGGTAACGGGGATCGAAGCGACCACCATCTCTTTCCCCACCACCGAATCCGCATCCATGATGCGAACCGTCGTGCTCTTGCCGGCCATTCCGAAGCTTCTCATGAACACTTGGACTTCGTTCTCGGTAAATTTGCGAACACTCGGTTGTGTTACTATAGAAACGATAGCAACATCTCCGGATCCATCGACGCTTCCAACAGGATGGACGTGGATCGGTATTCCGCGACTGCCCATGTAAGCAGCCAACTGCTCCACCGACTCGGCCCCTCGGACTCGTCCGTCGGACAACAAAACGACCCCTGCGGTATCGGCCGGTGTCAAGCGACTGCTCAACTCGCGGATGGCGTCAGCGGCTCGTGTGTCGCTGGCGGTGGGCTCCGGGATCGCTTCCGAGCCGCCAGAATTAATCTTTTGTGTCAACGGGGCCAAACGATGTCCGAATCGATAGGACTGCAAATCAGTCGCATGGTTCTTGCCTGCCGCTTGCGTCGCTGCGTCGACAAAGCTTAAGGAATCTTGCCATCGGGTCGTTTCGCCACCCAGCTTCATACTCGCTGATCCATCGAACAAAAAAACCATTTGTGGTCTCCGCGTAGCGATCGAAAACTGCTGAACAATGGTCGGACCCATCAGGATTGCCAACACGGTTCCAATCGAGGCGGCTCGCAAGCCAACAATACCCCAACGAAGTCCAGCCAAAGACTGTCCCCAAACGCGGCGAACCAATACTACAATCGCGACCAAGCTTGCCCCCAAACCCATCGATGCGGGCCAGGAAAGCGCAGGTAACCAAGCAATCCAAGTTTCTGTCATTTCGACCACTCATCACTTGGATTGGCTAACGACTTAAAGTATCCATTGACTAGTTCAACATACTGCGGGGGAACCGGCGTATCGCGATCCGCGGCGATCTGCTGAAGAATCAGTTCCTGGATCTGGGTCCTCAGTTCTACGGCGATCATTCGAATTGTAACGATCGAATGGATCTGACCGTTTCCTCCCACTACCTCGTTGCTCTTACCCCATTGCACGGAAGACTTCCTCAACTCCTTCGCCAACTCGTCCAACCCGTTCTCTCCCAATGCCTTCGCGAGCTGCACCGCCATCTCACGAATTTCGTCGGGGGAAATGGTAGCCTCGTTTCCTGAAGCAGTTGCACTTTCTTTCAATGCTTTCTCAATCTCTCCTGCTTTGCCTTCCATTGCGCGAAGTTGATCCAATCGCGGAGAAGCGAGCTGTCGAAACAATCCGTCCAAAAACGTAGCTGCTTCGGAATATTTGTCGCTTCGCTCATCGGCCTTGCTAGCTTCTACATTGGCTTTTCGTTTGGCTTCCAAATCGTCGCCTCGCCCTTCTCGTCGCCCTTCTCCCTGATCAGCTCCGTGATCAGCTCCGTGATCAGCTCCGTAATCAGCTCCGTCGTTTGGCACTTTGCCTCGAGATAGCCCTTTGGATTGCTCAAGAGCTTCATCGAAACCCGCTTCCTTCGACCAATCCTCAATGCGTTGAACGGCTTCAGAAGCATTCCTATCTCCAGGCTGGCGCAGCATTTTTAGCAGCTCGGCAATCGTCTCAGCCCGACTTGCAATCTGCCCCTTTAAACGCTGTTCCTTCGACATGCTCTGGCCTGATCCAGATCCTTCCTTTAGCTCTTCGGCTAATTTGCGTTCCATGCTTCCAGCCTCCATCGCAAGCTTGCTCGTGCTGGCCAAACTCTGTAATGGATCGTCTAAATTGATCGCACGAATCATTGCCGCTAATTCACGCGACTTGTCAGACACTTCCCAAGCCTCATGCTCAAAAACGAATACGTCTTGATCTCTCAAAGCGCTATTGGCCTTGTCGACTAACTCGGATACTTCTTGCATGCGAGCCGGAATCAGCTTCGAAGGCCAATTCGTAACCTTGACCGCCCTGGCTATTTCAGCAACCTCTTGGACCAACTTCTGCTGTCCGTCCCTTTGCGACTCTTTATCTTCCTCGGTCACAGCTTTTTGTTCCACTAGGGCTGTCGCATCAAACGCAACTTGATCAAGACGTTGGGCGATCTCCCCTATCGATGGCAACCGTTTGCGACGTAGTTTCTGCTTGAGTCCTTCAAGGGCGCTGGCGGTTTGTTTTCGCATGGCGGACTGCTGTCTTGTGAGAATCAATTCCAGCTCGTTGCGAGTCTCCACCAAAAAACGCAGCGCATCCTGCTCTTGAAGCAATGCGGTTTCCATATTGCCCGCGGCCAGTGAGTCCGCGGCTTGGACCATCGACACCTCGGCTTGACGAAGCGATTCGACATCGTCGTTGCCCCTCGCGACCAACCCGTCCGCAAGAAAGGTGGTCAATGTAGCCAACTCGCTTTGTAATTCCACCATGCGATCAACCGTTTTGATCTGCTGCGCAATAGCTTCTGGTGTGAGTCCAACCATCCTGCGCGTTTGATTGATGATCAGCCTCTCGCGTCGCATTAGTTCGATCAATGGCGTAAGTGGATTGCCGTTTCCTGGCTCGCCGGGTTCCAAGTCTTGTTCGCGATAGCGTTGTCGCAGTGGTCGGATGTCGATGAAGCGTACATCCGAACTAGTCATGTTGTGATTTGGCTCACGATTGTCGTACGCGATCGCGTAGAAGCCAACAAAGTCTCGTTGGGTCAGCTTGAGCGATTCCAATGGAAGAATCGTTTTGAGGGTTCGAGATGTCCCAATCCCTTCCGCCGGCTCGGCTTGTGCGAGCACGCGTTCCTCACCATCCGCAAACTGCAACACGATCTCAGCCGACTCAACTCCAAAGTCATCGGAAATCGCGATCTCCAAAGGGACCTCGGCCAGCGTATGCACCTCCGTCGATTCGGCACCGCTACGCCAAGCAATCGATGGAGCTTGGTCTTCGCGGACTCGCAATCGTCCCGAGTAAGTCTCGATAGGCGTTCCATCCATCCCCTTTGCATCCACTTTCCAACGCAACGATGCAACGCAAGGAAGTGAGAATGACCACACTCGCGCATCTTCGGTTTTGTCGGCCACAATCAAACCCGTCGTACCTTGCCGATCGTCTGTTGCGATGCTCAGTTCTGTCAGTGCATGCGTCGCATTCAGCTCCACACGAACCTCCGAACCAACAAGCGCCGATACATCCGATTCGGAAAACTCGCGATCTGCCGATCGCGTGTAAGCTGGAGCGATGACTTTCGTGCAAATCGATTCAAAGCGTATGAGCGGCTTCACGTTGATGCGATAGGTCTCGGTCGATCCGGAACTCGTCACAAATTGATACTCGATCGGATCCTTGGCTTTGCCGAGGGGTAACTTGTACTTGGCCCTCGATGCCCACGCTCGATCGCTGCCCATCGAAACGTTCGTGATGCGATCGCCATCCTGGTCTGCTCCGCGTTTGGCAGCCGCGAGGTCACTCTCAATCCATTCGGCCGGCTTTTGATCTGGATCCCCAACCTTGCGGTATCTGACCGTGACATCGCGCGCTGTTCTGCCTGCTAACGTTAGTTCCAAGTCGACTGGCGTGCCTTCGAGCAGTTCGATAGACCCAGGAGATACAGACATTTTGGTGTATGGCAAATCGATACCAGCCGTACGTTGGACAGCCACTCCCCAAAGATTCGATATCGCCATCGATCCAAACATGACCGAGGTTCCAGTGATGGCCAGGGATACCCAGAGCACCAACGAACGACGTGGCAACAGCTGGGAAGGGGCGCTCGTTTCCCATCGCGCTATCGTTTGGTTCCCGAGAACTCGCTCCATTTCCACGGGAGCTTTCGCGCGTCCCTCGTGCAAGTCCAGGATGGTTCTAAGCCTTTGCCCAAACAATTCGAAGCGATCCTCTATCGATCGAATCATGCTCCGCATGCTTCCCATGCGAACAATCATCCAGCCCAAACCAAGCACCGAGATGGAACATAACAACAACGCGACACAAGCCAGGATCCTTCTGGCAACCAAAGGTAGTTCCCAGGCGTAGTCGACCGCAGATGCAATCATCCAAATTCCTGCCAAACCACTCAAGACCATGGCCGACCACGCGAGGACTGAAACCATCACCCACTCGCCCCGCAGTTTTCTGATCCGACCGACCATGTCTGTAGTAATCGTTTGCCCACGGTTTTCTATATCTCTCATGATTCCCTCTTTTTGCAAAGGTGTTTGTTAGGCAAAAGATTACGCCGGGGTTCGATTCGACAACGCGAACTCAAACACCAGCACCATCAACAAGACAGATGCTAGCCATGGCCAGATCTCAACTCTCCTGATCGCGATCTTCGGAACGCCTTCTTGCTCGTCCGCAATTTGCTCTTCCAATCCCAAAGAACGCCTGAGCTCAGACTCATCGACCCGAGCCGTATCCGACTCGCGTTCGGGCAAGTTGACAACATACAACGCGCTATCCGACTCGACGAAACCAGATTGATTGAAGCGAACTTCGAGGTCCGATGCCGTAACCTCTTTACCCTCCTCGGGCTGCAAGTTACTTGACATGGAAACAGGGGTGACCATCGGCGAAGTACCTTTCTTTCGCGGCACACGATTCGAATTGGTCCAGCTCAATGAGCGGGCTTCCCCCACACTGCGGATTCGAATCGGTCCTTCGCCCGTCATGCCCAATAGATCCGACGCCATTTGCTGAACCACGGGCAAATAAAGCGGACTATTAGGCCATGGCCCCCAAGCATCGCTAGCATCCGACATAAACCACAAGGTCCGCCCTTGGCCGACGCGATGCTCCACCAACGCGGGATAGTTCCGATCGAAAGTGGCCAATACCTGCTGACTGTCGGCTGGTTCGAGGGCAACAATCTTCCGAAAGGCGAGTCGCTCTAAATCTCCATTTTGGGGATCTTCAAAGGGAGCTAACATGGGATGTTGCCGAAGTAGATTTGACAATCGAAACGGAACTACTCCTGCCAAGCGAACTCCTTGAAACTTGCCAGGTACTAGCGATGACTTCTGCCAATCGGCTAGACCGGCTTCATCGGTTCCCCTTCCAACAAAAGCAAGCAGCTTACCGCCGCTCTGTACATAGCGTTCTAATTGATCGATCAGGGGCCGATCGATCTGAGCGGCATCCGTCAGGACTATGACTGGCCACATCGGCTGCCGAACGACAGCCGAATGGGCTTGTTCGGCCGCTATCAATTCGGGTGCGAAACGGGTTTTTGGATCCGCCTTTTTCTGCCCAAGCGCAGCCATCACATAATAGGCAGCGCTCGATTCAAATGGGAGCTCGGTGTTCCCGTCAATGACCAATATCTCGGGCTTGTCCTCCACGCGAACGGCGCATAGACGGCGATTGTCGATCTGTAGGTCATCTTCCACGTCCGCATCCACAACGATCTGCCAAGTGCCCGAATCCAAACGCCCCAAATCGACATCTAATTCAGCCGCCTGCTCGGACGGAATGTTCAACGTGCTGCGAACCCGGGACGATTTTCCGTTGCGAGTGGCCGTAACGATGATGGGAATATCCTCGCGTAGCATCGGCCCATAATTAAAAAAAATAACATGAACGCGGACCGACTGATTCGGACGAATCGAGCCAGAGAGCCTTGACAGAGCGTGGGCTATCAAAGATGCTTCGCCTTTGGGTTGAATCGCGTTGCCTGGAACGGACGCCTCTGCTTCGGTTGCAAACACCTCTGCATGAAGAACGGCCAGGTTCGCTGCGGCATTGCGACCTACGTCAACAATCTTCACGGGTACATCCTTTGGGAAATCAGCTTCACCGAGATCCATCAACCCGCGACGTTGCATGTCTGTTACCAAAATCAAATCGCTCTTGGATTTGGGATCCGCAGCGATCAAGGCCAATAGACCCATGCGGGTCAGCAGCAATAGCCAGCGACGAATGCGGCGACGATGGGCGCTCTCGGTGAGCACTTCTCTTAAGAACCGCATGGTTCCAAGTTCGATCTGCTGCGTTTGCCATCGGCTAAAGAGATGCAGCAACAGCGGCAACGCCAAAGCGATCAAAGCTAGCAGGTATACCGATTGAATCAAACCCATTGCACGTTCATCCCATTGCCGCCCGTTTGACTAGGTAATCGATCAAGGCTTTGCTGGGTTCCATATCGGTTGTCAGCTCGATGCGATCGGCCCCATTGTCCAAACAAATATCTTGTAATTTCTTGCACCAGGCGTCCACCCTTTGGCCATAAGCTCGGCGCACCGTTTCGATCTCGGTGGTAACGGTGTTTGTCGATTCCAGATCAAGGAATCGGGAACGACCGGTCTTGGGCAATGCCCGCTCCCAGGGATCGAGAATATGAAAGACCACCACCTCATGCCCTCGAAATCGCAATTGCTCAATTCCCGTCTCGATTCCATGGGTCGCGTCGCCAGCTTCATCGTCCACTAGATCGCTGAACAAAATTACTAACCCTCGATGCCTAGCCAACATCGCGCATTGCTGCAGTCCCTTGGCCAACGTTGTTTTCATTCCTCGCGGAGTTTTTTCAAGGACTTGCAAACAGTCCTCCCATTGCTGGGGTTTGGACGAAGGATCGAGGTAGGCTTCAACGCCATCACCGAGCATAGCAAGTGCGACCGAATCGCGTTGCTTGAGTCCTAAATGCGCCAAGGACGCGGCCAAGGTCGTTGCGTAATCATGCTTGGTCATCGGACCGCCAGCCTTGCATAACATCGACCTGGTGTTGTCCACCAACAGGTACAGGCTCATATTGGTTTCGGCATCGAACTCCTTGACATAAAGCTTGCGATTCCTCGCATAGAGCTTCCAGTTGACGTGCCGAAGATCGTCGCCCGGCTCGTAGCGACGGTGCGATGAGAACTCGACGCTGAATCCAACGAAGGGACTTCGATGCAAGCCCTGCAGGAATCCCTCTACGATCCCTCGGGCTCGCAAATCTAGGGAACTCAATCGACTGAGGTCTTCGGGTCGAACGGTGGCCAGCATTACGCTTTCGCCTCGCGAGGAATCTCTTGGATCAAACGATCTATTACCCGATCGCTGTCCACCGCGTCAGCTCGTCCGTGGAAGTTCATCACCAGCCGATGACGCAACACAGGATGCGCCAATTGCTTGACATCGTCGAAATCGACATGATAGCGACCTTCGAGAATACTCTTGGCCTTGGCTGCCAAAATAAGGGATTGACCCGCCCGCGGGCTGGCTCCATAGACAACGTATTTCTTAACGAAATCGATGGCCAAGGCGGAATCGGGGCGCGAGGCCGAAACCAAACGCGCGGCATACATGATCACATCATCTGAAACAGGAACGGCTCGAACTACCTCCTGCAATGCCAACAGCTCTTCGCAATTCAATACGCAAGTTGGAATGGCAGTCTCGGTTCCAGTCGTGCCGCGAATGATTTCGGCTTCTTCCGTCAGTGAGGGGTAGCGAACCCGAATGTTAAACATAAAGCGATCGACCTGGGCTTCAGGAAGTGGATAGGTCCCTTCCATCTCAATCGGGTTCTGCGTGGCTACCACGAAAAAGGGTGGATCGAGCGAATACGTTTGGTTGCCTATGGAGACCTCTCTTTCTTGCATGGCTTGCAACAGTGCAGCCTGGGTCTTGGGAGGAGTTCGATTGATCTCATCGGCCAATAGGAAGTTGGTGAAGATCGGGCCTGGCACGAACTTCAAACGGTGGCCACCGCCACCCTCCTTTTCCTCAATGACATCGGTGCCCGTAATGTCCGAAGGCATCAAGTCTGGCGTAAACTGAACTCGCTTGAACTTTAGGTCCAACGTCGCGGAAAGAGTCCGAGCCATCAGCGTCTTCCCCAGGCCAGGTACACCATGCAAAAGGATATGCCCACGGCACAACAACCCGAGCAATAATAGATCAACTACTTCCCGTTGGCCGACAATGACCTTGCCCACTTCATCGAGTAGTCTTTCACGGGCGGCCCGCAGTCGAGTCACTCGATTGAGAATGTCCGCATCGGGGGGAACTAGTGCTGTAGGAGCATGATTGCGCATCGTGTTGTTCATAGTTCTTTGCTTTCAATTGTGTGGCACGGTTGTCCCAACCGTGCATTCATTCCCGAGCTCGCGAGTCGGGCTTTTATTTTTTACTATGCTTTGGATTGCGATTTACTACTTCGCAAACTCCGCTTCGGTGGCATCGATCAATTCGTCATGATCCTGGTCGAGGCGATTGAATACGTCGCGAGGCCCAAGAAACTCGTCCCAGACCAAGTCACCATCGCCATTGCGGTCCATGCGCTGAAACCAGATTGGACCAACCGGAGGCCGCAAAAGTGCTTGTGGGCGCTCCGCACCTGGTCGACTGGTAGGGCTAAAGGGCATAGGACCACCTCGCTGTACCTCGATTCGAAAGTATCGCGGGAGTTGGGAAGGATTGATTGATTGCGTTTTCTCACCTGCCAAGCTCATCAATTGCCGCTCTGCATTGCGCAACTCGCGTATCGAGATTCTACCATCGGTGTTGACGTCCAACATCTGAAAGTAGCCGTTGCCGCTATCGAAAAGAGTAACCTGACAGGTAGTCGCCGAGGGCTCAGCAAACCCTCGGACATAGTCGTCCATCTCTTTGCTGAACACTCGATCGTCGCGGTCGATGTCCATCGCGTCGAAAAGATACCGCTGAAAGCGTGGATGCGTCGCGATCTCGCTGCGATCCATATAGCCATTCGCATCCAAATCGATCGCATTGAATGTCTCTCTCGCATTCTTCATCGCCTCTTCGACAGGGTCATTCTGGCGGTACGAAATCGAAAGCGACGTCGACGGCAGCTTCACGTCCACCGCTGCATTCGAAACGGACTTGACTTGCTCGGCATTGCGGGTCGAGATCAATCGCATCGAACTTTCATCGGACTTCGATTTTCCAAATTGAATTGAGATGGCCACATCCGGATCGCTATCCGCTAGTCGCGACAGCTCGCTCACGGTAAGTACCCCGTCCTGGTCGCGATCCAATTCGGCAATTCTCGCCGCCAGCCAGCCTAGTTCTTTGCTAGACAGTTTCCCATCTTTGTCTTCGTCGTACCGTCGTATCAGTCGCGATGGCATGACGGGTTCCCTGGCATCTCGCAACAACTCCGAATGGACGGTTGGTGGTGGTGCATCTGCAGCCATCATCAAGACTTGTTCCGCCATCATGCCCTCCGGGTTGTTGACTACGAACTCATCGAAAGTGATGCAATGATCGTGATCCAGATCACGGTTCGCCAAGCGCGTTGGCGCCGTTCGCATCTCGATTCTCTCAATCAGACCAGACGAATCTTCATCGAGTACCTTGAAGACTTGCAAGTCTTGTTCCGCAACCGCACCAACTTGTCGAAAAACCATGCTCTGCCCAATCGCTCGATCGATCGACAATCCGACGGCTGACTTGCTCATCCCTTTGGAAGGGGGCAAGTTGCGAGCCAACTCGGTATCATCGAAACGTCGCCCTGTCATGAACAGAGCGCTGTTGCGTGTCTCATCCTTGCTGAGTTGCCCATCTGCGTTAACATCCAACTTCGCAATGAGTGCATCGACGTAGGCCACCCTCATCTCTTCGAGCGAGCGCTCTCCATCGGTCACGACCAGCCTCAGATGAAATGGCCCTCCTGGGAGCAATACCAACAGATCGCGTTGCCCCTTAAGGTTTTCTCCAAGCACTGTCGTATTGCATGCGCATATCAAGAACAGCATGGCGGCAACAAGGCGAACCACAACCTGTTGCATAGGACTAAAAAGCAGGCCAGCCACCCATTCCAAGCCACCAACATTCGTTTCGGGCGCAAGCAAAAATGGAAAGCATGGCTGTTCCATTCTTGCAACGAACCTGGTGATGCTTGTCAGGGTGTGTATCGATTGAGGTGAATTGGACGGCTTCATGCAACTATCTCCGCGATGGGTTTCGCATGATCGTCCACCATCGGGATCGGACGATCGCCCGCGGGGTTGCTAAGCGAAGGATCGATATCCAATGCCTTTAAAATGGTTGCAAACAACTTGGGGGTCGATACTGGGCAGTCGACATCGGTGCCGTCCTTGCCCGTGCTTCCGATGACTAGGCCTGTTTTAGTTCCGGCGCCGCCCAAGGCCACGCTCCAACCCTCAGGGTGGTGGTCGCGCCCCGCGGACATATTGATCTTCGGAGTTCGTCCAAACTCGCCCATCCAAACCACCAAGGTCGATTCGTACAATCCACGATCCTTGAGGTCCGTAATCAAAGTCGACCAAGCTGGGTCCAGCAGGTTGCATATGTTGGTTACCGTTTTAAAATTGTCGGCGTGCGTATCCCAGGTTCCACCGTTGCCAGCGTCGGGCAAGGCGACTTCGACGAACGGAACTCCCCGTTCCACCAAACGCCGCGCAAGCAAGCAGCCTTGACCAAATCGATTGCGCCCATAAGCGTCACGCAGTGCCTCGGGCTCTTCCTCCAATCGGAAGGCACCACCCCCTTGCGACTCCACCATCCGCATGGCTTGCTGGTACACTTCGGAATGCCTGGTGGCCGATACAACTTTCGAAGAACCTTGACGAATGGTGTCAAGCAGACTCGCCCGCTCCGCCATTTTTTTAAGGTCTCCACCGATCGGCGAAAGGTTCTCCACCGTGAGATTGGCTCGCGTGTTCGGATCATTGCTGGAACCGGAGACTACTAACGGTGAGAACTTGGGACCGAGAAAACCCGACCCAAGGTCGCCAAAGCGAAACGGGGCGATCGAAACGAAACTGGGCAGCTCGCTCGATTCTCGGTACAAGCGTTTGGCGACCAACGAACCGAGAACAGGGTACTCGATCGGTGCACCTGTTGGTTTATAGCCAGTGAGCATTAACTGGGTCGCCCTCCCATGATCCCCCTCTCCCGTACTCATCGATCGGATCAAAGCAAGATCCTTCATCTTGCCAGCGACCTTAGGAAGATTCTCACTGATCTGAATGCCGTTTACGGAGGTCGCGATCGCCCCTGTTGGGCCGCCATTGGGACGTCCCGGCTTGGGATCCAACGTATCCAACTGACTCGGACCACCCGGCATCCAAAGCAGAATACATGCTTTGGCCGATTTGGCCTCAATGGCTGCTTTCGCGACCTGTGGTAACCAACCCGATAGGCTTGCGCCTCCAGCTGCCCCCAGCGCAATGCGCATCATCTCGCGTCGAGAAAACATGTGTAACATTGCAATGCTCCCATGATTCGGTATTCAATCACTATCGGCACAACACAAACTCAGGACTATTCACCAATGCCCACAAGATCTCACCGTGAGCTCGCTTCTTGGTCTCGCCATCAGGTTTCTTGTCGAGGTACTCAGTAAAGGCACTCAACTCCCCCTGCGTCAGATTACGCGAGAGCGTTGCTAAACAAAGCGTCTCCAAGCGATCCTTTTGACTCATAAAGGGAGACTCCAAAGTTGCCCGAAGCAGCCGGCTATTCTCAAGCCCGATTGCATCGGTTGTCATCTTCCCGTTCATCATCATCAATGCCTGCGGAACACCTGCAGCATACTCCTCAGGCGTCTTGCCCGCTGACTCGCTCAATCTCGAAATCAATTGCATCCTATCTCCAGTCCATCGAGCAGACCGGGGATCCAGTCGGCTGATCGGCAACATCAAGGCTTGCTCGAGCGAGTCGAAGACTTGATCCGGCGTCAGCGTCTTGGTCGGGCGCACAAAAGGCTGCCTGGCTTTCTTAACTGCCTCGTCTTTCTTAACCGCCCCATCTTCCTGTTCAACACGAGCCTGAACCGAGCCAGACGAATCCTGTTGCAAATCACTCGATATGGCTTGGTACCAACGACTCTTGCAGATCGCCGCAATCAATGACTGGGTCGGAAACTTTGCGCCCGCAAACTTGGCTGCCAATTCATCGAGGAGCTGTCGCTGTTCGGCAGATGCCGTATCCAGATCGTCAACAGCCCGAAAGACACCACGCCCCACCAATTGTTGCCATAATCGATTCGTCGCCGCCGACGCAAACTGGCGATTCGAGGACGACGTTAGCCAATTCGCAAAGCGAACTCGCGAAGGATCTGTCGTGCCCTTCTCGCTGTCGCTCCACAAATACTTCGCGACGTACTTTTTCCCTTCGTTCTCGATCTCGCCAGCACGAGCGGACACGGACCCACCTGCCGCCATTGGCCCCAAGTCCGAATAGAACGCAGCCAAACCCCAAAAGTCTTCTTGCTTCCAATCGGTAAAGGGATGGTCATGGCACTGCGCGCATTCCATTCGCACCCCGAGCATGACTCTCGATACATTCGCAGCATAGGTGGCGGGATTGGATTGAGACAGTCGAAAGTAGGCTCCGTCGCGGGCCGTGTCCTTCATCTCGATAAGTGGTGACATCATGCGATCAAATGGTACCCGCTCGCGAAACTGCTTGGCCAAATAGGCTTCAAGCTCGCCAGTCCCAGCAAACCCCTGCACGCTTTGAGGGACCATCATGTGACGCCATTGCCGAGCCCAATGCTCCGCAAAACCGCGCGCGTTGTCTTGCGACCTGGATCCCTCGTGAAAAACCAATTGATGAATGAGCGTCTTGCGACGGCTAGGCGATGGCAAATCCAGGTAGTCCCTTACCTCAGAAACGCTCGGTACCCGACCGAGCAGATCGAGATAAAGTCGGCGAGCCAAAAGCAAATCGTCGCACGCGTCCGGTGCAACGCCCCAGTATTCCCGGCCTTTGAGATCAAGCCATTCAGCCCATTGATTGCTCTGCACCCAAGGTGTTTCCTCCGCCATGGACGAGGTGATTGACGCCGTCGCTTTGTCCGCACTCGAGGCGAGTTCTTCTTGAGCTTGAAGAGGCACCGACGCAGTTAGATACGCAAGTAGATACACTTGGCAGAGCGTGAACCCAGCTCGAACCCAACTCGCCATCCAGTCTTTGAAAGGACCCATGATCTCCGACCCCACACCATTCGCTTTATGAAGCAACCGGTAAATCCACTTCCGTCGAAATATAGACGCGTTGTCTCTGTGCGTCAAGCTTCGCTTCTGAATTTTTCTAGTGGAGTTGAGGGGAGGGCGAAAAGGGAACTTGCAATCTTATAGACAAATTGTCATAATTTCGCTCATAGATCGCACTTTTACAATGGAAATCGTGAAATGGAAATCGTGAAATGACTCGTCCAATCGCAATCGATCAAATGGCTAAATTATTGACGCTTTGCTTGTTTGGCGTCACAACAGGGTGGATTTCCGCGGATGAGCCGGCTGCAAAAGACATGAGCGAATCGGCTCGCATGAATCGTTT
Organism: Pirellula sp.; assembly: GCA_043757445.1. Taxonomy (GTDB): domain Bacteria; phylum Planctomycetota; class Planctomycetia; order Pirellulales; family Pirellulaceae; genus JBKCUI01. The sequence continues at coordinate 3,476 of JAYVPJ010000157.1, read as the reverse complement.
GCTGGATCGGTCGGTCCAACCATTTCGTCTAGCTCCTGTGGGTGAACGATACCAGTCGGTGCAATCATTACCCGTATTGCGATGGACCAATGATGTACGCGATTCGCACAGCCTTGGGGTTTTGGTCCTATGGATCGACCGAGGCAGGCCGGTGACTGCGGTTGCTACCTATGTATGGGACGGCAAAATCCTGCACGAGTTTGATTCGCTTGCGCGCGAACCTTTTTCCGTAGAGGATGAAACGCGGGTCGTCTGGGAATCGAAGAAGGAACTCTCCTTCATTCCGTTTCCCAATGCACCCGATGTGGATGCTACCGAGGCCGGCAGGTTGAGGCAGATGAAAAGCATGGCATCGCAATTCGCGGTAACCATGCTAGGCTGGAGACGGGATCTATCCGACAAGGAATTGCTTCGCCGTCTGCCGCGAGAACTGTATCGCTACAAACCCCAAAGCGAGGACTGCCTAGATGGGGCGTTGTTCACTTTCGCGCTCGGCACAGACCCGGAAGCGATTCTCTCCATCGAAGCGATCAAGGCGAAGCATAAGACAGAGTGGCAATACGCATTCGTGCGTCAAACCTCGGGCGGGCTCGAAGCGAGACTAAACGATCAAGTCGTTTGGCAAGCAGAACCTCACCCGATTCGCAACGAAACCGATGCCCAAGGTAGAACCATCGTGAGCCAACTTGTCATTAGCAAGGAGCTTGAATGAGCCGACCACACCGTTTCCCCACCCCGTTTCCCCATAAAACAATTATGGAAAAGCTTGTTGGGGAAGTTGGTTTAGCTCTGCAACCTTGCCCACGTCCGCCATTCGTGTTCCAACAATGCATTGGACGAATCAACGGTAGTCTGCGATGCTTTCTGAAGATTGACAAAACAGTAGAATTAGTGAAGCGTCGAAATGAATAACCAATCCCAGGAGAAATCATGAACAGAAAAACCCAAGTAGCTCGCGTTTTAGCGAGCTTGTTAGCCCTCAGTGCAGCGAAGACCGCTTTTAGTCAAACGAACGACAAGCCAGCAAATGCAGGTGGACAATCGATAGGGGCACAAAATACAGTCAACACAAGTAAGTGCCCCGTGATGGGCATAGTTGCCGACCCAACCGGCAGACACACGGCGGCTGGGCATACTTCGAATCGCGACTGGTGGCCCAATCAGTTGAACTTGCAGATTTTGCATCAGAATTCGCAGAAGAGCGATCCAATGGGCGAGGATTTTGACTACGCCAAGGAGTTCATTGCACTTGATCTGAACGCTGTAAGAAAGGATATCGAGACTTTATTGACAACGTCTCAGGATTGGTGGCCCGCCGACTACGGAAACTATGGTCCCCTATTTATTCGGATGGCTTGGCACAGTGCCGGGACATATCGAGTGGCGGATGGTCGAGGCGGCGCGGGTTACGGAACGCAACGATTTGCTCCACTCAATAGCTGGCCAGACAATGCAAACCTTGACAAAGCCAGACGTCTACTCTGGCCAATCAAACAGAAATACGGACGGAAAATATCGTGGGCCGATCTGATGGTACTGACTGGCAATGTTTCTCTTGAGTCGATGGGATTAAAGACCTTTGGCTTTGCCGGAGGTCGCGAAGATGTCTGGGAACCACAAGAGGACATTTACTGGGGCCCTGAAGGAGAATGGTTGGGCGACAAGCGGTACAGTGGTGATCGCCAACTCGAGAATCCACTCGCTGCCGTTCAAATGGGTTTGATCTATGTGAATCCGGAAGGACCTAATGGCAAGCCGGATCCAATCGCGGCTGCCAAGGACATTCGTGATACATTCGCTCGCATGGCGATGAATGACGAAGAGACCGTCGCCCTGATTGCCGGCGGACATACGTTTGGAAAAGCTCACGGTGCTGCTAAGCCGGACGGGAATGTTGGCCCGGCACCCGAGGCAGCCAGTCTCCAGGAGCAAGGGCTCGGCTGGACGAATCGTTTCGGAAAAGGAAATGCCGGCGCCACAATTACCAGTGGCTTAGAAGGCGCTTGGACCTCGACGCCAACGAAGTGGTCTAACAGCTACTTCGACAACTTATTTGGATTCGAATGGGAATTGACGAAGAGTCCTGCCGGCGCAACGCAGTGGACTCCGTCGGGGTCGTCGGCAAAAGGAACTGTGCCGGATGCTCATGATGCATCGAAGTCTCATGCACCGATCATGTTTACGACCGACCTATCCCTCAAGATGGACCCGATCTACAGTAGAATCTCGAAGCGATTCCACGAGAACCCTAAGGAGTTTGAGGTAGCCTTTGCCAAGGCTTGGTACAAGCTGACCCACCGCGACATGGGGCCTGTTTCCAGATGTCTCGGCCCGATGGTGGCAAAACCGCAATTGTGGCAAGATCCGGTCCCGGTCATGGATCATCCTGTGATCACGGAACAGGACATCGCCACGTTGAAGAGCAAAATACTAACAACGGGACTTACCGTCTCTCAACTGATTGAAACCGCATGGGCATCGGCGTCAACATTCCGTGGGTCCGACAAAAGAGGCGGCGCCAACGGAGCACGCATTCGCTTAGCACCTCAAAAGGACTGGGAAGTCAATGAACCAGACCAACTCGCCAAGGTCTTGCAAGCGTTGGAGCAAGTCCAAAAAGATTTCAACAAAACGCTGTCCGGAGGCAAAAAGGTTTCGCTCGCCGATTTGATCGTGCTGGGGGGATGTGCGGCCGTCGAAAAAGCTGCCAAGAATGCTGGTTACGAGGTGAAGGTACCTTTCGCACCAGGCCGTACCGATGCGACCCAGGAGATGACCGACGTAGAGGCTTTTGCGGTGCTTGAACCAAAAGCCGACGGATTTCGAAACTTCTTTGGGCGAACGATTAATCGGCCCGCAGAGGAATTGCTAGTCGATCGGGCTCAGTTGCTAACGCTAACGGCGCCTGAGATGACCGTCCTTGTCGGCGGAATGCGAGTCTTGAATACCAACTCGGGGTTCCCTCAGCTTGGCGTCTTGACGACCCGACCCGAGGCGTTGACCAATGACTTCTTCGTAAACCTACTAGACATGAATACGGAATGGAAGAAGTCCTCCGTCTGTGAGCACTTCTTTGAAGGCCGAGACCGCAAAACAGGTCAAGTCAAATGGACTGGATCTTCGGTCGATCTTGTGTTTGGTTCAAACTCGCAATTACGAGCCATTGGTGAAGTCTATGCCAGCAAGGATGCGCAGCAGAAGTTTGTCAAGGACTTCGTTTTCGTTTGGAGCAAGGTGATGAATCTCGATCGCTTCGATCTTTCTCCAGCCCAACGCGTTAACGTGAAGTCGGTGTCGCTCGGTCAACGCTAACTTAGTTTGGCGACGATCGTCCGCTCGATTCGCTAGCCCATCCGTTCGGGGTTTACCCGGACGGATTTGGCATAACATGTAGCCGACGTCGCTCTGCGACTCGGCAATTCAGTGTCGCGGAGCGACACTGCCACAACGATCGAATCAAAGAACTTCTGCCGTAG
>JAYVPJ010000156.1:0-52476 GCA_043757445.1 Pirellula sp. | reverse complement strand
CCCAAAACGTCGACATCGAAACCTTCGGTAGTAAATTCTACGGCCATTTTAAGTCTCTCTCTAATTGCGAATCGTAATCTGCCAAAACTTCTTACTTGGCAGTTCTATTAATGTAGTGCAGGTTACATGCCAAGCCAAGTATGAATGTGGTCAATCAATTTGCTATCGTCTGTAATCGACTAGCTTGGATTATTCATAACCCCAACCGGAACGGCTTGTTGATAAAAAGTGATTTACTAAACTAGTAATTAGCCATTTGGCGTTAGCCCCGGTTGTTGGCGAGTCAACCGACGCTAACGCGTTGCGGCTAATTAAATCAACAAACAGCTAAGCGAGGGACCAGTAGTAAAATCCTTCGCTGACGCGTTGGCTTACGAAAAGAAGTCTGGTTTCTAACTGTTTTTCACAATATCCATTGCTGCGGTACTTTACAACGAAAACTCGATAGATCATGAATAATGCGGGCTAGGCGAAGTGCGGTGTATATTTTGTCTCCTCCTGCCACAGTCTAGAAATTACACGCATTTTGTGGTTTTTGGGCTAAACTGTTGTCTATCGCAGCGTCCACTGTGTGTACGCTTTTTGGTGCCCAAATTGACGGTACCAATGCGGTGATGCCGTGGCCCCAAACCATCCGTAAGCGTATTGCTGAGTCGGAGTCGATTCGATCTTGCGCACAGGAGCAGCGAAAGTATTCTGTTGGCCTTTATTCGAATGGGTAGCAGGCCGTGGCAAGATTTCGTAATGAACTGGAGCCTTAAAACCCCACATGCCGTCCACGTAGGAACTCGAATGGGGCTCGCCATCCTGAGCGAATGCGCGGGATACGAAACAGACTACGACAAGAACGAACTTCGATCGCATTTTTCGCATAAGTCTCACCGTCAGCTCGGGGGATGACGAAATCAATGCTATCGAAAATCGTTAGCAACGCATCCCTGCGTGCAGTCCATCGACTACGCCAACAGTATTGAAACTGTTCCCTTACCAAATTCGTTGAAAATGGTGCATTACGAATTCTAAATCTTCCGGCAAACGAACGATTAACATCTTTTCCGATTAAAGTGGGCCCGAAGTAATACGAATGATGGCTTCTTCGGTACGGATGATCAGGTCGTTGCCAACTACTGCGGGGCTCGCCAAAATCGGACTTCCGAAATCGTTGGTGGAAACTACGCTCATTTCGTCGTCCGCTTTGATGACTGTGACAATCCCTTTGCGATCGGAAAAGTAGAGGTGCTTGCCCGCGAATATCGGTGACGCGGAAAAATTGCCGCCGATTCGATTGCGACCCGTTTCTTGGCCGTTCGACGCATCATAACGAGTAAGGATACCGGAATCGCTCATCGCGTACATATTTCCATCGCGAGCCACAGCACTTGGCATCGTAGGCGCGCCTTTATTGGCGCGCCACGCAATGTGGGTTTTGGAAACATCACCACTTCCATCGGGCCGAATGGCTACAAATTCCGGTTTCATATAACCGGTCGACATGACGACAAAACCATTTTCAAAGATTGGCATGGGTGTCGTGGAAAATCCATCGCCACAGTCAACACGCCAAATCTCGTCGCCATTTTCGGGATTGTAAGCGACGGTCCATTGAGCTCCAGGGATGATCGCCATAAGTCTGCCGTTGATCTGAATAACCAGCGGAGTGCTGTATGCTTTTTTGAATTCTGGATTCTGTGCTCGAATTTCTGGACGATTCGTCTTCCATGCCAGATTGCCGTCTAGAAGATTTACGGCCGCAACGTATTGCTGGTCGATTCCATCGCAAACCAGAAGGACTTTTCCCTCAACTGCGATCGGTGAACTGCCGGGCCCAACGCTGTGATCAACCACTAGCTTTGTCGACCAAATCGTCTTGCCGGTCTTCGTGCTAAGACACCATGTACCATAATTACCAAAATGACAAACGACACGATCCCCGACGATCACGGGCGTCGGTGAAGCATAGGAATTCAGTGGATTGATCGGTTCTGGATTATCGACTTTTGCAAGTGCAATGTCGTATATCCATTTGCCAGTAGCTGCATCCAAGCACATGGCATGAAACTCGACCGTTTTTGCTAGTGTCTTAATTGACGCCATTTTATCGCCAGCGAGCTTAGCTGCTATTTGTTCTGGCGTTGCATCCTTGGTAAGAGCAGATGTGAACCAAACTTGGCCATTGGATACGACGGGCGAAGACCAACCGCTGCCCTTCGTGTTTGTTGACCACACATGATTTGCTTTGTCGGCTAAGTCCGTTGGCAGTGCGGCATCTGCAAGCCCTTCGCCAGTCGGTCCGCGAAATTGTGACCAATCATCGCCATCCGCACAAACAGGGTTTGTGAAAATCAAGCTCACGTACAAACAAGCAGCAGAAGCCCTAGCAGCCCCGAAAAAAACCTTACTCATCGAAACCTCATTCTAAGGGTTTGAAATCCAACTATTTCAGTGCTCCAACAGGCTGACAACCTATCCTACTTGCAACGTCGCCTCCAGGCTTTTCAACATATCACGAACTGCAACATGACCTCGCCCGCATCCGATTAGCTCGTCCGTCTCGATCCAGCTTTCCACTTTCTTCTGCGCAGAAATGACTGTTGAATGCTGTCGCTTGCCGAAGTAGTCCCCTATCTCCGACAATGCGGTACGTGTGTATTTACGGGCCAAAAACATCGCTAGCATGCGCGGTTGACTCACACTCTGGCACTTGGTTTTTGCTCGAAGCGTTTTTCCTTCGAGCCCAAACGCTTCGCAAACCACCTTCTCGATGTCGTTCATGCGCACTATTGGATGACTCGCTCGAATCAAATCCAACGTGCATCGAGTCGCTTCGTCATCTGTCAAACTTCGACCGACCACGCGTTGTTGTGCGACCAATCGATGCGAAACACCTTGCAACACTCTGGCATCGCCACAGCACTGGATTGCTAGATTTTGAATGCTTGTGCTGGATAGGTCCACTCTTGACTTAGCGCACATGCGTTTGAGCACTTCGACGCGGGTCTTCGCATCGAGCGGATCGATGCCGCACGCCATCCCTCCAGACAACCTTGCAAAAAGATCCGCACCGAGGCCAGATAGTTCGTTAAGACCTCGGTCAGCGACAAGAACCACTTGACGACGATCTCGCAACAACATGTCAATCGTGTTTCGAAGCTCGACTAGCGTCCCAGCTTTCCCTAGACAGAATTGAATATCGTCTATGACAATCGCTTCGACATCGCGGTACTTGCGTCTGAAATTGGCAAAACCACCACCGCGAGCGCTCTCGGTGTACTCTATCGTGAATTGCTCGGCAGTTAAAACCAAAACGCGGCGCATACGATAAGTCATTCGCATTTTGTGAGCTAATCCGATCGCAAGGTGGCTCTTGCCAGTCCCACTCGGACCGTGGATCAACAGCGGGTTGATCTGACCTGGACGTTCCAACACCATCTCGGCTGCGGTGTAGGCCAATCGGTTATGGTCGCCAGCTACGAATTCGTCCCAGCGACGTTCATTCTCACGTCGCAACTCCAGCAAGCGATCGACTTGGACATCGACCGTTTCTCGTTGCGGCTCGTCACGATCGGACGAGCGTGAGCTGGACTCGCCTAGTTTTGAATCTAAGTCGCTTCCATCACCGATGCGAATAACTCGCAGTTTTGCAATTGGCTCAAGCGCAGCGCGCATACGCGTCCTTGCCACTGGACGGGCAAGTTCCGCGTGCGATGCTTTCGGCAAATTGGAAGGATTAGTAGCGAGCACAGTGCCGTCTTGCGAGGTTTGGTTTGGCTGTACGCCTTGTGATAATCTCGCTTCAGAAGGTGAAGCGACCAAGATTTGGAACCCGAAGTGACTGCCAGCCGCTTCCATTACTGCAGATTGGAGATCGTCCCGAAACATCTTCGAAACACAATCCGCAATGAATGAACTTGCCACCTCGATTCCGATCACATTATTGCCGATTTGACGCCATTTAGCATCACCTCCGAACCAAAGATCCATCCGATCTTTGCCAATCCTCTGGCGCAGTCTGGTTTCGACCGAATCGGCGATCGAACCGTCGAACATAGCAACTTCGTGCGCTATTTTCATCGCAAACTCCTGGGCCATGCGAGTCTGCCGGTGAAAAATCATTCACCCGCAGTATCCTTTCCAAACAGGAACCATCCTATTTGACGCCTTCGCCAACGGGGCTTTAGCTCGCATTGAATGCCAGCAAGGGCGGATCCAGTCCCTAGCCCAAGCTAAACTCTTTGCGAACCACCGATGGCTCAACGGTCGACGATTCTATGAATGCTAGCCTTTAAGTCAAATTCGAAAACGAATAAGTGGCTTAAGAAAAAATTTTAGAATGATGAAGATGCGGTAAAGTCCGCTTGAAACCGACAGGCTGGGCTTACGTGAAAATCCGAAAGCAGCGGTAACAGCACGGTGGAAAACCTGTCGGATGAAAAAGCCTAGACTTCCGACTGCCAGACGAACTGGGTTGCTTGAGCGCGCCAGAAGGCAATGGTTAGCAGTACCACGGTAAACAAAGTCAAACAAAACAGATGCAAAGTTACGCTCATCGATGTATCAAAGAACCTCGCCATGTCAGCTGCAACACTCAATTTCAGATCGAGCATTTGAAACATAATCGAACGACCGCATAGACCCAGGTTTGAGCTTCAAGCTCCGAATGAACGATTGGGGTTGCCCACAAAAGCAGCCCCAGCACAATTACGATTTGGGGAATCAGAATAAATAGCATGACTGAGAAACCTAGGTTCAATTCCGCGGAGCCCATCGCGGAATGTCGTCCAATCTGCCAGCTGGCGATTGCAATCAAGGTCGGCGGGAACAGTGCCATTGCAATCCATGTGATAATCCTTCCAACAGGTAGAGTTCGAACCAACTCAAGCTTGAACACTCCGATCGGCCCCCAAACCCAAGACCGTTTCGAATGCGAGTTCCCGTAGTTGTGATCCGGGAGGGTCGTGGCTGTTGAATTCATTTATTTCTGATGGCGTAGCGGATTTTCATAGTAGTTTGAAGGACTTCGCATTTTAGTCCAAAAGCTTTGGAAAATCATCGAAATAAGGGCCATTAGGCTTATGGGCCAACCGGGCCGAGAATGGGCGGGTTCGCATTCATTGGGCCAAGGCCGCTTGGTTGACCATTGAACGCTGGCGGATTCAAAATCGGAAGTGGAGTTGTTACGGTTGGTGGAGCGGAGACAGCAATCCCCTGACTAGCTTGCAGTCGCAATTGTTCGCCACTGGCAACCAATGCTTCCCGAGGCACGATGGGCTCGGGACTCAGCTGAACGTCGATGATGCGCTCGTCACGCTTTTCGAACGGCCAAAGGGTTTCACTGAAAAAATCCAATGGGGGTATCGCGTACCAAGGCGGATTGAACTTCCGTAAAAATCGCTCCGTTCGATAGCCATCTCGAACTATTTCGATGCTTCTGGTACCGTAATAGGTGAAGTTCGTCGAGACTGGCGTTTGACCAGCTATGGGCTGCTTGTCGATATATACATTGGCGCCCGGGGGATTGGACCGAACCGTCATCCGTTTTCGAATGCATCCAGCGAATGCAAACGATACGCTAACCAGTACCATAGCAACCAATCGTTTCGCCACTTTGTAAGGTTGTTTTGGAGATTCGATTTCAGGCATTTGTGGATTAAATGATCGGCTAACGGTGTTCGAACATGCCGACGAGTCTAGAAGCCTAACTTGGATCGACGCAAGATAGGTTAGGGAATATCGGGAATTCTTGAGCAAACCCTTGTATTTTTCTTTGATTCGGCAAACATTGAGCATCAAAGCATTCTTGCCCACGTAAATAAGTCATTCATTGCCTTGGCTGTAATCCCAACTTCTCAATCAAAAATGGCACTTCCTTCGGAGGTCGCCTTTCCCCAACGTGAGCCGTTGACTCCACTTTGCAAAGCAACTGGGCACACGCTAGCATTCTTGGCAAAACTGGTTAGCGGATTCACCGTTCGATGGCTTGGCTCGCAGCCAGAAACGTGTCAACGCGTCTATTTTGCTAACCACACAAGTCACTTGGATGCAGTCGTGTTATGGTCTTGTCTGCCAAAGGATCTTCGATTGTTAACTCGCCCAGTCGCAGCACAGGACTATTGGGGCGGATCGCGACTTCGTCGATTTCTTGCCAAGAGTTTCAATGCTATTTTGATCGATCGAAAGCAGATCAAAGTGCATCAAAGTCCGGTAGAATTGATGCTCAGAGAAATTGGCGATGTCTATTCGTTGATCGTCTTTCCCGAGGGGAGTCGAGCCTTCGATGGAGAAATGGGGGAATTCAAGAGCGGGCTCTACTATCTCGCTAAAAAGCGACCGGATTTGGAGATGATCCCAGTCTATATGGACAATCTAAATCGCATCTTACCGCGCGGTGAATTCATGCCGGTACCTCTGCTGAGCTCGATCACGATTGGCAGCCCCATTTACTTGGAAGCTGGCGAGTCGAAGGTAGATTTTCTAGGGAGAGCCAGTCGCTCGGTGAAGATTTTGAAAGACAGGTAGATTCGGCCTACTGGGCAAGATCGACCGCAAAGGACGTCGGCGAAGCGAGCGACATTATCGGGCTAAAACGGCCACGCCTTGCCCTGAAAGCCCTCCCACCCGGAAACCATTGAACGCCTAAAAATGCATCCACTGAACCGGTGTCGCTAGGCATGATCATGTTGGTTTCACCGTAGATGGCCAAACTGGCGCTTAGCGGCATCATTAAGTCTGCTCCGAAAAGAAATGGAATCTTCATCGCCGGAGATGGTCCGGTAATCGCATTGTTTTCGCCATGCTTGTCTGCGATCCCGAACCACGCAGTGGTTTGAGCACCCGTTCCCCAAAAGCGGCGGTAGTATAGGCTACCTTGCTCTATTGGACTCAGCACAACAGGCGTACTTGCCCCGAATCTTCCGCGATCGGAATAAGAATTGAGCGATGCAGTGACGCCCAATTCGTTGTTTGACGTCAACAAATAGCTACCACGGATACGCCATTGACCGAGTTGAAAGGTGTCGAACGATTTTTCGTACAGAAAATCATGCACGAAGCCCCATGAGAAGCCATTGTCCCGTCGTTGGAAAAATCCCAACGTAGTGAAGCTCTGCGTTCGGCCAGCTGATTCACCGAGAAGTTCAAAGACTCTTACGGCGTTGGCTGACGCGGTGATTCCAGTACCGACTTGGGCTCCAATACCGTATTCCTCGAAAATTGGAATACCCAAGTTCATGGATGCATTGCCTCCCAAATTGGCGTTTACACCAAAATCTTGTGGCTGTTTTGAACCATCGATGGCAAACAGGAAAGTCAATTCATCAACTAGACTTGAAGGGCTTGGTATTCTGTTACGTAGTTTCGGAGTGGTTGCGGTCTGAGTAAGTAGAGGCGATTCGTGCTTAGCTGACTCTTCGCCACTCCATTCCATTGACTCAACTGGTGAGTTTTGAGAAATTACCGCGGGACAACGAAAGGCTAGCGCAACGCAGCATGTCAAAATGGAGAAGACTTGAGTCGTCATATTGGTTACCTCCGAGTATCTTCGCAAATCGCCATGTCCGTATGCCAGCAAAGGCTTTTTGAAAGTCCGCAGACTTACGAACATGCGTAGTCGAATGATCGGTGATTGGTCGCAACGAATTTGACGTAAAAGCCATAGATGCCACTCTTAACGGTTAGGTAAGTTCGAATGGTCCAAATTTTTTCGTTTTGTACAATATAACCTTGAATAGGCAAATGACTCTAATCCCGACGCATAGCTGCACGTAGATGATTGAATCCATATTGCCCGACTGCGTGGTGGTTGAGTCGATTTCCGAATTAGCCAGCGCGGATTCACTGCTGCCGCCAGAAGCAGAATTCATTCGCAAAGCAGTGCCCAAGAGAGTGATTGAATTCACCGCTGGGCGGCACTGCGCAAGACGAGCACTCGCAAGATTAGGGATTGCGGACTTTCCCATTTTGTCGGGGAGTCGGCGCGAGCCCATCTGGCCAGTAGGAACAGTAGGCAGTATCACGCACTGCTCAGGCTTTGCTTCTGCCGCGGTCGCAATCAATACGGATATGGTTGCGATAGGAATCGATGCGGAGGTCGCTGGCCCCCTAAGCCTGGGGTTGATAGAAAGTATTGCATCTCAAGCAGAGCGGCAAGCATTGTTAGCCTTTTCCGACGACGTGCCATGGGAACGAGTCATCTTTTCCGCCAAGGAAGCATTCTATAAAGCGTGGTATCCGGTCACTAGAAGTTGGCTTGAATTCCGCGATGTGGATGTAACCTTTCGACCAGAGCATGGAACTTTTGAGGTCCAAGTCAAGATACCTCATCCGCAAATGTTTCGAAGCCATGTTGGGCGATTTCTCGTAGCGAACGGAATTATATTCACGGCCGTCCATCTACGGGCTGGCCGATAAAGCCAAGAGAGTCTGACAAAGAACTCAATGAAATCGAGACACTTCTCGGCGAACGCCACCGACAGTTTCCTAGGCTTTGCCGGTTCTGCCTTGGAACCCGCTGACTTGCAGGCAGAGCCTAGGCTGCGCGACACAATACGGCTTCGATATTTCTTTCAGATTTATATCGAGTGTTTTTGTTCCGAACAACATTACAGTTAGTTAAGAAATAACGCTGTCCCATCCGCTCGGCTTTGCCCGCCTCCGGCGGGCAAAGCCGAGCGGAACGAATCATTTCGCGAGCGCCGACCGTTAGTACGCCAAAACAAGGTTGGTGGGGGACAAGCCCCCGACCAACCTGAAAGGCGAGATCGACCAACCTGAATAGTCAGATCGCAGAGCGGGAAAAACTCGCATCGGCGTCGATCATAATTCGGGCTATACTGGACGCGACAGGCTCCGATGGAACGTAGTGAATCTTGTTAAAGATCCTTGCGCCGCACGATCTTAAACAAGATCCACTACCCTAAAATCAAGCCCCTAGGCAACGCTAGTAAACGGCTTGCGGCCCATGTTGTAATCGACGACATTTCGACCGCTGAATGCGAATTTGCCATGGAATCACTACGTTTGCTGATCGTCAGCTCGGTGGTCGGGTAATACTTTGCTTCTATAAATACTTACACGCGCTAGAAAGCTTATCGCTATGAGGCTTCCCAACTCAAGCAATTCTATGGAGTGTATGTGAAGAAGCCCTTCCTCCTCTGTAAATACATGCAGCAGTAGTAGGCTCGATATCGGACCGGGTAGAAATCGTAGGACTTGAAGGCCCAGCAAACTAACGAGAATTGCATATGCCCAACACAACTCACGACTTATCTTTCCAAGGAACTTAACACGGAGCAACCAAACGATGACGGCAAGCAATCCAGCGCAACCAATCATCCCTCCAAATAGCCACGCTCCGAGTAACCATGGCGAAACGTTTCTCCCGGCCAAAAGGTCCCGGCAGAAATCCAGGAACCCTTTGTGGAGGTCAAGCTGCTTGTTAATACAAAGCAGAATCATCGTAAAAGAAAGGACCGCCCAAAGTATGCCATTCGCCGAATTTGCTGCGATAAGAGCGCCGGTTCGCGCACGCCAGCACAGGCCCGCTGTCACAAGATAGGCAATCACAATCACCCAAGCGATCAACGACGGATCGTTCACCGCAAATTCCCAAAAACTCTCCGCGATAATTCGATTGTTCATGCTATAAACGAATGTTAATTCTCATGGTACTCGGACTCGTTTACGCGTTTGAGCCAGATCTCGCGCCAATAAATGTAGTCTCGACGCGGGCAGGCCCCAAACGCCCAAGTTGCACTATCACATATGGCGTTTTCCAGGATGACGGTGTTTTTCATCGATCGCATTTTACCTGTTCCTTCCGTGATCATCCGATCAGCCCTCGAGGTGACACGTAACTGATGCCCGCAATAAGGAATCATTTCGGGGGCAAAATGAAGACCGCGATTCCAGCCACGACGGTCTAACGTCTTGGTGATCTCTGCCAGGCTCTTCACCTCGACTAGCTCGCCAACCTCCAAATCCAAGCTTTCAGCCGGGGTCTTCTGTAGGGAACCCATCGGGTACACTCCCAGCAGTTTTTGACGTCCTCGCACGAATACCCACACGAGAACATTTCGAGCCATTTCCGATAGTCGGTAGTTCTTAGTGGTCACATTTCTAATGCACCTGAGAATTCGCTCTTTTGCGCTTAGTGGGTATGTCGCAGTCAAGAGTTGACTGGACTGACAGTTGAAGAGCTCTGGATCTGAATCGTCTTGCGTTTTGAGTCGGCTAGCAAGCATGTCAAGGTTTCCTGGTTGCGATGCAGGAGCGTCCAGAGTCGTGCTCCGCAGCCAAGCTTCCCTCCAAAAAATCGTACAACCTCTTTTGCATCCCCCGTGCGCCCCCCCCGCGCACCGGACATTCTCTAGGACCACAACATCGTCGTCCGCAAAAGCACGTACCGACGACTCTTCGCCACACAATTCATCGCCGTCAAATGAAAAGTGTTCAACGCGTCGATGGACACGGAACCGTTCTCCCAAAAACCCAAGCATCTCTGGCATAAATGGTAGCTCATTGAGTGCCCCAGTTTGATCAAGGGTTGCTAGGATTTCCTCGGCCGAACGCACTTCGACGAGATCGCCATGAACGAGTTTGCGCAATTCTAGTTTTGGCATCATGACGCGACTAGCTCTCGATTTTTTCGCTTCGAATCGAAACTCGCGACGTTGTTGATCGAGTTTGCAGAATCGCGTTCCGCCATCGAACTCATGCTTGTGATAAGCGCATTGGCCAGCTGCTGGATGTAGGGTTCAACCAACATCGCGTGGGGATTGAATGGAAACTCAACAATTTCCAAACCACCCAAGGCGAGGTCACCCCAACCCATCTTGGGATCAGGATAGAACTTATAGTTAATGTGAGGCTTGTAGAGCATCAGCTTACCCGAATAGGGTCTTGGAACGTAGGTTTCAGCTGCGTTGTCATTGATCGCCTGGACGGAAGCTTCCGCGCCGGATGTTGCACGTGCGACACCTTCGTCCATTTCAAAACCTGGGCGCGACGTCAAGATGTTTGCGAGTTCTCCATCCCGGGCAACACGGACCTTTTCCTTGATGTATTCGATCATGTGTTTTGGCCGCAGCCCGATAAAATTCCCAAAATGAAACCTCAGTTTCTGCAGTAAGAAACTTATAAAACTGGATTTCAATGCGCGACTGAAATTGTAGGTATCCAGCATAGCTACCAGTCCCACTGCCTGCCCTTCCTGTTGAAGCCTTTGAGCCATTTCGTAGGCGACCGTTCCACCGAGGCAGTAACCACCTAGGTAGTATGGTCCCTCGGGCTGAACGACTCGAATCTCTTCTAGATAACGCGAGGCCATTTCTTCTATCGTGTTCAGAGGTTTGCTCACTCCGTCCAATCCCTGGGATTGCAAGCCGTATAGTGGGAATTCTGGTGCCATATGCCGAGCTAGTGCGCTATAAAGCAACACGTTGCCGCCAGCCCCATGAACCAGAAACAGCGGTTTCATTAAGCCTTGCGGCTGAATTTTGACTAAGGATGACCATCCGTTCTTGCCCGACTCTTGATTGCCATCCATGAAAGATGCGAGCTGTTTAATCGTCGGAGCCTGAAACAAAGTGGACAACGGAAGTTTACGGCCGAGGTCGATTTCGATTTGTCGAAATAGCTTAACAGCCAACAACGACTGACCACCAAGATCGAAGAAATTATCGTCGATGCCGACTCTCGGAATCTTCAAGACCTTGGCCCAGATAGCAACCAAGCGTTCCTGACTTTGCGTCGACGGTGCGACATAATCATAGGCAAGCTCGTCAGCACTCTCCAACGGGGTAGGCAAAAGCGATCGGTCCAGCACGCCTTCGTGAGTCATAGGGACATCAGTGAGATAAACAAATCGAGCGGGATGCATATGAGCTGACATCTTGTTGCGAATCGATTGACGCAGTTCAAGTGTTATCCGCTTTTGATCCGTGAGCGAGAGCTTGTCAGCATTGACAAAAATATACGCTACCAGCGCGGGTTCGCTCATGAGATCATCTCTCAGAACGACAGCAGCGTCATTTGCATCGGAATGCTCTCGAAGGACCGACTCGATGTCGCCTAAATCCAACTGGCGCCCACGTATCACTACTTGAGAATCGCGTCGGCTAACGAACTCAATGTCACCGGAGACAAGAAGCCTAACATGATGGCCAGTGCGAAAGAGTTTTCGATTGACTTGGCTGTCAAACGGATTCTGAATGAATTTTTGAGCGGTCAAGGCCGGCAGATTTCGGTAACCGCAACTCAACCCCAAACCACCTATCAACAATTCCCCTGGTACACCCGGCGGCAAGGGCTGGAGTTGCTCATCAACAACATGCATCGTCGTATTGTTGATGGGCTTTCCCAATGTGACCACGGAATCAGGACGAAGGCGTTTGGTTGCCGACCAAACCGTGACTTCGGGTCGGCCATACATGTGCCAGAGCTCACCACAACATGCGTTCAGGCGATTCACCAACTCGCGGGCCACTGGTTCTCCACCAACTAGAATTTTCAGACTAGGATTGCCCTTCCAGCCGTTGCAGAGCAGTCTTCGCAAGGTCGTTGGTGTTGCTTGGAGCAGCGTTATCCCAGCCTCCATCATTTTCGCAATTAGCACCCGCGGGTCCTGCGATGTCTCCTGTGGTACGATCACGCACTTTGCCCCGACCGTCAGCGGCAAGAGCAATTCCAACAAGAACCTGTCTGACGTTAATGAACTCAAAGATAGAACCACGTCCGATTCCGAAAGGCCGGGTTCCTTCTGCATCGAACGCAGAAAATTGATGAGAGCGCGATGAGTTATTTCCACTCCTTGCGGTATTCCTGCCAAGCTCGAAATGTACATCACATAGGCAATCTGATCTAAGTGGACTTTGCAGATTGGCGGTAGGCAACCTTCTTGTGCAAGCTCGCTGAGATGCTGATCCATGGAAACCACCGGACAGCCAATACCGCTGACAAGGTCCCCAAACGAATCATTCGCAAGGACCATGGCAAGATCGGCGTCTTTGATAATCCTTGCAATGTAATCGCGTGTCGCTTCAGGATCGATTGGAACCAAGATGCAACCCGATTTTAGTACCGCTAGGATGCCGACTACCATATCCGAAGTCCGATTGGAAACAATCCCGACGCGAGCCATTGGGGGTTTAGGGATGTCACATATCTTGCGAGCTAACTGGTTTGCCCGACTATCGATGTCGCGATAACTGAAATCGCCTCCAACATCGCGAACCGCGATGGAGTTCGGTGTGCGAAGGACTTGTTCTTCGATTATTTGATGCAATGCGGTCGCTTCATCGAATTTGACCGTGGGACCAACAAGTTCGCGTCTCTCGTTTGCTACCACCATCGGAAGTACCGCGAGAGATTGCCCTCGATTTGAAACGATCGTGCGAAGAAGGGATTCGTAACAAGAGAGCCAAAGCTGAATAGTCTCGCCATCAAAGAGTTTCGTGCTGAAATCGCACTCCACTCGCAATCCTCCGTCTTCCTCGACCAAGTTGAAGCCCAAATCAAACTGGTAGTAAAAGCGTGGGCCAGCAAAGAACCGATGCTTCAAACCGCTGAATGTAACCTTTGCCAAGGCTGGGTCAATGTTGAACAGCACGGACACGAGTGGAATGCGACTTGGATCGTGTTGTATGTCCAAATGCTGAATCAATCGACCGAAAGTATAGTGGGTGTTCTCTTGCGCATCGAGAAGAGAGTTCCATGTCCTCGCCAAAAGGGTCTGAAAGCTCTCTTCGGGGTCCATTTTCGATCGGATGGGTAATGTGTTGGCACACTGACCCACAAGCGTGTCGAAGCCCAAAGAACTCTGAGCTGAAAATGGCACGCCCACAACGAGGTCCTTTGCACCGCTTAAGCGATGCAACCACAGCTGAAATGCCGCTAAGAGAACTGCGAACGACGAGTTCTTACTTGATTTCCCAAAACGCTTGATCTCTTCATAGAATTCAGCTGAAAGTAAAAGATCTCGACGTTCGGCACACACCGTTCGGGACAATGGACGTGAACCTTTTGTGGGAAGGTCAAGCGGGATTGGAACCGTCTTGAACTGCGAAAGCCAATACTTCTCGCACTCTTTGGCTTGCGTGGTCGCCCAGTAATCCGTTTGCCAACGGGCATACTCTCGCATGGGAACAACGTTACGCAATTGTGCCACACGATTTTCGCGGATCGCTGAATAGATTTCGCTGAGTTCCTCAAACACGACGTAATGAGACCAACCATCGCATGCTATCATTTGTGCTGTAAAGACGACCTGATGTCGCGTATCGGAAAGCTTCAATACTTGAACGGCAAAGAGTGGTCCACTCGAAAGGTTAAATAGGCGTTCGCCTTCCATCGCCATGACTTCGTTAACGCGCTCTTCTTGTTGCTGATCCGTCAGACCACTTAGGTCAACAAACGGCACATCTAGCGTGAAGCCGTTCTGAACTAGCACCTCCGTTCCATCGGAATTGAATGTGCAGCGAAGGCCTTCATGGCGATCCACGACCATTGCGATTGCTTTACGCATCGCCAGAAGATCGAATTCGCCATCGAGTACAAAAGCATTGCATGCATGATGAGGCCCGGCCGCATCCGGGCTCATCTGCGCGCCCAGCCACATTTCGCGCTGTCCTTCGGCCAAGGGGAAACAGTCACTTGCTCCTGGCGTTGGATTGGTTAATAATCCGGTTGAATCCGGCTTCGGCAAGAAACCATCTGCCTGCATTTCAACGACACTCTCATTGAACGCGTCGACAAAGCGTTGGAGATCTTCATCGGTGTGAGC
The DNA here is from genome assembly GCA_043757445.1 of Pirellula sp. Taxonomy (GTDB): domain Bacteria; phylum Planctomycetota; class Planctomycetia; order Pirellulales; family Pirellulaceae; genus JBKCUI01. The sequence goes on along the minus strand of JAYVPJ010000156.1, from coordinate 37,700 downwards.
CAGCGTGAAGTAGCAAGGGCGGCCCTCCCAAATGTGTATGCCTTTTTCACGCAAGTAATACCATAGCAAACTCGCGAACTTAAGATCGTTTGCATAATCGATTGCCGCAAACGCAGAAAAGCTTGACATGCGAATGGGAACCTGTGAGTGCTCCATATGTTCGTTGATGCTCCGACAGACTCGTTCGACTCTCTCGGTCATTCTCGATTGGAGCTCGGGGCCAGAGTCCTTGAGGAACTTGAGTACCGCATGGGCAGCGGCCATGGCAAGCGGATGGCGGACGAACGTTCCCGCAAAGAAGGTGACACCCACTTCGGGAAACGATTCATCTCCATATTGCCACATGCCTCCATCTAGCGCATCCATGTACTTGGGCGTACCTGCCAGAATTCCGATAGGCATGCCACCGCCAACCACCTTGCCGTAGGTCGCCATGTCGGCTTTAACGCCGAAGTACGCTTGTGCGCCACCTTGATGGCATCGAAAACCTGTGACCACCTCGTCGAAAATGAGAGCGGCACCAATCGATTCCGTAACTTTCCGCAACTCCTGTAGGAATGCCCGTGGCTGTAGACTTGGATTCCGGCTTTGCACCGGTTCTACCATTACGGCTGCGATTTCATCTCCGTGCCGCTTGATGATTTCCATTGATTCGGCGGTACCATACTCCAACACAAGTATGTTCTCGACGAGACTAGACGGAATTCCAGGTGCAATCGGTTGCGCTCGATACTCTCCGTTCGGCCAAGCCCCGCGAACGAGGACCTCTTCGAACATACCATGATAGTCACCCGTGAAATAGACAATTCGATTGCGTCCGGTGACTGTTCGTGCCAAACGCATCGCCGCCATCACTGCCTCGGAACCGGTATTGCAGAATGTCACTCGATCTAGTCCAGTGAACTCAGCAATCATCTTTGCCACCTTACCAGCCAAAGGTGACTGCGGGCCAATTTCGATACCTAATTTCAGTTGTTCCTCAATTGCCGCGATGAGCCAGTCGGGGGAGTGGCCAAAGAAATAAGTGCCAAATCCCATTGTGATATCAACGTATTCGTTACCGTCGATGTCCCAAATCTTCGATCCCTTTGAACGGGCAGAAACGATGGGATATACCATCTCCTTCCACTGTGATCGGAAGCCCGAAACAGCCCGCGGGTCCGCGAAATGCGGGCGATGTTCTGCCGTGTACTTCTTGGAACCTGAAGATCGATTCACATATCGCTCAATAAGCCGATTCAGCGCGCCTTCTTGATGTGCTGTCAGTCCGCCTTTTTCTCCCTTCTCGATTGGCTTGTAGGGGCCAAATCGTTTTGATTCTTCGGGTCGACTCGGGGCTTTGGATGGAGTTGCGCTTTCGGGCTTCTTGACCACACGGAGCGAACCCGTATTGCTACCACTTGCGGACGGTGATGCTGCTGGCTGCTGACGCCGATTCTGATCAAGCAGTATTTGGAGGCTCTGGATATGTCCTGTCAACAACCGTTGAATATCAGACGCGTCATATGCAAGACTCGAATTAGAGCCCGGCAAACCCGGTGCGACAGGTAAGACAAACGGCATCGCAGCCGATGTTTCCATAACTGACGTCGGCATTGGATCAGGGTCGGCAAACATGCCACTCGGAAGTTTGGCCTCCAAGAATGAGGAAATCAATGCGACAGTCGAAAGATCGCCTAGCAACTGTCGGAAGGTGATCTTTACCTTGAATCTTGAATCGATGGCTTGGCTTGCTTGCGACAAGAACAACGAGTCAAAACCCAAGTCCATGAAACTCTTGTCATCGTCCTCCACTGCCATACCGGACAAATTCAAGAAGATCGTTCTCAACTCCTGGCCAATCCGCTCCTTCGGGCTAGCTGAAACGCGATTGTCACTTGGAACACCCACAACGGTCCGCCCGCTTGTAGCCTCAATGTCTGTTGCTGTTGAGCCATCGGTACAATCGCATACGTTTGCCCTCTCTATACGGTCCGTGCCGACTTCTTCTAAGACTATCCTTTGGTTGTCCGAAACATCTTTGGCAGGCTCAACCCAGAAACGCTTTCGCTCAAATGGATACGTGGGCAAAGGAACGCGCATCCGCCTTTCATCGGCATGAAGCTTTTGCCAGTCGGGTGTTACGCCAGCAGCCCAGACTTTGCCCAGCGCCGCCAGCATCGAGGCCGCATCGCCTTCACCGTTTGCCGGCTGTCCGAGCGAAGCGATGATGCAGTTACTAGCGATCTTGGAGGGGTGCTGTAGAGTGAACTGATTGAGCGCTCGCCCCGGTCCGACCTCCACAAAAACGAATTTATCCGGACCATCGAGCAACGAGTCTAACGCTTCGGAAAACCGCACAGGTTGCCTTAACTGGCGCGACCAATAGTTCGCATCGGCGGTATCCTCAGTGGTCACGTCCCTTCCAGTACAAGTGGAAATCCAACGAATGTTAGGCGCTTGACACAACGTCTTCTCACACCTCTGCGCGAATTCAGGGAGAATCGAGTCCATCATGGCCGAATGGAAGGCGTGGGAGGTGGCCAGCATACGGCAAGCCACGTTGCTAACACCCAGCTCAGCGCGAAATGCTTCGAGTACGGGTGTGGGGCCAGAAACCGTGCACAACTTCAGGCTGTTCACGGCCGCAATAGACACTTCTTTGGGCAGCATTGGCTCGATGTCCTGTGCGCCAAGGCGAACTCCTAACATCGAACCGCCTGGCAGCGATGCCATGAGCTTTGCACGTACTGACAACAACGCCAGCGCATCCTCAAGAGTAAATGAATTCGCCAGGACGGCGCATACATATTCGCCAATACTGTGGCCTATGAGAACATCCGGCTGGATTCCCCACGACAACCAGAGTTTGGCAATCGCATACTCGACAGCGAAGATGGCTGGCTGAGTCATCGACGTCGCGTTGATCTGTATCTCGGCTGATTCGCGGGCTGCCTCGTCCGTCGGATATAGCACGTTTCGAACATCTTGTCCGAGATGACTCTTGAGGATCTCTGCACAGCAATCGATTTCCTCCCGAAACACGGCTTCGTTTTCGTAAAGCTCACGTCCCATGTCGACATATTGGGCTCCCTGTCCAGGAAAGAGGAACACAACTCGTGGCTCCTTTGCTTTGGCTTTCCCGCTGATCGATGATTTTAAATCGGCGTTCAGTCCTGCTACGAGTTCTTCTCGATTGGATGCGACCACGACGCTTCGGTAATCAAACGATTTCCGGCCAAGCTGCAACGTGTACGCGACATCTGCTAAATCGAGCGTGGAATCTGCCATGAGTCGAGCGGCTAGGTTCCTTCGCATGGTTACTAAAGCGGTATCGGTTTTAGCCGAGAGGGGAAACAACTGTCGACTGCTGGGCCGTGACGGCGGAACTCTTTCTGGAGCTTCCTCTATCACGACGTGTGCGTTGGTTCCACCTACGCCAAACGCGCTGATGCCTGCGCGTCGCGGATCCGTCCCTCGCTTCCAATCACGCAATTCCGTGACCGGAAAAAAAGGGCTGTTCACAAAATCGATTTTGGGGTTCGGCGACTTAAAATGCAAAAGGGGCGGGATTTGGCCATGTTGAAGTTGCATGACTGTTTTGATCAGCCCCGTTGCTCCGGCTGCAACGTCGAGATGACTGATGTTCGGTTTTCCAGTGCCGATCGCGCAAAAGCCGTTGTTGGAAGCTCCGCCGTCACGAAAGGCCTTGGTTAGGGCTGCGATTTCAATCGGATCCCCCAATGGAGTTCCTGTGCCATGGGCTTCGATATAGGAAATGGAACTCGGTGTGATATCAGCAGCTGCGTGGGCCATAGCGATAACTTCGGCCTGCGCGTTTACGCTTGGCGCCGCATAGCCAATCTTCTCGGCACCATCGTTATTGATGGCGGTTCCTTTGATCACGGCAAGGATGTTGTCACCGTCCTTCAACGCATCGGCGAGACGCTTCAGCAAGACGACAGCGCATCCGTGACCAAAAACCGTCCCTTTTGCATCTGCATCAAAGGTCCGGCATGTTCCATCGACCGATGCCATACCCTCTTCTTCGTAGAGGTAGTCTCGCTTCTGAGGAAAGGTTATCGATACGCCGCCAGAGAGTACCATATCACATTGGTAGCTGAGCAGACTCGAGCATGCTTGACTCACTGCAACAAGGGAGCTAGAGCAAGCCGACTGAATGGCCATACTCGGGCCTCTCAGATTCAATTTGTATGACACACGTGTCGGCATAAAGTCCTTGTCATTGCCGAGCATCGCTTGGTACTCGCCGACCTGATAGTTTCCTGCCAATTTTCGTGAGAACTTCCCGTCACTGCAGAGATTATGCAACAGATATGTATTGAGGCTGACCCCAGCAAAAACTCCGATCATGCCAGGATAGGTATGCGGGTTGTAGCCCGCGGATTCGAGAGACTCCCATGCGCACTCAAGAAAGATTCGGTGTTGCGGATCCATTAACTCAGCTTCCCGGGGATAAATCCCAAAGAAAGCGGCGTCGAACAGATCCACGTCTTCCAAAATGCCTCGCGCGGATACGCTCTTTGCGCCACGAGCTTTCGCTTCAGTCGTCAAGACTGAAAACTCAAGCTCTTCCTCGCTGAATCGAGAAATGCTGTCTACTCCAGTAACAAGATTTTGCCAGAACTGCTCAACGTTCTTCGCCCCTGGAAAACGCCCTGACATGCCAATGATGGCGATGCCATCGAGTTCTTCGCTACCATAATTGTCCAAGTTGATTTCCTCAGGTTTCCTTTGATCTAATCGTTGCATGAAATGCGGGGGGAAGGTATGACGTGACTAACCGTCAACCGCGAGTTCGGCGCCGCGCCTGAGCTTCACGCTGCAAGCGTGCACGGTCGCGAACTAACTGCTGCTTCCCGTCGGAACGTGTCTCATCTTTAAAATGCTGCGCCATTCCTCGAATGGTCACGTGCGCGAACAATTCGGTGATCGGGAATTTGCGATCCAACAGTGTCTCGAGGTGATGATGAAGTCGCGCGAGACGCAGCGAGTCTCCCCCCAGATCAAAAAAGTTGTCATCCAATCCCGCTTGAGCGCAATCGAGTACCTGACACCAGGCGGCATGAATCTGATCCTCCAATACGTTGTTGGAAATAGCTGGTAGGTACGTGATTGGATTATGCCTCTCTCGTACCAGTTCGGCCAATGCCTTTCTGTCCACCTTGCCGTTGGGCGATAATGGAAAACTCGGAACTTCTTTAAATGTACTTGGGATCATATGAGCTGGAAGTCGCTCCAACAAATGGCCTCGAAGGTCAGCCACAGTGACGGCCATCGGACTAACCATCGTGATACAACAAGTAAGTTGTGGATCGCCACCACCCGTGTCGACTTTTACGATAACTATTGCTTCACGCACAGCACCATGCGTTTCCATGGCTCTCTCGATCTCTTGCAATTCGATGCGATAGCCGCGAATCTTTACTTGATGGTCCATTCTGCCAAGAAACTCAATCACTCCATCGCAATGCCAGCGAGCCTGGTCTCCTGTGCGATAGAGCACACTGCTGGATACCTCCGGCAATTTGTTGGCCACAAACTTTTCTCGAGTCAATTCAGCATCGTTAATATAACCTGCTCCGACTCCCGCGCCGCCAACACACAACTCACCGGATACCCCGATTGGGCAAGGCAGCAAGTCCGAATTGACGATGGCCATTTGAACGTTTTGGATCGGCCTACCTAGTGGTACGAAATCGTATTGATCTAGGTTGTCCCGAGTCAATCGATAAAAGCCGCAAATGTCGGTACACTCGGTTGGCCCGTAAGTATTTGCCACTTCAGCTATGCAAGTCGGATGGCTTATCCAAGTCCTGATCCTGCTGATAGAGATTGGCTCGCCTCCGAGAAACACGATTCGCAGCGAAGCCAATAAAGATGCGCACCCATCTTCAAAAGGATTCACTAAAGGATAAAACGCGCTTGGCGTACAGTTGATCAGAGTGATGCGACGCTCGCAGATGAGCTGTGACAACACAGAAATGTCATAAGGCCCAGGCGGATTCAAGTGCAGTGTTCCCCCCGAAACCAGTACGGCAAAGAGATTCTTTTGCGTGAGATCGAAACTTGAGGAGCTAACCAAGAGAGCATGGTCGCCGCTCGAAATGTCAAACTCGTTTACAAACCAATTCAAAAGATTGGCGAATCCACTGTGGTACACAGCCGCCGCCTTCGGCTGTCCGGTTGAGCCTGATGTGAAGATGACATAGATCAGGTTTCTACCCGTCGCAAGCGGCTCTGGATTGCGATGGCTCTCCAAGTCGATCGTTGAACGGATTTCATCTAACTGCAGCACATGGACTCCGGTCAAATCACCAAAACGACTAACGCAAGTGCTGTGCGAAACCAAGAACTTTAGTTTTGCAGCGCCTACCATAAACTGAAGCCGGTCGAGTGGATACGTAGGGTCCAAGGGAACGTAGGCACCTCCCGCTTTCAAGATTCCATAGATGGCAACCACGAGATCAAAGGACCGCTCCATCGATATTCCAACCAACACATCGGTGCCGACGCCCAGTCCTCGTAAGTAGTGTGCCAATCGATTGGCTCGATCGTTGAGCTCTCGGTAACTAAGAGTTTTACCCTCAAGCTCAACCGCAATCGCATCCGGCGTCCGGCTCACCTGAGACTCGAACAATTCGTGCACGCACACGCTTTCAAAGTCCACTATCTCGCCGGCGATAAACCGCGTTGAATCAGTTCCTCTAATTGAAGTTAATTCTGATGATTGCATCTTTGTAAATCGATTCATGCTTTAGTTGCAACACGCTCCGCGTCATGATTTCTGGAACGCGTAGCGTGGCACAACTAAAGGGGGACCCCAACATAAAAGCCAGCATCGCCACCTAGCTTTTTCCTGTCAAAACCCAGTGTACTCCGCTCTCCTACGACTAACTATCATTTCTTGCCGAAGATGGGTGGTTTTAATAATTGACAGCCGCAAAAGACCGCAGTATCTGACAAGATGCCTGCTCTTTTTAATCTCCGGACCACACTTTTCGCGAAATATTTGGTTTCTCAGCTTCCGTCGGATTCATTCCTGGTTCATCCAGGCGGGAGCCATTGGGCGTTACACCGGGGTTATGGCCGACGCCGCTAGCCGCGGTACCGAAACAATTGCTTTTTGCCCAGTCACGGCTTCCAACTCCGCCATCTCTGCTTCCCACTCGTGATTCCGAAATGCGCCTTCCCATTTCGTTATTACCACTGTGGCTAGGCAGTTTCCGACCACGTTGATGGTCGTGCGAGCCATGTCCATTAACTCGTCCACTCCAAGAATCAAGATAACGCCTTCGACCGGCAAGTTGAATGATGCGAGAGTTCCAAGCAAAATGACCAAGGATGCGCGAGGAACGCCAGCGACTCCCTTGGATGTCAACATCAGGGTCAACATCATCATGATTTGTTGACTCCAAGAGAGTTCAATGCCTGCTGCTTGCGCTACAAAGACAGAGGCGATGCCGAGATAGAGTGTGGTGCCATCCAGATTGAAGCTGTAACCGGTAGGTAAGACAAAGCCCACAATCCGCTGAGGGCAACCGAGCCGCACCAAATTTTCCATGGCCTTCGGCAATGCCGATTCGCTTGAGGTTGTTGCAAAGGCGATGGTCGCTGGCGTCTTCACTGCATCAAAGAAGTCCTTCAATGGTACCTTAAAGAGCAATGCTATCGGCAACAAAACAACGACGACGAAAAAGATAAGAGCACCGTACAAAGTCCCAACTAGCATCGCCAAGTTCATAAGGACGTCGAGTCCGCTATGACTTACTGCATACGCCATTGCGGCTCCAACGCCGACCGGAGCAAACTTCATGATGAACTCGGTAAAGCGGAACATGATATCCGCTAACGACTCGCACCAACGTACAATGGGTGCGCTCTTTTCCTTGCCTATGCTCGTTACTGCTAACGCAAAGATGACTGAAAAAACAACGATCTGCAAAACGTCCCCTTCGGCCATGGCCTTGATAATGGACGTCGGCGAAAGGTGCGCGATGATATCGCCGAAAGACTGTGGCTTGGTTGGCGGTTCTGGCGCAGTAATGCCTTTGGCGGCCGCGTTTGCCGCTTCCGCACTTTTTTCGGTAGCGATAGCTGATTGTTTGCCCGCTTCTTCCAAATTGCTCAGTGCCTGGAACTCCCTTGCCTTTTTGATCGCATCGGTGGCTTCTTCGGAAAGGGTCTTTGCGAGCTTCGCGAGGACTGCTTTGTCTTCGGATTTTGCGACTCCTGCTAGCGAAACTCCTTTGCCAGGTTGCACGATGTTGACTGCCGCTAGGCCTATGAATAAAGCGATGGTCGTGACGACTTCAAAATAGAGCAGCGATTTTCCGCCTATTCTTCCAACTTGTTTAATGTCACCTGTTCCAGAAATGCCAACAACCAAGGTTGCAAATATGAGCGGAGCAATTACGGACTTGATCAAGTTTAAGAAGAGATTCGAGAGCGGCCTCGCATTGAGTCCCCATTGAGGAAGAAGCCAACCGATAAATATACCGATCACCAACCCGATCAGAATCTTCCAGGTCAACGATATTTTGGGTAGTTTCATGGACAACAAGCAATTTCAAGTGGATGGAAGAATGGCGGGTGGTTCATTCGCGACGGGGAACTTCAATGACACCAGCCGATCTCTGGCGGGCGTAGCAACCGGCGCCAGAAGGGTCGACTAGTGCGTCGCTAGTTTCCGCCACCTTTGCAATAAGCTGCTAGCCAGGCAAAAATCTCTTTGTGCCAATGAATGCTATTGGCAGGCTTGTTAACCCAATGTCCTTCATCTGGGAAGTTGATGAAACGACTCGGAACGCCTTGTCGCTGCAATCCTTGAAACAATTCGTGCCCTTGGCCAATGGGGCATCTGAAGTCGAGATCGTTATGGATCACCAGCATCGGTGTCTTGTACTTGCCGAGGTTCCCTGCGAACGTATGTGGACTGAATTCGCGATACTTGCCAGGTATCTCCCAGGGCAATCCGCCGTGTTCATATTCGTCAAACCAAAGTTCGTCCGTCGTCCCCCACATACTTTCAAAATTGTACACGCTGCAATGGCTTATTAGGCAGCGAAACTCCTTGGCAATTTCGTTGACTGCAAACCAATCTTGCATGTATCCTCCGAAGCTAGCGCCGGCGGACGCAATGCGATTGGAGTCAACGTACTCGAGGGACTGCACGACTTTGAGCCCTGCCACCAAATCGCGGTAGCATCTCCCGCCCCAATCGCCGCTGATCTCATCGCAGAACTTTTGGCCGAAGCTAGTGGAACCACGTGGATTCGGCATCGCCACAACGTAACCTTGGGCCGCCCACAATTGCGAGTTCCATCGGAAACTCCAGCCGTCCTCCCAAGCCCCCTGAGGGCCGCCGTGAATCAAGTATACGACTGGCCACTTCCTTTTGGGATCGAATCCTGGCGGCTTCAATAGCCACATTTGCATTTTGACTTTTCCCTCAACGTCGACTGTTACGCTCTCTGGTCTAGTTCGCTGCAATTCGTCTAGAACCGCCCGGTTATGCTGGGTTTGCGCTTCCACTTTGTTGAAGGAGTTAGTCGATGTGAGGTACAGTTCCGCTGGTTCATTCATGGTCGCGCGAGCCAGCACTACTTGGTCCTTTTGAACGGACATTCCCGTGATCTGCCCGATGCGATTGTCTGGCATTCCCAGCTTAACTAACGAGGGCTTGGCGGATGCAGATACGCTGTAAAGTGCGCTCGATGCAAGCTCATCCGTTGTGAACAAAAGTTCCGAATTGCTCACCCAGAAGAAATCGTTGACGGATCGGTCCAGGTCGCCAGTCAATACAGTAGATTTACCCGTGAATGAACCATCGGCATTGCACGGTTGCAGCAGCAAATTCCATTTATCCGCTTCGTAGCCCGGTTTTGTTTGTGTTCGATACACGACGTGCTTGCCATCGGAACTAAACTTTGGACAACTATCAGCCGCTAGGTTTGTCGCTGTCAGGTTTGGCCAATCGGAACTCTTGTTGTCGATCGATACACGGCAGATATCGTGATTGGTACTCCATGACTCTCCTGTCTTTGGAACCGCCGTGAAAACAACCCACTGGCTATCCGGTGAAAACGTAAAGTCATCGCCGACGCTAAATGTGGTGCTCGTTGGATACGCATCTCGATCGCCTGGGGTCACGTCCCTACAATCGCTACCATCGACATGGATAACAAAGATATGATTTCGTTTGTCTTCCACATGGGAATCCCAATGCCTGTAGAACAAGCGTGTGAAGGTCTTGGCTTTTACGGGGTTGGCCGCAGCCTCCTCCTCCTCTTCCTTGTTTTTAACGTCCGATTCTACAAAAGGGAGACCGCTCCATTTTGGATTGATTGCGGAGTAAAAGGCAATTTTCTTTCCGTCTGGAGACCAGATGCCACCGTTGGCCCCGGTTGCAATACTGGTTACCTTTTCAGGTTCACCTCCCGCCACGAGATCCAAGATATAAAGCTGCGAAACTCCGCTACGATTGGACTCGAATAGAAGCTTTGAACCGTCCGGAGACCAGCGTGCGTGCGTATCGGCTTTACCGGAATGAGTAATCTGACGAGGCGGTTTATTCACATCAACTAGCCAAAGCTGTGTGTTCTTGGCGTTTTTGGCGGCATCGGTCACCCTAGTTACTTGATAGACGATCTGCGTGCCGCCGGGACTCATCTGAGGGTCGGCGATACGCGCCAAACGGAAAAGGTCCTCTAATTGCATTGGGTGAGGGTCGATAGCCATCGCAGTTGGAATCATCGCTTGTGAGAAAATGGAGGCAAACAAAAAAGCGAGCGAAGTGAGCCGTGGCAGCATGATAATTGAAATCGTTATCGCAAGAAAAGTGAACGAGTAGTGAGATTGCTATCATACCCGTTGATAAAACGAACTGCTACGGGAGGCGGGATGTCGGCGATACATTTTGCCTAAGTAGAATGACCCCCATGGCGACCTGTAGAGAATTCGGAATTCGGGGGTTAGCCGTATCCATCTGGATGCATCAGATGGCCGAAGAATATTCTGCCTGAGGGTATGAGCGGCGGCGACTCCTTAGGTGGTAAATACTTTTCGAGGTCTCTTCTGACGCTACGTGCGTTTTGAAAAGGTGCAAGGGATGGCAAACGAGTCCGTACGCGGCTTTCGAGGCTGGATTTATGCGATCTTTATCGCGATTTGCCTGATACTTATTTTTTTTGCGGGCGAAAACCTTTCTCGCTTGAAGCAGCCCGGCTTTTATCTTGCGCCGAGAACGGCCACCCTCAGTGTTTCCACAAAGCCAAAAACTTTTCCAAAGATCGCGACAGAACCCATTCCCCTGGAAATTGAATCTCTTTATGGACCTATCGAGTCGGCGTCTTGGATCGACTATCGAATTGGATCTGGAAACTCCCTTGCATTATTGGAACCGCCAGCTGGAGCTCGATTGGCAGCCCCTATTGCAACAACAATCGGCTCAGACCCATTTTTGGATGCAAGCCGCGAACAACGCAGCCCCTCCGTCCTCGCGGAAACAGCTGCTAGCTCGACTCAAACAATTGCAATAAGCGTTTCCACTCGATCCAGTTCCAATGATACAATCAACAAGAATGGTTTCGTGACTGAGCATTTGAATTCGACCAATAATAATGTTTGGCCAAGTTCTGCAAGACTGCTAGCCCATATCGCCCAAATCGAAAACTCGGCTAAAGGCAAGTCCGAGTCAGATGTTCAAAATTGGGTCGCCCGCGTATCTACAACCTTCGATAGCTTGACACGTTTAGCGATCACCGAAGATGCTTCCTCGGATGTACTCGGATCACTACACCTTCTAGCCAATGAAGGCGTAACACTTGCGGAAGCTACGTTGGCCAAAGATGCCGTACTTGCAAGCGACATCGCTCGACTCTCTTACTGCATCGAACGCCGATTTGCGGTTTGGAACGCGGTGAGTGCCTGCGTGCTTCAGGGAAGGACCCGTTTCATTGCTGCCCGAAAACATGATGTCGACGCCGCTCATTTGCGAGAATGCTTGACCAGTGTAAGGTTGGCAATCCAGAAGACTGGCGACGCAAATAGTTGGACAAAATACCTGTTGCTCGACTCATTGAATCAGCTGGCATCCGGCGAGATCACCGGTCGGCAAGATCAAGTTGACCTAGTTAGGCAATTTCTCGGTAGGGTAACCGATCCAAGAGTGACCGCAACACAACGCACGATTTTGAACTCGACCGAAGTGCATAAGTTGGCAGATCAAGTTCATCCATTGTCGATTGGTCCTGTTGACTATCGAAAACTGATTGAGGATATCGAAACACTCGAGTCGGATCCCGTCCACCGATGTAGCAAATCCCTGGCCGATGCGATGCAGTCGCTACGGTTTTCGGAGCATCAAGAACAAGCCAACGTTGCTCAAGCGATCGGATTGCATTACAGAAATGCAAATCTCCGACTTGCCGTTTCGGAGGAATTCATCAATCGGATGATGCCTAGTCAAACGCGGCTGGAAAAACCGGTGAAACAAACCATCCTCGGGGCTGATACGCGAGGGGCGAGTCAGATTGCCACGAAGCTCCACGTAGACTTCATAAAAGACCCAAGCGCTTTGAAGCTTGCTCTTAATTTGGATGGAGACATCAGTAGTAAAACTCAATCCAGCCGCCACGGTGCCACCTTTTACAATTCGTCCATCGCAAATGTCAACGCGGTGCGAGAAATCACTATTTCGGCGCAAGGAATGAACATCAACGGTCGGCCTTCAACCGTTGACTCAAATGATTCGCTTAGAAACTTCTCTACCGACTGGGATAGGTTACCGATCTTGGGAGATATGGTGCGTCAATTTGCACACAAAGAGTTCCTTCAGGCGAGACCGATTGCCAAACGCATCATGCAAAAAACAATCGCAAAGCAGACAGACGAAGCGTTTGACCAACAACTCAATGAAAAGGTCCGCATGGCGGAGGGACAATTCAACAACCGATTGATCGGACCATTGCAATCTTTGGATCTGCAGCCCATGGTTGTCGATATGCAAACAACCGACACAAGATTAATCGTTCGATATCGACTGGCGAGCTCCGAGCAGTTGGCAGCCTATACTTCACGACCGATTGCCCCAGGCGACAGCCAGCTTTCGCTACAGGTCCATCAATCCGCGTTCAACAATATGGTGAGCCGCGTGGTTGAAGGCGATCGCAACTGGACGATGCAGGACCTTTCCGACAAGATAAACGATTTGCTGCAACAACCCAGACAATCTGTGCCGGACGAGGCGCCAACGGACGTGACAACTCGCTTTGCTGGAAATCGCCCAATCACCGTCGAATTTGAGGACGGTCGAATGTGGTTGACCTTGCGAGTTGCCTCACTCGAGCAGCCAGGAAGAATCCATCTCAAGAACTTTTTTGTGCGCACTGCCTATCTGCCAAGTGTGGATGGTTTGCATGCTGAATTGAACCGAGATGGAGTCATGAGCATCGGAGGTGATAAGGTTAACCAACGCGAACGGACTGCGCTTCGAGCCATCTTCCTCAAGGTTTTTTCGACTCGGGCGTCGGTACCGATGGTTTCGGAAGAATTGCTTCGAGACCCAAGGGCAGTTGGTTTGGCCATTTCCCAATTGGTTCTAAATGATGGTTGGCTAGGCATGGCGATCAGTCAAGAGAATTCGCCGCATGTAGCAATCTTCAAAGCGAATCAAGAGACGCTGCGTCGATAGTCGCGAAAACTTTCTACCGCATTCTGCTCGACTGTAGCTCGGTATCGCTCTACTCTTGAATCCTAATTTTCGAGGAGTCGTTGTTCGTTATTTAATAACTTTGGCATTTGAGCACTCAATCAAAAGTTTGTTTGCTTAATTCACGTAGGAGCGTCTCTCCGAGACGCTGATTGCCGCGAGTCTCGGAGAGACTCGCCTACGTGGAGGGCATTCGTGATGCGTTTAAATAATTTGGGTTCGATTCTGGCGAGTATTTATTGTGGGCTGGTGGCAATAGCCAATGGCCAATCGGTCGAATCCGAACGTTAATCAGTCGAACTAAAAGAACTAATTTCGAAGGCGTATTCAAAGGCAAATCGGGTGAGGAGCGAGACAAAAACCCTTGCGGAAGTGGAGGCTTTTGAAAAAGAATATCTTCACAATGGATTGGACAGCAAGGTCGCAATTGGGCTTCAACTTGAAGCGCGAGAGTCAATCATTGATTATCTTAAGCTTAATGGACGTTCCGTCCAAGATTCACTTGAGCTTGCGCCTGCGGATCAGAAAATTCTTTTAACAGTATTGGATAATCGAGCGCGACAGCGTGAGGCATCTCGGTCAATGCACGAGTTCGATAGGCAACTCTAATACGAACGCGGCGCCAGAGCTTGTAGTATCGGCCACAAAGATTCGTCCGCCGTGTGCTTCAACGATCCGCTGGCTGATTGCCATTCCTAAGCCAGTACCCTTTGACTTCGTAGTGAAGAACGGTTCGAAAACTCTGGACTGTTGTTCCTCATTCAATCCTGGCCCTTGGTCGGTAATACGCACTTGAACGCGAGGTCCATCGTCACGCTGAATTGGACTGCAATCGACAAAGATTTTGCTATCGTTGGGCGCGACCGACAAAGAGTTTTCAAAGATATTGCGAATGACTTGGACCATTCGATGTCGATCGCACTGGACGTCTGGATATGGTTGGCATCTGAAAACCAAACGAATCCTTAACGATCGCCACTGGTCTGCGAGATTACCCCAAGCCTCATCGCACAGGTTTTGAATGCTCTGGGGTGAACGATCCAGTTGTATTGGTGCCGCATAGTTTCGAACCTCTTCATAAAGCGTTTGCAACTCGACCAGCGCGGATCGCGATCGTCGAACTAGGTCCTGTTGTTCAGGTGCGGATTCCAGATCGAGGCTCAACATATCCAAGCATGCCCTCGAACGCTGCAAAGCATTGCGACTTTCATGGGCCAACCCCGTAACCATTTGCCCTATCGCAGCCAGCCGCTCGCTTTGTATCAGCTGTTGTTGAGCTTGTCGCAAATCAGATTCGGTTTGCTGCCGTTCCGTCATGTCCCGCATGATCCCAGTAAAAAGTCTTCGATCTCCTACTATAACCTCACTTACGGCTAAATCGATTGGAATCAGCGACCCATCTTTGCGTTGCCCCATTACTTGCCGGCCAATGCCAATAATGGCTGCCTTGCCTGTCTTCTTGTATTGATGGAGGTAACCATCATGAGCAGATCGATCAGGCTCGGGCATCAGCATGGAAATGTTCTTGCCTAAGACCTCCTCAGCGGTAAATCCGAACAGACGTCGAAATGCCGGATTCGCTTGCAGCACGATACCCCATTCATCGATGGTGATGATCGCATCCACTGCAGTATTCAAGATCGCTTCTAAGACGGCTGCATCTATAACTGAATCGTCATTGGACAAAGACCTGGATGAATGCGGTTCCAACATACTACTGTCTCCCTAAATGGATCGTGTTCATCAACGAAACGAGTGTAGGAATCATGGCTTTAACTCATCGTTGAGTAGTTTCACCGATGGCGTTTCTAAGTCATCGTACTGCCCGCTTCGGATGCAGAGCAAGCAAGCGATGAGTGCGGAACCGCCCAACAGCAAGGCGACGGGCAAAGCAACATAGAGCACACTCATTCTGAACTCTTTCCATGAAAAGCGTTTGTCGACATGGCCATCGCAAGAACGGTCAGACCGCTCAATGGCATCAACACCGCCGCGATCAAAGGATGAATCCAGCCCATCATCGCAAGCGTTATAGTGGTTGCATTGTAAACCAACGAGGCTGCGAAACACCGTCGAATCCCTCGGACTACACAAATGGAAGCTTCGATCAATTCCGAAATCGATGACAGTTTGCCATTTGCAAGAAAAATGGGCGCCGCGTACAGAGATTGTTCACTTCCTCCGCGTATTGCAATTCCGACATCAGCTGTTGATAGTGCAGCCGCATCGTTCACACCATCGCCAACCATCGCACATGGTCGACTGGTGTCTTCTTTGCATAGTCGAATCACTTCCAGTTTGTCTTCAGGACTCTGCTGTCCTAGTGCCACATCGATTGCTATTCCATCCTTTCGCAGAAGTGTGACCAAGGAGTCCACAATTTCCTGGCGATCGCCCGAGAGGATTCCAATGCGCCAGCCTCTCACGGAAATGGCCCGCAACGTTTCGACAGCGTCGCCCCGAATGGGATCGCCTATCTCGAACATTCCTCGAACGACGCCGTGTATGGCAATCCAGACGACGGAACGAGCTTGCGTCAACGCTTTCGTTTGCAAGTCGAGCCATTCAACAGGAATTGCAATCCCCTCTTTATTCAGCCATTCTTCATTGCCAATCGCCACCAAGTCGCCTTCCACCGAGCCTTTGGCGCCTTTCCCAAGTTGGTGTTCTATCCCAGTGGCAATGGACACGATCAATTCTCTCCGTTTCGCGAAATCACAAATAGAGAAAGCGATTGGATGGTGAATGGATTGCTCAATGGATGCAGCGTACTGTAGGGCTTTGTTGTCGCCGTGCCAGGCGACGACGCTCAATCGTCCGCTTGTCAACGTACCCGTCTTGTCCAACCAAAGGACGCCAGGTTTAGCTAGCCGTTCTAGACAGTTTCCGTCCCGTATCCAGATTTGCCGTTTCGCCGCCCTGCCCAAGGCGACTGTCAGTACCAACGGTGCAGCCAGCGCCAAAGCGCATGGACAAGCGATCGTTAGCAAGGCCATTGTGTGCTGGGTAGCGACTTCGGCGTTCACCCAAAAACACCAACCACACCAATTCACGACGGCTAGCAAAAGAACCACTAGTACGAACCATTTGCTTACCCGGTCCGCCGCAGCTACCGATGGTGTACGATGGGTAGCAGCGTCGCGAACCAGTTCCATTAATCGACCAACACGACTTTTCGAGCCCGCGGATGTCACAACCACCATGATGGGTGCCGAAATGTTCGTTGTTCCTCCCACGACGGATGCTCCGATGGCAATCGATTCAGGCGTGCATTCACCGTTGATCAACGATGTGTCGACTGAGCTGATGCCTTGTAACACGAGTCCGTCGGCTGGAATCGTCTCTCCCGGGCATACTTCGATGCGATCATCGATTTGGAGGCGACTCGCTGGTACCTTTTTCTTGGTACCGTCCGCTTCGACGAGTGTGGCTGAAACAGCATTCCAACGCAAGAGTTTAGCGAGCGATAGGCTGGTTCGATGCTGAGCGCGAAATTGAATGTAGCGACCAATCCGCAACAGCAAAATCAAAGACGCCAGCGAATCAAAGTAGATGTGGCCAACACCGCTCGCGGCACCAACAATCGAGCCAACAATTCCCATCAGTAGTGATAGTGCGACCGGAATATCGACATGCGGTGTTCGGGTTCGGATCGCTTGCCAGGCTGTTTGAAAAAAAAGGCGGCCCGGTAGTGCCGTTGCCAAAATAGCCAGTACCGTACCTACCCATCTCAGGAAATACTCGTGGGATAATGAAATCCCAGTTGATTCGCCCGCGTACAACGCCACTCCAATCCACATTGCATTGGCTGCAAAAAAAGCCGCCAATGCAATACCGACCCAATGATCGCGCTGCTGTTGCAAGAATCCTTGATCGTTTTCTAGGTCGACCGTCCACGGCGATAGCGTGTAGCCTAACCTCGCTAGCCTTTTTGAGACGAGAGCCGGCTGAGTACGTGTTGGGTCATAAATTAACTCCATGGTATGATCGCTCATGCGGACTGCAGCGCTATGAAGCCCAGGGATAGTTGGTTGTATTCGCTCGATTAACCATGAACACGCTGCGCAGTGTAGCCCCTCGACCGACAAACGCACGGAGCAAGAACCATCGGACATCGATCGCACTTCCACACCGGAGGCTTGCAAATCCTCCAAGATGGCTGAACGGGACCCTTCGTTGGCCGTGACATCGCCGTGAAATGTTTTCTTGGCAGACCTCAGCGCGTAAAAATCTTCGAGACCAAGTTCGTGAATGAGTGCGAATGCTCCCATGCAACCATTGCAGCAGAAGACCCTTGCCTTAGCTTGATCGCAATAGGTTGGCAAACCACAGTGCGAGCATGGTCGAGTCGTGCAAATCGAGCTATTGGGTGCCTCAAGGATTTCTTGCATCGTCCGCTCCACACCAAGGAAGGATCGCATCCAAGGATCTTCGCGCTTTTTCTAGAGGCCCTACATCTCCCAAACCTCGCTGCACCAAGATAAAGGCTCCAAAGCTGATGATACAGCCTGCAGCAAAGGGTTGCGCGAGGACTTGCCAATTAGGACTAATCGAGGTCCACCCCCAAGCAGCAACGGAAAGCAGAGGAAGGGTGCCGACCCAAAATGCAATCATCATTGCTAAGGTCATCCCACCGCTTGAAGCCGCTGCAGCAGCCACGACAAACAGGTAAAGCCAGCCGCAAGGCAATAGCGTGCTAGTCAAACCCCACAGAAACGAACCCAGCCAGACTGGTCCACCGGCATAAGAACGCCGAAGCTTAACAATCGCGGACGTCCATCGATTCAGGAAAGGAGAGTGTTTTACAGGTAATCGTACCGAAAAAGATGATAGCATCCGAAGAGTTCCCATGAGGATCATCGCGATGCCTACCCCCCATGCAATGATTCGCACGGTTTGACTGCCGCCGGCCATCCATTGAAAAGCCGAGGATAAACAAACGACCCCCACTCCCATGGTCAGATAGGTGGTTAGACGGCCCAGATGATACGAGATCAATCGAACCCATCGATTATTATGTCGCTCCGTGGATTGCCCCATAGCCAAAATCGCGAATGGCGTACACATACCGACACAATGCATCGAGCCAACGAGCGAGGAAAAAAAAGTTGCTGCCAAGAGTTCCACAGCGATCATTCGGTGCCACTTTGTCTTTCGGGTGCATCGAACCACTCGAGGGTTTGCTCTCTCCAAAAGTGTTGATCGCCTACGCCATGAATCTCTATTTCCAAATGCCAACGACCAAGCTTGGTTACGTCCACTGCAGCCCGATATATTCCAGGTTGAACTTCATTCAGTTGTGGTTTAAATTGTTCTGCCACTCGCGTGTAATGGAACAGTTGTAATGAACCCGTGCAGCCGGTGACTGGTTCGTTTTCTGAATTGACAATCGTCACGTCGATCGCATTGCGAAGCGGCTCGACCCGCTCCACGACGATTTGCCAACCAAGTCTCTGAGAATCTTCGATTCGTCGACGGCGCACATCCCACGAGACGGCCCGCTCACCATAGCCGGGAATGGAACGAAAGGATGGGTCACCTGCAGCCATGAAAATCGCGATCGCGGCAATCAGAAAATCCATGGCAAAGAAGCTGCATATGATCGAAACCCAAAACCACCTGGAGTTGCGTTCGCGAAAGGCGACCTGGGCCAAAGTCAGGACGGGAGTATCAAGTTCGTTGTTCATCTAAAATCCTTGAAGGTTAAAAAACTCGCAATCTCTGGCTCGTTCGTCCCCGATTGGTTTGTGCCGTAGAACGGTAGCCGCCGTGGCAATCACCTTGAGCCGCAACGCGATAGGTGCGGGCCGGAAGTCAAGTAATCAGCTGCAAATCCGGCCCTCATGCTAGCGCATTGAGGCTCAAAATCTACAAAGCTGCATTTGGGCGCTAGCCGCCGGTCATACGATTCCATTTTT
Source organism: Pirellula sp. (assembly GCA_043757445.1). Lineage (GTDB taxonomy): Bacteria > Planctomycetota > Planctomycetia > Pirellulales > Pirellulaceae > JBKCUI01. The sequence goes on along the minus strand of JAYVPJ010000156.1, from coordinate 18,071 downwards.
TGCTTCGATTTCCGTCACCCGCGTCTAGCGGCTCACTAAAGCGAATTTGATCCACTTCGGCTTTGCCCCCGGCGCTTTATCTCGGTCCCGACAATCGCAACTTCACCTCCTTGGCTGAGCCAGTGCTATCTCTGAACTTTAACTTTGTGTCTGCATAGCCTTTGCCGGTGGTTTTCTGCAATGGAAAATGCAGGTCAAGCGGTACCATCACCGACTGCCCTGGAGTAAGTTGAATTAAATCGCCGCTGCTCCATTTGGCGAGTATCTCTTCATCTACGACCTCTACAACGTAACTCTGTTCTGATTGGCTACGATTAACCAAACGCACTTGGAAATTGTTTTGGACCTTGCCATCTGTGCCAACAATAAACGGCGCTCCCGGCGCTCCCATAACTCTGGCGTCGAATGCGAACTTCGTGGAAAGGACAGCTAGAAAGAGCCCAGTAGCAATCAAGATAATCATTGGATAGATTATGGTTCTTGGGCGGATGACACTAGAGGATTTCCCAGCCAAAGCATCCTGAGTCGAGTAACGTATTAGGCCCGATGGCTTACCAATGGTCTTCATTACTTGGTTGCAAGCGTCAATGCACTGAGCGCAGTGGATGCATTCCATTTGCAATCCGTTTCGGATATCGATCCCAGTTGGACAGACTGCCGTGCAGCGGCCACAATCGACGCAATCGCCTACACCGTCGATAGCAACCGTGTCGAGGGTCAAAACCTCACCGCTTGTTCTTGTGTTCGAACTGTTAGACGCGACAGATCGCTTCCCCTTTTTTCTTGGCTCTCCTCGCGTGCCGTCGTAAGCAACAATGAATGAGGTGCGATCCAGCATGACCGATTGAAACCGACCATATGGACATGCAATCATGCAGAATTGCTCTCTGAAGTACATGAAATTGAACATGAGCCCTGCAGTTGCACCACCCATTACCAAGAAGGCGGTCGGATGCTTGCTCGGAGAGGACTGCATCCATCTAGCCAAGGTATCGGTACTGACGAAGTAGCTCAGAAAGGCATGAGCTAGGAAAAGACAACATATAAGGTAGACGAGAAATTTGCCAACCATGGTCACGCCATTGAGTGAGCTCCGTGATTTGCCACCTCGACCGACTGTGTTGGAAAAAAACCGATCAATTGGACGAAACAAGAATTCAAGATAGACGGTCTGTGGACAACCCCAACCACACCAAACTCGCCCGGCAAGGGCTGTTACCAACATGATCGAGAAGAATGCCGCCAGCATTAAGCATGCGACGAGCGGCGTATCGGTTGGATAAAATGTGTGACCAAAAAACGTAAATTGTCGGCTTGCGATATCGATGAGAACATACGGTTTCCCTTGGATACGCAGATGCGGTAGCGTAACAAAAAAGGCGATAAGTCCATAGGCTAACAATCGTCTACGTTTCCATAAAACGCCCTTAGCAAGTGACGGAATGATCCATATACGACTGCCATCGCTGTGCAAAGTCGGGAGGACGTTTTCGTCCGGTTTCAATAGAGGCTCGGTGCGATCGTGCTCGGTGCGATCGTGCTCGGTGCGATCGCCTCGGTTGGCACAATTTCCGTCCGTGGAGCAGTTTCCGCACCTCGATTTGGCATCATCCAATACAGGCAAGCGATCGTTTGGTTTGGACATCATTCGGTTGGCCAAGCTGGAATTGGGCTGCCATCGGGTGCTTTGGCAGTTGCCGGTTTTGAACCTCGCAAACTCGCAACGTAAACCGAAACCAATACCAAGTCATTCTTGTGTGACATACGCTTACCCCAGGCAGGCATAGCTCCACCCGCGACGCCCTCGTTGATTACTTTGATGATGTCTGGCAATGTCTTAATATGCTTGAAGCTTTCGTCGCAAAGATTTGGGCCAACATTTCCACCTCCATTGGCAGCGTGACAAGAAACACAATTTGCTTTGAAAATCGATTGGCCGACACCGACCCACTTTGGCTCACTAAGGTATTTAATCATGGTTGGCTGATCAAAGACTAAGTCACCAATCTCAGCATACTGCTTTTTAGTGTTTTCGGTTGCGCTCGCTTGATACTGCTCGTCGACCGATCGTCCAGCGGCTCCCGAATGAAAGTACATCAAATAGAGGGGACAAAATGCAATACAACCCCAAAATAGCCACTTCCACCAACCCGGCAGTGGATTGTCGTACTCTTGAATTCCGTCGTAACTATGGCCCAATGATGGCTCGCTGTTGGATGAATGCGTGCTCACTTTTTTGCTCCTTCCCATGGATCAACGACAGCGTCTTCGATCGGAATGCGGCCGAAACGACTGGCTGCACTCCCGTTCAAACGAAGCGCGCCCCAAACGATCGCAACAAAACTAAGTCCAAAGATCACCAATGCGATCTCCTCAAAGTTGGAGTAGTCCAATTTGGAAACAACGTCCTTTAACATGCCCTATCTTTCTATGGTGGCCAACCGCTAAGCGGTCGTAAGACTGTGATTCGTTCCTCGCCGTGCTTCGCACTAAAATTATTTCTCCACAACAGGCATCGGTTTCACGCCCGCGATAGGCACAGGTGTATCTTCCGCGATAGGCACTGGTGTTTCGACTGCAGGTGCATTCGCAGGTGGCGGCGTGTCGACGCGGTACAAATCCTTGCCCATTCGCTGAAGGTATGCAATCAATGCAATCGCGGTTGCATCCTTTATGAGTTTGCCTTCGAAAGAGACAGTACCCCCTTGAGCAATGATCTCCGCGGCAACTACCTCCGCTTGCTTGCGAGCCATACCGTCGGCGTTAGTAAGCTCCTGTTCATAGGGGGCTCCGAGAAAGTGAACCGCTTGAATACGTTTTTGAATGTCGCCGAAATTCAGTCTTTCCACTAGCAAATGACGATAGCTAGGCATGACCGAACCAGGGGAGCGTTGCTCGGGGTTGTTGAAGTGCTCCCAATGCCAAAAACTGCTCTGCCTGCCACCTTCGCGAGCCAAATCCGGCCCAATTCGCCTCGAGCCCCATTGGAACGGCCTATCGTAGATGAATTCACCTGCTTTGCTGTATTCTCCATAGCGTTGTGTTTCAGCAATCATGGGGCGAATCATTTGCGAATGGCAATTGTAACAGCCTTCGCTAACATAGATATCGCGTCCCGCCAGCTCCAAAGGTGTATAGGGTTTCACACTCGCTATCGTTGGCACATTGCTTCGAATCAAAAATGTCGGAATGATTTCGAACAGACTCGCAACTACCACAGCCAAAGTTGTCAGTACTGTAAACAAAACAGGTAGTCTCTCCCAACGTCGGTGCCAGTCCATCTTTGCTAATTGATCTATCGAGGCCGCAGCTTCGAGAACCGGTGCTCCTTGCAACTTGCTCTTCGGGATCGGAGCGTCCTGATAATTCCTGTCTAATCTCGGTGCATTGAACACGGGAACATCGTACTTGCTAGGCCGGTTGAGCCAGGTCATCGTTGCGTTGATCGCCAACATGACTACGCCAATTACGAATAGCAAACCCCCGAAAACGCGAGCCCACCAAAATGGAACAATAGACTGCACCGTTTCGACAAAATTCGGATATTGCATCCTGCCGAGATCGTCCATGGCTCGCCACATCAGGCCCTGAGTAATACCAGCGGCGTAAATTGGGACAATGTAAAGTAGGATTCCAATGGTCCCTAGCCAAAAGTGCCACTCGGCCATGGATTTGCTCCATAACTTTGTTTGGTACAGTCGCGGAAGCAACCAATAGATCATTCCAAACGTCATAAATCCATTCCATCCAAGGGCGCCTGAATGCACGTGTGCAATCGTCCAGTCGGTATAGTGGGAAAGGGCATTGACGCTTTTGACGGACAACAATGGCCCCTCAAAGGTTGCCATCCCATAAAAAGTGATACCAACGACAAAGAACTTGAGTACCGGATCGGACGTGACCTTGCTCCATGCACCGCGCAGTGTCAGCAAGCCATTGATCATTCCGCCCCACGACGGCATCCACAACATCACACTGAACAACATGCCGAAGGTACTGGCCCACTCAGGCAACGCCGTGTAATGGAGATGGTGCGGACCGGCCCAAATATATAAAAAGACCAACGACCAAAAGTGTATGATGCTGAGCTTGTAACTGAACACCGGCCTTTCGGCAGCCTTAGGCAGAAAATAATACATCAACCCGAGAAACGGAGTGGTTAAAAAGAATGCCACTGCGTTGTGACCATACCACCATTGCATCAACGCATCTTGAACACCCGCGTAGACAGAATAGCTCTTGAAAAGCCCCACCGGCACAACCAGATTATTGAACACATGTAAAACGGTGACGGTTACAATCGTTGCAATGTAAAACCACAACGCGACATACATGTGACGCTCCCGTCGATTCCACAATGTCATGAAGAAATTAGAACCAAAGAAACCAAGCCAAACAACCGCGATGGCCAAATCAATCGGCCACTCCAATTCCGCGTATTCCTTGCTCTGGGTAATCCCGAGTGGCAACGTAACAGCCGCCGCCACGATGATTGCTTGCCAACCCCAAAAGTGAAGCAGGCCCAATGTGTCGCTCCACATTCTACATTTGCACAAACGCTGCGTACTGTAATAGATAGCAGCAAAAATGGCATTGCCAGCGAACGCAAAGATGGCCGCATTGGTATGAACCGGCCGAAGCCTTCCAAATGAGAGAAATGCACTGATATCACTGTTCAAACCACCAAACAAAGCTGGTAAAACCAAAAGCAGTGCCACAAGAACACCTGCCAAGGTCGCCACGAAACCCCATACGATGGTGGCTGTCACAAACATTCGAACGATTCCATCGTTGTAGCTAAACGATTCCATCGTCGCTGAATGTGTTGCCGTAGTTGCCTGTCGAGCCTCGATCTCCTTCGACGAAGCCACGAATGCATCACTCATTATTCTGCCGTCTGTTAGGGTTTCACTCAGTGTTGTTATGTTGTTGCCGGGTTGTTATGTTGTTGCCGGTGCCCACGAGTAATAGCGAGCAATCATACCTTCTAATGCTGGTACACTAAAGCAACGTTCATGCCAAGCCTTAAGGACATCTTGTCGCATCAAGGAACGGTCTCGTAACGCCCTCCAGTCTCGGCGCCCAGCTCGCCATTGAATTCATGTTCACAAAACATAAGGTCCGAGCGTGCGGCTGTGCCGGGAAACCATCATCTTGTTCATTTCCATCGCATTTATCCGATTCACGTTGAAAAGCAATCGTGCAGAAGTGTGTCAACGGGGTGAAAGTGAGTCAAATTGCCACATAAAGTAATGATGGACTGAAAAATGAAAGATGGATTCCAACAATAAATACATGAGAACATGAATCGGCATCGAGTTTGCACGGAGTTTTGATCACAAACACTGTACCGAACCAACCCTTGTTCCGTCGACGCTTGCCACGTTCAAGAACCGCGAATCGAAAAACAAAGTTCCTTATGGCCAACGCTCCACTTATAGAACCAATCGACTTGCTATTGGTCGATGACGAGCCGGACTTCCTTGAGCCGGCGTGCCGATTTTTCCAGCGGCAGGGGTACCGCGTTTCCGCGGCGGCGAATGCAGAGCAAGCGATTGCGGTTCAAGCATCGCAGCATTTTCATATCGCGGTGATCGACCAGAACATGCCGGGGATGAACGGCATGGAGTTATTGAAACGGCTTCGCGACGGGGACGATGAGCTTCGCATCATTATTTTGACGGGTGGTGGAAGCATTGCGTCGGCTGTCGAGGCGATGAAGAGAGGCGCGGTCGATTATCTCTCAAAACCCTTCGGATTGGATGACCTCGATACATTAATTCGTCGGGCCGCGAGAGCAGCTACGCTTGAACGGGAAAACAAGCACCTTAAACGCCAGCTTGCTCAAACGAACATTAGCAAGCCGATGATTGGGAAGTCGCAGGGCATTTGTGAAGTGAGGCGGCTGATCGAACGGATTTCGCCGAGCGACAAGCCGGTGCTGATCCTCGGCGAAAGCGGTACCGGCAAGGAGCTAGTAGCCCGCGCCATCCACGAAAAGAGTGCGCTTGCTAGCCGTCCGCTGGTGGTAATCAATTGTGCTGCATTGCCCGAGTCGTTGCTTGAAAGCGAATTGTTTGGTCACGAAAAAGGGGCGTTTACTGGAGCAACGGATGCGAAGCCCGGACTGTTTGAAATCGCCGACGGGGGAACACTCTTCATCGACGAGTTTGGAGAACTAGCTGGAGGTCTACAAGCAAAGCTCCTGCGAGTTCTGGAGGATGGATCGATGCGTCGTATTGGCTCAGTTAAGGAACGGCGGGTAAAAGTACGATTGATTGCAGCAACCAATCGCGACCTTGGAAAGGAAGTTGCCGCTGGCCGTTTTCGAGAGGATCTTTACTATCGAGTTAACGTCCTGTCGATTACCATCCCGCCGCTTCGCGAACGAGTCGAGGACATTCCACTGTTGGTACAACATTTCTTGGGAAAAGGCTGGCAACTCGGGTTCGGAGTCGCTCAACTTTTTGAACGCAGTTCATGGCCAGGCAATGTGCGTCAACTGATTAACGCTTTAGAACGGGCGAAAATCCTCGCCGATGACTCTGTCATCACGCTGAGTAATTTACCGCAGGAACTTCGCAATTCAGCTAAAAGCGAATGCATGGACTCGTCGTCGAGTCCCGTTGCAATCGGTGACTCGATTGCGCTCGAATCGCTATCGCAGTTGCATATTACGGAAGTTCTTCGTCGAAACAACGGAAATAAAGCAAAGGCAGCGAGAGAACTGGGAATCGCACGGAGAAGCCTTTATCGCATTCTAGATAAGATGAATGGAACGACCACATCTCGGCATACCTGACGTCTTGCCCCCAGTCGGCTTGTCCGACTGGTAAGCAAGTTTCGTCAGCTAAAGAAACGGATTCACCTGTGACGCGAGGTCACGGGGGTCTTTCGAATCGGAAGGTCTCGCTTCTAGCCTACTAAACTTGTTCACCAAGCGGCACGAGGCCGCTGGGGTCTCTCACGGAACAGAACTTGCGCCAGCAAAGCAACGATCACTTCGCGCTGTAATCCATCGAAGAAACGCGTTTGAGCACCAGCACTTCTCCACGTCCTTGGCAATTCAAATCCGCGATCCGCCTTTGAACCCATCTAGTGCAAGGTATTCTAAATGGCACGGGAGCGGGAAAGGCAGCCATTTCTGTTGCCTCATTTAAACTTGCGATGGCGGCATTCAGAATTGCCAACGCTTCGTTTTGACGTTTTTCGACATGACGCCAAATGAGCGGCAAAAAACTCAGTTCGAAATCGCGTGCATCCGAAAGAGATGCCGAGGGTTTGGACGAATCGTCTCGACCTAAAATGAGACTGCCACGTTGCATCCCACCAGCCCACTCGCAACCCATTTTCCCCATGACGACTAGGCTTCCAGCAATCATTTGGGGGGCACAATAGTCCCCTGCATTCCCAGCAATGAATACCGTTCCGCGGCGCATCCGTTCGCAAGCGCGATCTCCAACGCTTCCCGCGACCAATATATCCCCGCCTCGCATTCCAGATTTCTTACCGGCCAATGGGGAAGCTAATCCGTGTTTGCAGTTTCCGACCACATAGATTAGCCCGTCCGTCATGCCTGCTCCCAATTGATCATTTGCATCGCCGGAAATCACCAACGTGCCTCCACCCATGCTTTGCGATGTAGAGTCACCGACATTGCCTAGGATGCACATGGTGCCGGTCTGCATCTTCGTACCTAAGCCAGCGATCGAATCGCAATTTCCTCGAATCACAAGAAAGGGCCCAGACAACATCGGGCCGAACGATACGTCAAATACTTTCGCGAAGTCAACGTTGCCACTTTCCGTCGGCAGGACAATCGTTAGTATCTGTTCCAAGGACTTGCCGGCGAAGAAGTCTGGGCAAATGCAAGATCCGTCAATCGCTCCAAAAGTATGTTGTGTGCGTTGCAGTCGAATCATTGAACTATTTCGTTGAAGGAACAAGTTTGCAACGGCACCAAACGCTGGGGTCCTCGAAATAGGGACTCTGTAACGTTCTGGCCATGATTTGGTTACCGAAAACACCATCGTTGATCGTGTAAAAAATACCCATTTCTTGGAATTCTTCTGGCGAATAGCCAGTCAACGTCGCGCCTTTCAAGAAGGCCTTGATCTCATATCCCTCCGAATGGAAAAACGTCGCTACCGAAATGTCGTTCGGATGGATTGCAGCCGGGGCTGAACGAGCACGCTGGATTGGGTTCAGTTCGCCATGTCCGCGCACAACTGGCAGGACTTTTGTCGGGCGATTGAGGATCAAATCAAATCGGTGACAAAAGGAGGTCGCGCGGTGAACGCCGGGACTCCAACGGGTATCGATGTACAAAGACAAAAGCGACGCGCGTGAAGTCAAACCCGCGGAATTCGCCATACTGCCTGCGGATGCCTTGAACGTCGACTGAAAGAAAAGTCCGATGCTGCTCCAAGACAAACAGGTTTCGGCAAATTGCTTTCCTCCACTGAGTGAACTTAATGCAGGTATCTTGTATTCCTCATGCAAATGCCACTGCAAGCCTTCGGGATTGGCGATTCGACCTTGGTACTCCTGCAAAGGAAAGCCAAGATCAAACAACCAAGCTGGGTCGCCAAGTAGCTCATTCAGTTTCATGATTTCGGGCTCGCGGCTTCTGGCTTCTTGCGAACAATTGTGTACCAAGCAAACAAGTCTGTTTCTAGTTTCATTCCCCCATCTACATCCCAGCCTAAGGCATGTCCGAGCCGCCTCGCATCCAAGTCATCAACCACATGCCCTAAATGTGCGAGCATCTTCAAATGGCCAATGCTGCCGTATCCGAAATCGAAAATGCGAGATCCGTTCTCCGCTTTAAGTCCTGCTGCAACGGCCAAATCTAATGCGCGAGAATAAGCGAGAGGCGAACCGTATCGCGAAGAATAGTACATTGCTTCATCAATCGTCAATTCCTTGTCTTTGAACTGTACGGTGCGAGGTTGAATAGGTGGTAATTTGCTAACACTAGCGACCCATTCTTTCACCCAAGGACTTGAAACGACTGATTCAACTGAGCCAATTCCCTCGGCCAATTGCGCTACGACTTCGCCCGCTTTGGCGGGCTCTGCGGTCCTGTCCTGCGAAAAACTTTGCGCACAAAGAATGAGGCAAGCGACTGACAGCAAAAATAGCCTAAAGGCCACGGGCATCTTAAAGGATACCCGCCACGCTCTGGCGAGAATAATTACGTTCGCCAAGCCTTGAGCAAGAAACTGCTGGACGCCTAATTTCATAACATTCCTATCATTTGTTCAACCCCGATAAGCCCTTATTACCCTTTGCCGTAGGCGACAATCGGAGGAGGCTGCAAGTCGCACCTGATTTATAGTCGAATTCCCATGCGTCGATAGAGGCAACATCACCAATATCCTTGTCGTACGAACTCATCGGGCCTTGATTCCACCAAACGCGGCAAAACAAGAGTTCTTGTGGAGCAACTCGATGTGCCGATAACCCACCCTACGAAGCAATTCCAATTGGAACGTTGCTGGGCGTGGCGAATCCTCTTTGTCGATATATGCAAAAACTTTGTCCCGGTATTTATCGCCACCGAGCGTCGTTAAATACTCGCCATATCGAAGCCACATCATGTTTGGAAAACCGTTCGACGTCGTTGTCAAATCGAACACGGATTTCCTCCGTCGTTGATTTCTCGCTGAGTGACGTGCCGACAGATTTCATGGCTCCAACCTTTTCAATTGCGCGTTCTTCATTTTCATCGATCCTTGGGTCGCTCTCAGTTCAGCGATCAGCTGCACCGATTGTTGCTCCTCGGCTATATGAAAATCATAACTGGTTTCATGCCAGTCACTGGTGCCTACCAAGGCATTTTCTCGATGGTGACCCGATATTCTGAGACCCGCTCCGATACCTCGGTCGTCGTTATGACGCGGAGCGACTCCGTTGATTCGCAATTGAGCAATGAATCGATACGTGCCCTGTGGCAGCTGCACTGTTTTTCTCCACGAAGCGACACAATCATTCGATTCGCCTACTTCAATCGAATACAACACTTGCCGCTCGCTCATGTCATCCGAATCCTCAGATGGCTCGACCCTTGCAAGCTTAGCCCCTTCTGTTTCTTGTTTCGGTTCCCAGTCAATGACGTCGATCACTTCATCGACGCCAAAATCCAACAAAAGACCATCGCGCTCCATCGAGGGATCAGGTGTTGGAGGATCTGGTTCTGTCAGGTGCTGAGCGATGTTGATGTAACGTTCATGCAAACGCTCTTGCAATCCGACCAATTGCGCATCGAACTCCGAAATACCCTCCGGATTCAACTGCATTAGCGCGGGACGGAGTTTTTGATGAAGTTCTTTAACGCGGGCGGACAGTCGATCTCCCTCGAATAGTGGCAGCAATTGCTCAACTCGTCGTCTAACCTGCGCATTCCACTCATCGTTGCTTCGAAAGGCACTTGCAACGATGGCAGGGGTGTTGCCAAAGGTTTGGAATCCTGGGTCCTGGAACATCTGATCCATCCCGTGCGGCAAAAACTGCGCACGGTTTGTATCGGGCGGAAAATACACGCGATAGTTGTTTCGATTGGCAACGTACCCATCCCAGTGGCAGGACATCATTTCGAATGCTAAGAAACTTACGAAAGCCTCGACGTCGAGCCGTTGCTCCATTCTCACGCGTCTTTTTTCTGGATCACCTTCAAGACACGCGTCGTGTAGTTCGCGGAGATCGCTCAAGTCACTTGCGCCTTTGCCTGCGTCTCTCTCCAACTCGCAATCAATGTCTTGACAAAAGCCACCATCGTATAAGTTGCCGTTCGGGTCGCGGAAGTGACGTTTCAAAAAGTGGTGATCAAAACCCTCTTTTAGTACGTACAACCCCAAGTCGCGGTTATTGAGCCACACGCGTGCGTGCGTGACTCGAGGTGAAGGAATTCCTGCCTCCCGACATATGGTTGAGCACAGCCATTCGTTTGCGTAAAGTTCATCTTGAACAGAATTGTTCAGGTGAAATTTTTCTAGTTGGTAAAAGGATTGTTGCTTGTTGTACTTGTTGACGTTGATTGTGAAGGCGGGTTTTTCCGATAGTGCTTGAAAGCTTCCTGCAGCACCTTTTAGTTTTAATCCAACGTCAACGAGTGGTTTAGCGTCATCCAATGTCAAAGTACACCGCACGTACTGCCTTGCGTCTTCGGATAGCTTTTGTTGTTGATTATCCGTTAGTTGCAGTACGATTCTCGAAACTCCGGGGTTCTCAAAAAAATCATCGCTCGCATCGCGCTGCGACGTCGAGGTCGGAAGTCGTTTATTGACCGAAGTTTGGGTTTTGCGCGGGCCGCAACCTTCGGCAAAAACCAATCCAAGCAAGAATGCACAACGAGAAAACAGGCGAAGATGAGGGAGTGCAAGCATAATCAGCTTTTCCATAGCATGTGACTTGCAGTTAGAAGTGTTAGAATTAAGGTTCTCAGCATGGTAACTCAAATGCAAAGTGTTTTGGAAGGCAAAGATAGTTGGAATCGAAATTTCGCAGAACGGCACAAGCAAGTGGATTGATCGCTGACTCACAATGGGAATACTGCATGCGATTGCTCCGGTTTCGCTGTGCAACGGAGCCTCAGCCAGTCCTTTCGGAAGTCGAGGACAGGTTGCTTCGGGCCATATTGATTGAGCAAGGGGCATTGACCGAATACCAAGCAGAGCAACTCGGCCAGGGGCGGGTAAAGCTTACACTGGGACCTTACATCATCACGGAGTTCATTGGACAAGGAGGCATGGGGCACGTCTTCAAAGCAATACATAAGGTAATGGGTCGTGAGTGCGCCGTAAAAACTCTTCCGTTTGGTCGAGTGACTCCACAAACCCTCGACGGCTTCGCTCGTGAGATTCGACTTCAAGCGAAACTCGACTGCACTTACCTCGTTCGCGCTTACGATGCCGGACAAGACGGGACGACTCATTACTTGGTTACAGAATACGTTCCAGGAATGGACCTGCGACGCTTGATCAAGGCAAAGGGGCCACTTCCACAGGAGCAAGCCGCGAGTATCATTATGCAAGCCGCCTACGGACTAGAGTATGCACATCAGCAAGGGATGGTCCATCGAGACGTTAAGCCAGGGAACATCTTGGTAACGCCCGATGGGATGGCAAAAGTTTCCGACGTTGGGCTCGCTGCATTCACGGCCAATCTAGTCGATGACCCGCGAGCGGGCAAAATTGTCGGCACGGCGGACTATCTTTCCCCAGAACAGATTCGAACCCCGCTTTTAGTGGGACCTGTAAGCGATGTCTATTCGCTTGGTTGCACGCTTTACTACACCGTCTGTGGCAAGGTTCCCTTTCCCGGGGGAGATACGCAACACAAAGTGCGTCGACATTTGGAGGAAACGCCCTTTCATCCGCGTCGATTTGCCGAAAATATTAGTGAGGAATTTGTAGATATTATTGCCGAAATGATGGACAAAGATCCCAGTAAAAGGATCCAATCTTGTGCTGAGGTAGCGGCACGACTGGAACCTTGGGCGTTGGACTCCACCGAAATTACTCAACCAAGGATGTCCCGAGGACCCTGGTCCTCACCACCTCCACCGTCGCTAGACTCGGATTCGCCGAGTAGCCAAGATGAGGCCGGCCTAGAAGCATCCATTCACTCGAATGACTCAAATCCATCGCAAAAAAGTGCTTTGGAAAATCAACTTTTTTCGGATTCTCGAGGTCTTCCAAATAGTAGCGGAGATTCTTTTGCAACCATCCTCCAAAACACGCCCACGAAAAACCGAAACACCTCCAATAAAGGGATGGTTATTGGGCTCACGGTGGCTATTCTGCTGCCGCCAACTCTGCTCGTGGGTGCTATCATTGGTTACCTGATTGCGATGAAATAGTCGTGAACCAAACCCAATCGGCCGGCAAAAGGTTAAGGAATGATTCGAGCAGTTCTGTTTTTCTCTGGCAGAGTTCAAGGAGTCGGATTTCGTTTTTCCACAAATGAAATTGCAAAAACATTTGCGGTCAAAGGGACCGTTGAGAATTGCGATGACGGCCGTGTAAAGATCGTCGCAGAAGCTGAAGCCAGTGAAATCGATCGCTTTGTCGAAGCGATCAAAACCTCGATGGCTGGTAAAATCAAGCAGGTCTCAAAATTTGAGTCCGTAGCGAGCTTTGAATTTGAGAACTTCTCAGTGAGGCAATAGCGGGTTATCCTGTTGCGTGCTTCGAATCCAGAATCCTTTAGGGCGAGCGGCTCGCATAACAATCTTTCAACGACTACTACATCATGCGAAAGCTATCAGCTGGCGGCGGTTGGCAAGCAATTCGATATACCTTCAGAAAAGGAATTGAGTCCGGAGGACTGTGGAAGCTATATCGCGCCCTGCGTTCCCGAAACGCCTGCAAGACCTGCGCATTGGGGATGGGGGGCCAACATGGCGGAATGGTGAATGAAAAAGGCGTCTTTCCTGAAGTATGCAAAAAATCCATTCAGGCCATGGCAGCTGACATGCAACCAGCTATCACCGCCGACTTTTGGGCTAAACATCCGATTTCGCAAATTCGCAATTGGACCCCGAGGCAGCTTGAATCGAGTGGTCGGCTGATTCAACCAATCCTATATGAACAAGGTTATGAACGATATCACACCATCACTTGGGCCGAAGCCTTTGATCGGATAACGTCCAAGCTAAAGCAACTCTCTCCCGACGAAACGTTTTGGTATTTCAGCGGCAGAAGCAGCAACGAAGCCGGATTTTTGTTGCAATTATTTGCAAGGCTCTACGGCACGAACAATATCAATAATTGTAGCTACTATTGCCATCAAGCGAGCGGAGTCGGACTCCAATCGACACTCGGGACTGGGACATCGACCGTTGTGTTGGAAGACCTCGACCATTGCGACACAATCTTTATCATCGGTGGCAACCCAGCAAGCAACCATCCACGGCTGATGACCACACTGATGCATCTTAGGCGCCGGGGTGGAAAAATCGTTGTGATCAATCCTATGCGCGAACTTGGACTGGTCAAATTCAAAGTCCCGAGCGATCCAATGAGCCTACTCTTTGGATCTAAAATCGCCACTCACTACGTTCAACCTCATATTGGTGGCGACCTTGCATTGCTAACCGGAATATCGAAGGCGATCGTCGAGATGGGCAAGCACGATTCAGAGTATTTGCATCAATACTGCAACAACGTGGAAACGCATTTGGCAGGACTTGAAAACACCTGTTGGACTGAGATTTGCAAAAAATGCGGCATTGACGTGCCAACCATTCGTGAAATCGCAGAGGTTTACGCCAAGAGCCAAGGGACGGTTTTTTCATGGACAATGGGGATCACTCATCACACTCACGGCGTCCAAAATGTTCAAGCGATCACGAACCTCGCCTTGCTTCGCGGCATGATCGGTCGCAAGGGAGCAGGCGTGATGCCGATTCGAGGCCACTCCAATGTGCAGGGGATTGGTTCGGTTGGCGTAACCCCCAAACTTAAAGACGAGCTATTCCAGAACCTAACCAACAAATTCGGAGTGAAACTACCGACGACCAAAGGCCGCGATACCTTAGATTGTATCGAAGCTGCAAAAAAGGGCGAACTAAAATTTGGGCTTTGTCTTGGCGGGAATTTGTACGGCTCTAATCCCGATGCTCAATTTTCTGATGAGGCCCTGGCGGAACTCGACATGCTCGTCATGCTCAATACGACTATGAATACGGGCCACGGTCGAGGCCTTGCAAAAACCACGATTGTTTTACCGGTGCTCGCGCGCGACGAAGAGCCAGAGCCTACCACACAGGAGTCCATGTTCAACTATGTGCGGTTAAGCGACGGTGGTCCGAGACGATTACCAGGTCCACGTAGCGAGGTGAGCATTATCGCAGATATTGGTCTGCGCGTGCTTGGAAAAACGACGCCGGTCGATTGGGAACAGATGCAACAATCCAATACAATTCGCCACTGGATTTCAAAGGTCGTTCCCGGCTACGAAGAAATAGATACGATCGCAACGTCGGGTAAAGAATTTCAGGTTGGCGGACGAACGTACCATGCACCCAAATTCAGCACGCCGGACGGCAAAGCAAAACTCTTCACACACCAACTGCCCGACTTGACGAATTTAGCGGAAAACCAACTTCGGATGATGACGGTTCGAAGCGAAGGACAATTTAACACGGTGGTATACGAAGACTACGACTTGTATCGCAATCAAGACCGTCGAGACGTCATCCTGATCAATCCGAAGGACATGGAACGCATGGGTTTGCTACATGATCAGCTCGTTACTGTCAGTAGCGATGCAGGCAGAATGCACAACATCTTGGCTCGAGCATTTGAAGAGATTCGAGACGGCAATGCGATGATGTATTATCCAGAATCCAACCTGCTCGTTACAAGAACCGTGGACCCTCAGTCGCGTACCCCGATGTTCAAAAACATTCTGATCACGATTGCTAAACAATTGCAACTTGTTTAACCCGCAAAGCGATGTTCCCATCACAACATGCTCGCGCATTCTCGCAAGTTAGCTCAGTTGGTGACGCAAGAATCCAGCAATCTCCAGTCGCAGGTCGTAATGGCCTGACGGCGTGTTGTGTCGCTCATCGCGTACCATCAATCCAATTTTTGGCTTTTGTAGACTGAGCGAACATGTGCTCCGCCTTTCGGTAGTGGAAGAGTGGAGCTAGACATCTCCCCGAACTTGGAAAGCACGCCCCAAGCGGACAGCAGGTCTTTGCCAGTCAGTTCGTAGTTTTCCAATGTTACTTCTTCGAGCAACGAATCCTCCATACTCTCCATTCCTTCCGTTAGCGCATATCGAATCCATGGACGAGCAAATTCAAAGATTCGTCCGATATGAATGTAGGAAACATTTGACTGAATTGCCATTGGATCGATGGAGCCGAAGCCGGCAGCAAGTTGCTTGGCCTCAGCCAAGGATTTCGATTGCTTGTCAGAAAAGGAGTCGATCATGTAGTCGCCAGCAAACAGTAATTGCGGCATCATCTCCTTTGGTACGGGGCAGTCGTCCGGGATTGCATACCAAAACACTTCTCCTAGTCGGGTTTCTGATCTTGTAGGGCGAAGGACTTTGAAACCAGCTGGAATCGCATCTGGAGCTTTCTCTCGAATCGATTCCACCAACTCATCGCATAACTTCAACACATCCTCGAACGCATCTTTGAGCATGGCCATGTCCTTGATCCCACAAACACCCGCAAACTCGGGAAACGGCAATGGATCCACGGACGGGGGCATATTTTTGTGCCACTGCTTCGCGGCCAAATTTCCACCGCTAAGTACAATGGCATGTTCACCAGTCATCGCCGGCAGAAATTTCTTTTCCCAAACATCCGCTAAACGAACCAAGTAGGGCCAAAAAAAGTCTTCCGAGCCCTCGCTTTCAATCTCGATAATACTCGTAAAATTGAAACTTGTGAAAACCATTTCTAAGTTCGATGCCACCCAATCTAAAACGGATTCCACGATAGCTTTGGGATCGAGTCTACTGTCCTCGGCACTCCAATCGAATTCGAACGCCTCGTCAAATCGGGCTTTGAGTTTCTGCACAATCTTGCGGCTGAGCTGGAAATACTCTGGTCGGTACTGGAGTTTACCTGCGATGAACATCATCGGCGAATCGCCGAGGTGTTCCAAGGACTTAAGCTTAGAACTCGCGTCGGAAACAACAACCTTGGTACGCAAATAGTCGTGCCGCTCCCAACCGTCATTGGTTAAGTACGAGAGGGACGTCGTCCCCTTGAACTCGGGAACCAGCTTGGCGATGGATTCATCGATCCAAGAAAAATCCTTCACCAGGTCCATGAAAAAGTCGCGGAGCTTGCTCTTTTCGTCGAGCATTCTCATTTGCGGAGCAATGTTTGTGGTAACGTTCTGCGAAAAGAAATTATTGAGATTTGCCTCAAACGTCGCCTTGACCAAAGCGTCAGAAGTAAAGTTTACGGATGTCAGCGAACGCGACATAGCTTCCTTAACCGGCTGCATATCGGGATGGTCCAAAATCGATTTCCCTTTTCCTATTTCGAGCAAAGATTTGCTAGAGGGACTGATCCCAAAGACAAAGAACCCATCGAGCATACCGATGGTGATGGTGATGCTTTTCTTGTCAACAACTTCGCGCACCCTGTCTTTGGTTTCTTCGTCAAACGTAGTGTCTGTCCAAATGTCGTCCCAGGGCATCTGTGTTCCGTCCAATCGCAATTGCACTCGATTTCCTCGTGAGTCATCAATGCGATCCAAGTTCTTAAAGATTAAATCACCTTGCGGAATCGTGCTGCGACCAAGCAGCAAAAGTGCCTCCAATTGGTCGAGCTTATTTAATGCTAAATCTTCATTTTTACACCGGGCTCCGATCAGGACGATTGGAATAGTCAGATCAATTGCCTTGTCCATGGTGATCATCATGATTTTGGAGACTAGTTCCTCTGCGGTGATTTCGGTAGAAAGCAACACCGCTCGCATTTCCTCGTTCAGTTGTGCTTGCGATTCGTACCATTTCGCAACGTTCTTGTCGCCGAAAATGAAAACTTCGCTGGCTGACAACTCTTTCATGAATGCTAACGCATCTTGGCTGTTCGGGTTTTCGAAAAAAACTCGAACGTTGGACCCAATTCCGTCTCTTTCTATCCACTCCGAACGAAACTGCTCCCATCCATTTTGAACGGCTGAAAGCTCAAGAAATTCTTTAACCACAGGCCCAGCGACCAAGCGGTCCCACTGTTCGTGAAGCCTCAAAGACGCGCTATAGAAACCAGCGTCGATGGGAGCTAGTTTTGCAGAAGCCAGTTCCTTAGCGTCCTGCGCTTTGATGCTTGGAACGAAAATTCCTGCGATGCATACCGAGGTGGAAAAAACGGCAATTGCTACCCGCAAACCACTCCATCCGAAAATTGATATCACTTTTCAAAACTCCTTCTCGTCATGTTAGTTGATAGCGGTGTGCCATAGGGTCGCACTGCCGGGTGCGACTAGCGACAACTAAGCACTACGGCAGAAGTTCTTTGATTCGATCGTTGTGGCAGTGTCGCTCCGCGACACTGAATTGCCGAGTCGCGGAGCGACGTCGGCTACATGTTA
>JAYVPJ010000155.1:0-52625 GCA_043757445.1 Pirellula sp. | reverse complement strand
GTGATTTTATAGTACCAATCACGCTCCGCGTGATTTTCGCAGTTCAAAAACCTTTGGTTTTTGAGGCAACATCACGCGGAGCGTGATGGGTACTTTCTGCGGATTCAAAAAAATCACAGCCTCTGAGCGTGCCGCCCTTAGAGTAGGTACCTTACAAACTGCCGCTTGCCTTAATGACTTTGTCCGGCTGAGGACAGCTGGACTTAGTAGGTGGAGTAACTACGCTTTTCAGTCCCATTGCAGTTGGCGGTGAAACGGATCACAATTCTTTCTAATGCCAAACTAAAATATTTTGACAGCTGAGCCAAAGCGAGGATTAGTAGATGTCCACCAAAACAGATTCACCTGATGGTAACGCGGTTCAGCCATACATTTCCCCGAATGACAACTCGGTTCCTGAATTTACGCTAAGGGCGATTACGTTGGGGTCTATTTTCGGTATCTTGTTTGGTGCCTCAACTGTCTATTTAGCGCTCAAGGCAGGGCTAACGGTTTCGGCATCGATTCCGATTGCGGTCCTAGCGATCTCGATCGGCAAACGGTTCTTGGGAACTAGTATCCTTGAGAACAACATCATTCAGACCTGTGGTTCGGCAGGTGAAAGCGTTGCGGCAGGGGTTGTCTTCACGTTGCCCGCGTTCATCTTTCTGAACGGCGACGCCAGCAAGGGTTACTTCGAAGTCGGGACAATCATGATGATTGCCATTCTTGGGGGAATTCTCGGAACGCTGATGATGATCCCACTGCGTCGACCGCTGATCGTAAATGAGCACGATACTTTGCCGTATCCCGAAGGGACAGCTTGTGCCCAGGTTTTGATTGCGGGTGAAAAGGGAGGGAGTTTGGCCGCAACAGCTTTCTTTGGTTTAGGGTTCGCGATCCTCTATGCACTTCTCCAAAAAGTGGTACACGTCATTGCGGAAACACCCGTCTACGTGACCGCCCTCAAAAATCAGTTTTTGCCATCCGCTAGGTTGGCGGGTGAAATAACACCTGAGTACCTTGGGGTTGGATACATCATCGGACCGAAGATCAGCGGAGTTCTCGTGGCGGGAGGTATCTTTGCCGCGTTCGCTTTGACACCTTTGTTGGCGACGCTCGTGCCGCAAGAAACCATTCTTGTTCAGCTTGAAAAACTGGGAATGAAGCCTGCCAAGTTTGGATGGAATGCTGAGACAAAGCAGTTTGCCGACTCGGCCGAAGCGATTTATCGAGCGTACGTTCGTCAAATCGGAGCCGGCGCCGTCGCGGCAGCAGGATTTATTACTCTCTTGAAAACGCTCCCGACGATCATTGCGTCATTTCTTGGTGCGTTTAGATCGTTGGTAGGAGGAAGCGCTGGCACCGTGGTTAGGACGGAGCGAGATCTTTCGATTTTGTTCGTCATTGTCGGTAGTCTGGCACTCGTCGTCTTGATGGCGATATTGCCGGGGATTCCTGGTGACACGGCGATGAACAAATTGATGATCGGCGTTCTCGTAATCGTATTTGGCTTTTTCTTTGTTACCGTCGCTAGTCGAATCGTTGGCATCATTGGATCGTCCAATAGCCCAATTTCTGGAATGACTATCGCGACGATCATGGGAACTGCACTGGTGTTTATTGGCATCGGTTGGCATGGCGTAGCTTACGAACCGATGGCCTTGGTCGTCGGTAGTATTGTTTGCATAGCTGCCGCGAATGCGGGTGCGACAAGCCAGGACCTCAAGACCGGATATCTTGTTGGCGCAACTCCCATGTACCAACAGTTGGCGCTATTCATAGGCGTGGTGGTTTCCTCGTTGGTGATCGGCTTTACCGTAAAGTACTTAGATACGCCAACACAGTTGATGCTTGACAATGGAATCACACATGCGATTGGCGAAAAATACAATGCGCCCCAAGCGACGTTAATGGCTACGCTTATCAAGGGACTGCTTTCGTTTAACCTCGACTGGCAGTTTGTTCTTGCCGGATGTTTCGTCTCTGTAACCATGGAGCTCTGTGGGATCAAGTCTTTGTCGTTTGCAGTTGGCTTATATTTGCCCCTGGCAACCACTCTTCCGATTTGGATCGGTGGGTTGATACGCGGATTGGCCGACTACCTCAAGAGCAGCGGAGCAAAGGCAAAGAGCGATCACAATGACGCGGATGACGAGCTAGGCAAAGGCAATTTGTTTGCGACCGGATTGGTGGCCGGTGGTGCATTGGCCGGCGTCGTCATCGCATTGCTTTCGGTCAACGAGGGTGTCAAGCAGACCTTAGATGCATTTAGTGCGGAAGCAGGCTTGAGCAGCGCATTGGCTGTGCTGGTAAATATGATGGGTGTGGCAGATGGGAATGCGGGTCACGTCGGCTATCAGCTTTTTGGTGTGCTATGCTTCGCCTTTATGGGTGCTGTGTTGTTTACGTTTGCACGACGCAAGTAGTGGTCATCAGGCGGGTCGCGAATTGTACTAACGCGACTTGTTGGTGGCCCGAACTACGTTCCATTTTGGCCAGCTCGCTAAAGGCGGTTCCATTTGAACTGCCCAGAACTGTTCCAAAGTAGTTGCGACATTCGAATCGTTCCAGCTTTGATCTGACATCCACAATTCATTGGGCAACGACCGTTGCAATAGTTCGTCGAGATACTGTGGGGTTTCACCAAAATAGTCCAAACGATCGTTGATCGTTGCTACGATTGCGGAACCCTGATGGATCGCTTGTTGGATCGAGACATTCCACTGCGATGACGACTTGGCAATTTGCGTTGCGGCATTGATGGCAGTGCGGGTGCTTGGGAAGACCGTGTTTAAGCCATCGTTCATGGTCTTAATTACGCAGCCGTCATTGTCGGCGATAATACTGGCCATACGTTGGAGATGTCTTAGGATTTGAGAACAAGCTGCTTGATCGGATAGCGATGCGTAGAGCTGAACGGCATTGGCAATTTGGCAACCTAAAAGCGTGACTGTTGTTAAGCTTACCATTTGTCCTGGCGAAAGTACTTCGTCAGGGAACCAGTCTCGAAAAGCAGGAAGTCGGGCCGCGTCGGCTGCCGTAAGTGCATCGGCCAGCGAAGCAATTCGTTCAATGCGTATTTGGCGGGGATCGGGGTGCGAATTCAAAAAGGAAAGCACCTGCTCACCGCTTCTAAAAATTGGAATATCGTGCTTGGCAAGTGGTCGAGCTAAATCAAAGTCCCAGCGCCCCACACGTCCACTCGGTGCAACGCGGAAATCGAGGACATAGGGTAGTTGTGGACCTCGAAGACGATACTGACCGTCGTTCAAGCGGAGCTGTAAGTTGAGTTTTTCGTCAGATTGCAATCGCACTTGGGCGACGACATGAGAAGAGAAAGCAGGACCACCCACACAATAGGTTCGCGTCTCCGCAGCCCGAACCTCGGGGTGAGCTCGAAAAATCAACTCGATACTCTTCGAAAAATCGAGTTCGTAGTCAACATTGCAAGCTTCACAATGCCCATGGTCCGCGAGTCCTTTCAGTGTTTCTTTAACGTCCGATGGGATTCGGCACGTTGGGCAGAGAATATCCCACAGGAGAATGAGTGCTCCCTCGCGAGCGGCCAATAGACAAGTCTCGACAACTTCATCTGGCTTCAATGCGAATCGCTCCGCGAAGGCCAATGGCCGCAGGCGGGCTACTTCAAGATCGCTCGCAAACTCAAGATACTGTTCAAGGGTGTCGAGTACTTTTGGATCGATGGATGGAGCGCTAGAACGTACCCTTTCGAATCGCTCGCCAAGGCGGCGTTTTTGTTCTCGTGTAATGGCCTTTGAGGCAGTAAATGCATTAGAAACCAAACTGCGACTGGAATTCGACTGCAGGTATTCGTCAATTTTCTCATAAACGCGTCCGAAATTGCGTTCTGACTTATTGCCGATCTGAAAGCGAGCAAACAGCCTGCCCATGAAATTTCGTGGGACCATCTGGAGCGTTTGGACGACGAGGGTTCCACCGTCCGACTGTGGATTGAGTTCAATGACATTGGTAAACCAGTGAAAAGGCCCATTTGCAAATTGCCGTAGCACACTCAGGCGTCGTCCCTCTATCCATTCGTAGGGATGTTCCTCCCATTCCATGGTCATGCCCATAGCGCGAACGGTAGCGATTCGGCGAAGTCCCAGCTTAGGGTCCTGAAACGTTTTGTATCTCACCGCGGGCAATCCAACAGCGTGATTGACACGATCGGTATTGGATACGTATGGCCACAATGATTCAGCCGACGAACGCAGCTTCCATTGGAATTGGTAACGCAAAAGACCTTTTGTATTGGAATCGGGTATAGCCGGATGCAGCAGGATGGATGTTCGCGTTCCCGTCAGCAGACCTTCGAGATCCAGAAAAAGTTCTCCCGCATTCTGATACCTTGCATTTGCATTCTTGGCGAGGCATTTTTCGATCACTTGCTGGATGGCATCACTAGCGGTTGCGACAATGGATCGCAATTTTGGGATGGGAGCATCACATTGTTGTCTAAATATTTCGATGGGTGACTGGCCTTCAAAAGGAAAGCGGCCCGATAGGCACTGAAACAATGTGATACCAAGAGCATACACATCGGTCGCCGGCCGAACCTCTTCGCCACGACATTGTTCAGGCGCCATGTAGTAAGGAGTTCCCATAATCATTCCGGTTTGCGTCATCGCCATGGACTCAGACGAATCAAAATTTTTAGCTAAGCCGAAGTCGGCAACCTTGATCAACGGTTCACTTCCCGAAGCGTCGATGAAACCTGATTGAAATGAGCGTTCGCCTCGTGCGCTGAGTAGTAGGTTGGGGGGCTTGATATCGCGATGTACCATGCCGATTTGGTGAGCTACATTCAAGCCGCGAGCTGCGTCGGCAATTGCACTTACAACCAGCGATTCGTTAAGCGGTTGCTGCGTTCGTGTAAAGTCAGCCAAACTACCGCCGGGGACGTACTCCATGGCTAAATACATGGTGTCGCCGGAGCGATTGAACTCGATCAAGCGTGCGATCGCTGGGTGATCAACAGTGGACATCAAGCGAGCCTCTTTTACGAATCGTCTCGATGCCTTTTCGTCTTTTGCCATGCGTTCGGAGAGAACTTTGATTGCAACCAACTCGTCGTTGCCTCTGTCTCGGCCCAAAAAGACAGCTCCCATCCCACCCTCGCCAAGAGAACGTTCGATAGAAAAACGGCCAATTTGAGGCATATGCGCTGGAACCATTATTTCCTTTGCAATCGCTTTGACGGCGAAGGCAGGTATCTCTTGCGTAGCGTCATTACCCAATACCCCTGAAAGCATATTCATGTCGTCGAAACCAGCCTGCTTTGCATCGATGAAATCTAGCAAGCGTTCCACGACTTCGTCCATTGATGGACGATCGATCCAATCTGCTTGTGTCATCTGCGATAACAAAGACGAAATGGAATGGAACTGGCTGAGAAGAGACGAACCAACCAAAATCTCGTGGACAAGCGAGCCTAACGAATCAACATCTTGAGCGAGAGCGATAGCCCCGGTTCGCAGGACATTTTGGTGATCGAGTAATAAACCATCCAACAGGTCAATTGCTGCACTGGAGCCTGTCCAATAAATACACCTGGGCAGTAAGCATCCATGCGCCACACCCATGCGATGCGATGCTGCAAGAGCTTCGGCAACTACCAAAAAAATCGCATGGATTTCGGCGGCGACGGGAAGGCGAGTGCTTAATTGTTCGGAGTGAACGAAGGGGGTTGCGGTTACCAAAGCATTTTTTGTGTCCTCAACGACCACAATAGGTAAAACACCCTGCTGGGAAACTAGAACCGACCGCTGTACGGACTCGACCGTTGCTGCGAAAAGTTCGGAATCGGAAGGGTCATCCGATCGCAAAAATCGAACAATCCGAAACGGTTCTTCTTTTTTCGTGGCGAAAAAAGACTGGAAATGGCAAGAACTTGCTAGCGGTCTTACCAACTTGAAGTCATCGATTTGCACTGCGAAACCTGCCGACGCGAAACCAAGGGACGATCAGAACTCAGAATTGAAAGGAGTATATTCGAATTTGGCTTCGAGCCCATGGTAATTTAATGGCACTCGCTTTGCAAATTTTGAGCTTCAATGCGCTAGCATGAGGGCCGGATTCACGAGAGATTACATGCCTTCCGGCCCGAACGCTAGCGAGTTGCGGCTCAAAGTGAGTGCCATTTGGCTTGCGCCGTTCCGCTACCAAACGATAGCGGCAGGGGCAAGCCCTCGGGTGATGACCCACGCTCTTTTCTACTCTGTTTTGCTCAATAGCATGCCTAGGTAACTGCGCGACTCGACCTCGGATAATTCGAGGCGATGCCCTACGTCTTGAATGTCTTTCTGCGCTTGCTCAATCTCACTTGAGTCATTTACTATCCGTTCTACCTCTGCGTAATAGCCAAGCGACTCTACATGATCGAGCGTAATCGTTACGCCGCGATTTCTATACTCGAACGTATAAACCTCGCGAGTTTTCGGAACGGTCAACGCGACGACAAAACCAAGATGTCCCCAGATCTTCAACCAGTCGTCCGCCGTACCTGGCATCATCGGCAATTCAATCTCGGGCCGTATCTTGATCGGGCCCGCCAACCGTGGCCCTTTGTAAGTGATAAACGGCTCGCCATTCACCTCGCGAATGCGTAACGCTTCGTCCGTCGCACGGAAATCCCGCGATGGATGACGTAAATACGTGTCGCGATGCACTTCTTGTTTTACGTAGACGGCTCCCAGTTCTTTCAGTCGTTCGCGCGTGGCAGCAGCGTCTTGAACTCGAAACTTGCATTCGGCTTCCATCGGCGTAGTAGTCATCGGAATCGTTGTCTGTTATGGGTTCTAAGATGGCAGTATTAGCGAACTGATAGAGCTGGTGTCTATTGACCGCTTTCTGGCTTTGATCCGCAAATACGGAGGAACGAAGCGACATCGGTGGCCCATGGTATCCGCGGCAGATTCCGGTTTGGCGTGATTGGGTTCGTTAAATTCCTCAATGACCATTCCGTTGCGACAGATGCCACCTAGTATCGACTCCAAACTGTGCGCATACTCTCTAGTACTCGGCTCTCTTAGTGGGCTAGGATCGTCTGCCCTGGCTGGTTCGGCAATCGCACTAACCTCGCTGTCGATCACGTACTTGCCAGCCCGCGTTTTCAAAGACGCTTGCAAATTGATCGGCTGTTTGTGCTGAGAAACATACAAGCCATTCGGTTTCAATACTCGTGAGACTTCCGCAAAGACTCGCGAAACATCGGAAACATAACAAGTGCTCACCGGCTGGATCACCAAATCGAACTCAGCATTGCGAAGCATCGGCATGTCGACCATCGTCCCCTGAATCAACCGTACGTTGAACTTCAACTCTTGAGAAACACGTCGATCCAATTCGAGCATGCCATCGCTGATGTCCAATACGGTTACCGTTGCACCAGCCGCATGATAGAGCGCACTATGCCTACCTCCAGCCGCTGCTAAACACAATACGTGCCAGCCTCGAATGGATCCGCCGAGCCAACCTGCTCCGTCGACGATTTCGATGGGTCGTCGAAGCTCTTCATCCGTCACCGTTTTGGCCAAGATATGTCCGCTGCGAGCCATCCGGTCATAAGCTCTTTGGTTCAAGGCTTCTACTGACTCGGGACTTAGTTCGTCAGGCATCTCATCATTTCAATCTGCATCCATTGGCTGTAAGGGCAACTATCGTCGTACGCTTTCTGATTGCATGCCAGCAGCCGAATGACCACCGATCGCTCCAGCAATCTCGAATAACGTTCCGCTACCTGGAATGAAACGGCCCACTTCGCCACCTGCCTCTACGCCATAGCGGGCATACAAGATGCGTCGCACCTCGGACGCCCGGTAAGTTCCCTTGGCCAAAGTGTAGTCCATGACTTCTTTGGTCGCCAGCGATTCATGGTACATGGCCACTATCGGCAAACTCTGGAAGGTTGCGTAGGTTCCTGGCAAGCTTCGACGATGAATATCATATGAGTAAGCTGACGATGCGAGCCCCATCACAGGAGTGTCCGAATAAATGTTCACTGTGTTCGTGTAGGCGTTGTAGTCGTCGTGACCAAAGATTCGCCCCGGAAGTAGGGTGTACTCGGCCGTGCGAAGTACTCCAGCGGTATATTTCCAACCTGGAGACACGTGTTTATTTTGAACCAATCGCTTCCATTCACCGATCGGATCGTATTGGTTGACCCGCAACTTTACATCCTGAAGACCGCGATCCGAAAGGTACTCTGAAACGGTCGACGCCGTCTTCGAAGAAACGTCATGGTTGTCGATCCGACGATCCCAAATCATGAGCTTGCGAGGTATTCCAACCACCCAACCTACCGAATCAAGAACCACGTTCTTCATGCCATATTCAATGTCCGTGTGATCACGATGCAAACCATCACACCCTAATGCATCGCATCCTGAACCTGCGCTCGTAGCTGTGTTGCAGGGCATGATCCGGTCGCATCCCGGAGTCGACTGAGCGGATACGCTAGCAATCACAGAAGCGCCAAAAGAACATGCGAGCAGTAAAGTAAATCGCACAATAACCTCAAAACAACAAAGGGCAACCAAAGGCAACAAATTGACCTTTTGAGTATCGGCAATTTATCACAAGTGAACCAGAATCTATAGGTTGCCCATCAAACTCGTTCGTTAGGCGAGCGGCAGACTAAAATCTACCAGTAGCATGGCCCCCTGGGCCGTGCGAAACTCGGGCCAGGGGCCCAAGCTACCGTATACCAACTCCTGCCGCTAGCCGCGGGTACCATTGAGGGCACACTACGTTGAACCAAACCAAGCGACGTTGAACCGATGCAGGTGGTAAAGCGTTTGCTTGTTGGGCATGCCGAGATTGGGTTGCTATCAAGACTTCACACAAAGGAAATGGTGTGTGAAAAAAATCGCGATTCGAATTGAGCCAATTCAACAATTTAAGGTTTCGCAATCCAATTGCGAAGGAATGCACCATCGGTTGCATTCCACAATCGCACTTCGCCGTTCATCGCGCCTCCCGCAACTCGATGCGTTCCCGCATGGTAAGCTATCGACGAAACCCAATCTTGATATCCTGTCAACGTATGCGCAACATTGTTATCGCTCAAATTGATCGCTCGCAATTGATTGTCGGCGCTAGGCACAAAAACAAACGTATCGCCTCGAATCATCTTGTAGGCTTCGCCGCCCAACGGCACCTCCACGACTTTCTTGGCTCCCTCCAATTCCCATCGATGTAGCTTTTTGTCGGTCCCTGTCGAAACCAATTGCTTCCCGTCAGGTAGGAATGCGACACCGCGAACGGCAGCGGCATGGCCTGGATAGCTGACCAACAACTCACCGTTGGTCGCATCGAAGACTTTCGCTGACTTGTCTCGACTTGCAGAGGCTAGCCGGGTTCCATCATCGCTCCATGCGATTGCGGTCACCCAATCTGCATGGTTTGCGATGGTTCTTAACTCTGCCAGTGTTTCCGTGTCCACGATACGAATAAGACCATCGGCAGATGCGATGGCGAGCTCATTGCTGTTTGGCCGCAGTGCAAGATCAAGTACCACGTCACTTGTTCTAGCCACAACCCCCTTCAATTGTCCTGATTCGAAATCCATCAATCGCACTTCACCGTTCCTTCCGGGCTCACCACAACCAACGGCAATTGTTTTTTGATCCGCCAAAAACACCAATGCGTAGACTCTTTGTCCGATATTCTTGATTCGCTTAGTCAACGTTCCATCTGCAGTATGCCAAACCATGATCTCGTGATATCCGCCTACCACCAGCTGCGATCCATCAGGCGAAAAAGCCAAGGCGGTTACCGGCACGGGAGTGGCATATGTGGCCGGTGGCTCAGGATAGACTTTGGGTGGTGCTACCAAATGCAACGGTGCATTCCTCTTGTCCCCATCAAACGTGGCGCCCTCCACGAGCCACCTACTTAACAAATCAATTTGCACCTTCGTTAGAGCTTCTGCGTCGGCTGGCATGCGCTCAGATTTGTCGCTAGCTGTGATTCGACGAATGAGTTCGCCACTTGCGGATGCTGCCACGACCAGTGGTATTTCGCCAGTGTCTCCCGGCTTAAGCAGTTCGTCGAACGTATCGATTCTATAGCCGCCTTCGGCCTTCTTCGGACCATGACACGCTACGCAATTTTCGAGCAGGATGGATGCGACTTGATTACGGAAGCTGACGGGCTGGCCATCGGATTCAGCGATGACGCATGCAAAAGAACGGTTGGGAACGCAGAGCGCTATGGTGGCCATCAGGAAGAAAAAATTATCAAAGGTAGAGTAGAATTTAGTCACGTTGATTTAGCACATCCATTAGTGTTGAAATAAAAACTCATCCGTATTCAAAAGAACCCAACACAAGTCCTCGAATCCGGAGGCGAGATCGCCACGCGATTGGCAATGTTGCAACGAGACCTCCAGTTCCGTATCGCTAGGCTGACGGCACAATGCGGCCAAGTAAAGTTCGCGAATAACCTCTGGCGGCGTGCGGCCAGCAGAGTGCGATTTCCTAAAGCGATTGTTTGCGTCTCGCAATTTCTCATATACCAAGGAACCATTAAAAAGCTCGATCGCCATTCCCAGATTCGAATCTTCGGCTCGCTCGCATGCGCAAACCGTGGATCGCTCCGGCTGGCCAAACACCTTTAGGAACGCATTTTTTGAAACGTCTGGAGCTGGTAACTGTGTGGCCTTCATGTCCAAAGGTAGTCCTGCAAAGAGTTGAGTTAGGCCCGTTACATGATTGATCGCATCGAGCAATTGCTCAGCGCTCAGCATGCGTGGTGACTGGTGCGAAAAGTACATCTTGTCTTTCTCATTCCACTTCGAAGTCTCGCTACTTGCCTGGTAAGTTTTGCTACTGAGTATCGTTCGCATCAAGTGCTTGCGATCGAAACCACTCTGAACAAAGTCCTTCGCCAGAGCCTCGAGCAATGGTTCGTTTGAAGGCGGATTTGAATCGCGGAAATCGTCGATAGGGTCGACGATTCCTCGCGAGAACACTTGACTCCATATTCGGTTCGCTTCAATCTTTGCGAAGTACGGATTCTTTGCATCCACCAGCCACGACACAAAGGCTGGCCGCCGATCTTCGTCGGCTTTGGCTTCGATGCTGCCGACCTGAGGCAACCAAGGCTTCATGATTTCGCCGGTCCGAGGCTGAGTTACCTCGCCGGTCGCAGCGGTCCAGACGAACATTTCGCCAGGTCGTTGACTGTTCTTGCGTTGAAGCCGATTGAAGAAGGCCCCCAAACCATAATAGTTGTCCTGCGTCCAACGTTCGAATGGATGGTTGTGACACTTTGCACACTGCAATCGAGCACCTAAAAAAACTTGCGAGACGGTTTCGACACATTCGTTCATGTCCGTGGAAGTCCGATAGAAATTTGCTGCCGGATTCGCGAGCGTACTTCCAGAAGCGGATAGCAACTCGCGAGCAAACTCATCATAGGGCATGTTCGACCGGATGGCTGCTTCGATCCATCGATGGTATTTGTACACCCCATCGGCTCCGACTAACTTACTGGTCATCTTCAGCAAATCGCCCCACTTCAACGCCCAAAACTTTGGAAATTCATCGCGAGCGAGGAGCTTCTCTATCAACCTAGATCTTTTATCAGCCGAACTATCTTCGAGAAACGCGTTCGTCTCCTCGATAGTTGGCAGGATGCCGATCACATCCATAAAAACTCGGCGCAAAAATACTGGGTCGCTACACGTCGGAGCCGGTAAATACTGAAGTTGTTGAAGCTTGGCGTTTACCAACGAATCGATATAGTTTCCCGGCAATGGATCGTTCCATCGGAATTCCGGCACATCGTCAACAAACAT
Organism: Pirellula sp.; assembly: GCA_043757445.1. Lineage (GTDB taxonomy): Bacteria > Planctomycetota > Planctomycetia > Pirellulales > Pirellulaceae > JBKCUI01. The sequence goes on along the minus strand of JAYVPJ010000155.1, from coordinate 40,822 downwards.
CAATGGGATCGATTCGATGTGCTCAAGGTACCTCGCCAAAATAACGGTTTCGCCACGACCGTGCGGTGTGACCAAGCCCAGCCTATCGACCGTCGCTACCTCCGTATTCGTGCTTTCATAAGCGACTAAGCGAGTTGCGTCCCTTTTCGAACCATTGCTAAAGATCGCAGATGCCGACAATTGCTGAGTACCATCGGACCGTTTCAAGACCCGCTTTTGACTGGGGTACACTTCCAGCTTGACACAGCGCAACGTGCCAGGTGGATCTGCTTTGGCTCCCTCTGAAATCCAATCTCTTAAAATCGTGTAGGCTGCATCGTCTTTTGTTAGCTGTTTTCCGCCACCATGCGTCAGTTTCATCGTGGGCTTGAGCAACAGCAGGCTTTGGTCTGGCTCCATCGGATTGACTCTTCGTCCAAAGTCCTCTCGAATCAAAGTCAGCTCATCGAGCACACGGTCAAATGCACGTAGCGACATACGGAAGTTTCCCTTCCCGCTCGGTGAACCGTGGCAGGCTCCAGAATTGCATCCTTGTTTCGATAATGCCACTAGAACTTCGGTTTCGAACGCTATGGGACGCTTGAGTTCGAAGCTTTGTACTTTGACAGGGATCGTTTGCTTCGTCTCGCCAATTTGAACAATGATCTCGGTCTCGCCGTTTGCTACAGGTAGTACGGTGTTGTTGGACAGAGTGGCGATAGTTGGGTTGGCTGAAACCAAAGAGATTTCATGAGTCCAATCACGAGGCTGACCCGCAGCATCCAATCCGGTCACCACTATTTGCTGTTGTGAATTGGGCCCATCCAGTTCGATGCTGGATGGATAAGTTTCCAGTCGCTGCGGTCGATCGATCCATTTTACTGGCAGTTGGATGGTTTCCCAATGAACGCGATCGGGCAGCTCGGTATAAGCCAGAAGCGGCAATTGAGTAGGTTCGCCTCCAGTCGCATTCGCGGCTGGCGTTGGGCGAGTAATCGTTAACGTTAGCGTGTCTTTATCTGCTTTCGTCGCGACTCCCCAGCCAGCGCCCATCAAGCTGCCATCGATAGTGACGCCGGCTTTGAATTCCTTTGCCAATCGCTTTAAGTTGACGACCGCTGTATGGGATTGGACTGCACGATCAAGCAAAATCTTGGTAGACGGTTGCAGTTCGAACAAGCTGGGGGATTTTTCGACACCTGCCATCGACACGAGCCCGATGGAGTGGACGTCTGGGCAGAGCACGTGCGGCTCGGTCAAACGAGAAAGTAGCTTGCTAGAAACATCGCACGCCATTTCACTGTTGCCAACCGCTTCAGCGTGCAATCGAAGTAGTGCTAAGTCAGTAGAGCGCCAACCTTCGTCGACCACGACAATTGCATGGTGGTCTTTCGCTCCAGCTCCAATGCGAGGGTTCAAGAGGCGAAGCCCTTTGATGGCATCGCCAAGGCTAAGAACAATCTCTCCCTCGTAGCCAAAACGAGATATCTGCAAGTCGAATGCACAACCACCACTGGTTTCCTCGACTGCAAATGACTGTCGGCCTTTGGGATCGGCTTTTATCGCAATCGAAAAGCTTCCCGCCTGCACGACCTCGATCCAGTAACCAAACTCACTCCCGCCTCTTTTCAGCAAATCACCGACTTCCAATCGATACTCGCCATCTTCAGGAACCGTAAAATCAAAACTCCATTCGTCGGAATCGTTGACAGGTGTCTCCGCTAACTTTGAACCAGCCGAATTCCACAATTGCATTTGTAGCATGGTTCCACAACCGAGGCTTCGCGTCCGAGAAGCAAAACGTAGCACTTGACCTTTGACGCCACGGAGCCAATAGCTGTCACGTTCACCAAGTTTCTCCAACCGACCGCTTATGCCCATGGGGATATCAAGAATGTGTCTCACGACATCGACTAAGGAATCCGGCTTGGCTGGTTCAACAAATTGCGGTAACTTACTGACCGCAATAGTCCCCCACGCCACGGAATGCCCATCCACCATGCGGGCAGGCGCGTTGATGAAGTCTTCGCCTAAATGCAATGGTATTGTCAAGTCCGAGCCGACGACCAGCGAGGCATCGGGACCGGTAAAGCTCAGCTTTGCACTTTCCCCCCGTCGAATCGCCAAGGGGAATACATGATCGATAATTGGAAAGTCACCGATGCGGAGGTGGTACTCTCCTCCTGCAACATAGTGACTCTCGCCGACTTGCAAAACATAGTCGCCGGCTTCTGGAAAGGTAAAGCTGAATCGGCAATCGGGACCGATCGAATCATCATCTTCAACATGCAGTAGTCGGCCATCAGCATGCAACAATCGAACAATCGGATCCATCTTGGAGTGTATCGACTGCGTTAGTACTTCGAATGCAACGCGTTGGCCAGCGGTTGCGTTGAACCGATAAAAGTCAAATTGTGTGCCTTCGGTAACGCCGTCGATGGCACCGAGTGTGCTGACCGTTTGTGCAGTAGCAACCGAATGGTTATTGCCGTTATCCAAAGCGGTAGCAAGGTCGTCAACCAATACATATTTGGTGGGAAGAGGCCCGATTGGCGATGCAAACCATAGCCCAAATGGCCCCGGCTGGGAATCGCTCGGAACGACGATCGCAAGGATCGCTTGACTTTCCGTCACGCTTTCGATTTCAACCTTGATGTCGGAGCGGTTGGTGCGAACTCGTAGGTTACTTGGAAGCTTGTTACCACGCAGAGTAATTTTGGTGGGAACACCTGGTTGACACGAAGCCGGTTGCAGCGAGGTGATTATTGATTGAGCATTTGCGTTGGTTGCAATCGACAGGACACATGCAAGGCAAACAAAAGACATTCGAATAATTCGAGGCGGACTACTCATGAGCTGCGGCCTGTATACAACGGACTGATGATTGTACCGTTCAGTAAGTGATGTGGCCGTTGCAGTGGATCGACAATGGTTACATCTTGTTCGACTCCTAATGAATTGAACAGAGTTGAGCAGATATCCGCAGGTGACCAAGGGCGTGTGATAGGATAGGCTGCTCTGGAGTCGGTTTGACCAATGACTTGTCCACCCAGGACGCCTGCGCCTGCGAAGAGACCTGAGTACGCGTGAGCCCAATGATCGCGTCCAGGTAATGTCTCTCCTTGAAGGTTGGAGATCTTAGGTGTGCGTCCAAATTCTCCCATCACCAATACTAAAGTTTGTTCGAGCAAACCCGATGCGGCCAAGTCGTCCATCAATGCAGCTAGTCCTTGATCGAGGGGAGGTAAGAGCTTGTTCTTGAGTTTGCCCCAATTGTCGGCGTGCGTGTCCCAGGTTTGCACGATTCCCATGGTGGCTTGAACGATAGGGACGCCCGCTTCGATGAGACGCTTCGAAAGCAGTAGCGATTGGCCAAATTTATTGCGTCCGTACCGATCTCGCACCGCGTCCGCCTCAAGACCGAGATCGAATGCATCCACCATCTTGCCCGATGTCAGCAAACTGAATGCGACTCGCTGTTGATCGCGAAATGCAATCGATTCTGGGTTCGATTGATTGCTTCGATCGCTATTAAACCGATCGAGCAGCTCGCGCCTTGATTGCATTCGATCCGCACTAATGCCATCGCGAAGATTGAGTGCGTCCATGCGAAAGTTTTTCTCGTTTGGATCTCCTTGGATTTGCCAGGGATCAAATTTAGGACCTAGGAAACCAGAGTGTTGGCCTGGCCATGTTAACGGACCTTCGATGAGATAATTGGGCAGCGATACACCGCTCGGGATGCCATTGATGGGTGGCCGAACATAGTTAAGAGCGGCCGCGAAATTTGGGAAATCGTTTCTGGATTCAACCCGATCCAAATCGTTTCCTCCCTTGGGTAACGGACAAGGTCGCCCGGTTAAAGCGACGTGGGTTGCGAGAAGATGGTTATGCTCGCGGTGCGCAAGTGTTCTTACGATAGCCCATCGATCGGTCTGCCGGGCTAGCTTGGGCAAGTGTTCGCAAACAGCGACGCCGGGGATGGTCGTTCCAATCGTATTGAATTCCCCTCGGATTTCTGCTGGCGAGTCTGGTTTAGGATCGAACGTATCGAGTTGGCTTGGCCCGCCACTGAGCAAGACGATTAGTACCGACTTCGCTTTGCCCTTGCCTGTCCCTTTGGATGTTGCCGAGTCATCACCGATTCCAATCGGGCATGGAATGGTAGAGCCGACAACGCCGACAGCCCCAAGCCGTAGGAACCCACGACGATCTAGACCGTATTTTGGTTGAAGCATACTAGTTGTCTCCTTTGGAATTATGGCCCGGTGTTGCAAGCGTAATACCTTGGTCCGGCTGTCCTCAGCCGTACGTAATTGCAATTGCGTTTGTCAAAATGTCAGCCAGAGGACAGGCTGAGCTACGTGTTTGTCAACCTAAAGGTAGGATGACCTACGTGCAACAATGGATTCAGCCGAACAAGGACTCAATGACCTTTCCCGAAGTTGCATTGTGTGGTCTGCCTTCGCGGTCTTGCAGTTTTGCATCGATTGGAATTCCAAGTGCATGAACAATCGTTGTACCAAAGTCTTGAGGGCTAACGGGATGGGAAACCGGATAGGAAGCCGTTGCGTCGCTTTCGCCGTAAACCATTCCACCGCGTATACCACCGCCGGCCATCAGTCCGCTGTAGCAGAACGGCCAGTGCTCACGACCTGCGTTACCGGGAGTAATTTGCGGTTTACGGCCAAATTCACCGACCCAAACGACCAAGGTTTCCTCTAACATTCCGCGTTGCTGCAAGTCTTCCAGAAGTGCAGAAAGGGCAATGTCAGCTGGCGGGATTAGATCGTTCTTGAGTCTATTAAAATTATTGCCATGCGTATCCCAAAAATTGCGACCATCATTATGCCAATTTACGGTAACCAATGGCACGCCATGTTCCACCAAACGCCGTGCCATCAACACGGACTGGCCATGGATGTTTCGACCATAGTCATCGCGAACCCTTTCTGGTTCGCGAGACAGATCAAAGGCGTTGCGGACTTGTGGTGAAGTGATCGATTCAAAGGCGCGCGATTGGTGATCGTGCAACTGACTTGACGAACCGCCAATACAGGATGCCTGTTGACGCTCAAGTGTTCGAAGGAGGTCGAAGCGAGATTGCATCCGTTCTAGCGGCATATCGTTTGGAAGCGACAAAGCTCCTGGTTTCCAATCCTTGGCATTTGGGTCGCCAGTGAGCAATAGCCCATCATGACGCGCGCCCAACCAGCCACCATGTTGACCTGGTGCTTCCCCCCCTGGCGCAGCTGGATGAAACGCTTTCCAAGGAAGAGTCACGAACGAAGGCAACCCCAAACTGCTTGGCCGCACTTTCGAGACTAGGGCTCCGATGTGTGGCGAGTCCTTGTCACTTGGAGGTGTCGCATCGCTTTTCAGAACAGGGGCCAATTGTCCCGTTACGGTGGCATGCCCGCTCGATAGGTGAGCCGGGTCGTCGTGAGCTAACGATCTAATGATCGCAATCTTATCGGTGTGATTTGCGAGGCGAGAAAAGTGCTCACAGATCTGTATTCCTGGAACGCGAGTCGAGATCGGTTTGAAAGGGCCACGCACCGCGTCGGGTGCGTCTGGCTTTAGATCGAATGTATCGAGCTGACTCGGCCCACCCCACATGAACAAAAAAATGCAAGCCTTCGCTGGCTTGTTTCGAATACTGCCTGATGCGATTGCCGCTCGAGCTGGATTGAGATCGTTGGCTAAGCCAAACCCCAAACAGCCGATAGAAGCTTGATGCAAAAAACGACGACGATCTTGTTCGGTCGTGTGCTGAGTCTTCCTTGCGCGAGATCGAGACATCGATTGGAATTGCGAGGGGTGGGAATGGGAGCGGCAAAAAAACCGCTGGAGGGGGGAACCGAAAATACAGTACCAGGCGATACTAAGCCCGCTAATTTACATCTCGATTCTCGAAAATTGTACCATAGATTGAGCTCGAAGTCACCTGCAATCCCATCAGGTTTAGTTGTGGCCCAGAGCCATATGGGACAAATGAGACAACTTTGCTATGCGAGGGGCAGAAACAAACATACCAAGTGGCATGGGCGTCCCGCCCATGTTTTGACGGGCGAGACGCCCGTGCTACGAGATGGCTAAGGTAGTATTTCAACTGCCTCTCGCCTAATAGGATAGATTTACAATCCTGCGATTCGTTCGCCGTAGTAGATTTGGTGCGGTCTGTCGGTCGCGTCATGCCATACTGCAGTCGGTGGAATCCCCAGTGCATGATAAATAGTTGCCGCAAAATTTTCAGGCTTGACAGGTAGTTCCGCTGGATACGCTCCCTGTGAATCGGATTTGCCAATTACATTGCCACCGCGCACACCGCCCCCTGCAAAGAATACCGATTGCACTGCACCCCAATGGTCACGACCCGGTAGTTTGTAGTGCGCAGGGAGCAAAGTGATCTGGGGTGTTCGACCAAACTCGCCCGCCATTACGACTAGTGTTTCATCCAATTCGCCCGTTGAATGCAAGTCATCCAGCAATGCAGATAGCGCTTTGTCCGTTGGAGGCAATAATGAATTCTTCAGATGCGGGAACGCATTGCCATGCGTATCCCAAGTTTCATCGTTGCCTAAATTGACCTGAACCAAGTTGACTCCGGCAGTGACCAATCGACGCGCCATAAGCAATGACCAACCAAACGAATTCCTGCCGTATCGATCTAGGGACGATTCCTCAGCACGGGTCACGTCCAAGGCCTTTTGAATTGACTTCTCCGTCAGTAGGGAAATCGCACTTTGCCGGAAACGATCGAAGGATTGCGTCTCCGCATAGCTCGCCAGCTTGACCTGTTGATGATTAAGGGCCTCAAGCAGTTGAAGTCTTCCGTTGATTTCCTTTAACCCTAAGCCTTCGGGGAGAGTTACCTGCGGCGCTTGAAAGAGTCGACTATCTGCATTGCTTCGATCTTGATGATCGAAACCATATTCCGGGAACGCTCCATAGGATGTGTTGTGAAAGGGCGAGGCCTCGATCATCCATGGATCATGCTGCGCGCCCATTTCCCCTGCGTGTTGTCCTGGTAGGATTCGGCCGGAGGAATGTACGAGTCGTTCTGGTAGCATGACAGCGGTTGGCAAATTGTTGCGGAGCTTAGTTGCATAGCCCGCTACAGAAGCGATCGACGGTCGGTCCGTACGATTGGAACCGTTGGGACTGAAGCCTGTTGGTAACTGCGACTGACCGGTCAACATAATGTGATGGGCCGCAGAATGGTCGTTCGAGCTATGTGTCAGCGAGCGACAAAGCGCCCACATCTCACTACGATCTGCCAGCATAGGTAGGTGTTCGCAAATCTGAAGGCCCGGTGTTCGCGTTGCAATAGGTTTGAATTCTCCGCGAATATTCTCTGGAGCGTTCGGCTTCATGTCGAAACTCTCGTGTTGCGCCAGGCCACCCGAAAGGAAAATGAAAATGCAGGACTTTGCCTTGCCAAAGGCAAAATTTCCAAGCGAAGCTTGCGCCTGTTGAAGACCGGCCAAGTGGTTCATTCCAAGTCCGAGAATCCCGATCGATCCAGCTTGAATCGCTGTTCGCCGCGAGACGGTTGGATGATTCCATCGAAGGTCTGAATTCATTGGAGCATTCTTTTGAAGATACCGGCTTGCGATTCCTGAAACTCATTCTAGCCGAACATAAACTCCTCGTATCTAAGCTCGCCAATGCTGCGTTGCAGTTTAATCAGAGTCGCAACGCCATAGTGCCGTATCCAAATTGATTTTGTGAGCATTGGTAGTGGATCTTGTTAAAGATCCTATGCCACTTGGATCTTTAACAAGATCCACTACCCACAAAATCGAAGTAGTCGAGGCCCTAGAGTGCGGGCCGGAAGTCAAGTACTTACTCGCGATCCCGGCCCTTATGCTAGCGCATTGAGGCTCAAAATTTGCAAAGTGAGTGCCATTTGGCTCTATTCCACGGTTGTCCAGTCAGAACAATCAGAAACTCGATTGCGAAATCAATCGGCGAGAGACAGCTTTCTGTTCAACTGGCCGAACGGGAACGTTTATTGCTTTAAAAGCATAATAAAAGCGAAAAAAACACCCGAAACTCTACTGAGCCATGTTGAACGATGAACAGAGAGTCGCTAGGTTTACCGCATTAATTGTTTGATCCACTTGTTTCTTAGGAAAGCACCGAATGAATAAACGCGGAACGATTGCTAAAATTTTCTCGACCTTGGCGGTCGTTATTCTGGGGGGGATTCTACACTCATCAGTTACTATGGCCCAAGCCCCCGAGACCTCTAGCGCCCCTGGCGGAGAAGCAAATTTAGTGCTTCCGGATCTGGGAGGAACCACTTTCTTCGGCGTCCCGGGTACGTACCTGCTCTATGCTGGCCTTTTAGTCTGCGTAGCTGGTTTATTCTTTGGAATGCAGATTTACCGCGAGCTCCAAAACATGCCGGTTCATGCCTCCATGCTCGAAGTTTCTGAACTTATCTACGAAACCTGCAAAACGTATTTGATCAACCAAGGCAAATTCATGGCCGTGCTTTGGGCATTCATTGCAATCGTCATCGTAATGTACTTTGGATGGCTTTCAGAAATGTCCTATGGTGTCGTCGGAATCATCGTCTGCTTTAGTATCGTTGGTATCCTTGGCAGCTATGGTGTGGCTTGGTTCGGAATCCGAGTGAATACGTTCGCCAATTCTAGAACCGCTTTTGCAAGCCTCAAGGGGCTGCCGTACCCTGTTTACGCCATTCCAATCAAAGCGGGCATGAGCATTGGAATGATGTTGATTAGCGTTGAGTTGTTGATCATGCTCTGCATTTTGCTTTTTATACCTCGGCAATATGCTGGAGCATGCTTCATCGGATTCGCGATTGGCGAAAGCCTCGGCGCTGCGGCCTTGCGCATCGCAGGTGGAATCTTCACGAAAATCGCGGATATCGGTTCCGACTTGATGAAGATCGAATTCAAAATCAAGGAAGACGATGCTCGCAATCCAGGGGTTATCGCCGACTGTACGGGTGATAACGCCGGTGACTCGGTTGGGCCGAGCGCCGACGGTTTCGAAACGTATGGTGTCACTGGCGTCGCGTTGATCACCTTTATTTTACTGGCAGTGAATCCCACGTCCGCTGGCCCTCAATACGAGACCATTCAGGTGCAACTCCTTGTCTGGCTGTTCGTCATGCGAGTCATGATGATCGTCGCTTCGTTTGTATCGTACTACATCAATGAGCAATGGACGAAATCGAAGTACGAAACCGCGGCGGAGATGGATTTTGAAATGCCGCTCACCCGTTTGGTTTGGATCACTAGCATCATTTCGATTGCGATTACCTATATCGTATCGTTTGTTATGATTCCTTCGCTAGCTGGAAATAGTCAGCTCTGGTGGCAGCTTTCAACGATCATTTCCTGCGGTACGTTTGCCGGTGCCTTGATCCCTGAACTTGTCAAAGTATTCACGTCAACTTCTTCAAAACACGTCAAGGAAATCGTCACGTCTAGCCGAGAAGGTGGAGCGTCCCTCAACATCCTTTCGGGACTAGTCGCCGGCAATTTTTCTTGCCTATGGTTAGGAGCGGGAATCGTGGGCTTAATGGCCATTTCTTATGGTATCTCTACGCAAGGCCTAGGGAAATTGATGGCGGCCGAGGCCGTCTTTGCCTTCGGATTGGTCGCGTTCGGATTTTTAGGCATGGGGCCAGTTACCATTGCCGTCGATTCGTATGGTCCAGTGACCGACAACGCCCAAAGCGTGTTCGAGCTATCGCTCATCGAACAAGTACCCAATATCCACGCGGTGCTGAAATCCGAATACAAGATCGACGCAAACTTTGAGGAAGCCAAACTTCTGCTGGAGGAGAACGATGGGGCCGGAAATACTTTCAAAGCGACTGCCAAACCAGTTCTTATCGGTACAGCAGTGGTAGGTGCGACCACCATGATTTTTTCGATCATCATGTCATTGACACATGGCCTGACAATGCATCAGGAGAAGTTGTCCCTGCTTCACGCTCCGTTTGTCCTCGGGTTGATTTCTGGTGGAGCAATCATTTACTGGTTCACCGGTGCCTCCATTCAAGCCGTAACCTCGGGAGCCTATCGTGCCGTCGAGTTCATCAAAGCCAACATCAAACTAGACGGTGTCGTGAAAGCGTCTGTTGAGGATAGTAAACGAGTCGTAGCCATTTGCACGCGATTCGCACAGTTAGGAATGTTCAATATCTTCATGGCAGTGTTCTTCATCACGCTGGGCCTGGCCTTTATTGAACCTTTCTTCTTTGTCGGCTATTTGTTCTCGATTGCGATCTTCGGACTTTACCAGGCTATCTTCATGGCCAATGCCGGCGGAGCTTGGGATAATGCAAAGAAGATCGTTGAGGTCGAACTCAAACAAAAGGGAACGCCACTGCACGACGCGTGCGTGGTAGGTGACACGGTTGGCGATCCGTTCAAAGACACTTCAAGCGTGGCACTGAACCCAGTCATCAAATTCACCACTCTTTTTGGATTGCTCGCTGTCGAACTCGCCGTGAAGCTGAAGGAAATAAAGGGGCCGACACTTGGTATGTGGCTCGCTATTGGTTTCTGCAGCATTGCCTTGGTTTTCATCTGGCAATCGTTCTACGGAATGCGCATCAAGAGCGAAAACAAGTAAGGCTTGTTTGCGCGAATTTCGTTTAACCCCGAGCCGAAGGCGACGGCTGTACGCCTATCATTGACTCGTTTAACCCCGTTTAACCCGGGTTAAACGAGTGAACGGCGTTACTCTTCGCTTACCAAGCCCTGCAAGTGGGCATCGACGCTGTCGGGCATGTGCTTGAGATGATATCCACCTTCCAGAATCGAGACCAACTTGCCGCCACAATGTTGGCGTGCAAGTTGAGCAATCCACTTTCCAGCTTGAAGGTAGTGCTCCGATTCCAACGTCAAGCCACCGACGGGATCGTTTCTATGGGCGTCGAATCCAGCGCTGAGCATGATCAGTTCGGGCTTCATTTCGTTAGCGAGTTTTTCGGTCGCATCATATAGTCGCTTCAGGAATTCGTTCGGAGTGATACTGGCTGCGACAGGGATATTGACTTTGGTTCCGATCCCTTTTCCACTTCCCGTTTCATCTGCTTTGCCCGTTCCCGGATAAAAGGGGAAGCGATGGATTGAAACAAAGCCCACTGCGGGGTCCTCCCAAAAGGCTGCTTGGGTTCCATTCCCGTGGTGTACATCCCAATCGATGATCAACACTTTGTTTAAGCCCAATGAGCGCGCATGCATTGCTCCGATCGCGATGTTGTTGAGAAGACAAAAGCCCATGGCTGATTTTGGCATAGCATGATGCCCTGGTGGCCGAATCGCACAAAACGCAGTGGTGTCTTCTTCCGTAATCACGCGATGAACCGCATCGCATACGGCACCAGCGGCGAGAGTGGCTGCTGTCCATGAACCTTTCGAAACGACCGTGTCCACCTCGACTCGTCCTGCGTCATGTTGGCACCAATGCTCGAGTTCCTCAAGATAGCTTTGAGGATGATTGAGTTGGCACTCTTCGGAAGTCGCTGGCCCCCATTTTGGCAGAGTACATTTGGCAATCCACCCTGAATCCTTGAGCATTTGGTTTACGTGCGTGATCCGACTGACCGACTCTGGGTGGTTTTTCGTGTCGTGCAACGCAAAGTCGGGATGATGATAAAGTAGCATATTGTTTTGGAATAACCGTTCCGTCGCGGACGAGCGTGATAGGGCGACCCGATTCGGTTTGAAATTCTTGTTTCGGATCGATACCCAGGTTGTGGTAAAATGAAGCGGCTAGGTCACTCGGTGAGATGGCATCGTTGGCGGGCCCAGCAGCGGTTTCATCGCTTTGACCGACACTTGCCCTCCGCGAACTTTGCCCCCGGCCATCAACATGAACATGCACCGCGGATAGTGATCTCGGCCGCCCAAGGTAGCTCGCGTGTTGATCTTCGGAGTGCGGCCGAATTCTCCAGTAACCATCACCGCAGTCGAGCTGAGCAGCCCCTTTTGTTCAAGTCCGGTCAGCAAAGCGGAAACGCCACCGTCCAATTTGGGTAGTAGCTTGGTCTTTAGATTATTGAAGATGTCGGTATGGTTATCCGTGTTCACGTATTCACTACCCAGCCGGTGCGCCGCAAGCGTATGCGAAACACATCTAAGAATGACATATTTATCAAAACACTTTGTCATCTTTGGCAACTGTTCTGAGATATATACTCCGGGGACATTCGTTGGAATCGTCTTGAAATCGCCGCGGATCCCTTCGGGTGCATCCGGTTTTGGATCGAAGGTATCCAAATGCGATGGTCCGCCGCTTAGATCGATGAAAATTCCAGACGTCGCGTGCCCATCTCGGACTTGACCTGCCTCGGTCATTCTTAAGTAGTTGGCTAACGTAAACGAGCTGGCGGAAAGCGCTCCGACCCGTATAAAATCGCGTCGCTTGATTCCGTCGCAATAAAAATGCATCGACATATGAAATTTCCTTGGGGATCGCCGTTAATGATTCAAGATAAACTCTTTCGAATTGATCAATGCCCATAGGACATCGCTAATTCCGTTGGTCGGGTTCTCTGCGAGTGCCAACTCCGAATTGACCCTTTTTATCGCCTTTTCGTTGTCTTCTTTCGCAATTAAGTTTTCCAGTTGCGTTCGAAACTTTCTAACGTCGCGGTCCAAATCCTCGGCTGTTCGGACATCCCTCTTTTCGTCCATTTTGGGTGAAACTGGAGCAAGCCCGATACGAAGTGGCGACGGCAAATGGTATTCTCTGGCGACTTGTGACAACCAACTGTGCTCATCGCTCATTGCCTTAAGAACATCTGCATCGTTACGTATGAATACAGTTTGCAATAGACTTGGGTCACTTGATTTGTCGCAGTCGCAATTGCTTTCGCGAAGGGAGCGGCCGAAAACGGTGAGGGCATAATTCGACAAAGCGTTTCTGCCGCCTTTCGTCTGAGCACTCGCGCCTGCGATCGTCATGGCACGTTCGCTTTCCACGTTGCACAAAGCTTTTGCCTGCTTAGAGTCGGACAAAGCTATACGTAGGGCATCGTAGGCGGTTTCAGCCGGCAGTCTTCGCAATAAAGCATGCGAAAAATTCCGACGGTCGAGCGCGTTCGATTCGTTCGTTTGCCAGCCTCGCTGATAGGTTGCCGTATTCAAAATCGTTCGGTGCAACCATTTTAGGTCGTAATGATTTCCAATGAATCCGTTAGCCAAGTAGTCAAGCAATTCGGAATTGCTGGGAGCATTCGCTAAGTTCAAATCGTCTGGAGAATTGACGATTCCCGATTGGAAATAATGTGCCCATATTCGATTGACGATGGCTTTTGCAAAGTAGGGATTGTCCTTTCTTCTTAGCCATTCCATCAATGGTTCACGAGGATCGTTCACCTTGGAAAGATCGACGTAATCCAGTGTTGACTGGACTGCCCCTGCAATGGCGAAAAATTATTCAACTGATCGTCGTTGTTGCCTGTCAAGTCACAAAGGAAGGTAGTCCACCAGGCTGCATAACCAGGTGATTCCAATAGACTCTCAATCGCTCTCGCACGCCTTTCCATGGATGAGTCGGCAAGAAACGTTCGGACTTGGTCTGATGTTGGCAGGGTGCCGGCAAGGTCAAGCGATACTCGTCGAAAGAATTCCGCGTCAGATGCATTGTCCGAAGGCATGATCCCTAACTTGTCAAGTTTCCTTAAAACCAACCTATCGACCTCGGTTTTCGCATTGGCAATTTGTTGATGGAGTTGCCCTGGTTCGCCGACGGGACGAAGCACGCTGACGGGAACGACCGCGTTGTCATACGAGATCACAACATGCGTAGCCGAGTCGATATCATCTTGTGAAAGAAGACCTGCAAAGTACAGATCCTTGTGACCGCGTGCCTCTTGCACTGCCAACCGAAACGCAGCAAACATAATGGCCTCCTTGCCTGGACTCGAATGTGATAATCAAGTCTGTGCAAGAGAGGCCATTTGCGTCTAGATCAATCGGAGTAAGGCGCCAGAACAAGCTCCAAATCTAGAACCAAGAGCTCGACTTAACTCATTTCGTGCCAAGCATTTCGATCAAAGTACAAGTGCCATTCGGGTCTGACCCCAACGGCCCCCCCCACAAACTGAGTTTATCCTTGATGGGGTGCATCCTTATAAGTCACTTCGCAGCGGCGATTCGCGATGCGATTCAATCTGCTAAAATACAGCCATGTGGATTGCGACTTTGGGCTTGGATGTTCGATGGATAAAAGAAATCGATGAAGATTGGAATTCGGGCTTGGATTGATTTTGCATTTCGCAAGATTTTTGGCAAACCAGAAAATGAGATTTGTCTCATCAGTTTGCTCAATGCCGTTCTGCGATTGCCATATCCGGTTGTTTCGGTGGTGTATCTCAATCCGTTCGGATACAAGGATTTTGAGACCGACAAGCTTGTTTGTGTCGATGTGAAGGCAACCGATGAGCTTGGTCGGGGCTTTGTCATTGAGGTCCAAATAGTGGTTCACTCAAGTTTCGCGAAGCGAGCCGTTTTTTATGCTTGCGAAGCGTACACCGACCAGCTTCGGGCTGGTCAAGGATATGGCGACCTCAAGGCGACGTATTCGATCAGTTTGTTGATGAGGGATTTGTGGGATGACGCGCAACTTCATCACCAGTTTCAATTAGTTGAACGGGAAAGCCGGGTGGTATTGGAAGATTCGATCGAGATTCACACGGTCGAGCTTGCCAAGTACAATGGGGGTCCAAAGGAAGTTCGAGGAGCAAGCATCCTGGAGCAATGGGCATACTGGATTAAGAACGCGAGCGAACACACAGTAGAAGAGTTACGTGAATTACTCCCGGGTCTGGAGTTTCTTCGCGCAACGGGTGAATGGAACGCAATTCGAGAGATAACTGAGTAAAAGCACGTGTACGATGCAAGAGAAAAAGCCAGCCTAGATATCCAATCCAATCTCATGGACGCTCGTCAAGAAGGACATCAAGAAGGGCGTCAGGAAGGTATCGAAATAGGCGAGCGACGAGGCAAGCTCAAAGGTAGTCTACAGATCTATGAGGGATTGCTCGGCGCTTCGGTCTCGTCTGACGAGGTACTTAGCAAGATGTCCACAGAAGAATTGGTGTTAATGCTGACTCAATTGCAAAAGCGTCTTCGCGATCGCACTGAGTAGTTCCAATTACTAGCGACCGATCGGTTGCACCCGAATGCGATCTCAAAACGAGCAAGTTGGTTCCTCTAGGAAAGTCAGTGACGTGGCGATGTTTGATGCAACAAGGGCTGACCCCATCAGAGTCCTCAGGGCCAGTTAGTCCCCTACCATTTTTCTGCGGCTGGACTCTTGTGGAAGCTTTGCACGGAATTCGACCAGGATCGGCATTGTCGAATACGGCGTAAGCATAGATCGAAGCAAGACTCGTGGTTGACAATCTTGTGTAAAATGCGGGAAAACCGAAAACGCCATTTCTCCTATTCACAAGACCAAAGGTAGACGCTTATGAGTGGCCAAGCTGGAATAAGAGGGTACATGCCTCAAAGCATGATTTGTGTCCTAGAGTCATTCAAAAACCATGAATGGACTTCGATTACCTTAGAACCAAATTTCTCTGGAGATAAGGTTGACGTTCTTTGGGATTACCCAGGCAGACGAATTGCCTGTCAGGTAAAAAGCTCTCAAAATCAAATCACAAAAAAAGATTGCGTTAATTGGGTGAATCAACTCGAAAGCAGCTATGTGTGTGATGAATATGAATTGATCCTAATTGGTCCAGTCAATTCGGATGTGGCGAATGCGAAGTCTATTTCCAATACTCGGATTCCGACTCCGCACCCCTTAAACATCCCTGCGTTGCTCGACGTAGCGTCAAATAGACTCGATAAATTCCTCGAACAAAGAAGTATTTCAAAAGTCCCAGCTTTTGCGAGAGCAATTCTGATCGGCTCTTTAGTTGCGAAATTTGAAGAGTACTCGACGAAGGGAGAAAAAGTCACCAGGATCGACTTTTCGAAAACGCTCGATGACTGGATCCTCTCAGTCTGCGAACGCAATGCAACAAGGTAAAACCGTGCTCTTTGTTGCGGAGAAACATGCAGCACTGGAAGTGGTTCAGAAGCGACTAACCAACGCAGGACTCGGAGATTTCTGTCTCGATTTGCACGGACATGCTGTAGCCCCAAAGAAAGTAATGGAGTCGCTTGCAAAACGGCTCACCAGAACTTTAGGCAACCGGCCAAGTGAAGTGGACCCCAAGAAAAGACTCGAAGCATGCAAGCAGACTCTCGGTAACTATTTGAAGGATACCTCCAAGATTGTTGGCCCGTACCGTGAGCCGCTCTATGACCTCTTCTGGAGAGTTGTTCGCATTCGACAAAGTGGATGCCAATCCCTTCGTAACGTGGAATGCGATGTAGAGCTTGCGGTAATTGGCCCAAAGTGGTCACGAGCGCTAGCTGCTGCGGTCGACCGCTGGTCGATTTGGATGTGTTTCCCTCCCGTTTTTTGAGTAAGCAACTCATAGCTTCACATGACAGAGTTTTTGACACTTCTCGCAGATCGCCGGTATGCAGCGCCTTCGAATGCAATCGTTTCCGTCCACGCTTTGGTCCGCGACAGCCTTGCAGAGGTCGATAGGTTCGATGACTTGACTGTCTCGCATAAGCGAGCCAATTGATTTTTATTTTTTGCCCTACATTTTTCGGCCAGAGATGGTTCTTGGCAACAGTGATCTACTATCCATTGATCTATATCTTCGCCGTTGGTTGCGTTCAAACTCCCTTTGCAAGATCGGCGAAAATGATGATCGAGGGATTGCCAACGTTGGTATAGTGGCCGGTAAATTTGAGTTCACCACTTTTGTCATTTTTTTGAAAAACCGCGATGTTGTCTCCTCGCTGATTGCAGCAGTAAAGAAACCTACCGGTCGGATCGAAGTTGAAGCTACGGGGATAATTTCCTCGCGTCCATTCCTCTCCAACAAAGGTAAGGTCGCCGTTTTGCCCAACGGAAAAGATCCCAATGCTGTCGTGCAATCTGTTGCCTGCGTATACAAATTTCCCATCCGATGACACCAAGATTTCCGAGCAAAAATTACTGCCTGCAAACCCCGGCGGCAGGCTGGAAATCGTTTGCCGCGAAGCCAATCGACCACTTGCATGGTTGTAGTCAAACAACACGATGGTCGAACCCTCTTCTTGAATGGAATAAAACCATCGGCCGTTGGGATGAAAATGAAAGTGACGAGGCCCATCTCCTGGTGGTAAAGAGACAGATGGCTGTTCGTTTGGAGTGAGCATGCCTTTTTTCTCGTCAAATTTCCATGCGAATATTTGATCCAAGCCCAAATCAGCGTGAAACACATAACGACCAGCGGTGTCCGCTTGAATCATATGGGCGTGAGTTCGATCGTGTCCGCTGAATGCGAAGCTGCCGGGCGGTGCGTTCGTTGCTTTGGTTGGACCAATATTCCCAGAACTAAGTTGGATGTCCGTTGCCTCCCCCAATTTGCCGTCAGGGAGAATTGGAAGCACCGCTATGGAGCCACCGAAATAGTTGGCCACCAACAAGAATCGGCCTAAGGGATGGATGCTCACATAGGTCGGACCTGCACCGCCCGACCGGACTGTGTTGAGCAACGCCAATTGTCCGTCTGCTCGATTGATTGTGAAAGCGCTAACGGTGCCCTGTTTGTCTTCGCCCACTCGGTCTGTTTCATTGGCAGAGTACAAATTACTTCCATTGGTATTCAGGGCAAGACAGCTAGGGCTTGTGCCCATTTCGTAAAGTCCCGAAGGGGTCATTGCACCCGTCTCACGATTCACCCTGAACAAGTGAATACCGCGCCCATTGCCAGGCGGCAAATCGACTTGCGTTGGCAACATGTCTCGAAGCGGTGAACTGAACGTGCCGACATAGGCAATGAGCGGCCGTTCGAATTCGGCTGACCGCACATCGGGCAAAACAAAAAGCAGTGGGGTTGTGCTCGCAAGAACGGTAGAGCTTTTCAGGAACGAACGACGGGAATAATTCAGTGCAGTCATTTTCAAAAACAGTTTGAAGGGTGGTTTGAAAGGTCCGGTCTATTCTGCCTTCATCCAAAATGGAGCGGCAGCAAACCATAGAAGGCAGGAAACCAACATGATAGCCTGCATCGGGCCGGAATCGAGCTTATGGAACATGAAAAGCAAAGGGGGCGCAATCGTACCGACAAGTGACGACAGCCCGATCAACTTGGCAACTTTGCTAATAGGGTTTGCAATCGAATTCATTTCGTGACTCGCAAGTGGTTGAAAGGTCGCGTCGCGGAGTATTAGTATTTTGGCGAGCGGCAGTTTGAAAAGTACCAGTTGAGCCTGAGGCGTTAGCCTGGATTATTCATAGGATCATTACTGATCGGCCATTGGACGCGCACTTTGAGCCGCAACGCGCTAGCGTGCGGGCGTGCGGGCCGGAAGTCAAGTAATCACCTGCAAATCCGGCCCTCATGCTAGCACATTGAGGCTCAAATTTACAAATACGGTACTTTGCAACTGCCGATCGCCTAAGGGCGAGCAACAGGTTGCGCTTTCGCGACTTTGGGGCCGATGGTTTTGGACAAAACAATATAAAGAACGCCGCATGCGATCGAGGTGGGTAAAGGCAAATAAGAGGCGAAGACATTGAGGTAGACGTGGGCCATCATCGCAATGCCAACGGGTACAAGCCATGCAAGCAGTACCGCTACATTGAACGACGAACCGGCTTTCAATGCTGGATCAGTAGCCATTCCGAGTTTGTCCGCGAAGAAGTGATCGACCACGATGATGGCTCCGATCGGCGCAAGGATGGTTCCATAGATACCAACAAAATCGAGCAGCTTCATCGCAAAAGCGGGAAAGATCCCAGCGCCAATGCATACCGCACCCGCTATGAGCGTACTCATGTTGCGGCTCATGCTCGGTACGATCCCTTGGAACGCGAGTCCGGCTCGATAGATAGTTGGATTGGCTGTCGTCCAACCAGCGATGACGATGCAAATGAGCCCTGTCCAGCCGACTGCATCGTTGACCATTGTTCCCGGATCTTTACCTTCATTCGGGTCGACGCCGTGGATGCGCACCCAGTACACCAAAAGCAACGCCGCACAAATCCAAGCGACATAGTGCCCCAGAAACATTCCGGCGGCCGAAGCATAGCCTGCGTTGGGTGATTTTGCAAAACGTAGCATTGAAAGGTCCGCCATTCCCAAATGCATGGCTGCGTTGCAAAACCAAGAGAAACACACAATCCCCAGGAAGCTGATGTTTTCAGGAGTTCCAGGAGGCGGAGTGAGCAACTCCCAAACGTTGTAGTTGTCAAGCTTGCTAAGCGTCACCAAGGCACATGCGATAAAGACCAGAAACATCCAGGGTGCCGAATAATGCCCCATCTTGGCAACAAAGCCATATCCTTTCATCGCAACCAAGGTCATAGCGAGTCCAATGACGATGCATGTTGCCACCCAACCGAAACCAGTCGGCATCGTGGACTTGAAGGTCGGCATCGTCATGGAAGGAAAGAAGGGGCCAACCGCCGTCGCGGATACCGTAATCATGGCTCCGGCAAGAAAGCAAAAGAGGATGCCGTTTGCCAAGTTGTAAATTACGACCAGATTTCGTCCAGCGATCTTTTCCATTTTAAAATAAAGGGTCAACCGTTGCTTGGTCGCAATCTCAGCAGTCAAAAACCGCCAAGTCAACACGGCCAGCAAATTTCCTAGAAGTAGACCGAAAATAAGACTGCTTGCTGAAGCGCCCCAGGCCACGAACAACGGCCCGATCATAAATTCTGTGCCAGCTGTATGTTCCCCAGCATACATGCCCCAAAAGGCCGATGGCCCTTTGAGCGCGTTTTGCGGTACGGGTTCGCGCTCATATTCAGAGCCAGAATGTTCGGTCTCTTCAGACATTGATACTCACACCTGAGAGGAAATAAATCTGTTGGCAAAACAGTCTACCTGTTGTCAAGCACCGCGTGTTCGTAGCGACGAACTTCTTTAAGCCATTCTTGTCCGATCGGAACTGAATTGGAAAGACAGTAGTAATCCCAAACTGCCCCCCATGGCAATCCCTTAGATTCCTCCATGATTGCCAACCGGGCGGTCAAGTCCCCCTCCTGTTCTGCTATTCGCAATGACTGGGGCTCTAGCAATGCGATTAGCAGAGCTTTGATTGTATTGCGGGTTCCGATTGTCCAAGCCGCAATGCGGTTGATACTCGCATCAAAGAAATCGAGTCCGATGTGCGTCCTTTCGAGCAATTGATTTCGCACCAATTCAGCCGCGATCGCTTGCAAAGTATCGTCGAGAATCACTATGTGGTCGCTATCCCAGCGAACACCTCGACTAACGTGCAGTAAGATCTCTGGTACAAACATCAGAGTCGACGTTATCTTGTCGACAATGGTTTCGGTCGGATGAAAATGACCTGCGTCGAGGCAAAGCAGTTTTTGGTTCTTAATCGCGTAACCCAAGTAGAACTCATGGCTGCCGACGACGTAGCTTTCACTTCCAATGCCGAATAATTTGCACTCAACGGCATCGAGATGGTACTTGGTGCTTAGCCGTTTCACGAATATCTTGTCTAGCGAATCCGAAAGTCTCTGCCTTGGTGCCAGGCGGTCAATGGGAGTATCTTTGTAACCATCAGGGATCCAAATATTGGTCACCGTCGGCGACCCTAGTGCCTTGCCCATGGCAGCGCCTATCTCTCGACAAGCGATGCAATGTTCGATCCAAAAATCGCGAATTCCAATATCGTTATGACTCAATGTGAATCCGCTTGCAGCCTTCGGATGCGAGAAGCACGTTGGATTGAAATCCATGCCTAGCTGATTCTGTTTGGCCCATCCAATCCACTCCTGAAAGTGCTTGGGTTGGATTTCGTTGCGGTCGACTTTCTTGCCACCGAATTCGCCATAAAAAGCGTGTAAATTCAAACGCTGCGTTCCTGGAATCAGCCTTAACGCTTGCTCGATATCGGCTCGAAGTTCGTCGGCTGTGCGGGCTTTGCCTGGATAGTTGCCTGTAACTGCGATTCCACCACTTAGTGCGCCCCTTTCACTCTCAAAACCTCCAACATCGTCCCCTTGCCAACAGTGAAGCGAAATGGGGATCTTTGCAAGGTCTGTCAAAGCGACTTGAGCATCAACGCCTATTTCCGCGTAGCGAGCCGATGCCAACTTGTAAGCTTGCATAACGCGTTTTACTGCGGACGCCATATTCGTACACTTTTGGGACTGTTGTTTGACTATTTGGCTTTACCGAGGAGTCTTTGTAGGAAAACGTCGATGGACCCAATTGTTTTCGTGGTCGCTTGTTCGAAGCTTGTTCCAGTAGCGAGCGACCGAACGATCGTTTCGTATTGAGTTTTTATCTTCGCATCGTAAAAGGAGCGTATGATGCCGAAGCCAATCGTGGCCAGCGCTTCATCGTTCATTGATCCGTCGGAAAGCGATTTCAAGTTCTTTACCTGATCCATCGACGAAGTCATGCGTTTGAGCCATGGCTGAACACGCGCATCGTGAACCCCCACCGTTATGGCCAAGGCTTGACGGCCTGCTCCTTCGGAAAACCATCGCGGGACCCCGTCGTGCGAACTCATCCAAAGACTTGTTAGCTGTTGCAATAGTGACGTTTCGTTAATTTTGCTTTCCGCTTTGTCGAATACCATTGCGACATAGCGATCAAGAACTTCGCTTCGCCAATGGCTCGACCACTCAGCCGGCAACGTTCTGCTCTCAATCATCTTACCGAATTCACTGTATTCATAACGCTGTTTAAGAGCAAAGATCGTTATTCCACCTTTGACCAACGGTCCCTTGCCTGGAATCTTGAACATCTTGCGAATTTGATTTGCGGCGGAGTTTGCTTGCGATAGTAGGGCCCTAGCGTTTTCATCCCCAATATTGCCGATCACATGAAATTGTTCGTCGTCAGCTTGGTCGGGATCGATTTTTGGAAATGCGGTTTTCCATTTATCGCGACTTCGTTCCATACGTTTTGCCATAAGCTGGCTATGTGATGCTTTGGCGGCAAAGGCCTGACCAACAACTTGATCGAGTTTTGCGTCTTTGTCCTGGCCATCGAACGTGGCGCCTTCCTTGATCCAAGTTTCCACCAATTGTATTTGAGAATCGGGCAATGGTGGCCTCCCCATCGGCATCCTCGCACCTTGGGTACCTCTAAGCTTTTTAATGATAAGGCTTTCATCTGGCTTGCCTGGCAAAACAATGGGCCCACTATCTCCCCCCTTTACGATTTGTGAGAACATGTTGAATTGCAGACCTCCACTTACTCGCGTGGCTCCATAATGACAACCGTTGCAGTTCGCTATAAGAATGGGGGCTACGTCACGAGCAAAGCTAACGGATTCCTTTCCAGAGAGTGCAGCAATCTTGGGAGTCGCCGATGCCTTCAAAGGCACCTTGCTTGTTGGATCTTTCTTCCTTGAACGGATCATTGTTTCCCATGAGGGCAATTCAGAGAGCTCGGCACCCTCCACGCTCAGCAGATGATGTGATTTTGCCAATTCATAATGGACTTTTTTGAGTTCTACTAATTCCTTCACGGAGGCGATTTCGACTAGCTCTAGAATCCGCTTCGTCAATTGCTCGACGAGGTCAACGCACTCCACCACTTTCCTGTCTTTGAATAGCTCGCTTGCTTTCATTACCGACTCTTGAATTGGCAGAAGATCCACCGGAACTCGCAATGGAGATCGGTCTTGCGCCTGGACCGAAACATGGCCAGAAAACGCCATCATCAATACGACTCCACACGTGATTCGCCGAGCGTTTTGAAACATTATATCCACTTGCATGATGGTAGAATCTGCTTCTCGGGGAGGCCGTCAAGAACCAGCCGAATTTATCGATTCATCAATACGACAAATAGAATGCCGGCAAGCAAAACTAGGATTAGAACTCCGATACCGACGATCAGAGCAATATTGGATTTTGGTTTTGCTTTGGAAGAAGTGCTTTGCGGATTCGCGGAAGACACCGCTGGTGTGTTCTTGCTGGCTAACTTGTCGATCGGTTTTAGCAATGGCGAAGAGCCGCCGCTGTTCCCCTTTGCTGGGCCGAAAATCGGCGAGGTTGCCTTTGCAATCGCGTGACTCTTTGATTTCTTGGCGTTTGGGGCATTCGAGTCGTGCACCAAATCAATTTTGCTATCGATGTTTGAAGCTTCACTTTTGGCAATTGCTCTAAGCACACCGCTATCTGAGGCGGACAAGCTGACAATTGAACTCCCTAGTGCTACCTTAGTGCTGTTCCCTCGATTGGTAACGGTATCGACATCATGCTTCGATTTTTTGGTACCTTCGTCGAGCAAGTCGGCAACGGAAAGATTGTTGTTCCTAGCTTTGGTTGGGTCACCCTCTGTTTCTTTGCGATACTTCGCCAACCAAGCTTCGAGGATTTCCGCGACTTGCAAGCAGTCCTTGTATCGGAATCTTGGCTCCTTTTGCATCATCTTAACGCAGACGCCATCCAATTCGCCGGGGCAGTCAGGCCGATCCTTCCGGATATCAGGAGGCATGGAGTTTTGATGCCGAATGATTCGGCTTGGAATACTCCCCTCTGGAAAAGGAGCATGACCAGTCAATAAAAAGTAGAGTGTGCAACCCAGTCCATACATGTCTGCGCGGCTGTCGATTTTATGACTATTTATGGCTTGCTCTGGTGGCAAGTAGTCAGCGGTGCCGAGAACTTTGTCGTTGTATTCCATTGTGAGCGAGGGATCCGTTTCTTCCGAGAAGAGAGCCAGTCCCAGGTCGAGGACTTTCACGACCCCTTTCTTGTTGATCAAGATATTTGCGGGCTTCACATCACGATGGATCAGACCTGCTTCGTGAGCGTGATGAAGACCGCGAGCTGATTGTGCGATGTAGTCGGCCGCAACCGCGAAAGGTAATGGTCCATGCTTGCGAACCAGTGTTTGCATGTCTGCTCCATCGACATACTCCATAACCAAATAGTGTGTGTCCTTTTCGTTATCGATATCGAACGCACGAACGATATTTGGGTGATTCAACGAGGCAATTGCTTTTGCCTCGCGTTGAAATCGTTCTAGATAGCTATTGTTCCCGAGTTTCGATTTTGGGAGCACCTTGATCGCACGCTTGTGCTTCATCACAAGATGCTCTGCCAAATAGACGCTGCTCATACCGCCCGAGCCTAGATGACCTAAGAGTTTGTGGTTCCCGAGGAAAAAGCCTTTGTACTTACCCTGAAGAATCTTCTCACATTGCCATCGGGTCACCAATCCTGCGTCCTCGAGTTCCTTGCAGACGACCACTGGATCCTCAGGTAAAAAACCAGCATGACGCACTCGGATCAGTTCAAGTTGCGTACGAAGCTTAGTCGACTCAACAAGACGACTTTTTTCGATTAGTTCGAATATTCGGTCAGATGTAATCTGCGTCATGCCAAACTGTTCCGCTGAGGCTCCACCAGTGTTGCGATCTTTGGGAGTTCCCGATAAAACGAACCTGTGAAAACGAGAAGGGTGCGGCAGTGCATCCAACTTTTCTCGCTACGCCGCTTGTCTTTAGTGTACTGAAATTTCTTTCAAAGCATATTGGCGGCTCGATAAGAATGCTGGTTTTCCCCTTTTTCCGACCTGGAATATTCTCTGTTGATTTGCAAACCCGTTTCCGTTCATGGTTAATCTTTCGGCTGCGCATGCCCTCCCGACTTTGGTTGATGTTGCTAAAATCTTCTTCAAACCGTCAATTGAAACCTGTTCCTTTCCACAAACGCAATTCCCAAGGCTTTAGGCATGAGCTATTTTTCCGACATCCGCAAGATTCAATACGAAGGGCCGCAAAGCAGAAATCCCCTGGCATTTCGATGGTACAACCCCTCGGAAGTAATAGAGGGAAAGAAGATGAAGGATCACTTGCGTTTTAGCATTGTCTATTGGCATACCATGCGAGGAACGGGTTCCGATCCGTTTGGACCTGGGACCGCTATTCGGCCTTGGGATGACGGCTCAAATTCCGTTGAGAACGCTCTGAAACGGGTAGAGGTTGCATTTGAAATTTTCGAAAAACTGGATGCTCCCTTTTACGCGTTCCATGACCGCGATGTTTCGCCTGAGGGAGGGTCGCTGCGCGAGACCAATGCGATCTTCGACCGGGTGGCCAAGTCTCTCAAAGAACATCAAGAGAAAACCGGCATCAAGTTGCTTTGGGGCACGGCCAACATGTTCAGTCACCCCCGATTTATGCACGGCGCAGCGACGACCTGCAACGCGGACGTTTTCGCTTTCGCAGCTGCCCAAGTCAAAAAATGCTTGGAAGTAACCAAGGAACTAGGGGGTGAAAACTACGTTTTTTGGGGAGGTCGTGAAGGCTATCAGTGCCTTTACAATACCGACATGAAACGCGAGCTAGATAACCTCGCCAGATTTTTTCACTTGGCAGTCGATTATGCCAAGAAGATCGGTTTCAAAGGCCCCTTTTTGATCGAACCCAAACCAAAAGAACCGACTAAGCACCAGTACGATAGCGATGCAGCGGCTTGTCTGAATTTTTTGCGCAACTATGACTTGATGCCCTATTTCAAACTCAACATCGAAACGAACCACGCTACCCTTGCTGGACACACCATGATGCACGAGCTTGATTACGCTGGAATGCAGGGAGCTCTTGGGTCGATCGATGCGAATACTGGCGATTTGCTTTTGGGCTGGGACACCGACCAATTCCCAACAGACTATTACCTAACGGCTCAATGTATGCTTGCCATTCTAAAGCATGGTGGACTAACAACAGGAGGAGTCAATTTTGATGCCAAGGTCCGTCGCGAAAGCTTTGAGCCGATCGACCTTTTCCACGCGCACGTTGGCGGGATGGACGCTTTTGCAAAAGGACTACGAATCGCCGCAGATATTCGTAGGGACGGGGTAATCGGCCAATTTGTTTCCAACCGCTACAGGAGTTGGGATAGCGGCCTTGGTGCTGAAATTGAAGCGGATAAGACAACCTTTGAAAGCCTCGAAAAATACATGCTCGATAAGGGGGAAGCTGCTCCAAACGAAAGCGGCCGCCAGGAAATGCTTGAGAATATATTTAATCGATATCTCTAGTGCGGAGGCTCGCACGCTTATTGCACGATCTTGTTCGATTGCATTTGCCCAAATTGGAAACGCTGCCAGATTGGAAAGGATTCAGATTTAACCGGAACGGGTTCCAATTGGAAACTAAAGGAACTGTTTTAGATTCGATGAAATCTCGTTTGCGCATCGGGCCCGCACTTTCGACTGAACGAATACCGGCTCGATTAAAACCTACAATTAACCTGTTCTTAACATTCAGTGGCTAGTGATTTCTGTGGTTTGTGAAACAATTTCGGGGTCGGTATGCTGTCAATCCTCGGAGTACGCTATGCAACCTCGATTTGTCCTTCAATTACTCGTGCACTGCGTTGGTATCCTTTTATTATCGATGTTTTCGATGAAGGAAGCGTGTGCTGAGATCAAGGTCGATCCGAAACTTCCCAAATACAAGCCGGTTGCCGGATTGTCAGGTCAGATCAAGTCTGTCGGGTCCGATTCGATGAACAGCTTGATGACTCAATGGACTGAAAAGTTTAAAGAACATTACAAAGGGGTTCGAACGGAGGTAGAGGGTCAAGGCTCTTCAAAAGCTATGCCGGCCCTGATTGAGGGAGCCGCCAGTTTTGGTCCGATGAGCCGAGATGCAAAGGCCAATGAAATTTCTGACTTTGAAAAAAAGTATGGATACAAGCCGGTACTGCTGCCGTCCTCGATTGATCTATTGGCGGTTTACGTCAATCGAGACAATCCATTGGAAAGCATCACATTGGAGCAAGCCGACGCGATTTTCTCCGGTACACGGAAACTCGGAGGAGACGCGATCCTAAAGTGGGGCCAACTTGGACTCATCGAAGACTACCAGAATGAAGGGATTGCGTTGTTCGGTCGCAATGCTGCATCTGGGACCTATGGCTTTTTCAAGGAGAAGGCGATGGGGAATGGAGATTTTTGCGATCGTGTTAATGAACAGCCAGGTAGTACTGCGGTGATCGCGTCCGTGGGCGAAAATCGATTCGCCATGGGGTATAGCGGCATCGGATACAGAACAGAAGCCGTAAAGCCTCTGGCGCTCTCGATCAAGAAGGGTGAACCAGCCATCAAGCCGACCGAAGAGAATGCCTACAATGGAAAGTACCCACTGGGACGATATTTATTCCTTGCGGTCAACTACAAACCCACCAGCAAACTTGAACCGCTCCGAAAGGAGTTCATCAAGTTTATATTCAGCAAGGAAGGTCAAGAGTTAGCTGTCAAGGATGGGTACTTCCCAGTGGATGCAAAGACTGCTGCCAAAGCTTTGAAAATGGTTGGGATCGATCCTTGATCGATTTGTTCCAGTTTGGCTCAGACACCGATGCCACGAACCATAGTAACCCTGTGACGAACCATAGTACGGAGCCATTGTGAGCGATTCGCAATTGACGTCCGTCCGCCATCGACGAAATAGAAACTCATCTTGGTGGGTCCGAGTTTCGGATCGAGTTGCGCAACAAGTAGTCACGACCGGTGGTGTTGGCACCATTCTAGCGGTCATGCTGGTCGTTCTCGTGTTGCTTGGAAATGTCTTGCCGCTCTTTCAACGAAACTCGTCAACTTTCCTGACGTCGATATCTCTATCGGAGGTGGATCAAAGTACCGATCAGGCAATTATCACTGCGTCAATAACAGATGATACGAAACCGGTTGCCTGCGGAGTCGATGAGTATTCAGAGCTTCTGTGGGTGTTGCATCGAGGCGAATACATAACGGTTCATTCCATTGCCTCTGGCAAAGAATTAAGCTCTCATCGTCCGAACCATGAGTCGATTCGAGTGCCCTTGGGTGCTATCGAATGCTGCGCGGTTGCCGACAACGATGCGAGTATGTTGGCCGGTTACGCAGGCGGGGCAGTGCGACCAATCACCCTGACAATCCAAGTAGAATTCATGTCACAAGCGGATGTGCCAATTGAGGTATCTACGATGATACCGTCAGGGACTGCCATTCACGAAGGCTCTGTGTATCGAGCGATGTCGAGCGGCCTGGTTCGAAAGCAAACGGTTAACGAAGTTGTGTTTCACCCGCCAATATCACTTTTTAAAACCTCAGTGAAATGCATTGACTGGCGAAATCCCCAAGCAGCATCGAGCTTCGACGAGTCGCAATCGTGGAGCTGGGGCGCTTCCGATGGACATGCAATTTTCATGGGTACGATCGACAATAAAGTAAACGGCTTCTCAGGAGCGATTGCACAGGAATCCAAAATTTGGTCGCAAACATTTTCTGGTTCAGAAACATTTTCTGGTTCAGAACGAACAGCGGAAATCATCGGTCTCATGGTAGGTGCGCGTTCGGAACAAATTCAATCTCTCGATGCGAAGGGGCGGGTGGTAGAGTGGGTCGCGTTTGGCGACCAGCAATTGGAAGCAGGCGTGCCATACCCTTCTCTTGCTGGTACCGAGAGCAAAGCGACCGTATCCGTACCGCTCTTGGGTCGATCCACGCTGATGATTGGAAGCCAGTCCGGCCACATCGAAAGTGTCGCTAATGCATCAACGCAGCTTGGACGTGAGTTGCTTTCAATTCATCGTTTCGCTGGCCACAACGGGGCAATTGCAGATCTGGCTGCATCACCGGTAAGCCGTATCGTCGCGGCCCAATTTCAAAACGGAAAGGGAGCCGCTTACTACGTCCCAAGCAGTACCGAATTGATCTCTTGGAATTCGACACCGGTTAGAGAATCCAGTTTTCGCCCTCGGGTATTTTTTTCGGCGAATGCGGAATGCGTTGGACTACTAAAGGAGACCTCGATCGATTTATGGAGATTGAACGTCCCATTTCCAGAAGCCTCGCTTCAATCCTTCTTCAGTCGCATTTGGTATGAGGGCTATGGTTCAACGCAACATATTTGGCAGAGCAGCACAGGAACGGTAGAAGGGGAGTATAAGTTCGGATTTTGGCCATTGATCTTTGGGACGTTTAAGGCAACGTTCTTCACTATGCTAATTGGAGTTCCCATCGCATTGATGGCAGCGATTTATGGCAGCGAGTTCATGAGCAGTCGTTGGCGAGCTAGAGTCAAACCCATCATCGAATTGATGGCGAGCGTGCCCAGCGTCGTGTTGGGGTTCATTGGTGCGCTGGTTCTAGCA
The DNA here is from genome assembly GCA_043757445.1 of Pirellula sp. GTDB lineage: Bacteria > Planctomycetota > Planctomycetia > Pirellulales > Pirellulaceae > JBKCUI01. The sequence continues at coordinate 11,656 of JAYVPJ010000155.1, read as the reverse complement.
CCCATTCTTAGAGACAATCTTATGTCGGTCTTGATATCCGTTGTAGTGATCCTATTTCTTTTTCTGTTGATGTCGCATTTTTGGCTTATCATTCCTGGAGCGGTGGCAATTCGGCTGCGCCATTTTCGATTGCCTATTTTGTTCGTACTCATTCCATTGGGCATTCTTATTTCGGCCAGCACTTCAAGTTGGATGGAGTCGGTCTTGTTCAACGGAAACTTGATCCAATGGCTGTCCAATCATGACGGTTCCGGCTGGTCCGGCTGGTTTTGCTTGGCGTTGGCTCCTGCTGTTCTCGTGGTGGCTTGGTTATTTCATGGGCCATTGGGAAAGTACATACAGGCCATCGCTCGCCGGATGAGCCCATCGCGGTTTTCAATTATCAGTTTGGGGCTTTTTGTTTGTGCTACGATTGCTGCCCTGATGATTTCAGCCTTTTCTGCATGGTGTCTTTCGGCAATTGGTTTGGATCCGCGAGGATGGGTGCTTGGATCGTATCAGGAACGCAATGCTTTGTTGGTAGGTGGAATCCTCGGCTTTGCAATCATTCCGCTGATTTATACGATCTCGGAAGATGCACTCCAATCTGTGCCGCAGCATTTGAGAAGTGCGTCGCTCGGCTGTGGTGCTACGACCTGGCAGACAACGATTCGAGTTGTCATTCCGACTGCCATGAGCGGTCTTTTCAGTGCCATGATGATAGGGTTTGGGCGGGCAGTGGGGGAAACGATGGTCGTGTTGATGGCTGCGGGAAACACACCCGTTATGGACATCAATCCATTGAACGGCTATCGAACGTTGTCGGCCACGCTTGCGACCGAATTGCCGGAAGCGGCCAGGGGGTCTACGCACTTCCATGCATTGTTTTTAGCTGCATTCCTGTTGTTTTGCTTCACGCTAGTCGCCAACACGATTGCTGAAATCGTTCGATTGCGATTTCGAAAGAGAGCGTATCAACTTTGACAACACATGCTCGAGCGAAATCGACTGGTCAAAGCCTCATCTCACAGGGTGAGCCGATGGTGTGGCTCACTGGGGGAATGTTTGCAATCGCTTGTAGCATGATTTTTTCGCTTCTTGGACTGATACTTTGCAAAGGGCTTGCGACTCACTGGCAGCGATCCTATGCGATCTATCCCTTGGTCAGCGGCGAATTCGAAGCCGGCGAACTTCAATATCGCCAATCTTTCAATATTAGCCAGCAGTCGCTGGGACAACTCGACGCTAACAGCCGAGCAAAGGCTGAAGAATTCTTAGCCGGTCGCCATCAAGCCGATTCGACGCAACTGTATCTCCGTACCGGCAACTACGACGTTAGCAATCGCCACTTTGCTTTCTTGCCAAGTATTTCCATCAATATCGAAACGGATGTGCTGCTCGCGGACAAGACCTTTAAGCCGACTGACCTATGGCTATTGGAGCGTCGCGAGTGGGGCGTACTGTATGGTTTTCCTTGTCGGTGTGAACAAACATTTGCACCTGAGTTAGATGCGGAATTTGCGGCCCTAAAGATATTTATAGATCGTGTGGATGAGCTGCTACCATTGGTGAACGCCTCGACGGACACGGATCCGATCACAGATTTAGGGAAAGAGTCCGCTGAGATGCTTGAGCGTGTTCGAAGCAATCTAAAGGACAAGTGGGAGAAGAGCCTTGCGGGTGGAAGGGCATCCCACGATTCCATTCACATCACCGCAGACGCATCTTTGATCAGGGTGGCGGTAGAGGGTTCACATCGAAATCAATCGAGGTTGATTGACAGAATTGAGGCTGCCAAACAGCGTCTTGGCCGATTCGATCGTCAGCTTTCGATGCTTCGGCTGGAAGTACGAAAAGCAGAGATTCGTGACGGGAGCGATCTGCAGTCGATCGCCGACGAAGCCTCGGAAATGGCTACGGCTAAAGCGATCTTGGATGCAGTTCAGATGGAATTGAAGAATTCCATTCAGGGGTGGAAAAGAAGACTTTCTACTCAGCCGAATCGGGGCAAGGAATTGGACAGAATCGAGACCGCCGCCAACAGCCGGTACGAAGATGAGTTGAAGCCATTGTCCGCGTCGCTTTCTGAACTTCAAGAACGACTTCGTTCGAAACCATCCGCTTCGAAGCGAGCTATTGAAGCATTGATCGGCGGAGTTGAGTCGGTGACGCGGAGTCAATACGGACTCAACTTGGAGATTGCCAGACTTGAGACGGGACTTCAAAAAGATGTGTTGACGATGGATGTGCCAACGCTGGATTGGTTAGGCGAAGTCCCTTTGACTGTCTCAGCGGATGCGCCGGTCGGCAACTCATTCCCTCTGAAGTCATCTTTTGCAAATGTCGGTGATGAGCTTTGGAAACTGCTTGGACTTGAAGATCAGTCAACGTCATCGAAACTTTCGTGTGTGCAGACGCGACTTAGCCAATCACAATCGCTGATCACCTTAGCAATGCCTGAGGGCATTAAGCGATTCTGGTTAGCGGATGATTTCGACAAGCGGTTTACGCGGGTTGCCGCATTGCGGGAGAAGACCGTATTGGTGTCAGATATAGTTCGCTTCGTAGAGCCAAACCAACTCGGCATCGGAGGCAAGCTTCGTCTTTACGTCGCTCGTTGGATCGAATTTCTATTTGGGCAACCTCGAGCGGGTGGCATCGAGGGCGGGTTTTTTCCTGCCCTTTGGGGCACCATTGTAATGACGCTGATCATGTCAATGGCCGTCATGCCGTTTGGCGTGATCGCCGCCCTCTACATGCGAGAGTACGCCAAGAGTGGCTTGGTACTTAGCGTGATTCGCATCAGTATCAACAACCTGGCTGGCGTACCTAGCATTGTGTACGGTGTTTTTGGGCTCTCGTTTTTTTGCTACACCATTGGTGGATATATCGATGGCGGACCGATAAAAGCTGGATTTACTCCTTGGCCATCGAGCTTGTGGTTCGTCGTTCTTGCAACTACCGCTATGACGGGAACGGGGGCGTTTTTTCTCGCAACCTTGGCCTCGGGCTCCCCGGCTCAGACGTCACCCATTCGCAAACGCATAGCAAGTTTCGGCGGGCTGCTTTGGCTGCTTTGTTTGTTCGGACTCATTTGCCTAATCGCGAAGTCCCCGTACTTCAACGGATTTTATCAAGCGTCATTGCCGAATCCTACGTTTGGCAAGGGCTGTTTGCTTTGGGCATCTTGTACGTTGGCTCTGCTCACGTTGCCCGTGGTAATTGTTGCGACGGAAGAGGCACTCGCAGCAGTCCCCAATTCGATTCGCGAGGGTTCGTATGCGTGCGGTGCAGGAAAATGGCAAACCATTCAACGAATCGTGTTGCCCTACGCGCGGCCCGGGATCATCACGGGTTTCATTCTAGCGATGGCTCGAGGCGCCGGAGAAGTAGCTCCCATGATGTTGGTGGGAGCGATTCCGCTGGCAACCGAATTGCCGCTCGATTTCGAGTTTCCTTTTTTTCACGGCTCTCGCTCGTTCATGCACCTTGGTTTTCAAATTTACTCACTCGGCTTTCAAAGCCAAAATAGCGAGGCCGCCAAGCCGATGGTTTTTTCTGCGACGCTGCTCTTGCTGACCATCGTCACGCTGCTCAACGTGACTGCTATTTGGCTCCGGGCACGGCTTCGCAAGAGATTCCTAGGTAGCCAGTTCTAGAGGCGTATCGATTGAATTTATGGACAGACTAAAAGCTATCGCCGACGGAAAACAGGTTGAATCGGTTTTGCACGATGAAGTCATGCAGGCAGACCCAGTTTTAAGAATTATCGGTTTCAATCTTTACTACGGACGCAAGCAAGCGTTGCACAATATCTCGATGCCGATCGCAAGAGGTAAAGTGACCGCCTTGATCGGCCCGAGTGGTTGTGGAAAATCGACTCTGTTGCGAAGTGTCAATCGAATGAATGACCTGATTGATACCGTTCGGATCGAGGGAGATATGCTCCTGGAGGGTGACTCCATCTTCGCGCCGGGTGTGGATGTGATTCAGTTGCGGAAAAGGATGGGGATGGTGTTTCAGAAACCTAATCCATTCCCGATGAGTATTTTCGAGAACGTAGTTTATCCGCTAAGAATCGATGGCGAGAGAAACAAAGAGCGATTGATGCAAGTGTGTGAGCAATCGCTACAGGGGGCTGCTTTGTGGGAAGAGGTAAAAGACCGCTTAAAGGAAAGCGGTCTGAGTCTCTCCGGCGGCCAGCAACAGCGATTGTGCATTGCCCGAGCCATCGCCAGCGATCCCGAAGTCTTGCTTTTGGATGAACCCTGTTCCGCTTTGGATCCGCTTGCGACTGGCAAGATCGAAGATTTAATCGAACGTCTAAAGGGAGATTATTCTATCTTGATCGTAACTCACAATATGCAGCAAGCGTCTCGCATCAGCAACTTCACAGCGTTTATGTATCTTGGAACGCTAGTAGAGCTTGGCCTAACATCCAGGATCTTCACCAAGCCGCAACTGAAAGAAACCGAAGACTACATTACGGGCCGGTTCGGATAATTCGCAGCGGTCGCCTAAGCGTCCGGTTGCTTCATGCCCAGTTGCTTCATTTTGCGATAGAGATTGGAACGCTGTAAGCCCATCTTTTCGGCCGCTTGTGTGACGTTGCGATGACACGCCTTGATCTGTTCTTCGATGTAACGAATTTGAAAATCAGCCGTCGCATCTCCAAGAGATTGATTCAGATCCAACATCGTTTCTGGACCGTCCGCCGTCATCGATCTCGGAGAGCTGACGAAGTCGAGTTCGGATTCGTCCAGTGTCTCGCTATTAGTGAGATAAGAAATTCGTTCGACGATGTTCCGCAGTTCGCGAATATTTCCGGGCCAATCGTGCGCCATGAGCCGACGTTTTGCTCCCGCGGACCACGTTGGCTTGCTGCGACCAATCTTGGAACAGAACATGGTCAAAAAGAAATCCGCGAGATCCAAAACATCCTCACCTCGGTTTCTTAACGATGGCAAGCTCATCGTAACGACCGTCAATCGAAAATAGAGGTCCTCGCGGAACTTCTTTTGCCGAACCATCTCCACTAGATTTTGATTGGTTGCTGCAATTACACGAACGTTGACAGGGATAGGTGCGGAACCACCTACTCGAACGACTACTTTTTCCTCGAGCACGCGAAGCAATTTCGCTTGTCCTGCCAGACTCATGTCTCCGATTTCGTCAAGAAACAAGGTCCCGCCCGAGGCCAGTTCAAACTTGCCGTTTCGCGTTTCATGTGCGTCGGTAAACGCGCCTTTTTCATGCCCGAACAACTCGCTTTCCAGGAGTGTCTCGGTAATTGCTGCGCAGTTGACTGCAATGAATGGCTCGTACCGCCGCTTGCTTTGGTAATGTATTTGGCGTGAAACCACTTCTTTTCCGGTCCCGTTTTCACCCAGCAATAATACGGCTAGGTCCGTATCACCAACCCGAGTAACCGTCGCCTTGAGCGCCTGCATCTCAGGCGAATTGCCGATCAATTGAACTTGTTGTTGGGCGTCTTGAGTTAAACGATCTCGAGTTTGTACGAGCCGCTGCATTTGCTGCGTGTTGGCCAGCGCCGCCGAAGCATGCCGTGCGAGTTCGATCAAGTCGGTTTCGTCTTGAGTGTCAAAGCGGCCATCGGCATGATTGATGACCTCGAATACACCCATCGGTTTATTACGAGCGTCCATAAGCGGCACAGCCAAAAGCGAATCGGTGCGATAGCCGCTGCTCGAATCAACCCGACGGTCCACTTCATCGTGGGGATCGGATCGATCCCAACGACGTGGCTGAAGGCTCTTCAGAACCGCCCCGGCCAAGCCTTTATCATCCGCGATACGCAGTGGTTTTCCTTCCATGCCCAGAGCTGGATGCCCCACGAGTTCTCGAGCGGCTTTGTCCCAAAGAAAGATACTGGCACGATCACAGCGCAATAGTCTCGTGGCCGCTTGGGCGATGTCCTGCAACAACCGATCGAGGTCTTGATGGGAGTGCCAATCTGCTGCCACGTTGAGGATTTGGTTGAGCCGGACCACGTCGCGAGCCTTTTGCTGCTGGCGTTGCCAAGTATCGATCGTTAGGCCGACCAAGCCCAGGTGCTCCGAGACAAGTTCCATTTGTTGTTGGCCAAGCACTGGTTGGCAACACAGTACCAAGTTTCTATTGATTGTTGAGGGGATAGGCAAATAGGTCCAAAGAGCCGAGTGATTTGTTCTGCGGCCATCCAGACATTCGCTTGCCAAATTCCAATCCGGCGGTTCGGCAGTGCACTTTCCGATTTGCAGCGTACGCTTCCAAGCCCCTTTGGAGGCGACCATGAGAACGAGTCCCGCAACACGCCATGAGTTGACTGCCCAATCGAGCGGCTCTTGTAACAGCTGCTCAAGCGATCGAGCCCGCTCAATGGAGCCAAACAGTTGATTGACAAAGGGGGTAACGGATGAGCTCATTCGTTAGTCCAGAACCTCGCCCTTTGGCTCTGGCAAAAAGAAACCTATGATAAATGCAAGCACGGCGATTACCGTGGCAACATAGCCGGCTGCCTGCGCCATAACCATCGGCGTAACTTTGTCCGCTGCACCGGCGAGGTAGGGAGCCACGATATTGGTAGTAACAACAGCCATGCTGGTTCCAATCATTCGACCGCCGACGTTGGTTGCAAAACTGCCGCCCGTGCCTCGCAAATGTAACGGGAATACCTTGGGTAAATACTCGCCGAAGTAACTAAACTGCGCGACCGTTAGTAAACCGCATACTCCATAGGCCCAATAGAAATTTGAACCACCCGATTTGTACAGGATGAAGTAGGCTAACGGGATCATCAAGAGTGCCGGAATTTGGAACAGTTTCAATAGCATCACGCGACTGATCCCGAAGATGATCAAGCATGCCAGCAATATGCGTCCGACAAGTCCACCTATTTCCTGGAAAAACTGAACCGTATTACCAACTTCCTTGACTTGTTTTTCGTATGGGTCTTGTTCCTTTTTATTATCGCGTAGTTGAGTCTTGATCGCCTTGCGTTCCGGCGAGTCAGCTGTCGTTTCATCGAAGGCCTTATTCAATTTTGCGGCTTCCGCTCTCAATGGCCTTAAGGCTTTGCTTTGTTCAGCCAGTTCAGGCAATCCTGGAGCGATACGGAGTGGGGTCAACTGCAAGGCTCCGAATGCAATTCCGTATGCGCATGCCGATAGCATAGCCGTCACGATGGTCACTCGACGAAATTCAGGTGCGAACAAGGCACTGATATTCGGTCGCTTGAGCGTTCCAGCGGCGCGGCGTTCTTTCCAAATTCGCGACTCCGGTACAAAGGGTAGAAGAATGGCAATGGGGATGGCCGGCAACAAGCCGGTGCATAATAGATACCGCCAAGATGCGGGCTCTGACCCATTGGGGGCTAGAGGCAACCCGAAATGCGGTAGGTCTTTAATATTTGATAGTATCCAAACGTTGACAGCGGTCACTAGGATTCCGCCTAACGAGGCAAAGGCCTGCGTTATTCCCAACCATTTTTCGCGCTGCTTTTTGTCCTCAAAAACTTCTGCAAGCCAGGTGATCGCTGCGACGAACTCGACGCAAACACCTATGAAAGTAGTGCTTCGAAAAAAGATAAACCAGGGTAGTGTTGTACTATACGCAGCCAAAAAGGGTGACAGCGAATAAACAAAGATGCTGGCCGCCATGACAAACTTGCGACCAAGGCGATCGGTTAGCGAACCGCCGATCAAACCGAAAACGCCACCACAAAGTGCGGTGATCCAAAGCAATCTACCAGTCCACAAAGTTACAGACGGATGGCTAGGTGGCACATCCAAAAGCTCTGCAATTGCCGGGGGTGCGGCTAAAGGCGTCATCAGCAATTCGTACGTGTCAAACAAGAAACCGATACTGGCGATCACTATGATTAACCAGGTTGTTACCGAGAACTGGCTTTTGTCTTCCATGGAGGCAGGCTTTGAGTGGGTATTAGAGGATCGAAATTCTATGCCGCGGAAGTATAACCGGACGCCGAACGACTAACGAGTACCAATGGCCTCGCGTTATTTGAATCCATTGCTAATACTTTGAGTTTGTCGCGCGGCGGTCTCCTCGGTCTCCGCCGTGACGTTTTACTCGGGTGGCACAGCAGACTCGGCTGTGATATCTCGGTGGGGATCACCGAGCCACTATTTCCCCCTCGTAAGTGAATTTTCCTGTGACAGCATCCGTCCTTGTTACCGGCTATGGTGGATTTTTGGGTCGCGCGATCTGCCTCGAGCTTATTCGCTATGGTTACCAAGTCCGCGGACTAGCCCGCAGTCCATACCCTGAGTTGAGGGCAATCGGCGTGGAGTGCATCCAAGCGTCTGCAACCGACCAATCGGCTTGCGAGGTTGCATGCCGTGGAATGGATGCGGTCATTCATACGGCCGCATTGGCCGGAGTTTGGGGGCCCGCCAAACTCTATGAACAAATCAATGTGGTTGCGACAGATAACCTATTGAGCACTTGCAGAAAGTCCAACATTGGAGCGTTTGTCTTTACCAGCTCACCTTCGGTAACGTTCGATGGCCAAGCCCAACGCAACGTGGATGAAAGCGTCCCCTATCCCAAGCATTGGCTATGTCACTACCCCCGCACGAAAGCGATGGCGGAACAGCATGTCTTGGCAGCGAACGAGTCTGGCAGATTTGCAACCTGTTCGCTACGTCCTCATTTGATTTGGGGATTAGGCGATCCTCATTTGATTCCTCGGGTGATTGAAAAATGCCGTACAGGAAGGTTGAGGCGAGTTGGCGACGGCAAGAACCTGATCGATACGGTACATGTCGACCATGCAGCCATCGCGCATCGATTGGCGTTGGAACGCATGCTGGACCGAGACGACAAAGCGTTGGGTCGGGCCTTTTTCATCACGGATGGTCAACCTGTTGAATGTTGGAAATGGATTACTACCATTCTCGAGTCAGCCAAGCTGTCCCCGCCAAAAAAGAGTATTCCATATTCCGCAGCCTATCGTTTGGGAGGTGTATTGGAGGCGTTTTACGGCCTGTTACGAATATCAAGCGAGCCACCGATGACCCGCTTCTTGGCAGCCCAGCTTGGCGTAGATCACTATTTCGACATTACCGCCGCCAAGGAACGACTCGGGTATTTGCCGATTCAAAATCGTGCCGAGCGAGTTGCAGAGCTGGGATTAATTGAGGCTGATTGTCCGACTCCGGAAACCAATACGGCGTCGATCATAAATCGGGCAATGCTGGACGCGACAGGCTCCGATGGATCGTAGTGGATCTTGTTAAAGATCCTTGCTCCAGCCGATTTTTAATAAGATCCACTATCCTAAAATCAAGCCCCTGAAAAACGCTAGCAAACGGCTTGCGGCCCATGTTGTGATCAACGCAGGCCAATACCAGCATTCTTTTTGGCGTTGCTATTTGGGTATCCTAACTGGCTGAGGCAACACGCTACGGAAAACTAGTTGTCGCTACACAATATCGAATACGTCGCTTTGAGATCGCTATACCCTTGGCCAGCTCGAAGCTGATCCGCGTAAGCCTCGCAAGCGTAAAAGACAGCTCGCTTGGCAAAACTCGATTGGACCACAATCTGGATTTCAATGATAAAGACCCGACCAAGATCGTCGGTCGCCTTTACATCCACGCAAACAAGCTTGTCGGTCTCGAAGTCTTGATAACCAAACGGGTTGAGATACTCGACCGAAACGACAGGATGCGGATTGCCCGCAAGGTAGCAAGACGCCAACCTCGCTCGTTCACGCTCCTCATGTCGAACTGAACAGCAACTGGTTGCGGGCGAGCCGCCAATCTGCGTTGGGCAATGTGTCACTTCGGATTTCTGGCGGAAATTCTAAAACAATGATTCCTGGCACCTTTGCTTTCTTAGTAGGACTATGGTGTTTCACCCTTGTTCGCAGCCAAGATCTTTTCCATGTCAACAAACTCCGACGGCAACGTAAACACTTCGTGAACATCATCCCCAAAATACCAATCTATTTTCGCTTTCCACATCTGTGAATGCTCGGGAACCATATTTCGGCTCATCGTGGATTCTATACTTACAGGAAGCCTAATCGCTCCAAACTTTTTCCATATTGCCCTAGTTTCTGCCGAGAGCTTTCCTTTGTCTTTAAGAAGATCCTCGCCTTTTAGTTGTTTGTCGTGAAGAGTAAAGCGAGAAAATGTCGGTGAATGACCGTTCTCTTTATCAAAAAAAACGGCTCTTCCGCACAATTAGTGGGTGAAACAGTGCTCATTGGGGCCAGCCCCAAACCCCGGAATTTTACGCATAGGGCAAAAAGCAAGCCTGTCATAATCGAAAGAAGTCAGAGGCTACCGAAGTAACCTCTGGCTTGCTTTTCGCCTTGAGCGGCGCTCGAGTTGGTTTCCACCAGAGCTCTATCCTCCGCTCAAGCGATCTCATCGTAACGATTGCAAAAATCAAAATCAACTAAAAGGAAAATACATCTTGGAACGCGTCCGGTAAACTGAGGTTTACTAAGACTACATTTCACCAACACGACATTCCAAGATGCAACTAAAGACTATCCTCAATCACGTCGAAAAGCAAAAGGGCTTTGTTTACTGCGAAGCGCGTTGGTCCAAAAAACGCGAGATTGAATTTGTGCTTATGCCTCGCAAGGGATCCATGCCTATCTGCTCGGTCTGTCGTAAAAAACGTCCTGGTTACGATCGGCTGAAAACGCGTCGGTTTGAATATGTTCCACTTTGGGCAATCGCGGTCTTCTTTGTCTATGCATTGCGGAGAGTCAACTGTCCGACCTGTGGAGTTGTTGTAGAGCGAGTGCCTTGGGGAAACGGCAAGAACACGCAGACCAAGTCGTATCGCGTCTTTCTTGCAACCTGGGCCAAACGTATAAGTTGGAATGAAGTCGCGACAATCTTTGGCACTAGTTGGGATAGTGTTTACCGTGCAATTCATTGGGTGGTTTGCTATGGGATCGTTCATCGTGACCTTAGCGGAATCGAAGCGATCGGCATTGATGAGATCCAATACCGACGTGGCCATAAGTACTTGACGTTGGTGTATCAATTGGACGCCGGAGTCAAACGTCTGCTCTACGTTGCAAAGGATCGCACCGAAGCGAGCTTGCAGGGATTCTTTGGGATCTTGGACGAATCGATCATTCAAGGCATTAAGTTCGCATGCACGGATATGTTGCCAGCGTATCTGAAAGTACTGAGGGAGCGAGCCCCCTCAACGCTCAACATTCTCGATCGTTTCCACATATCCAAAAAGTTTGGGGAGGCGTTGGATAAAGTCCGCGCCGAGGAAACGCGCCAGTTAGCAGCCGATGGATACGAGCCTATCTTGAAACACTCGCGGTGGTGTTTGCTCAAGCGGCCCGAAAACCTGACGAGCAAGCAGACGGTAAAGTTGCGAGAGTTGCTAAAGTACAATTTGAAAAGCATGAAGGCGTACTTGATGCGAGAAGACTTCAATCGATTCTGGACATACACATCGCCAACATGGGCATCGAAGTTTTTGCGAGACTGGTGTATTCGAGCAAACCACTCGCAGATCGAGCCGATGCAAAAGATGGCAGCCACGCTGCTTAAACATGAACCGCTTCTGCTAAATTGGTTCGAATCACAAGGGTTATCCTCAGGCGTTGTGGAGGGCTTCAACAACAAGGCGAAATTGACCATGAGAAAAGCTTACGGATTCAAGGAGTATGAAA
>JAYVPJ010000154.1:0-4602 GCA_043757445.1 Pirellula sp. | reverse complement strand
CGGTATGGCGTTTTCGATATCAAGAATGGAATGGTGCTGCCTTGTTTTGTGCTTCATGGCCGTTTGGACGACGGAGGCTTTGAATACCGCATTGGAGTCGTTGACGGATCTCGCTTCACCTGAATTTCACCCGCTCGCCGGTAGAGCCAAGGATGTAGCAGCGGGAGCAGTTCTAATCGCGGCAATCGGTTCGGCAATCGTGGGAGGAATCGTTTTTGTGCCGCATGTGTGGAAGATGGCAACTCGAAATTAGAATGTTCAGGTCGTTCGCATCGATCCATGATCCCATTTTGATCCCGAAGATTTGGAGTATGCGACGCGAGCCGTCGTTCTACACGAATTGGCTCATATTCTCGACAGCGACGTATTTTGCGATGAGCGTAGGTTGTGGGTCAAAGATCTCAGCTCGAGAAAACAATCTCATCGTTCTTCACCCGTCGAAAGAACCAACGACTACGACCTGAAATTTCTGCACTCACAATTCAGCCAAAAATGCGACCGCAATTCGGCCTATAACAGATAACGCACACTGGGCGCACCAAAAGCGCGCAGCTCGCCTTGATTCAGAAAGGGACGGTTCGATTTCCTTCCCGGCATGTCAGTGCTTTAAATCTGGTATTCGGGTTGCGAACTTAATGTGGAGTGTCCCCACGTTCCTTTGATCCATGCGATCTACAAGACGTTTGGAAGCATCGAATCCCAGTTGTGATCCTAAGCTTTATTCTCAAAATCGCATACCGACGCTAGATACTAGGCCTCAAGATCTAACCCCAAAGTTAGATCTCTACCTTAATTTTGCCATTTCTCGCGCAATTTCTTTTGGGGTGATTAGCAACATGAAACCAGGGCGATGGTCCTTGAACGCAAGCTCCCTCGCGATGAGCCCGCGAAAAGTTGTTTTCCTTTGGAGTTTGGATGCTACTGCTCCGCCAACGCAATTTCCTACCGATGGATACACCAACTCCCCCTGGTATTCGACGTCGTTCAGCCGGTAAACCAATCTGTTACTAACAACCGAAACGGGGACGACCATTGCTGGAAAAAGCTCAATGTTAGAAAGCGGGTAACCATAAAAGACCAAATTTTCTGTGGAGACATTGGTGTCGGTGTCACCATCAGTTAACGCCCACAAATCGACAAGGTCCGAAATTTGAATTCCTAATACTTCGGGCTTAATCTCCGCCGCGCAAAGATGAAGTTCGTTTAGTTTTCGCCAATCCATTTTTGGTGATACAGTTACGTCGCTCAGTCGTTTTTTTACTATGGAGTTGTCGTCGTTTCGACGATATAGCATGGTGGTTGCATTTGAGACATCGGCGTTCGCCGATGCAGTCACGAGAAATACTTTTTGATGCCATTTCAACGCGAAACCAACTCCACGGGGTGTTGGCGGCTCAGATTCCATCGAGACAACGGACCGTACAAACGTGTCGTTTGATTCAAACTGAGCAATTCCATCTCCAAAAAGAAGTGTTGAAAAAACAAGGCTGTTTAAAACCCTGACTAGACTCGGAAATCCGTTAGCACAATTCATTTGTTTTCGGTCGATTCTGCAAGTAATCGCTTCAGCGTTTTAGGAGATAACATTACTTGGCCGGCTTCCAACCTCTCGGAAGACCGCAGTAACTCAAAGAGTATTCCAGAAATAACGTACTGACCTTTGTGATTTTCGACAACGGGTGAATACATAGGAACGCCCACTGGCTGCACGACAAAGCAGCGTTCTCCGTATCCAAAGTGACTATTCTCTTCTGCGCGACCCCAAGCTCGAACAGGAACGAATACAACAGGAAGTCCATTTCGATGCAACTTCTCGGATTCGATTATGGCGCATGCGACAGGCTTCTCGCCGGAGTTGAACCCATCGTCTAGAACGGCAAAACTAAAATGCTCATCCACCAACGGAATCGCCATTAGTTCGTATGCAACCAGTGGAAAACCATCGAGCGATTTTCTTGAATTCTCATCCACCACCAAGTTAACGGGAAACTGCAAAACGACTCCGCTTTTGTTTTCGCAAATGATCTTCCCGCCCCACTGGTGTTCAACGTTGCTTTCATGAATCAAGTACTTTTTTTCGCCAGCCTTCAAAAGAAATCCATTGGATCGCTTTCTGGACCGAGTGGACTCTGGAACAGACGTAGTAACAAGAACACAAAAACGAATGCCCTCGTTCAATGGTGTTTCTGCGGCAACGCTTGTTCCCGTCATAAGTCCAAAAATCAGAATGTATTTGATCTTATGTAGTATTCTCATAGATTAAAAATATCCCACTTGAAAGTAAACTTCCAATCCGCCGCGCTCTTGATGTCTTCCAACCCATGAGTAGGGAAAAGTGGATTGTGCGGAACAAACCCAATATTCCCGCCGACAAAATCCTCGCTAATAAAGTCGAGTCCAACTGAAACACCAAGTTTCGGATTTGAAACGTCGATCGAAGTTGTTGGTTGGCCGTCCAAGGGGTAGTTCGTTTCAACGTCCAAATCCCAACCCAAGATATCATCGACATGAGAGCTTACCTTAACATTGGGCAGATCACCATTCAAAGGTAGGTTTACGTTAATATCGATATGCGGCAAGCTTACATCAACACCAACGTATGGGGAGTCGAGATCCAAATGAATTGAAGGGGAAACAACGATTGGACCCGATGGCAAATGAGGAAATATTGATGGAAGGTTAAGGGGGGAAGGTGAAGTGGAGGAAATGTAATATCAATTAACGGCTGGTCACTGTTCTCCCCACCCATTTCGAAGTCGATGATGGGAAGTATCCAAGGCTCGTTGAGACTTTGTTTCTTTTTGGAAGGTTTTTCTTGGAGTCCGTTCGGGTCTATGAATGTGTTCACGCTGTTACCCACATACCTCCGTACGTTTTCGTCCCCTGAAGCGAACCCGATCGGATCTTCGCACATCCATTGTCCGATAGCTGCGTCGTACCAGCGGTTCAGATTATTTTGCAGCGTCGTATTCTCGTCGTAGAGCTTGCCCGTGAATGCGAACACCGTGTCCACTGCACTATTGCTTTCGCTGACCAGGTTTCCGTAAGCACCAAATCTTCGATGGTTGGTTATGCTTGTCGTACTCCCGCTCAAATCGGCGATGTCGCGGAGCGTGCCTAGATTGTCGCTCAACCCCCAAAGGACGTTGCCGGCCGAACCCGTGCTCGTCAGCTGCTCATCTGCGAAGAGTTGATCGACCGCTGGTCCCCATAGGTATCGGTGCGATACCTCGCTGGCTGATCCACTTTTGAACTCCAAGAGCGGATTGATTCCGGCGTCGAATGCCCAAAAACGAGACGTCGCTGCTCCACTCCCTGAACCGTCTGCGTCGTAGGTCGATTTCACTAAACGGTTGACTGTGTCGTACGCATACGTCGTTTCTTTAAGTAGGACATTCGAACTGTTGTAGTCCTTAGCCGCTGTTAGCCTGTTGCGATAGTCCCAAGCGTACGTCGTGTAGCTACCACTCGATATGTCCGTCTTAGTAGTTCGATTCCCTTCGTCGTCATACGCGTAATTAAATGTCCCGTCGGAAGTAATTAGATTGTTACTTCCGATGGTGTAGCTCGATCGATTGCCATTGGCATCGAACGAATAGCTTTCATCGGTTTGCCCGGTGTGATCGGCACCCGTCAATTGATCCGTTGCGTCGTTCGTGTAATCCGTTTGACCGTCCTGCGACGAATTCACTCCTGTCATCCGACTCGCAAAGTCATACGTGTAATCGTAAGTAGCTAAGTTCGTGCTGCCTTGCTTGTGATCTAGGTCCGTCAAGCGATTAAGTGTGTCGTAAGCAAAATCCGTCGATGCAACTTGGTTGCTTGTGCCCGTGCTCTCGTAGCGATTGAAGGCCGTGAATTGATCGAGCTTATTGTAAGCGAGCGTAACGTGCTTGCTCGCAACTGTATTACCCGAATTACTCTGTTGCAAGACGTCTGTCATTCGACCTAATGTGTCAAACGTAAAGTCTGTTTTGAAATCGTTGGTGGTACTGATCTCAGCTTTTAGTTGAGTTCGGTCATTACCTGTACTGAAAGTCTGATCAAACGTTACCGTGGGTGTTAGCCCATCGATCGTATTGACGATGGAAGTGACTCGTCCCAGATTGTCCAGTGTGTAGTCAATAGTGGCCGACGGGTCGCTCGTTTGTGTCAACTGGCTTGCCGCATTGTACGTCGTTGAAATAGTCCTATCTACAGTTCCGTACGTCGCGGTCGACACATCGCCCTGGAGCGAATTGACGTTGGTATTGTGGAGACTGCCACCGCCAAAAGTGATCGTATAGACTCCTGATGCCAATGATACGGTTACTCCACTCGAACCAACGGTGCTCAACGCCTCTAACACTGAATCTATGCTTGAAGCACTTGCGTTGTAAGCTATTGGGATAGTTGTCTGGCCTTTGTATGCTAAACGAAATGTTCCTCCGGTGGCGTTGGCGAGAGTAACCGTTTGGATTTCGTCTTGCGCTGCGCGTCCGTTGGTGTTCGTCGTCTCGATCTTAGTTGGACAGCGCCACTTCCGATTGCTAGCTAACGACTAAGTCTTTTCTCTGAATGGTTTTGGGAAAGAGAGTGAATCCCCATTGCCGCTGAGACAAA
>JAYVPJ010000153.1:0-17545 GCA_043757445.1 Pirellula sp. | reverse complement strand
GCGGCAGGAGTTGGTATACCGTAGCTTGGGCCCCTGGCCCGAGTTTCGCACGGCCCAGGGGGCCATGCTACTGGTAGATTTTAGTCTGCCGCTCGCCTAAGATCGCCTCGATCGAGAATTGGGAACCTTAGCCGCTGGGCTGCGTCTACTTGGGAGTGCTGCGTTTCGGTTAAACCATTCATCCGCTACGATGATGCTGCGACCGGATTCGTTTCGATTCCACATTTCGAAGCCCTGACGCTTCTCAAAGTAGGCAATGTATGATTTGGAAACCAATTCCCTTCTTTCTTTTTGCGATCGCAATTCGCACCGTATTCGTCGCTTCGGTGTTGGTAATCCTAGCCTTGTCCGGTTCTTCACTCTCCCAACAGCCGAAGTCTCAGCGTGAACCAATGTGGAAAAAAGTCGACGACGCTGTCCAAAAAGGACTGCCCAAGTCCGCCATCGATGCCCTTGGTCCAATTGTGGACGCTGCGATGGCCGAAAAAGCCTACCCAGAAGCCATCAAAGCGATCGCAAAAAGGGTACTGCTCGCGGGGCAAATCGAAGGAGCAAAACCTGAGGAACATATTGCCCGCATGCAAGCCGAAATTGCTAAAGCTCAGCCTGAGATGCTCCCTGCAATGCACGGAATCCAAGCCCAGTTCTATTGGAGCTACTTCGAACAGAATCGGTGGCGATTTGGCCAACGAACCGCCACCACCTCACCGCCAAGCGATGACTTCACGACTTGGGATTTGCATCGCCTTTTTGCGGAAATCGATTCGCACTATGTCAAAGCCCTTGCCAATGAAGCACAACTCCGCAACATTCCTGTAGCTAGCTACGACATCTTGTTTGCCAAAGGAACAGTTCCAGACAGCTATCGGCCAACTCTCTTCGACTTCATCGCATTTTCAGCCATCCACTTTTATTCCTCAGGCGAACAAGCTGGTGCAAAAGCCGAAGACGCTTTTGAAATTGACGCTGCCAGCCCAGCCCTAGGTCCGACCGCAGACTTCATTGCCTGGAAACCGATTAGCACCGATGCCGATTCGCCCAAACTTAAAGCGATTCAACTCTACCAGCGATTGCTGACCATCCATCAAGACGACAAAGACCGAAATGCCTACCTCGACGCAGACCTAGGTCGCCTGGAATTCGCACACGCAAACGCAGTGGGCGAAGAAAAAGGGAGCCGAACCAAGGCAGCCCTCAAGTCCTTTGCTGAGGCCAATGCCAAACATGAACTATCTGCCACCGCTCGCCATCGATGGGCCATTGTGCTGCAGAGCGAAAACGAACTCGTTGAAGCTCGCGAAATTGCCACCCAAGGAAAAAATGCCTTTCCTCAAAGCGTCGGTGGCAAACTCTGCTTCAACACCATCGCGGACATCGAAGCCAAAAGTCTTAACGTCACAACGGAACGCGTCTGGAACGACCCGTCGCCAATGTTGCGAGTCGCCTATCGAAACATTACCAAAGTTTATTTCCGCGCAGTCCAAGCCGAATGGGCCACTCGATTCTCTCAAGATAGATGGAGCCCGGGAACTCTCAACCAAACCGATCGCGATCAATTCGTTAGGCAAGTTCCGGTGTTCGCTTGGTCCGCCGATTTGCCATCGACAAACGACTTTCGTGATGCAACACACGATGTGCCCGCCCCCAAGGAACTCAAGCCCGGTTACTACTTCATTCTGGCCAGCGCCAACCCAGACTTTTCTGACAACGACAACGTTATCTCGACCTGCGAGGTCTGGGTCAGCAACCTCGCCCTCGTTCTCCGACAGTCATGGGGCAGCGGCAAACTCGAAGGCTTCGTGCTCAACGCCAAAACAGGTGAGCCGATTGCCAATGCCAAAGTGCGAATGTTTGTGAGACAAGACCGAAATAATAGCGTCAGAGAAGCAACCGCAGCCGCGGTTTCTACGAACGCCAACGGTCTATTTTCCGTGGCCAGCAATGATCGAGGTGCCTTCCTATTGGCTTCAGCTAATGGGCAAGAACTTGCGGTGCAAAACGAACAACGGACCTACTCCCAGTCGGAACAGCCAACCAACTTCGTTCAGTTCGTTCTGTTCACCGATCGTTCTATCTATCGTCCAGGCCAAACGATCCAGTGGAAAGGCGTTTGCTTGATCGCGGACACCAAAAAGGACAAATACGCAACGGTCCGTGATCGCGAGGTGTCCGTTCAGTTAAGGGACGTGAATGGCAAAGAGATCGAACGAATGAAATTGCGCTCCAATGCCTTTGGCTCCTTCACCGGCAGTTTCACTGCTCCACGCGATCGCGGCACCGGTAGCATGCAAATAGTCGTCGACGATGGTCGAACAGGAACTGCAGTAGTCAGCGTTGAGGAATACAAGCGACCTAAATTCCTTGTTACACTGGAAGCTCCCAAAGAGTCCGCCAAGCTCAACGATGAAGTAACGATAACAGGAAAGGCAACGAGCTACACTGGATCCGCCATCAACGGTGCCAAAGTTCGATATCGCATCACTCGGCAAGTGCGATGGCCTACCTGGTTCATGTACTGTTATGCCTGGCGTATGCCTCCCATGCTCGGCAGCGCCCAAGAAATTTCGCACGGTTGGGCAACTACGGAAGCCGACGGCTCCTTCCGTGTTAGCTTCACCGCCAAGCCAGATGCAAGCGTACCTGAAAGGGACGAACCGAATTTCAACTACCAAATTACCGCTGACGTAACCGATACCACCGGTGAAACACGAACGGGAACAAGTTCCGTCACCGTCGGCTATATGGCCTTGCAAGCCAACGTAACAGCCAAAGAGTGGTTAGCGTCCGATAGCGATACCAAGTTCTCGATTTCAACTACAACACTCGATGGAACGGGACAATCGGCTAAAGGGACGCTAAAGATCTATCGGCTAAAGGAACCGGCGTCGGTACTAAGGACGGATATTCTCGGACAACGCATTCCTCCTGCGCCGCGAGGAAGAGGAACCGGTCCCGGACGACCTGCCAAGCCTGCCAGCCCAAGCGTTCTCCCCGATCCATCCAACCAAAGTACCTGGGCGCTTGCAGAAGTAGTATCGACAAACGAATTCGCTACCGCCGCTGACGGTAAACAAGATGTTTCCCTGAGACTCGAGCGCGGTCTCTATCGAGCCATCCTTGAGTCTCAGGACAAGTACGGCAAGCCAGTCAAATCCGAATTGAATATTCGGGTCGTCGACCCGTCAGCCAACAAGTTGGGGCTCACGCTTGCGAACGTGTTAGCAGCACCCAAGTGGGAATTGCAGCCCGGTGAAAAACTTGCCGCCATCTGGGGCACCGGCTATGACACCGGTCGCGCATTCGTAGAGGTCGAACATCGCGGCAAATTGTTGCAGAGTTTCTGGACCAAACCCGGAGCAACCCAGGTTCCGATCGCTCAAGACATCAACGAAGGTATGCGAGGCGGATTCACAGTGCGGACTACCTTTGTTCGAGAGAACCGTGCGTATCTCGAATCGCGGCACATTGATGTGCCGTGGTCTAACAAAGAGTTAAAACTCAAATGGGAGCGATTCGTATCGAAGATCGAACCTGGTCGCAAGGAAACGTATACGTTAACCGTGAGCGGACCGAACGCGTCGAAGGCAGCCGCTGAAATGGTTGCTGCCATGTACGATGCATCGCTGGATGCTTATCTACCTCACCAATGGACGCAGCGTTTTAGTATGTTCCGTCAAGACTATTCGCGAATGAATAGCTCGTTTGAAAACAATGCGCAGGGACTCAATCTATTCCGCGGCCAGTGGACTAGCAATCGTTTAGCGATTGAATTGCGATACCGCGATTTCCCACAAGAATTCAAAGTTCACTTCGGGTACGGAACTAGAATGATGGCCGGAGCCATGGGAGGTATGGGTGCTGGCGGAGGTTTTCGTGGTCGTCCAATGCCGGCTTCTGCTGCGCGGGAGATGATGATGGAAGGAGCAGTGATGCAGAAAAGTGCAATTCTTAGCGCAACCGCGATGGATTTTGATGCCGCTGGTAGTAGTGGTGCGCCAGGACAACCGCCGGTCGCGAACCCAAACAACGGGCCAGACCTTAGCCAAGTCTCCGCCCGCAAAAACCTCAACGAAACGGCCTTCTTCTTTCCCAATTTGATCACCGATGCAGAAGGCAATATCAAATTGGAGTTCAACATGCCTGAGGCTTTGACTACATGGCGATTCCTTGGCTTTGCTCACGATACCGAACTGCGGAGCGGCTATATCGAAGACAAGGTCATCACGGCCAAAGATCTCATGATCCAACCTAACCCACCGCGATTCTTACGTGAAGGGGACATTCTCGAATTCAGCGTGAAGGTCAGTAACCAATCCTCACAGGCACAAACCGGTCGCGTTGCCTTGAACCTGTTCGATGCTCGCGACAACCAATCGGTCGACGCCGCTTATGGTAATGTTGTCAAAGAGCAAGCCTTCGAAATTGCAGCCGGTGAGTCCAAGAGCTATCACTGGAAATTGAACGTGCCAGACGGGGCCTATCCAATCATCTACAAAACCGTCGGAGCAACCGACAAGCTATCCGATGGCGAAGAAGGCATGTTGCCTGTCTTGTCCAAACGGATCCTCGTAACCGAGTCGATGCCGCTACCCATTCGCGGAGCCTCGACCAAGGAGTTTGAATTTAAAAAACTCCTTGAGTCAGCCAAGTCGGATTCGCTCAAACACCAGTCGCTCACGGTCCAAATGGTTTCGCAACCCGCCTGGTACGCGGTACTTGCTCTTCCTTATCTAATGGAGTTTCCACACGAATGCAGCGAGCAAACGTTCAATCGACTCTACGCCAATCACCTTGCTCAGCATATTGCCAATTCCGATCCTAAAATCCGCCGCGTGTTTGACACTTGGCGAAACATTCAACCAGAGGCTCTCGTTTCACCGTTGTCCAAAAACCAAGACCTCAAGTCGGTCATGATCGAGGAGACACCTTGGTTGCGCGACGCAGATAGGGAATCGCAATCGCGTCGCAACGTTGGAATTCTATTTGACGAGAATCGGTTGAAGACAGAAGTCGAACGGACCATGCGCAAGCTGATGGAGATGCAAAGGGACAATGGCATGTGGCCTTGGTTCCCAGGTGGACCAGACAACGAATACTTGTCTCTTTACATCGTGACCGGCTTCGGTCGAATGCATCAATTAGGGACGCAGGTCGATGTCGCTCCTGCATTGAAGGCTCTTGCAAGACTTGATACTTGGATGCATGAACGCTACGACGACATCCGACTCCATTCCAAAGATCCGGAGGAAAATCATCTTACTTCGACCATAGCGCTCTATCTCTACGGTCGTAGTTTCTTCATCAAAGACATGCCCGTCGGAGCGGAACATCAGGTGGCGATCGATTATTGGAAACGTCAAGCTACGAATCATTGGCTCAAGGTCGGTTGCCGTCAATCCGAAGCCCACATCGCCATAGGCCTGAAACGATTCGGAAATCTCGAGACACCTCAAGACATTGTAAAAAGCCTTCGCGAAAGATCCGTATCCAATGAGGAGATGGGGATGTTTTGGCGAGATACAGAACGCTCTTGGTGGTGGTACCACGCGCCGATCGAGACTCAAGCTCTCATGATTGAGGCGTTCGATGAGGTGGCCGACGACAAAGCGGCCGTAGAGGATTGCAAGGTCTGGCTACTCAAACAAAAGCAGACGCAAGATTGGAAGACGACCAAAGCGACTGCCGATGCCGTCTATGCGCTGCTGTTGCGGGGCGACAATCTACTTGGATCGGATGCGTTGGTCCAAGTAAAGTTAGCCGACCAGACAATCAAGCCAGAGAATGTCGAGGCGGGGACAGGCTACTACGAACAGAAATTCGTCCGAGGCGAGATCAAGCCTGAGTTCGGAAAGTTAAGCCTGACCAAAACCGACAAAGGCGTCAGTTGGGGGAGCGTTCATTGGCAGTACCTCGAAGACATTAGCAAGATAACACCGCACGACGGTACGCCGTTGAAACTGGAGAAACAGCTTTTAAAGAGAACGATAACGAAAGGCGGTCCGGTTCTTGAGCCCATCGCGGATGCCGCTTCGATCGGGGAAGAAATAGTATGCAGGATCACGTTGCGCACCGATCGAGACATGGAGTATGTCCATATGAAGGACCATCGCGGGAGCGGTACGGAGCCCGTGAACGTACTCAGTCAATACCGATACCAAGACGGGTTAGCGTACTACGAAAGCACTCGCGATACGGCGTCTCATTTTTTCATCGACTACTTGCCAAAGGGGACGTATGTGTTTGAGTATACGGTTCGCGTGCAGCATGCCGGGCGCTATCCGACCGGAATGGCAAGTATTCAGTGCATGTACGCACCTGAGTTCAACAGTCACTCCGAAAGCATCCTGTTGAACGTTGGATCCGTAAAATAGCTGGCAGCTGTGATTCATGTGGGCGAGTCGCTCCGCGACTCGCGCTGACCCACGTGACTCAATCCCACGAAGGTCCGGCTATCCTCAGCCGGACATCAAGCCTGCCTGATGTTTTTTAGGCCGCGGGTGCCTTGCACAGTAGCTCGACAAACGTCCTGACTAAAGTTCCTGTTCCCCCAGCATCGCACCAGGGCTTGGCACTGTCCAAGAAGGCAGGGCCAGCGATATCGATGTGGGTCCAAGGTCGACCATCGACAAATTCCTCTAGGAACTTAGCTGCGGTGATGGCTCCGCCATAGCGTCCCTCACCAACGTTCTTGATATCCGCAATCTTGCCCGCAATCTGTTCCGTAAAGAACGTATGCATCGGCAATGGCCAAGTGTATTCCCCGCAAGCGTCGGCCGTTTGCTGGATCTCTTTTTGCCAGGTCTCGTTATTTGTCATCAATCCCGAAATGTCTAGTCCCAGCCCAACAACGCAAGCACCGGTCAACGTTGCAAAGTCTACGATTCGCGATGGATTCTGATCGAGTGCGATGTTGAGGCAATCGGCTAGAACCAAACGCCCCTCTGCGTCGGTATTGTGAATTTCGATAGTCTTTCCGCTTCGGGCAGTTAAAACATCGCCGAGCTTGAAAGCGTCTCCCGAAATCAAATTCTCAACGAGGCCAATGATCGCGACCAAATTGTGTTGCACTTTGAATTGAACGGCAGCTTTCATGATTCCAAGTACAGTTGCGGCACCGGCCATATCGCATTTCATAGTGAGCATTCCATCGGTTGGCTTGATGGAGTATCCACCGCTGTCAAACGTGACACCCTTTCCGACAAGTACTGTTGGAGCGGCACCCACTTTGCCACCGTTGTAGCGCAAAATGACTAAACGAGGTTCACGAATCGAGCCTCGAGCGACCCCTAGAAGAGCGCCACATCCCTCCATTTCCAGTTTTCTTTGATCCCATACTTCAACATCCATCGAATGCAATTTCCCTACTTCAACAGCTTCTTCGGACAGCGCTATCGGATGAAGGTAGTTTGGTGGCAAATTGACCAATCGACGAGAGAAATTGATGGCTTCGCCAAGAATGGTTCCCGCCTTTACCGTCGCTTCGTCGACGCCGATCCACTCGATACAGTCCGGCTGGTATAACGATTTATCTTTTCGGAAAAGATCTTGACCAACACAGCCAACCATTGCACCGGAAACTGCGCCGCGAAGCAAAAGTGGCGATCCGGCAAAACCTACGACTCGAACTACACCCCTTTTTTTGGATGCGATGATTTTTAGCGCCGTGGCTGCGGCGCGAGAGTATACGCCAGGGTCGGCTGCATCGCGGGCACCAAGGCCGACCGTTACGAGCAACTTCACCGGCAAGCCTGCGGGCGCAAGAATCTGAGTGATCTTAAGCGGCTTGGTCGATACTTCCTCTGATTCGATGAGCCGATTCAATAGGCCATTCGTAGCCGTGTTTGCTCTCGCGAAGTCCTGGGATTTACGCCATGCGTCATCGATTCCGATCACTAGACAATCGCAGGTCGTTTGAACCCAATCACCTAAAAAACTTTCGCACCGCATGCAATCATCACATTCCAAAAGAGGCATTTCACTCAAAGGCAGCAACTTAAGCGAGCTATGATACCAAATCTCGTTAAAGCAGTATTCGACTGTACCAAGTCCCGGCTTGCTCAGAGCAATTGAGCTGCCATCAAAAGCGGCCCGTGAATCGGTTCGCGAACGAGATGGCTGGTCAGCGGTGCCACTCTTTCTTGCTGCAGTGCCAGCAAGACTCGCGACGTAATCGACGGGTTATTGATGAGGATGCCGCCACTCAAAGCCAATGAATACGACAAATGGGCTAATTGTAGGCGCCTAACTATCGTTCCAACTAAATGAGTCATGGCGACGATCGCGTTCTCGACAATTCGGAGAGCGTCCTGATCCTTGCCAGCATGATAAAAGACAATTTCGCAAAGCGCTGCAACTTCCACACGGGGCAATGGCGTTTGATAAAGATAGGCAATGAGTTCTCGGGGAGAGCACAACCCCAACTTGGTTAGGAGCGATTGATGAAAAATGGTCGTCGCTTCGCCGCGATCATAGGCTTGGCAAACAGAACGAAGCCCTTCTAAACCGATGGCGAAGCCGCTGCCCTCGTCACCAAGCAAATACCCCCAACCCCCGACCCTCGCCGAACTTTCTCGGCGGCTACGCCCGCATGCAATGGAGCCGGTCCCGACAATCAATGTAACGCTTTGCTCCCAACTCGAAGCTACGGTTGATTGTGAGACATCCTGCTCGTACATTGCTGCCAATCGCAAAGGTTCGACATCGTCGATGACAACCGTTTGCTTAGCAAGTCGTCGTTTATCTGCCCATGTTCGCACTACGTCTTGTTCCTCGATTCGACCTGCCCCGGCTAGGCTTATGCATGCAACAGCTACTGCGCCAGGATCGATCGAAGCTTGCTCCATTGCGGCTGAGACAGCTAAATCTAGGTTTGAAAATGCGACCTCGAACCCTACCGAACGAGGATTGCTTGGCCCCGCAAGACCTCGTCCTACGACCTCCAGCTCAACGGAGCAACGTCCTTTTGAAGGCCATACATTCGCAATCCAAGCAACTGTTTTGGAACCGCCTCCGTCGACACCTAGAACGAATTTTGTTTGCTTCTCTGTGTTCATAATGTGTTCATACTGTGTTCATAATGTCAGTTCGAGTGCGAGGCGTAATTTGCCCGTTGAACGGGCCAATAGTGCCCGGGCTTCGCATGCCTCAACCGATCGTTTCGTCGCTACGATCGCGGTCTTCACCTCGCCATCGCAACGCGCGAGTTGTTCAGCCGCTTGTTGTTCGCTCAGGCCAGTGATCGCCGCCACGATGCGAATGCTTCGAGCCTTGAGCTTGATGTTTGTTGCTCGCAAGTCAACCATCCAATTACCGTAGGTCTTTCCAAGCGAAACCATAGTCGCCGTGGTCAATATATTGAGTACCATCTTTGTTGCCGTGCCAGCTTTTAGGCGGGTCGATCCACTGATCACCTCTGGGCCAACGATGGGAGCGATCACGATATCGGAACAGTGACTTAGTTCGGAATCGGGATTGCAGGTTAAACCAATCGCGCAGGCGCCGACTTCTTGAGCGTAGCGAAGACCCCCAATAACGTAGGGAGTGCGACCGCTAGTCGCTATCCCTACCAATGCATCGCGGTTCGACAAATTTCGAGCCTTCAAGTCCACGATCGCTGATTCGGAATGATCCTCTGCACCTTCGATGGCCGAGGTCAACGCCTTCGTGCCGCCAGCAATGATTCCGATTACCATTTCCGGCGGAGTATTGAAAGTTGGCGGACATTCCGATGCGTCCAATACCCCCAATCGACCTGAAGTGCCCGCCCCGAGATAAATCAGCCGCCCCCCTTTTGCAATGCGAGACGCGATCGCATCTATTGCCTTTGCAATGATCTCAGACTCAAGCTCTACCGCCGCTGCAACTTTTCGATCCTCCGAATTCATCAGTCGCACTATTTCGATGGCGGATAGAGTATCGATTCCCGAGGATGTGGCGTTGGGCTGTTCGGTTACAAGGTAATGCATATTGCGTTGGCAATGAAGAATTATCGTTCAAAATCGTCTATGATGGGGGCCGTCCACTGCGGTCGTTTCGCAGCGTATTCCGAAACTTGATCATATCTTATCCAAAGGTAACGGATGAAAATCCCGCTTGGAATCATCGATATCGTAGTACTGGTGGCTGCTGTACTTTCTTCGATCGTAATTGGTTTGAGATTTCGAGGCAAAAACAACTCCATTGAATCCTACTTGCTCGGAGATCGTAACTTGCCTTGGTGGGCAATACTAGGCTCCATCGTGGCTACTGAAACAAGCACAGCAACCGTATTGAGTGTTCCAGGCCACGGTTTTGGCGAAACAGGGTTAAAATTCCTACAACTGGCCCTCGGATTCATATTGGGTCGGATCCTCGTAGTGGTTTTTCTCTTGCCAGGTTACTTCGAAGGCAAGCTGATGAGCGCCTACGAAATCCTCGGAGTGCGTTTTGGCATGCATGCCAAACGGGTGGCATCGGTACTTTTTTTAGTGACTCGCAATCTCGGCGACGGTTTGCGACTCTTTCTTGCAGCAATGGTGCTCAAAGAACTCGTCGGTTGGCCATTGTTGTGGAGCGCAGTTTCGATCGGCGTCATCACGATGCTGTATACCTACTTTGGAGGCATGCGATCGGTCGTATGGAACGATTGCGTACAATTCATTATCTACATCGTCGGTAGCGTCGCTGCCCTCTTCGTAATTGTTAGTAACTTGCCCAATGGCTGGACCGGCTTTTTTGAGTTTGCGAGTGCCAACAACAAGCTGACACTGATCGATTGGGAGTTTTCGCTGACCAAGCCGTATACGTTGTGGGCGGGTCTGATCGGTGGAACCACTCTTTCGTTGGGCTCACATGGCACTGACCAAATGATGGTACAGCGCTACCTGAGCTCGAGAAGCCAACGCGATGCAGCTCGAGCCATCGTGTGGAGTGGTATCGTAGTCTTTGCGCAATTCGCCTTGTTTCTTTTGATCGGAATGTTGCTAGCATGCTATTACTCCAGCCAAGAAACGCTTCCAACTGGCATTAAGAACGATGCCATTTTCTCGCACTTCATGATCCATTCGTTTCCGAGGAATACCGGGCTTATCGGATTGATGCTGGCTGCTATCTTGGCAGCGGTGATGTCCACGCTTTCAAGCTCACTTAGCGCATCAGCGTCTTCTGTGGTCAGCGATCTGTGGTTGCCGAGTTGCGCGGTGCCTCCGTCTGAGGGACGAAAAGTGTGGATCACCCGACTCCTAACAGTCTTCTTTGGTGGGTTGCAAATTGCGATCGGTGTATGGGCAAGTACATTCAACCAGAGCGTGATCGACAACGCGTTGACCATCGCCGGATTTTCGTCAGGCATCCTGCTTGGGCTATTTGCTTTAGGAGTATTCACGAAGCGGACAAACCAAGGTGCAGCATTGAGTGGGGCTGCGATTGGACTGTGCTCTATGCTATTCATCCAGTTCGGATTGCCCCTTTGGGATTTCAAAATGTGGTTTCCTTGGCTGGCCGTTTTTGGCTCCGTCATTACCTTCGTCTCGGGACTGTTTTTCTCCTTGTTCAGTCGATCGCGGCCTCACACCACAATTGCATTACCCGAAAGACCTGCATCATGATTCAATGTCCTTGCAACGCGTCAAGTAATCGACGGTCGCATTTGTCCATTGGACACAGCACTTGTTGGCAAGTCGCACTTAAGGTTATTGTGGCTATCCATTTTGTTTTGATGGGGGTGCGTGTATTCGCCCAAGATTCTGCCAAATCATCGTCTTTGGTCTTGAGCGAATCGAATCGAGCCTTGGTCGAGCGACTTGCTCCGATCGACGACCTCATCGGAGTGGGTATTTCCGAGGGCAAAATGCCCGGCTGTGTTGTCTGCATTGGGCGCAAGAATGAGATAGTGCTGTTGAAGGCCTACGGAAACAAACGTCTCGAACCTTCGGTAGAACCCATGTCGATCGATACGGTATTCGATATGGCTTCGATCACCAAACCAGTTGCTACTGCCACCAGCATCATGCAACTCATCGAACTGGGTAAGCTGAGTTTGTCAGACAAGATTGCGACCATCTTCCCGGCGTTTGCGCAAAACGATAAAGGGAGCATCACAGTCCAAGACTTGCTGCTGCACCGCAGCGGTTTGATTCCGGATAACGCGATGTCCGACTACATGGATGGTCCTGCAAAAGCGTGGGATCGCATTTGTGAATTGAAGCTAGTTGCGCCGGTAGGAACCGCCTTCAAATACTCTGATGTTAACTTCATCGCGCTTGGGAAAATAGTAGAGCACATCACTGGAAAAGACTTGCGAGAGTACTCGCGGGACAACATCTTTGAACCGTTGGGAATGAAACATACTGGATACTTACCGTCCGCAGAATTAGGAGCCAAGTGCGCACCGACAGAGCAGAGGGAAGGTCGATGGATGCAAGGCGAGGTACACGATCCGCGGGCTTTTGCATTGGGGGGAATCGCGGGTCATGCCGGTCTCTTTTCGACCGCAGAGGATATCGCCCTTTATGCTCAAATGATGTTACGCAATGGAACAACCCCTAAAACCCAAGATCGCGAGCCTTCGCGGATTCTCTCGTCAACTGCCGTCGCAACGATGACTCAAGGATATGCTGTTCCGGGTGGAATTCGAGGATTGGGCTGGGACAAACGTTCGAGCTTTTCGATCAATCGAGGTGATCTTTTGAGTCCATCTGCGTTTGGGCATGGAGGATTTACGGGCAACGTGCTATGGATCGATCCAGAACTGGACTTGTACTTTGTCTTTCTGAGCAACCGCGTTCATCCTACGGGAAAAGGACTTGTGAACCCTTTGGCGGGCAAAATTTTGAATGTGATTGCCGCAACGATGGACACGCATTCTCCGACGAATATGCCAACGCGAACATCGGTACTCACCGGCCTCGATGTGCTTGAACGAAACAGTTTTCGCGAACTAGCCGGCCAGCGAATCGGCCTGATTACGAACCACACCGGTCGAAATCAAGCCGGACAAAGCGGCGTGAAACTATTCCAAAACGCGTCGAATCTAGAACTCAAGGTCCTGTTTAGTCCTGAGCATGGCTTCGAGGGAAAACTGGATATTGCAAAGGTTTCCGATAGCCAAGAAAAAAGCACAGGGATTAAGATCTATAGCCTTTATGGCGAGCCCCGTCGCCCTTCAAAGCAAATGCTATCCGATCTCGACACGGTTGTCTTCGATATCCAGGACATCGGCACTCGGTTTTACACCTACATTTCAACGATGGGTGAAGCCATGATTGCGGCTGCAGAGCACCATCGAAGGTTTGTCGTATTGGATCGTCCCAATCCAATCAATGGCGTCGACGTCGTCGGTCCGATGTTGGATCCGAAGTCGGAGTCCTTTGTTGGCTTCTATCGCCTACCCGTGCGGCATGGTATGACCATTGGCGAGTTAGCTAGAATGTTTAAACAGGAATTGAAATTGGAGCTTGATCTGCAAGTCATCGCATGTGAGGGTTGGCAGCGGTCCGACTATTGGGATGCCACTGGCCTGACGTGGGTGAATCCCTCGCCCAACATGCGTAGCTTAACCGAAGCCTTGCTATATCCTGGCATCGGCCTCATCGAAACGACGAATGTGTCCGTCGGGCGTGGAACGGATACTCCATTTGAAGTGGTGGGCGCGCCCTGGATGGATGGTCGGGCATTGGCAAAGCAATTGAATGAAAGGCAAATGCCAGGAGTGACTTTTGTTCCGATCGAGTTCACGCCGACATCAACGAAGTTCACGAATGAAGCTTGTAATGGAATTAACATCATCATTACCGATAGAAAGGTATTTGAGCCTGTCCGAGTAGGTCTGACCTTAGCTGCAACGTTGCGTCAACTATACCCTGAGGCATGGGATACCACGAACCTCAATCGGTTGCTTAGCAATCAATCCGCGATGAGGCTACTGCTGGACGGACGATCAAGCGCCGAACTGGAGCCAGCCATCTGCGACGGCGTTAGCGATTTTTTGAAAATGCGTGAAGGGTATTTGTTGTACCCGACCCATGCGAAGCAATAACATCCGCTCGCCTACTCGTTCCCAGGCTCAAGCCTGGGAACGCACGGACCAGTTGTAGTTTGGGACCATTGTCCCGAACGAGTCAACGGACGGGACATTGGTCTCATCCTACAGTACTTTTCATTCTGCCGCTCGCCTAATACCATTCGCAACTCCATGAAACCTCTAATTCTAATTCTACTCGCTATACTTTCCTCCATTGCGCATGCGCAGCTGCAGCCCGATGGTGCGACAGCCTCGCTCCGTGGATCGCTTCCACCTAAACCGGCCGTTGAACTCAACGCCGACCAAATCAAGACGCTCGAGGTCAGACTCCAGAAGCTGTCGCGTGACTTTTCCGATGTAAAACAACATCCCCGCTCCGCGGACGCCGATATCTTTCTCAAGGCAGTTCGATACGCTATCGAATTCCATGAATGGTATGGCAAGAATCCCGACGAAGACCTAAAAAAGGCGACCGCTTTATTAGATGAGGCTGCAAAACGAATCAGTTCATTGAAAAAGAACGAAACACCCTGGATGGACAGAAGCGGACAAAAGATACTTGGTTTCTATTCCAAGATCGATGACTCGCCTCAACCTTATGGTGTTGAAGTTCCAGAGGGCCTGGCCTTTGGTACTGGCCAATCTGGTGCCCCCATGTGGATATGGTTGCATGGCCGAGGCGATACAGATACCGATATGCATTTTGTTTTCAATCGCCTTAACGCAAAGAAGCCCGGTCAGTTTCAGCCTAAAGGTACGATCGTGATTCACCCCTTCGGCCGCTATTGCAATGGTTGGAAAAGCGCTGGAGAAACCGATGTATTTGAAGCAAGAGACGATGCGGTTGCACGTTTCAATATCGATCGCAAGCGAATCGCCTTGGCGGGTTTCAGTATGGGTGGCGCCGGAGCTTGGCACATCGGCGCACACTTCGCAGACCAATGGGCTTGTGTCCATACGGGCGCCGGATTTGTCGATGTGAAGCGATATCAAAAAGTGACCCCGGAGAAAATGCCACCTTGGTATGAGCAAAAACTTTGGGGAGTCTACGATGTCCCCAACTACGCACGCAACTTCCTCAATGTCCCTTTGATTTGTTATTCTGGCGAGATCGATCCACAACGCGACTCCGCTGAGTACATGGCGGAGGTCCTCGACAAAGAGGGATTGCGTCCACCGCATTGGATTGGCCCCGGTATGGGCCACAAGTACCATCCCGAAGTGATCAAGGACGTACAATCGCAAATAGAAAAGGCCGTGGCCAGCGGAATAGATGCGTTGCCGAAAAAGGTGATCCTGCAGACTCGAACGCTGGCGTATAGTCGCGCACATTGGCTTCAGATTTCGGGCATGACAGAGCCATGGGAAGACACCCGGGCTGACGCAAACTGGGACGAAGCAAAGAATACGATCCAAGTCAAAACAAAAAATGTCAGTGCACTAACGATCCGGTTGCCCGCCTTGCCAAAATTGCCAACGGTATGGGTTGATGGTGTGGAAGCGTTGCCAAAGATCAACGATCACGTTGCGTCTTGGATATGGAATGTGAAAGAGAAACATTCAACGGATGGCTTAGTAAAGAGACCCATGCTCCAAGGCCCGATGGATGATGGTTTCAAATCGCGGTTCATGGTGGTTTTGCCCGATGGCTTGCCGGATGGAACAGTCAGCGACAAATGGTCTCGTATCGAAGCAAGTCATTTTTTGATCCGCTGGCGATCACTCATGCGCGGTGACGCCATCGTTCGAAAAGCCAATGAGGTTACTGAGCAAGACATCGAAGATTGCAATCTTGTTCTGTGGGGAACTCCTAACACCAACTCTCTCATACGAAAAATCCTGGCCAGTAAGAGCCTCAGTAAGATGCTGACTTGGAATGATCAGGTAGTAAAAATGGGCAGTCAGCAAGGGCCGTCAGGGAGTAGTGTGCCGGTTCTGTGTTATCCGAATCCGTTGAACCAGAGCCGGTACATCATTCTCAATTCAGGGCTCACGTTTCGCGAAGTTCACGACAAGACCAACTCACTGCAAAATCCCAAATTGCCCGACTGGGCGATTCTCGATATCACGGAACCACCGAGCGTCGAGTCAGCGGGCAAAGTCATCGCGGCCGATTTTTTCGATAGCCAATGGAAAATTCAACCTCGTACCAAGCCGCCGACGGATCGAGAGTGAGCATCCGGAGGGAAGTATCCGCACGCGTCACAAGTACGAAAAATCAGTAATTGCCGTAAAAACGATGCTCGTGAGGACGCATCGTTCATGTACGATGTAGGGCAAGGAGAATACTTCATGCCGCTACGTGATCATTTTCGACCGCCTTTAAGCCAGAGTTCATCATGGGAAGAAGTCCATGGCGGGTGGCCAATGGTCATTGTCCAACAACTTGGAAAACTGTTGCCGCCTCAATACGTCGCCGGTCCGCGAGTTCACATAGGTTCAAATGCTGAAGTCG
The DNA here is from genome assembly GCA_043757445.1 of Pirellula sp. Lineage (GTDB taxonomy): Bacteria > Planctomycetota > Planctomycetia > Pirellulales > Pirellulaceae > JBKCUI01. The sequence continues at coordinate 1,091 of JAYVPJ010000153.1, read as the reverse complement.
ACGTAGCGAGTTTCGAGTTCCAAGGAAAGGGTAGTCCCATCGGAGCTCGCGCTGACAGCGCAAGTGCGACCGTAACATGGGCTCCTTCCGAGCCAAGTTTGGTAATGGAAACGGAACTGTGCGATATCGACGAATACGAAGTCCGGGTTTACGACGCCAGTCGCGGTCGACGTTTGGTCGCGGCCATCGAATTGATTAGTCCCGCAAACAAAGATCGTTCTGAGAGCCGCAACCAATTCGTTGCTAAGTGCGCTGCCTTGCTTCGTCAACACGTTTCGGTAGTGTTGGTAGATATTGTCAGCTCTCGAGCTTTCAATCTATACGCTGAGTTGTTGGCGCTAACTGGCCAACGCGATCCTGCACTCGGCAATGCTCCTTCGACCATGTACGCATGTGCCTGCCGATGGCGTCCGCGGGGAGTTATTCACGTTCTGGAAACTTGGAATCGTGAGCTGACACAGGGCCAACCTCTTCCTGTTTTGCCACTCTGGCTAAGCGATGAATTTGCAGTCCCGCTTGATCTAGAAGCTAGCTACGAACAAACATGCCGCGATTTGAGGATCGTTTAATAATTGAGAAATGGCGATTCAAATGGGATTCTGCGGGCATGCTAAGTCCGTCCGATTGCCAAGAGAGACACATTTCTTGGAAACACCCGATTCAATGGAATCAGCGCATGACGCCTAGCAATCGAATCTGGCCGCTCGTATTCTAAGCACGATGGAAAATAACGGGGGCGACGCTCTTTTTGAAAAGAGCTGCGTCTCATTTGGTCGGTCCAGGGGAACTTCAAAACAATGATTCCTGGCACCTTTGTTTTCGCACAGGGCACTATGAACGACTGACCCAAGGCCTAGCCGATGAGGTCTTGCGTTCGGGCTTGGTTGGGCTAAGGGCCATCCAGTTTCTGAGTGTTTCTTAATTCACTGACAAGCAGAGATGGATGGCCCCCGGATGGACCCCGTGTCGACAGATGACATCGAGCACCTTGGCGGAGATGTCCAAGTATTTTGGTTTGGAACATCCCGATAGTGCGGCTAACCTCGTCCGACGGGCGAACGAACAGATCGCCAACTTGCCCAAATACAAAC
>JAYVPJ010000152.1:0-4622 GCA_043757445.1 Pirellula sp. | reverse complement strand
CCTTTCCATGGTCGAAAGATCATGGCCTCATTGAAGCTAAAGCGTTGCCCGCAAGAATTTCAAGGGCGGTACGTTACTTTCCATGGTCGAAAGATCATGGCCTCATTGAAGCGATGGTTACACGTTGGCAAAAGTCGTCAAATCACTACCTTTCCATGGTCGAAAGATCATGGCCTCATTGAAGCCCTTCCACGTCTTACCGCAGGCATTAAAGCAAAAACCTTTCCATGGTCGAAAGATCATGGCCTCATTGAAGCATTGGCCTTCGTGCGTGATTGCGTTGTATGCTGAATTTCTTTCCATGGTCGAAAGATCATGGCCTCATTGAAGCAATCTCTGAATATTGGTCAGGATCAAATTTGAGTGACTTTCCATGGTCGAAAGATCATGGCCTCATTGAAGCTTGTCGCCCGTGTTAAGGCGGCCCATGTTACTTCGCCCTTTCCATGGTCGAAAGATCATGGCCTCATTGAAGCTATGGTATTTCACGTTTTTCCTAAAGGCCGGGGAAACGGCTTTCCATGGTCGAAAGATCATGGCCTCATTGAAGCGACGGCGACGATCAACACTGCTACGCGGTTAGTTATGTCTTTCCATGGTCGAAAGATCATGGCCTCATTGAAGCGGCTATAGTAGGTTGTCGATGCGGGAATGAAGCGGTTGCTTTCCATGGTCGAAAGATCATGGCCTCATTGAAGCAGTACTGCCGGAGCATGCTTTGATTGTGGACGTTAAGCTTTCCATGGTCGAAAGATCATGGCCTCATTGAAGCTGGTTTGAGGCTGTTAATGTCTACGGTTGGGATGCTGCTTTCCATGGTCGAAAGATCATGGCCTCATTGAAGCTTTTTAGAAGCGTCATGATTTTACTTTCTTGGTTTCTTTCCATGGTCGAAAGATCATGGCCTCATTGAAGCTTCAGCGATCGAATTGCCTCGTCCGAAACGCTGAACTCTTTCCATGGTCGAAAGATCATGGCCTCATTGAAGCAAAGGTAGCTTGGGGACCAGCGGGAACTCGCGTGATCTTTCCATGGTCGAAAGATCATGGCCTCATTGAAGCCGCTGGACGTCTTCCTGTGCCAGCTTTCGCTGGACGCTTTCCATGGTCGAAAGATCATGGCCTCATTGAAGCGTGACGTTCGCATTAAGTAACCGACGTTAGTTTTAGCTTTCCATGGTCGAAAGATCATGGCCTCATTGAAGCTTCCTTTGTCGGGTTCTTGTCGACGACAACGACAAACTTTCCATGGTCGAAAGATCATGGCCTCATTGAAGCCTTGCCGATGCGGATTAGTCCGGCATCCGTGTGGCGTCTTTCCATGGTCGAAAGATCATGGCCTCATTGAAGCCACACCGCTTAAAGCGCATCGCATTTCTTGCTTGTCTTTCCATGGTCGAAAGATCATGGCCTCATTGAAGCGGTTTCCATCTCGCTTTGTTCGCGGCTATGGCGGTTTTCTTTCCATGGTCGAAAGATCATGGCCTCATTGAAGCCTTTTGCGCTGGGCTTGGTATACAGGCTTGGTTAGGCCTTTCCATGGTCGAAAGATCATGGCCTCATTGAAGCTATGCCGATGGTCGCGATGCTTCGTCTGCGATTCGACTTTCCATGGTCGAAAGATCATGGCCTCATTGAAGCAGTTCGATTGATGTTTCTTTGCTGACGAAAGAGCAATCTTTCCATGGTCGAAAGATCATGGCCTCATTGAAGCTGTTTCTTCTCGGTCTTTTGGGGATCAGCAATTGCACTTTCCATGGTCGAAAGATCATGGCCTCATTGAAGCCCGGTCGGAAAGACGGTAGGTTAGCACTGCCATTTTTCTTTCCATGGTCGAAAGATCATGGCCTCATTGAAGCGTTCCGCTTGCGTTCGTATCGGAAGTAAAGCAACAGCTTTCCATGGTCGAAAGATCATGGCCTCATTGAAGCAAAAACGCCATTACGCTTGCCTCTTTTCCTCTGTTGACTTTCCATGGTCGAAAGATCATGGCCTCATTGAAGCTTTCAAAACGAGTCGTTCGGTGATCGTCGATTTTCCTTTCCATGGTCGAAAGATCATGGCCTCATTGAAGCTGGAAAACTAAGAACGTCCCTAAGTCCGCAGCACATCTTTCCATGGTCGAAAGATCATGGCCTCATTGAAGCTCGACGCAAGAATTTACTTAGAATAGGGGCTATTCCCTTTCCATGGTCGAAAGATCATGGCCTCATTGAAGCTGCAAACGGGATCCAGTCCATAGTCTCGTCGTCGACCTTTCCATGGTCGAAAGATCATGGCCTCATTGAAGCGTTGCTGCTGCTGCTGTCGGTGCCGATGGAGTGCCGGCTTTCCATGGTCGAAAGATCATGGCCTCATTGAAGCGCAAGGCTGCGGCGAAACCCCGCCCAGCAGTTCTAGACCTTTCCATGGTCGAAAGATCATGGCCTCATTGAAGCCCGCCAAAAGCGATTCAGGCAGTCGAGGGTCGCCGCAACTTTCCATGGTCGAAAGATCATGGCCTCATTGAAGCCTCGGTTTAATTATGTAGTTGTGCGAGAGGCAGAGTTCCTTTCCATGGTCGAAAGATCATGGCCTCATTGAAGCCCGTCTCCCGTGTTCCGGTATCCCGTGTTACAGTATCTTTCCATGGTCGAAAGATCATGGCCTCATTGAAGCTAATTCCCTGCCATCCAAAGGACCGAGAAGTCTTGGCTTTCCATGGTCGAAAGATCATGGCCTCATTGAAGCGTGAGACGACTAGAGTCCGTCGAAGCATGATGTTACCTTTCCATGGTCGAAAGATCATGGCCTCATTGAAGCACACCCCACTAGCCAACGCTTGACGTGCGACGTAGGTCTTTCCATGGTCGAAAGATCATGGCCTCATTGAAGCATTTCCGTAGTGATGGAATACGCATCGGACTCTACCTTTCCATGGTCGAAAGATCATGGCCTCATTGAAGCTAGATCGCGATGCCGCTGTCAGCAGCCCCACCGGGCGCTTTCCATGGTCGAAAGATCATGGCCTCATTGAAGCAATTTGCGAAAACAGTAACGCGACTTCACGCCCGTCCCTTTCCATGGTCGAAAGATCATGGCCTCATTGAAGCAGTCCTGTCACTGTCATCAATCCCAGAATGATCACACCTTTCCATGGTCGAAAGATCATGGCCTCATTGAAGCCTTGCTGCTGAATCAGCTAAGCCAATCATGTCGGCATCTTTCCATGGTCGAAAGATCATGGCCTCATTGAAGCATTGTTGTCGATAGGGTAGGTATACTTAGGTTACTTCCTTTCCATGGTCGAAAGATCATGGCCTCATTGAAGCTAGGTATACCCCTCCGTCTTGGTCGCTTTCGCCTCCTTTCCATGGTCGAAAGATCATGGCCTCATTGAAGCCTGAGGCTGGTGCAGCTTCAAGGCGAAGCAACGGGCTTTCCATGGTCGAAAGATCATGGCCTCATTGAAGCCAGTCTCCCCATTCTCGATAGAAACTAATGTTCTGAGCTTTCCATGGTCGAAAGATCATGGCCTCATTGAAGCCGGATCGAAAGCGATCCGAACTACCTTGCAACGGGGAACTTTCCATGGTCGAAAGATCATGGCCTCATTGAAGCAAGCTGCACCAGCATCGGGAACTATTCTAGTTGCGGACCTTTCCATGGTCGAAAGATCATGGCCTCATTGAAGCGTTGGTCCGGAAGATAAGATTGATGAAGTCTGCTACCTTTCCATGGTCGAAAGATCATGGCCTCATTGAAGCGGAATAGTTGGGGCGATAGCTGGTCGGAGAAAGGCATCTTTCCATGGTCGAAAGATCATGGCCTCATTGAAGCGTTCACGTGACTCCGCGACACGTTGCTGGCGCGAGCAACTTTCCATGGTCGAAAGATCATGGCCTCATTGAAGCCACGATTATGAAGTCGATGGTTGGCGCAACGCAGCCCTTTCCATGGTCGAAAGATCATGGCCTCATTGAAGCGATACACCGTTGATCTCGATTCCAACAATCGTATCGCTTTCCATGGTCGAAAGATCATGGCCTCATTGAAGCCTCGTCAAAGCGTGCATCCCATTCCGATTCCGGGATCTTTCCATGGTCGAAAGATCATGGCCTCATTGAAGCTGAGAGATTTACTGCAGTTAATCAGTGCAATATATGTCTTTCCATGGTCGAAAGATCATGGCCTCATTGAAGCAAGGACTAGTCCTCGATGAATGTTTTCCAGGTGACCTTTCCATGGTCGAAAGATCATGGCCTCATTGAAGCGGGGATTCACGTGCGGCTGGAACTGGCGATGGATTTCTTTCCATGGTCGAAAGATCATGGCCTCATTGAAGCGTCGAGGTGCCGCACAGAAGTTCAACATGTCATTTCCGATTGGAAATTGAGCCATTTTTACGGATTGGCTGACTGAGTGGTTGCTAGATTTGTGGCCGAGTTAGTTGTGATTGGCAGTTGCTTGATTTTGGTTTTGGCTGGTCGATAAGGAGTTTGAGCAACTCGTTGGCTGCGGTGTTCAGGTCCGTCTTGCGATACAGAGTCCAAAGATCGAGGACATTGCCGCCCTCTTGGCAGCGGAAGCATTTGAAAAGCTTGCGAGCTGTGTTCACAACGAAGCTACGGCCATTTATAGAAT
>JAYVPJ010000151.1:0-17747 GCA_043757445.1 Pirellula sp. | reverse complement strand
GGCGCCATTGACTTGTCATAAATCCAATGGATACCAGATCGAAAGCTTTCGCGCTATAGGGGTAGAACAAAAAACCTATGCAATATCCAGGCTAGCGTCTCAGGCTCAAATTACAAATACGGTACTTTGCAAACTGCCGATCGCCTAAAAGCATGCAGACCGAATACGTCACGGCCCAGGGGGCCATGCCACCGCTATAAAGGGATTTTTACCCGATTCGCAATTTTATGCTCGCTGGGTACACTACAACAGCATGATCCGACAGTTTGTTTCTTCTTTAGAATCCGAACACTTTGGCATTTATGGTTTGGCAGCGAGTTTGCATAATCGGAGTTGGTTTGCTGGGTGGTTCCATTGGACTCGCTTTGAAGAGGAAACGGTTAGCCCAAACCGTCGTCGGGGTTGGGCGAACCGTTTCTAAGCTCGATACCGCGCTGGCACGTGGTGCCATCGATATCGCGACCGACGATATTTTGGCCGGCGCAAAAGAAGCGGATTTAATAATTGCATGTACACCCGTGCAGTCCATTGTCGATTCGCTTCAGGTTGCCGCCAGTGTGGCTCAGCCAGATGCTATTCTCACCGACGTTGGCAGTACGAAGCAAAGCATTATTCGGGCGGCACACGGTCGACTTTCGCCAAGTCAGTTTATCGGCAGTCATCCGATTGCGGGAGGCCATCATAGTGGAGTTGAACATGCGGTTGGCACTCTCTTGGACGGCGCATTAGTGGTCATTACGCCTGCTGAAGACACATTTCCGGAATTAGTCACGCGAATGATTGGTTTTTGGGAGTCGATGGGATCGCGAACTTGTTGCCTTTCACCCCAGGCACATGATGAAGCCTTGGCCTCAGCCAGTCATTTGCCACATATGGTCGCTTCCGCATTGGCTACCGCGACTTCTCCCGAGGTACTCCAATTCGTTGGAAAAGGTTGGATGGACTCAACTCGCATTGCTGCCAGCAATATTCAAATGTGGAGACAGATCTTGGAAGAAAACCACGCGCCTGCCTTACAGGCGATGAAGAACTTTGCCACAATTTGCGAATCTTGGGTCGACGCACTGGAAAGGTCCGATTTCGACCGTATCGAACAACTCCTTAAAACAGGAAAAGCAACACGTGAGGCTGTGGCAAGTAGACATTCATCCGGCTGATGGTCAGCCGGATACTCTGGGTCATTCTGCGCTCACATCGACTGTAGAACTTGGAATTGCGAAAGACCTTTCCATTCAAGCCGCCTATGGTTTTCTTCTCCAAGGCGCACTTGCTCCGGATCAAGTAAAGAAAATTGCCAAGGAACTTCTGTCCGACCCGATTGCACAACGTTGTATTGCAACCGCGATCGGAGACCCTTTGTTGAATCAGCCGATCGGCACTACGAGCACATCGTCTTACATGCTCATTTACGCGATGCTCAAGCCAGGCGTAATGGATCCCGTTGCCCAAAGCACGCTCAAAATGCTTCGCGACCTCAAGTATGAGGTCGATTCGGTGCGCACTTTTCGAAAGTATTGGATTAGCCCATGCGACGGTCGCGATTCTATCGACAAGTTCATTGTGCAACGGATCTGTCAAAAAGTCTTGGCCAATGATTCCATAGAGCAAGTCGTGGTAGGCCCGTTATCGCTCGATCAGTTGCATGTTGGCTCTCCTTACCAATTCAGTTTGACCGTTGTCCCAATACGAGAACTCGACGCCGAGTCTTTGATGGCGTTGAGTAAGAGCGGTCAGCTTTATTTGTCGATTGCTGAGATGCAAACAGTGCAAGAGCAGTTTCGTGAACAGGGTCGCGATCCCACCGATATCGAACTAGAGACCATCGCTCAAACATGGAGTGAGCACTGTAGCCACAAGACCCTTGGTGGAAAAATTGAGTATCGCGATGAGAATGGCACTCGGCATTTCAAGAGCATGCTCAAGGAAACGATCTTCGCCGCAACGGTCCAGATTCGTAAGGAACTGGGCAAAGACGATTGGTGTGTCAGTGTCTTCAAAGACAATGCGGGTATCGTAAAATTCGACGACGAGGATCACGTTGTATTCAAGGTAGAAACACACAACCATCCCTCTGCCATCGAGCCTTATGGCGGAGCGAACACAGGGCTGGGTGGTGTGATCCGAGATCCACTTGGAACTGGCCTGGGTGCAAAACCAATTTGCAGTACGGATGTCTTTTGTTTTGCATCACCCAATTTTGATCCCAATGAATTGCCCCCGGCGGTGTTGCATCCGCGGCGCGTCATGAAAGGTGTCGTATCGGGCGTCCGAGACTATGGAAACCGCATGGGCATTCCGACAGTAAACGGCGCCGTGTACTTCGATGATCGCTATTTGGGGAATCCACTTGTTTATTGTGGTAACGTCGGCATTATTCCGGTGGACAAAGTCGAAAAGCAAGCGATGCCAGGCGACTTGATCGTAGCCATCGGTGGCCGAACGGGTCGCGATGGCATCCATGGCGCGACGTTTAGTAGTGTCGAGCTAACAGAAGAAAGCGAAAACATCTCTGGCGGCTCCGTTCAAATAGGGAACGCCATCACCGAAAAGATGGTGATGGACGTGCTGCTACAAGCTCGCGATCAAGATCTCTACACTGCGGTAACCGACTGCGGGGCGGGTGGCTTTAGCAGTGCCGTCGGCGAAATGGGCGAATCCATTGGGGCAGAAGTCTGGCTCGATCAAGCCCCGCTCAAGTACGAAGGGCTCAGCTATACGGAAATATGGATCAGCGAAGCCCAAGAGCGAATGGTCATGGCAGTCCCGCAAAACAAAATCGATCGCTTGAAAAAGCTATGCAATGATGAGGATGTCGAGGTTGCTGTCCTTGGGCAATTCAACCCCACCGGGCTTTTGCGATTGATGTACTACGGCGTCGAAGTGGGCTGCGTCAGCATGGAGTTCCTACATCAAGGCCGGCCGCCAGTCGTTCGGCAAGCTGTTTATCAGCCTGCACCAACGACGACATGCAATTTGGGGAGGCTCGACCGTGCGACAATGGAGGTGACCTTGGAAAGGATTTTGGCGAACCCAACCGTTGCGAGTAAGCACTGGATCATTCGCCAATACGATCACGAGGTCCAAGCAGGCAGCGTCATCAAACCATTGGTGGGACCATCCAGCAATGGACCAAGCGACGCTGCCATCATTCGCCCAAAGCTCAACAGCAATCGCGGGCTAGTGCTCTCGTGCGGCATGAATCCTCGTTTGGGCGACCACGATCCTTATCATATGGCCACGTCTGCAATCGACGAAGCGGTTCGCAATGCAGTTGCAGTCGGAGCGGACCCAAACCGATTGGCGATATTGGATAATTTTTGTTGGGGCAACACGGAGCGGCCTGAGACTTTGGGAACGTTGGTTCGGGCTGCGATCGCGTGTCATGATTTGGCGATTCAATGGAAGACGCCCTTTATCAGCGGCAAGGACAGCCTCAACAATGAGTTCACTTGGATCAACGGTCGTGGTGAAAAGCAAACGATTGCGATCCCATGTTCGTTGTTGATCAGTGCGATGGGACAAATTGACGACTGTCGCCTGGCTGTAACCATGGATTTCAAGCGGGCGGGCAATGCTGTTTACTTGATCGGTGTGACCCGTGATGAATTAGCGGGGTCTTACGCAGCGTTGGCATTGGGTAAATCGGGTGGCAGTGTGCCAACCGTAGATGCCACTTTGGCCATGCGAAGCTACCAAGCGATCCACCGAGCGATGAAGAGAAAGCTGATTGTTTCTTGCCATGACTTGAGTGAAGGTGGATTGGCCGTGGCGCTCGCCGAAATGTCTTTCGCTGGTGAACTTGGAGTTTCGATTGACATAACGAACATGCGTCAAGCGAGCTTTATTGATCGCGAGGTAGCGCTGTTTTCCGAATCGAACAGTCGTTTGCTCTGCGAGGTACCTGCGGCGTTAATATCGCAATTTGAATTGGCTATGCAAGGACTGCCTTGCTTCCAAATTGGAGAGGTTGCAGAACATGATCGTGTCGCCATTCGATGCAACATGGAATTGTTGATCGATAGGCCATGGCGTGTACTACGGGATATCTGGCTAAAGCCACTCGATTGGGCGTGACTCCTTTCGTTACTAAAAAGCCCGAGCGATCAAACGACCAAGCCGATACGCCCAGCCCAGGTCGTTCGATCGATGACTTCGCTAATAAAATGCTGCTGTGCACATAGGATCGATTACGTCGAGAATGTTTGGTAGATGGCCAACCGGATGCGTTATCGGAAGTGCACCGGTAAAGTATTCGTTTTGGACGTCGATAACTAGTAATGCGCGCGACATGGGTTTCATTCACAACTTGGCTTGGGGAAATACTACTTATCTAAAAAGCGAGGCTATGGCTGAGACATATACTTCAGCTTCATCGTCTGCTTCATGACCTGTTTCAGCTCAGCGTTTGGCTTGGTCGGATCGGTTCCGGGACGCAGTACGTTCATTGACATTTGCTGGGTGAATTCCGAGTGATCAATACTACCTCGCGCATTGTCGAACCAAATCATGCCGCCCGATTCCTGGCTCTTTAATTTCAAACCTGACTTGCCCAAATCATCCGCAACCTTAACAGCCGTCGTCGCCTTGATTCGATCGAGTATCTTTCCACTTACTGTTTCTTCACCCAAGTATTGGTAAGTCGTACTCACTATCAACTTGCCGAACGGCGGCATTTCGAGTTCATATTGAGACGGCCAGGTCTCGCCCACACCGATCGGTTTGGTAGGAAATTTAAGTGAACCATTGGCAGCAATTTCCTTTAAGCCAGCGGCGCTGAGGTCATTCAAGTTATCCGACACGTCCTTGGGAATGATGACCTCCGCCACCTCACCATTGGGTTTTGTTTTGACAACGAATCGTGCACCTGCCAATGGACGAATCCCTTTCGCCATGCCCTCCGCGACACCGATAAGCGGCTGATTGTTGTTGGTGTCGATCGAGAAATTCCCGAGCGACGACTTCACGTCGAGTTGAACACGATTGATCCTTTGTTCGATCGATGCTAGACCGTCCGGCGTCAGTTCCTTGACTGTCCACGTGATGTTGGTTGCTTGAATGGTTTGGGTTTGATTCGTTGTCGATTCAATTCCGCCTGGCATTTCCAATTGCATGCTCGTATCCTGTTCGACCACGACATTGGTTAGACCATCCTTTTTAAATTTCCAGGCAAGTGTCTTTTGAGCCCAACAACTTGGACTAGCCGAATTCGCCATCAGAAAAACAACTGCCATGCCTAGGCGTGAACGGAAAGGAAATAGTGCTGTCATTCTTAAGTTTCCAGGTTGGTTCTAGCACTAGTGCTTGAAATGGCGTTGCCCTGTAAAGATCATAGGAATTCTATGTTCGTTGCACGCTGCAATAACTTCATCGTCTTTGCGAGAGCCGCCTGGCTGGATGATTGCGATGATCCCAGCTTTGGCCGCGCGATGGATCGAATCCGCGAAAGGAAAGAATGCGTCCGATGCCAAAATGCTTCCCTGCGAATGCTCTCCGGATTTCTCAATTGCAATCTCAACGCTATCGACACGGCTCATTTGGCCAGCGCCGACTCCGACCAAAGCAGCATCGCGAGCCAATATGATCGCATTGCTCTTAACGTGTCGGACCATTTCCCAGCCAAACGCGATGTCGTCCCAAAGCTCTTCCGCCACAGCGACGTCCGTTACGGTTTTCCAATTCAAGTTGGTGGGCGGCTGATTGTCCGATTGCTGTACCAAAACGCCGCCACTAATAAATCGATAAATCAATTCCACTGGCTGGTTGCCTAGTGAACCCGTTTGCATCAGGCGAACGTTTTCTCGCCACTTTGGCTTGGTCTGCAATAGCGAAATGGCATCTTTCGAAAACTCAGGAGCAACGATCGCTTCGATAAACAGCCCAGGCTGGCACAATACCTCGGCTGTTTCGACATCGACCAACATGTTGAAACCGATCACGCCTCCAAATGCGCTTTGAGGGTCCCCAGCCAGCGCTTTGCGACAGGCAAACGAAAGTTTGTGCGCCGATGCCCCGCCGCATGGATTGTTGTGCTTGATTACCACTGCGGACGGTTTGGCGAAGCAACGCACAATCGACAGCGCGTTATCCAAGTCCAATAGATTGTTATACGAAAGCTCTTTACCGTTCAGCTGCCTGGCGTCCGTCAACGTTGCGCTAGAGTTGCCTAACAATCGATACAACGCTGCGCTCTGATGCGGGTTCTCACCGTACCTCAAACCGCTCTGAAGTTTCATCGGAATCGTGATACTAGCCGGCATGGCCAAGGCGGATGTCGTGTGCTCCAGCGAAGCTCTCATCAAATAGTCAGCAATGATCGCATCGTACCGAGCTGTCTCAGCAAAGCAGGCCGCAGCAAGTTTCAAACGGAGTGCATCGCTCGTGCCTCCATTGCTTTGCAACTCGTTCGCGATGGAACCATACTGATTGGGATCGGTAGCCACCGTAACAAACGCATGATTTTTAGCTGCAGCGCGAATTAAGCTTGGACCCCCAATATCAATCTGCTCGATCGCTTCGGAAAACTCGGCATTTGGTTTGTCGATGGTCGACTCGAAGGGATATAAATTTACCACCACGAGATCAAACTCTAGGATCTCGTGCTCCCTCAGTGACGCCCTATCTTTGTCGACGTTTCGCCGAGCTAGGATACCTCCAAAAATCTTTGGATGAAGCGTTTTGACGCGACCGTCCATGACCTCGGGAAAACCTGTATAGACCGCCACCTCAGCCGCTTCGATGCCGTTTTCGATCAAATGCTTGCGAGTTCCGCCGGTGCTGTAGATTTCAATTCCGAGGGAGGTAAGAATCTTGGCAAAACCAACCAAGCCCGTTTTGTCACTGACACTAATCAACGCTCTCTGGATAGACGAAAAACTACTCACGGAATGCGACTTCAGAACTGTAAGGGGCTCGGCTAGGGGAAATAGATCGCAGATGATCAGCACTCATATAATCCCCGAATAAGTTCAAAATCGCAAGCCATGATTCCACAAGCCAGCGGTTCAAGAAAGCCCAAATTCTAACGCTTTTGTTAGCCATTCGATTTCCGATGCGGTAGCGGAAAATGGCGGAATAATCGGAATGACATTGCCGATGGGACGTAACCAAACTCCTTTTTTGAGTACCTGACCGCAAACTCGACCAGCCCGTTGATTTGGCCAAAGTATCGGCGTTTTCCGTGCTTTGTCCGAAACTAACTCGATGGCGGCCATCATTCCAACCTGCCGAATGTCTCCGACCTCCGGATGCGATCGCAAGACATCTAAACGACTTCTTAACAACTCTGCTTTGGCTGGCATGTTTTCTAGAGTTCGTTCACGCTCAAAAATGTCCAGGGTTGCGTGCGCCGCCGCAGCCGAGAGCGGATTACCTCCATACGTATGACCGTGAAGAAAACTCCGAGATTCTTCATGAGTTCCTAGGAAAGCTTGCCAAATCTGGTCCGACGTAAGCGTTGCGCTCATAGGCAAATAGCCCCCCGTAAGCCCCTTGCCAATACATAGGAAATCAGGGTGCACCGATTCGTGCTCGCACGCAAACATTCTCCCCGTTCGCCCCATGCCTACCGCGATTTCGTCGGCAATCCAAAGGCAACCAAATTCCTTGCAGAGTTCGGCCAACCCGCTAAGAAAACCTGGCGGGTGCATGACCATCCCTGCCGCGCCCTGCACCAATGGCTCCACGATGACTGCGATGATCTCTTCTGCATGTTGCTCAAACAAGTGTCTGTATTGATGCAGATAATAGCCGGCAGCTTCACTCTGCTCCATTTCACTCGGCAAACGATAGCTGTCAGGACATGGCCCGCGTAAAACCGGAAACAGCAAGGGTCCAAACAGGGAATGAAAACGAGATACGCCTCCCACACTGACTGTCCCCAGCGTATCTCCGTGATATGCATTACCCAATGCCAAGAACGTTGTTCGCTTTGGCTGGGGCATTGGGCATTGACGCCAATATTGAAACGCTAACTTCATCGCGACTTCGACCGACGAGGCACCATCGCTCGAGAAGAAAACATGCTCCAATCCATGAGGCGTCAAATCTACTAATCTTTTTGCCAAGCGAATGGTCGTGGGATGGCTCATACCCAAGTTGGTAACGTGGGCCACGCGATCCAATTGATCTCGAATTGCTTGATCGATATGCGGGTGACGATGGCCGTGAATATTGCACCAAAGCGAACTCGCACCGTCAAAGTACTTTTTGCCATCGATATCCGTCAGCCAACATCCCTCGGCTGAGTCGATGATCAAACCGTCATAACTCGACATCTGTGAAAAGGCATGCCAAACCACACTCCGATCCAGTTTCCTTAGCTCTTCGGAGTCGGGTCTCGAAATCGAAGGTAGACTACTCATCATCGATCTCAATTTGAATCTCATCGTTCACGACGAAGACAGCGAAGACATCTGCTTTGATCTTTGGATTGTCGAGCCAACACCCATCGGCCAAAGAAAATCGCCAAGCATGCCACGGGCAACCCACTGTTCCATTTTCGATCCAACCACCCGCAAGCGAAGCTCCCATATGCGGACAGAAATCATCCATCGCATGGTATTTGCCATCGTCATTGAAGATCGCAATCATTCGCTCACCTATAGGAAACGCTCGGGCTTCGTTCAGAGGGATATCGCTTGTCTTCGCCACCGTGATCCGCTTAGCCATGTTGGAGCAACTCCAGCCGCAGGAAATTCAAGCCAGCTTTGGCAAGTCGATGGTAGAGCACGTCCGGATGAGCTCCTAGTGTGACTGTCGTTTGCTTGGTCTCTTTCCCTCGCCTAGCCAGAGCAAAGGAAAAATCCGAACTCGGGAGCGTTGTCGAATGCGAAACAGCCTCCCATGTTGGATATACTCCCGCAGCCAAACAAAGATCCAGGTCGAACTCATGGCGAAATCGTTCTGCCGCCAATGCAATCGTCCGCAAGGTTCGTGCGTTGGTGTCCAACGGCAACGACTCCGTATCGGAAATTCGCGGAGTATTGCAAGCTCGGTCCAAGCCCTCTAAAGTTGGAAACCAACGCGACGCTTGAAGTCCGTTCGAATGCTGTGTTGATAGCTTAGACAAGCTATGTTGAATCCAAGCTCCAGATCCAACCTCGACCACGCCAAGCGTTAGGTCCTTTTCTAATAACATTCGATGCGTGGCTTCGTCGATATCCATTTCACCTTGGCCAAAAACCAACAGCCCAAGCTGCTTTTGAATCTCGTCTACGGTCGGTTGAATCTTGCTTTGAAACTCTTGCTCGTTCGCGCAAAGGGCTGCGATGCGCAATGTGATGGTCGCCTTGGAGACAGTAATTCCAACGATCGGATCGCGATCGCGATGGATCAAATCAGGGAGCTTTTTTTCGACGTCGCTTTCTCCAATCCCAAACACCTTCACGCTATGATAAAACCATCGCTTCCCGCCAACTCCCATCTCTTGAATGAGACGCGGTTCGACCGTCGCTTCGTACATTTGCATCATTTCCGCCGGCACTCCAGGCAGCGAAAAAATCCGGCAAGATTGCGAACACCCTACCTGCGAATTGGACAACGCTAGATCGATGCCTGGGGCTGTTCCATGCGGATTGTCGATAATGCGTGAGCCGATTGGAAACATCGCTTGACTGCGATTGCGCTCGGGCATGGGTCGTTTCCGACGCGCAAACAACGACTCGATATGCAGTAGGGCTTCCGTTCTCAGTTCCAAGGGCGCTTGAAACGCTTCCGCTATGGCCTCGCGCGTCAAATCGTCCGCGGTTGGACCAAGTCCGCCGGTGGCAATTACGATTTCGACTCGTCGGGCTGCAGAGCGAAAGGCGTCGACGTTGTCGGTCATGGAATCGCCGACCGTGGTGTGGAACGCAGTCTTAATACCAAGATTGCCCAGTTGATCGCTCAGCCATCGGCTATTCGTATCGAGTCGCTGTCCACTAGTAAGCTCGTCGCCGATAGAAATTATCTCTGCTCGCAATGACATTCTCGGTTTCTTGGTCTATTGTGCATTTTGTTTCTTTTGGATTTTCAAGCAAGCTTGATTTGAGCAGGTGGTGGCCATGCCATGACATGACATTCGATCCTGCACTTGAACAAACGTCAATTGTAGTGGGAACATGTGTGTCCGATAAATTAGATTATGCGGTTCAGCAACGGTGCGCCGGTCGTGAACCTTTGTAAGTTTTCTAAAAAATGGTCTACCAACCCCATCATTTCGCCGTCGAATCCACCTGCCGAATGCGGTGTTATCAAGCAGTTGGGAGTGTTCCACAATGCATGATCGGGTGGAAGTGGTTCGGGCGTCATCACGTCCAAGTAGGCACCCGCCAATTTCCCCAATCGCAAACCATTCTCTAACTCGACTTGGTCTACAGTCGCGCCACGTCCGATGTTGTAAAAGTACGCGCCCGGTTTCATCAATTGGAGCTTACGGGCATCGAAATACCCTGTTGTGGTCGCGTTAGCCGGTAATACGTTGATCACATGATCGGCCTGCGGTAGGAATTCGGCAAGTTGCGATTCTTCGATGATTGGAATCGATTCGTTGCCTCGCGCGCGACGCCGTACACCCATCAATTTCATTCGGAAAGGGGCCAGCAACTCGCACAATCGAATTGCGATCTCACCAAATCCACAAATGAGCGCCGTCTGACCATTTAGCAGAAATGACTTGCGGCGGCGTTCGGAAGCCGGCCAGGAACGATCGGTCGCTTGCGCGGCGTAGGATTCGGGAAGCTGCCGCGCGAACGCCATCATCATGGCCAAAACGTGTTGTGCGCAGGGTTCGTCGTACACCCCTGAGCTTGAAGTCATCGCCGCATCGCGGGACTGCAATTCGCCTCTAAGGTCCATCCGATCGTACGGAGTGTAACCGGCGGTCGTCAAATGAATCCATCGAAGTTTTGGTGATCGGATGATTTGCTCGGTATCTGGCTGCCCGAATGCTATGTCCGCTTCGGCCAGCTGCAAATCAGGTGGACTAACGCTTAAATTGAGCGAACTCATTTCCGTTGCATACAGTAGACGATGCGGAGATACAGACACGCGAAGCCGTTCCGCGGCTTCCTCGGGTAGTCTGGCATTGGTCCAAATCGTGAATTCACGCTTTTTCATTATTTCCGGTTTGCCTTTCTATCCCCTGTGTTATTTAACAAAGTATGCGTCATCCTCAACCATTCGGCAATCGTACACGGACGGTGTATACTACGTTACTATTGATGCAAGCGGCGGGCTGACGTTTAACAGTAGCATAGCCCCCCCCGGGCCGTGCGGTGCTCGGACCAGTGGCCAGCGCAACAGCAACAAAAATCCCGCCGCTCGCCTTAGAGCGTCGTTCTCCTCGTACGGCAAGTTCAGATGGGTTTACTAGAAAAAATATTTGGCAAGAGCGAGAATAACAATCGAGCTGACATCGAGCTCCGATTTGAACGAATCCGTTCGGCGGTTTCTGGAACGATGAGCAATTTCTTTGTCGCCAAAGATAGATTCAACAACAACGAAATAGTTGGAGTGAAACTCTGCGATATTGAAAAAGTGGAATTCTTTGAAAATAGATTCAAAGGACTAAAAAAGCCTTCGGAGGGGCACATCGCTCTTGGAATGGTCCATCCGAATATCGCTAAAACATTGGAGTATGGCTTTTCCACCAAAGGCCAACCCTATTTGGTCATGGAATTTGTCGACGGACCAGGCTTGCAGGTGCTTATCCAAGAAAGGGAAGAAGAGAAACTCAAGGGTCGCCGACTTAGCATGATCACACAGATGGCCGAAGCCCTCAACTATGTCCATCATCGCGAATTCATTCACCGGGATATTTGCCCTCGAAACTTCATCTGCACGAGTGATCTAGAGACAGTGAAGCTCATTGATTTTGGACTGACTCTGCCCGCCACGAAAGCTTTTATGGTCCCTGGAAATCGAACGGGTACTCCGCTCTACATGGCGACCGAGATTGTTCGGCGTCGTTCGACCGATCAACGGGTGGATATATTTTCGTTTGGTGTCACTTGCTATCACTTGGTAACTTTGGACTTGCCGTGGCAAATTTCGGACACCTCGGGCAAAGCGGCCTTGCACCATGACACGTCTCCACCCCAAGATATTCTGGAACTCCGTCCAGATTTGGACAAGTCGTTGGCAAGCGCCATTATGGCGGCCATTAAACCAAACGCAGACGAGCGAACCCCCGACATGGATACGTTTCTTCGACAGCTTCGAAACGTCAGGCAATCACCTTAACGGCTTTGCCGCAGCCTATGTTTCATCGCTCTGGTCTAACCGCAAAACAGGTCTCTCAAATCGAGCACGGCGGTCTCTAGATAGGGCGCATGCCGATCACACTCAAGTCATCCGGCTTGCATGGCTGGTCCTTGATTCCAAGCATTCGTTGATATGCCAAGTCGGTAACACCGGCGAGCGCGTTAGACAGCTTGCCCTTGCGCATGCCGCCAACGACTTCTTCAATACTCAAATTGTCGAATAGCCCGTCGCTTGCAATCACGACTGTGTCTCGCTGCGATAATGTCAATACAGGACCCACTTCGATTCGCATGCGAACATCGCCAACAACATTCGAAACAAGGTGGCGGTCCTCATGGTGCATGGCATCATCCGCGGCGAGCATACCTGACTCTACTGCAAATCCTACCGGCGAATGACTGACCGACTGGTATCGTATGCGGCCACGGCTTCCAGTTACCAAGATCATCGAATCTCCCACGTGATAGGGACGAATGGTGCCTCGGTGGTATTCGACGACCGCAATCGTACAGGCAGCACCGATTTTCAATTCTTGCACTGCAATGTTCGCTTGCTCAATACCATCCAGTATCGCAACCCGTAATCGGTCGGGACCACTCTCGTTGCGTTCAATCGATTCTGTCAAAACTTGCAGAGCCATACCTGACGCTTGCTCACCACCACGCATTCCGCCACAACCATCTGCGATTGCAAAGACAACCGTTTCGTCGTCGACTCGAATGATGCCTACTGCATCTTCGTTGTAGGATTCTTTAAAGGGACTGCGCCGCGAAAACGCGCAAGCTTCCCAAAGGTCATCCCTTTGCGAAACAATGTCGCTTTTCTCCTCTCGAAGCAAGAACTGATGATTGATGATCGTAGACATAATTACTAAGGTTTCGTATGTGCCCCAATAAAGCAACCGTACTTTCGGGACTGTCTCAAAAATGACCTTCGAATTATGGGACTCGTATTGGCAAAAAAAAGCGACATACCCCCCAAAGGTAGTTGCTCATTTTCGGGAAGTGTATCGAAGGCGTCGACTTTGTCGTTCCCTTCATGATCGAAAAGCAGTGTTCTCAATTCAATTGAATCGCTAGCGAATCGGCGCCGCATCCGAATGGAGGTCTGGGCAAGATGTAGCGATTAGTTCGGTTCTACTAAGCATTGCGATGATGCAGGTCCGATGGATAAACCATTCTACCGTTCGCTCGAATGACTTCGTAACGTTGAATACCGTCGAAGTCTGAGACTGAGCCGTGCGACAAATAGCAGTTGGTGAAAAGAAACGAACAGATACAACAACTACCAGCCACCTAAATAACAATTGGATGCGAGCATGGACTCAAAGTTCACGAACGTAAGTGCACATAGACTAATGAGACGGGAATGGATGGCCGCAAGCATTGCAGCAGTTTCTTCATTGGTATGTTTTTCGGCTAGATCGGGTTGGGCAAAGCCGGCCCACAAGCCGGGGGAATTGGCGACCGGATTGTTTCGCGTACGGTCCGTTCTTGAAATCAACGGTGAGATTCGACTTCGGAGCCAGACCAACGATGCGACAAGCAAAGTGGGCAAAATGATTGCGGCAAAAACTGCCCCCATCAAGGCCAGTTCCACGGTCGACTTCGATGAACAGTATCAGACATCGACTCAATGGATTGGCTGCAAATCCTATCAACACTACCATGAATCCAGTTCGGAAATTCAAATCGACCGACACATTACTAAGACCAGCCTGCGAGAACAGTGTCGGGATATTCTTCGCTTAGGGACCGAACAAGGAATCATTGCCGCGTGTCCGGACAATCCTCTCTTTGCTGCCGAAAGGGACTTGATCGAAGGCCCTATCAATACGATGTTCCTCGACCAATTGCTATCCAACAAAGAGGTTCGAATCGCTGACAAATGGACGATCGACAGCAGTGTTGCGTGCCGTCTACTGAATTTGGATGCCATTCAGGATGGCAGGTTGGTCATGTGTTTGGTGGATGCAAACGAAGAAAAATCTCAATTGGAAATTGAGGGGACCCTGTCCGCTTCGGTGCGACAAGTGGCAACAAACCTGAAGATCGAAGGCAAAGCACAATACGATCGCAGGGGCGGATACATTTCTTGGTTTGCCGTCAATATTACAGAGGCTCGCGAAATAAGCGAAGCCTTACCTGGGTTTCGAATTGTAGCTCAATTGAGAATCCTACGTTCCGCCATCGACGCCACCACCACAGGTGAGACGCTAAACTCGATGTCCGGTCGGTTAGGATCTATCGAAGCGGCCAGTTTGTTTCAGTTCCAATCGGACCTGGGTTACTATCGATTCGTGGCCAACCGAAAGTGGTCGACCTATCGGGATAGCGGCGAGGAGGCAACGTTGCGATATGTAATCGACAATAGGGTGGTCGCTCAATGCAATATTACGAATATGGTGGACTACGAACCGGGGCGACAGCTAAGTCTTGAAGGTTTTCAAGCAGACGTGAAAAACGCGGTTGGCAGGGAATTGGTGGAGATTGTGGAGGCGTCGGAACGGCTCTCTAGCAACAAGTTGAGGCTGCTCCGTGTGGTATCGCGAGGCGGTACTCAAGGGGTCAACATCCAATGGATTCATTACCACATTTCGAATGATGATGGGCGGCGAGTCGTGCTGGCATTTACTTCGAACGAAGCCAACCTCGAGGCGTTTGCAGCGGAAGACGCACAACTTGCTGACTCATTTGAACTCATTAATTGGCCCACGAAGCTCGACGCGAAAGCACTCGAGTCCGCAGCCAACGAAGGCTCGGCGACGGATGGTAAAAAGCCGGTTATCACGCAGCCCAACAAAGCAGGTGATAAGACAGTTTCGGGTCGTCCGAAGATGGCGAGATAGTGCCTACATCGATAGTTTGGGAACGCCAACTTACCTTTGGCAACTACGGCCATACGCTGAATCACCGTCAGGCAATTTCGCCTGACGGGCGTCGGGCCGTGTACGACACTCGCAACGATGACGCTCACATTGCCAGGACCGATTCCATTGAAATGGTCGAAGTCGATTCGGGCAAAATCGCGAGACTTTACAAGACGCGACATCAAGCGTTGCATGGACCGGGTGTTGGGGCCGTTGCTTTCCATCCGCTGGAAAGGCGAGTGGTCTTCATTCATGGTTTGGAAACATGTTCACAAGTGAATCCGTATTCGGCTGCCCGACGATTTGGCGCCATTGTAGACATCGACGCGCCCGGCAAGTTCGTTCATGCGGAAGCCCGCTCCATCCAACGCATCGAGGACAAGCGAGTTCGAGCTTATGGCGCGCTCAGCGGCGGAACGCACGCGCATTCCTGGAATCATGACGGCTGGATCAGCTTCACTTACAACGACGCATGGCTTGAACATGCGGCTCGAACCGACCCAGCCGTGCGCGATCAGCGAACGATTGGTTTCATGGTGCCGGGGCTGCAAATTGCAACAAACAGTCGGGATGGAGAGGATTTCAGCGGATCGTTTGGTGCATTCCTCGCCGCGAACCTCTGCCAACTGGCCAGAAATGGCAGCGATGACATAGAACAAGCAGTCGAAGAATGCTGGATTGGAACCAACGGATATGTTGACCATCTTGGTCAGCGTCACGCGTATGCTCTTGGTTGCCTCGGAGCCGTTCGCAATGACTTGGGTACTTTGGTAAATGAGATCTTTGTCTGCGATCTTTTGGGTGCAATGGAGCTTAGCGATCAGCTGGCTTTGCGTAGCGAGGTTGATCCTAGCGAGTTGCTAAAGCCTATGGTTGGTTGCACGCAACGGCGACTTACGCGTACCGTCGATCGCAAGTTCCCAGGAGTGCAAGGTCCCCGCAACTGGCTGGTATCATCGCCCGATGGCAAATTCATTTATGCACCGATGCGCGACGAACGAGGTATTGTTCAAGTGTTTCAAGTGACTACGGCAAGTGGCAGTGCTCAGCAGATCACGGACTTGGAACAATCGTTAGAGGGTCAAATCTCACTCGATGCGGATGGAACGGCCTGCGGCTTTATTTGCGATCAGCATATCTGTGTTGCGGATATTGCAACGGGAATTACGACAAGGATCACCAATAGGACGGATGGCCGACTCTGCGGAGCTATCCACTTTATTGGGGAACACAGATTGCTATTCAATCGTTACGTAGGCGCTGAACCAGACAATTACGTGCAAGTGTTTGTTTGCGAACGCGGCTAGGAGGTCGTCTTGCTTTCAGACCGATCCATCAATCCATCTACCCTAGAACCAATGTTGGCAAGCGTACGGAACCCTGTTGATTTTTTGGACAAACCGCGAGAATGGAATCCATCTGAGCTTACCCGCTGTTCGTCCGTGACAACATCGCTTATATCCAATGCCTTGGACGGGACGAAACGAAACGGAATTTTCAAAATCTTTGAATTCGTTTTGCGGCCAGATTTGTGATCGAGTTGAGGGTGAAAAATCCCTCAAATCCAAAGCTTCACTAAGATTTCTGACCTATGCTTCCATTTGGAGTCGCAATCTTCGACTGCATAAACACGACTTGGAATACTGCTTTTCGATGGAGTCAAATCGATGAAACTAAAAATCTTTGCCTTGGTTCTCACTTCCGTTTCCTTTGCTAATGATTCGACCGTTTTTGCGGACGGGCATGGCGGCGGAAGTGGTCGCGGACCTAATATTGGTGTGACAGGAGCAAGCAGTCACGGACCAAGTGGGGGTGGGGGCGGAGGTATTTCTGAAAAACACCAGACTGGGCCTTCCAGCAACGGACAGGCGAACCCGCAACTAGGCAAACCCGATACTGGCAAAGGCGGGCATCGCCCTGGCGGACCGGACGGACTCGGCCCGAGCGGCCACGGTCCAAATCGTATTTCTAATGTTGGTGGCAAAAGTGGCACTGAAAACCATGGTGGTCCCAAACACGCTAGGGGGAAAGAAGAGAAGGGTGCAAAGCCAACCGGCTCAAACGATCGGACTGGCCCGAACGGATCCGGTGGAAAGGACGTACGGAAATAGGGGATCCAACGCCGTCGTGCGAGTCAATACGATCGGATCGTTGTCTAGAATGCTAGTCGTACCGCAAAACCTCGTTAGTGTTTTGGCTACTGACATACAGGCTTCCGTTCCGGAACATTATATCGGCTGGGAAAACCAACCCACCACTACCCGTCCGTATAGGCAACGTTGTTGCTAAATGAATTAAGTTGAAGATGCACGAATTGAGCTTCGGTCGCGGAGATGATCGCCTGGAGGTCACTTGGCCGTATGGCCTGCGATTGCGATCTTGGCCTAATGACTTAAAACCGTTCGAGAAATAAGTGGCGTAAGCTTCCAGCTTGCGAGGCAGAAAACGCAAGCTGGAAGCTTACGCCACACTTGAAATCAGACAGTCAATGATGGAACAAACGCACGCACCTTTCGCCCATCTAAACGAAACCACCGATAGCCGACGGCGCTAGCCTGGATATTGCATAGGTTTGTTATTGCATGAGTTCGGCGCTCGCGAAACAGTCGCGAGGCAGGTTTTTTTCGAATTTCGCTAG
>JAYVPJ010000150.1:0-4679 GCA_043757445.1 Pirellula sp. | reverse complement strand
CGGATTCAAGGAGTATGAAACCATAAAAACAGCGTTATATCACCAGCTAGGGAACCTTCCGGAGCCAAAAACCACCCACAAATTCTGCTGACGAGGCTCCTTTTATAAGTCTTCACACGTGGTTGAGAGCACAAGTTCTGGGAGGTCGCTGAACCGCGAGCTACCTCCATTCTCGGTGCTGTTATTTAGAACAATTAAAAGGTGAAACGGGATACTTGTTCGATCCCATACTTCTCCAAGCTCAATTGATTCATTCCATCGTTCCCCAATGTCGTCGATACACTCACCGAACCAATCAAGTTCTCCCGGTTCATCAGCAAGAAGTTCTTCTCCACTATGAACTACGACCACCCACTCCTTGGATTCAAACCATGAAAGATCTGACATCAAGTCGATAAACGCATTGCCATTGCGACCGAAATACGAAGGGAATTTCAACTGCTTCGCAAACTCATCGAATAAGCAATCAATTGTTCTCATTTTGCTTCCATCGAGCACGAATAATACAATTTTCGGATTGGACTCAATTGCCTGCTTCACAGACTCAATCGCACTTTGCGTCCGGTATCTAAATGGTCCCGTTGCTTCGCTTAACCTCGCAATATCCGTATCATTCATACTTAGCGTCCAAATGGAATGAAAGTTTTGTAGTGATCTAGAGTAAAGTACGCTTTGCCATTGCTTCCAATTACAATGCGTTCAGCGCCCCGATTTACGCCTGGGACAAGTTTCTGTACGTCAAATTCCTTGTAAGTAAGTGGCGTTCCGTCTGGACTATTGCTAGGGAGACTCTGACTTCCACCACGTCCGTCATTTTTGAATCGTTGACCGCCTTTGAAGCCCGCTGGCGGTTTACCCGTCTTGCGAATCGTGTCAAGAAGGTCGTCAGCATGTTTTGGAACTTGCGCTCCAGCGTTCTCTAAAGTATCGCATAATATCTTCCCATTGGCGTTTTTAGCCGCAGCTTCTGCGGCTTCTTTCGCCGCACGTTCTGTGGCCTCGCGTGCAGCCCGTTCAGCCGCCTCACGTGCCACAAGTTCCGCAACCTCTTTTGCTCCGCCTTTAACTACTTGTTTACCTACTTGCTTTGCTGCTCCCTTTGCCAAAAAAGCACCAGAGGCGGCGTCTACGGCAAATCCAGTCCAACCACCCCAATAGTAACCACTACCTTGATAGTCGACGCCATTCATGCCGAAGACTTTATCTCTTAAAACCCAACTAGCGCCCAGAGACATCGAGTCACCGGCTCCCGCCCCGAATCCAGCAAGCTGGTCGAGCCAATCTAACCCAGTTGGATCTGTCCTGTTTGATGGTGAGTTGCCTACATACTGATACCAGTTCATATCCCCGGCGGCGAAGCCGATCGGGTCCATCGTTGTCCACCGCATTAGGTCGACGTCGTACTCGCGATTCCGGAAATTCACCCGGCCCGTTACTGTGTCCGCTTTGCCTCCTGCAAAGCCGTGGTTGAACACAAACGTATCCGTTGCCGCAACAAACGTCGCCGATAGAACCGTTCGCTTGCCATACGCGTCGTATTGGAACCGTTCCACCACCGCGCCTGTCGAATTTGCTATCGCTGTAATGTTCCAGTTCGCATCTTGCATGACGTAAATGCGTTGCTCCAGCGT
The DNA here is from genome assembly GCA_043757445.1 of Pirellula sp. Classification (GTDB taxonomy): domain Bacteria; phylum Planctomycetota; class Planctomycetia; order Pirellulales; family Pirellulaceae; genus JBKCUI01. The sequence continues at coordinate 3,048 of JAYVPJ010000150.1, read as the reverse complement.
GCCGTTGTTGTCCGTATCGCGATCTCTGGCTACCATCGCATCAATGTAAGCTGCCGACCAAGTGTACTGCACTCGGGCGACGTTGCTGCTGTCGCGCTCCTCGATCGCTTGCCAAGCGCTGCTGAAGTACACGACCGTCGATCCCTCCTTGATCCGCCGGTTCATCGCGTCGTAAGCGAACGCGATGTTCGACACCACACCTGTCTTTTGCTCGACCACCCGATTCCAAGCGTCATAGATGAGCGTCTTGCCATTCTGATCGGTGGTCAAATCGCCATTATTGTCGAATGCTAGATTGGTCGTCCCGACTTGCGTCAGTTCGTTCTGCCGGTTGTGCGTTCGATTCTGCACCACACTGTTGGTTGTCACCGAAGTGCTATTGCCCAGCGCATCCAGATCCCACAACTGGGAACGGGTCGCAGCACCCGTGAGCGCTGTCTTTGCCGCGTTGAGCGTTCCACGCTGGAAACTGGTGATTCGATCTAGACTATCGTAAGCGTAGAGTTCGCTGTTGATGGTGCTAAGAAGATTCTCGCGATAGGTGCGGTTGCTATTGCGGTCGTAGTCGTACGCGAATCGGTCGACGTTTGTCGAATTAGAAGTCTTTAGCCAACGCTGATTGATCACTCGACCAAAACGATCCAGGCCGGTGTAAGCGTCTTGGCTATCGCTGACCGCTTCTGCCGAAAGTTTGATCTTGGTCTGATCGAGGCCAGCCAGCGTCAATGATCGATTGACGATCGAGCCGAGTCCCAGGTACGTATAACTCTCTAAGGTACCGGTCGAGTCCGAAAGCGAACTCAGCCGACTTATGGAGTTGTCGATTCCTGTTGCGTAGTTTGAGGCAAGCACACGACCGTTCGGGTAAGTCATCGAAACCATTCGGCTATGATTTGCACCACCGGACATCTCCCTATACGCTTATTGAACCTTGAGCGTTGTTAGGACATTAACTCATAACTTGGGAAGTCGAGTCCACTCTCTCTGGAAGTCATAAACCCAAGTCTGAAGTGTATCATAAAAAACCTGTGATTCGATCCAAAGCTCAGAAAGTGTTCCAGGATCATGCAATCCGCTCAAATCGCAGCGAAAAGCTATCAACCGAACCTTATCACCAACGTCAAATTGCAAAACGTAGCTGCCATCGTCGAACGCACAGTCACCGTCCGGTGCCCAAACGAACTGGTTATGTTTTGAGAATAATTCATAAACTTTCTGGAAAGTTTCACGTGTGTGCAACTCTGGAGCACATGCACCATAGACTGCTACTCTAAACGAATCGGCAATACTTCCCGCGCTAAGATTATCTAGAGATCTCGCGATATGTGTTCCACGCGCCTCGATGCGCTCTTTGACCGCTTCAAACGAACAAGCGAGCAATGTCGCGTCGGATTCATTAACGCCGTAGCGAACACCAGAAATGTGTAGCACGAAGTAACCGATCGCAAGAAAGCTTGGACGTTCATAGGCTTGGCTAATGCGAGATTCGATTGCAAACACAGAACGGTTTCCGACAATCATTTTGATCCTCTTAAGTGCTTTCTGACATCGTTCGGAATGTCGTCTAGTCGAATTCCTTCAATACTTTGCGTTGACCCGTTCCAGTGTGCTTCTCCATTGCAAGGCGTCAGGCGTTCAAACGACGTACGATTTCTCCTCCGTTTCAATCCTGTATGATTCATAACTGTCATCAGCCAGCAGTGTCAAGTTAACATTCCCGTTGAATCGAAGCTCCATCTCCGATCGTGACGGATCAAGATAGACTGATTCGACGGTTGACTCGATAAGCCGGAGCAATTCAAGTCGCGGCGTTTTTGATGAAATAGAAATTTCTTCGAGCTGCCCAAAGCGCAGACTTACTATTCCCTCTACTACAATCGACAGACTGGGAGCGAAGGATAGTCGTATTTGATTTGCATTGAATCCGATTTCATACAACGTGTGACCGACGAATCTCGATTCGTCAAATTCAATTGGCAAAGGATACATAGCAATATTATGGGTTGGTTGGAGGATTTGGTCTTGGGAATGGTATGTGTCTGAGAACCCGAACCTTTACGAAGTTAGCGGAACCGAACCATTTGGAAGTTGCTTCTCTAACTTCCAGTAACCGTTCGGGTACTGTTGGGTCGGAGGCATTTGCCGTACCTGATGTCCAGGGGGTAAAGAGGCAGGTGGTAACTGCGGCGGATTCGTAGGCGGTTGAAACTTCGACGTCGGTTTCGGTGCACTACTTGGGGCGAATACTAGCGATCGCTGCAATTGCTTCGTCGCGAATCTCAATCGCCTCGTCCCAGTCAGGATTGATTTTCAATGCTTTTTGTGCGTTCGATAATGCAGCAACTTTATCGAACATCATTTCAACACTCGCAAGCATAGTGTATGTATTGTAATCGGCCTCCAAGCTTACGGATGTACGAAGACATTCAGCGGCTTCCTCGTAACGCTCGCGATCCTTAAGAAGAAAGCCAAGTTCGTTCCAGGCATAAACTAGGTCATCTCGAATTTCCAGCGACCTCCGAAAGGAATGTTCTGCTTCGTCATACCGTTCCAACGAAGCGAGAACACGACCGCGATACACAAGTATAATGTGGTCCTCGGGCTCAATTTCGATCGCTTGATCCAGCAAGCAGAGCGCATCCTTGTGCTTTCCGTGTGAACTAAGCTCGCCTGCTTTTGTCGCAAGCTGACCTCTTTTTGTTTCTCGCCATTTCATCTTTAGTACCTTAATTTGAGTGTAATCTATCGCTACTCCCAGTCATCTGGATCAAAAGAGTCCAGCTTTTTCTTGAGATTTTGTTCCGATTTTGATTTGCTATGAATCGCGTCTCCACCTTCTTTTCGATTTCGATTTTGAGCCTCGGCAATCTGATCGACCTGATCCGCTGAGTTTTTCTCTGTTCCGTCTGGATTGCGTCGCGAACCCGGCTTTTTCAAGTCTGGCTTACTTGGGGCAACTAAGCACTCTAACACAACTCCTTCCAAGGCGTCGTAGTATCTCGTTGCGTTTGCTGGGCTTCCGTCGCTTCGCTCGATGCTTTTTACCGC
>JAYVPJ010000149.1:0-54532 GCA_043757445.1 Pirellula sp. | reverse complement strand
AAACTGCTCGCGTCAACAACTTCAACTCATCGATCATCAGACCATAGCTCATTCCGAAACTTCCATTTTGATAGTCGCTGCCGACCTTCATGGCCTTGATGTCTTCCGCCCCGCAGAAGCGATTCATGGCGAATGGCAAATCGCGGCTTACCGTCAAAGCGTTGATTTTGTCCCCCATCGCACCCAACTCAACGTTAAACTTCTTCGTCTGAATTTGGCAAACGCCGGTATCAAGCGAGGGCACGACGCTGAGGATGGTCGGCTTGCCCTTGAGGTCTGCTAGAGTGATCTTTTTAAGACCGCCCTCGAAAAAGTGCACCGTGAAATCAGGTGCCGGGCTACCAACGGCAAGCTCCGTGCCAAGAAGAGTCATCGGTGTTCCCTTGAACGTTATTGCTCCAGCGCGGGCCATCGTAAAATCCTTGTGTCTTTAGTGCATGAAACTCTCTGAACGAGCACGAAAAGTAAGGTTAATTGGCCGCTTCGTCAATCCTTGACACGAATCGCGGTGAAATCACCTCGATTTCTAGTAAACTTGTTTCCATTCGAGGCAACCGCAATACATTATGCAGTAACTTCACGCCTGCTGCGTTTCTTCCGCAACTTGCCTCCAATACTGAGCCCAAAGCCTCCAATTACCATTGCGGCCAGAGCGATGGAACTGGGTTCTGGAACGGCCGTAACGGCGAAAGAAATCTCGTAAATGGTTGTACCACTGTTCGGCAAAAGCGTACTATCAAACGTGTAACCAGCAGCGGTGACCAGTCCATTGTATGTTGCAAGTTCCGAGCGATCAAAAGCAATGAGTCCATTTTCGGCAACTCTTTGGCTGTTGGTTCCAACCAGTAGAAAAGCAGCGTTTGCTGCGATGGCAACTTCAGAATTGTTGTCCCAGATTTGTCCAGCAGTTTGCGTTATGGCATTGATCGCAAGGCTACCATTAGGATTGAACAATTGAAATGCTGCGGGGTTGTCATTGCCAAGAAACAAATCGTTGCTTGGAATAACCATTGTTCCGAAAGTGAAGAAGCGATTATTGGCACTCGCAGTATCAAAAACAAACGAATTCGAGGCCGTTGTTCCCGGTAATAGTGCGCCGCCAACCGAACCAAGTATGGCACTCGGTTGTGCAGCAGCGAATGCAGGAAACCAATCTGAACCACTGCCACCTTCGGCGATGGAGGTAATTGCCGCTCCAGCGGCTTGACCAATGTTAAATGAGTCAAAGGTTCCGTTTCCGAAACCGAGTCGAAGTGGAGCAAAGCTAACGCTATTCGTTGGCGCTAAATTCCGAATCGTCACCATCACCGACATGATTTCGGCCGAGGCGGTCGATAACAGCCCACCGACGCTAAACGCCCCGCACATCAGTACCATTCTTGATAATCGATACATAACCATTCTCGTAATTCCTACAAAGTGATTTCTGTTTCATGGCGACGGAGTGCCGCAGCATGTATGCAAGAGTTTGGTTCCAATGGATTCCTGTTTCTGTGAGGAAGATTACATTGGCATAAACTTATTCGTGATTTGCTCCATTCTCACAGCCATTCCGCATTCGTGACCGCTCAAATACAATCGGGGAATGGCAAAAGCACTTTGGCACGTTGGTAATTGTTCACTTTTCCAGCAGCTGTCTCCGGCTCAACTGACCAAGCTAGAACAAAAAGCTCGATTGCGGACTTTCAGTAAAGGCTCCGCAATCTATCTGCCGTCCGACCAAGCCGACAGTGTCTTTCTATTGGCTGAGGGTCGTATTCGACTTTGTTCGAACACTCCAGAAGGTAAACAAGCCATTATGGCTTTTGTTGAACCCGGTGAGGTTTTCGGCGAATTGGCCCTTTTTCATTCCAGTAGCCATGAGGAACGAGCCGAAGCTGCGACGAACGCCACGGTCATACTGCTACCGGGCGAACAGGTCCGGCATTTAATGGAGAATTGCCCGCAGTTGGCGATCGGCGTCACAAAACTAATAGGTTTTCGTCGGGCTCGAATCGAAAGGCGTCTCCGCAGCCTACTGTTTCGATCTAACCGCGACCGATTGATCCAGCTTTTGGTCGAATTGGCTGAGCAGTATGGTAAGAAACAAACTTTGGGAATTGTGATTAGCGTAACTTTGTCACACCAAGAACTAGCGTCCATCATCGGAGCGACTCGAGAGAGTGTGACCATGATTCTAGGCGATTTGCAATCCGAAGGCTTGCTTCAAGTTGCCAGACAAAGGCTTCTCATCCTGGATCTCTATCGTCTAGCCAGTATGGTCCAGTTACCGGCGCCGAGCGTCGGGGATGTTAGCCGCTCCGAGTCAAATTCGATGCAGTTCCGTAAGGGAGACAATATCCTTCCCAACCGAAGGGAAAATCTGCGTGATTCCGTTGATTTGTGAGCTTGCTAACACAGCGGATCGATCCGTTTCCCGATATTATTAATTATTACAAAAGAATTTACGATTGATTGGTATCCTCCCGACAAAGCCTGAGCTATTCCAAGACGGTTCCGAGACGGTTCCGAGACTCAAAAATGAAGTCCCTTGAAACAAATCAACACATTGAAACAAATCAAAATAGTTGGTCGAAATGCGAAGTCGGATCATTAGGTCGATACGCAGTACGCCAAAAATCACGAATTGTAAAACGTCGCGTTGCAACAATGGTCAGCATCGCAACGGTCTGCATGTTCAGTGTATTGGCTTGGAGTGCATTCGGCCCCCAAATGAATAACTCCATGGAACCTAGCTATGGGGGAATTGTCTGTTCTCAAGTTAAAGCTGCAGCTAAGGCTCACCTCGCTGGAACCCTGGACCAAAAAACGGACCAGAAAATTGAATTGCATCTGAAGCAATGCCCTAAATGTCTTTCGTTCATGGAGAAGCTTGGAAACACACAGGCGAGGAAAACAAGTTTGCGATCCAGTCGAGAGCGAAGTGTTTCCAAGACTTCTAGCTTGATTGATTCTCAAGTTAGGTAACGAGTGAACTCGAATGGAGTGACTGATGGGTTAAACTATTTTTGGAACCAATAGCGGTCCTCTGCATCTAACGCAGCTTGAATGGATCTGCCTAGGGTTATTTGCCACAAAAGGAATCTACCAAATCATATGGCCGCGTTGACCGCCCTCGTCTCGTCGTCGTCCACCCTCATCAAGTGCCAGTCAAAAGCCAACTCTGTACTCTTCGCAATAGAAACGGACTTTTCACTCGAAGGAGAAATGCAAAAAACTGAATTGCAGGTTTCGATAGACAGCCTCTCCTTGCTTGAAATACCTTCTCTCACCGTTTTCAGCACATTCGGCTGGAGCCAGATCGAGTCTTTTCGGACCGTTGCGGAGTAGGCTCAGGGCTCTTGCAAGTCAAAATAGAAAACGTCTGGACGGACATGCTGCGGTTCTCCAATCGTTTGGCGACCCGATTTCACAAAGTTGCACGATCCCTCGAACGCATGCGCGAGGTTTTCGTGAAAAAACGTATTGAGTCCGCCGAAGCAAAAGAACCTCTGGACACAGAAATCACTCTGCGCGAGATTGCATCGGAATTAATGCAACACCCAATCGATCCGCCTCGATGCAATGCCTGTTCGCTCCGCTTGCAAACCGTCGAGGAATCATGCCCACGATGCATGAAAAAGGGGCAAATCCTCCGTCACATACTCCATCTGCTTCGACCCCATCGACGCAGTGCGATCTTTCTGTGTGTGCTAACCATTCTCGGCGTGGTCGCGGAACTCATACCACCCAAATTGCAGCAGTATATGGTCGACCATATACTCAATGGCCAAGCCGTCGGCGGGCTGAGCAATGACTCCGAAGTTCCATTTCATTCAGCTTTGTTGGTGGTCGTTTTAGCTTTGGCGTTTTCACGCATATTGATGTCCATCGTTTTTAGTCTTGGCGGTCTGATCGTTTGGTATGTCGGAGGACGAGATGTTATCGGCAAGGAGATGACGTTGGGCGAATTGATCGCGTTTCTCGCATACCTGGCCATGTTCTATGCTCCTTTGGGCGCGTTGTCGAATTTCACCTCTTGGCTGACAAGCTTCTTGTCGGGCAGCAAAAAGGTACTGGAGCTGATGGACACTCCTCTGGGCATTCAAGACCCAGCACACGCAAAGAAATGGGAGCATCCTCGCGGACATCTTCGCTTCGATCATGTGACCTTTGGATACGATCGGAACCAACCGGGGGCCGGGCCATTTCATCGCACGGAGCTTTGGAGGAACGGAACGTGCATAGCGGACAGCGTCTTTGCCGTTTCGTCTTTTCCCGCGACTCAACCAGACCGCTATTTGAGCCTTCGTCGATGGAAGGATCACGGAGAAGATGAAGAAGTTGGGATGATTTCTAATGTCAGCGAATGGTCCGAAGAGCAGCAAACGATCTTCAACGCGATGACGAAACGACGTTACCTTTTACGCAAGATTCAAAGTGTGGCGCAAGTGAAACTTCGACTTGGTTTTCTCGAATTCGACGTTGTCACCGACTTGGGTCGCGAAGTGTTTTCGATGCGATGGACACAGAGCCAAGCGATCGACTTCGGAGACAGAGGTAAGCTCCTCATGGACACAGAGGAGAACCGCCACGTGGCCTAATTGGATGCGTCGAAAGGGACCTTTTGCGGTATCGTCAACCCACCCGACAGCAGCAGTTTCCATGGCGACGTGGCCTCCCATCCCGTGTTGATCACGTCTTCTCTAGGGAATATCAGCGTATAGCCAGAAGGTGGAAAGAGACCGATAGGAACATAAACGCATGCCAGCTGCTTGCCAGTTCTCAAGTCTTGGCACTCTCCCATCAAGAAACCAGTCGCCTTCGCACCCGGATGAGGAAATGGTACTAGCACTACCGTATCGATCTTTTTCAAACCGTCAGGGCCCTGCATGGCTTGCGAGGCATCGCGAACCGCTCGATACAACACCGAGATGCCGGGAATATAACTGAACCCCCAGTCCACCCATCGACTCAATCGCGATTGGAAGGCATACCCAAGAATATAGAAAATCAATAGTACCGTCAGCAGTGAAATAGGTGGCGTGACATACCTCTCAACAACGGCCGTCCAGTACGGATCATCGATGCCTTTCTTAACAATCAAAGGAGCTATCAACGACGCGACCGGATCGATTACCCAAGAATTTAGAATCAAGTAGATTTGGTAAACTACAAACAAAGTCAGCAAAATCGGAGCGGCAAACAAAATGCCAAAGACAATCCTCCGGAGAAACCACTGTAGTCCGTAGATTCCAGGTTGGTTCGGCGTGGGCGTCGGAAATCCGGAAGCCGAATCAGCAAAGTTATTCATGTAGGTCGTTTCTTAACACAGTGGGAACATGCAACGGAAGCATATCCTACCGGAAAACAACGAAATTGTGTGAATATGCATTCCGACGTCGAACATCAACGCAATCCGCCCAACGAGGACAGTGACGAGCAGACGTTGGGGCCTAGTTAGCGCCCAAATGGCATTCACTTTGTAAATTTTGAGCCTCCATGCGCTATTTGAGCCTCAATTCGCTAGCTTAGCCGGACTTGCAGGCGATTACTAGACTTCCGGCCCGCTAGAATATTGCGGTCCAAAGTAAGTGCCGTTTGGCAAGTGCCCGGCTAGACGACTTTCCTACGGAGTATCTTTACCGCATGCGATACCGACTCTACCAAACGGTTTGCTTCGTCCAATGTGTTGTACAAATAGAAACTCGCTCGGCAAGTCACCGAAACACCCAACCGACTATGGAGCGGCATCGCGCAGTGATGACCAACTCGGATCGCGACCCCTCGGCCATCCAATACCCGCGCAATTTCCTCGCCGTGAATTCCATCCACCGAAAAGGAAACCACACCGTTCTTCGATTCCAGTGAAGGGGAATAAATGCGGAGGCCATCGATCTTCAAAAGCCCTTGCATCGCATGGCCGACCAGCAAGCGCTCATGTTCCATCAACCGCTCATGCCCAATCGATTCCAAATATTCGATCGCAGGTTTCATGGAAATGATCTCGGCGATGGCCGGTGTCCCCGCTTCGAATTTATGCGGTAAATCGGCCAGCGAAAAGCCATCGAACGTTACCGATTTGATCATGCTGCCGCCACCTTGCCATGCAGGCATGCTCTCCAATATCGCCTGCTTGCCATAGCACACACCGACGCCGGTCGCAGCAAGCATCTTGTGGCCACTAAAGACCACGAAGTCGGCATCCCAATCCCGCACGTTGATCGCACCGTGTGGCGTTGCCTGTGCCGCATCGACTACAACCAAGGCCCCCACCCGATGCGCAGAATGAACAAATTGTTTCACCGGATTGATTGTACCCAGCACGTTGGAAACCGCTGTAAACGACACCAATTTCGTACGAGGCGAAAGCAGGCTTTCGCACTGTTCGACATCCAACGTGTAGTCAGACCGGATAGGAATCCATCGGATCTTGCAACCTTTGCGTTGGGAAAGCTGCTGCCACGGAACAATGTTTGAGTGATGCTCCATCTCGGTTAACAGAATTTCATCACCTGGACCGACGTTCGCATCGCCCCAGGCTTGGGCAATTAGATTGACCGATGCTGTCGCACCTGAGGTGAAGATCACTTCTTCGGTTTTGGCTGCATTGATAAACCGCCTTACGGCCTCTCGACTGGCTTCGACTCCTTCCGTCGTTCGAACAGCCCATGCATGACCGGAGCGATGCACGTTAGCGTAGTGCTCCTCAAACACCCCGGAAATCGAATCGATTACCGACTGCGGACGCTGCGACGAAGCGGCGTTGTCCAAGTAGGCAATCGATCGACCGTCTTGATTTTCCTGTTGGAGGATCGGGAAATCGGTTCGGACCTGTTCAACCCTTGTATGTAGCGGACCTAGGTCTTTGACGTTCGAACAACTTGCAAAAGCGATCGCGGCTGTGGTAGGGATCGGTAGTCTTTGTTTGGATTCCGCGTAGGTTCGAATCCGTTTGATCATCGAATGCAAACCGTTGCTTCGAAGTGGCGATAGGAACGATCGCAAGTGCATTCCATCGAGCACTTTCTCAATTGGAAATGCGGTGATCTCAGCCGGGGATTTGGCCGAGTAAGCGGACATCAAGACGGCGACGAGACCACGTACCATAGGCGCGTCGCTCGACGCCGAAAAGTGGAATAACTTACCGTCCCAATTGGGTACAATCCATACCATGCTTTGACAACCGACCACCCTGAACTCTTCGGTACAATATTCCTCGGAAAAATGCGGTAACGATTGTCCTAACTCGATCAGGAACTGAATTCGATCTTCGGAGGTCTCTAGATCGTCTAATTCTTGTTGGAGTTCCGTTAGATCGGGGTAAATGATTTGGGCGTCCATCGGTTTGCGGCTCATTCAGGTCCAGCCGGTTTTCGGCTGACTCAGATCCGGCTGTCCTCAGCCGGACGTAAAACGTAATTTTGAAATGCATTGTCAGCCTGAGGACAGGCTGATCTGGCGTTTTAGAATATCCCCAGTTGATCACGGGCGTCTTCGGTCATTCTGTCTTGCGTCCACGGCGGATCCATTACAACCTTGATGTCGACGGCACCAACTCCTTCGATGGCTTCGATAACTTGGCGGCTGTTCGCCACGAGCTGTGGTCCTGCCGGGCACATCGGACTTGTCAGCGTCATCTCGATGTTAACATTTTCTTTTTCTTCTTCACCCGGTTGGATATCAACCACATAGATCAACCCGAGGTCGACAATGTTTACGAATAGTTCCGGGTCGATAACAAGCTTGAGTTGTTCGCGAACATGATCTTCAGTGATTTGCATTTTTCGCTTTGCTATTTTGAAGGTTTGATAGGTCTGAATAAATGGCAGGCGTTAGCCAAATGTTATACATTTTGGGAATTTTCCGCCTCAATGCGCTAGCATGAAGGCTTGAACGGCCACTGATTCGTGGACTCCCGGCCCGCACGCTAGCGCGTTACGGCTCAAATTCAGTTCCGTTCCATCAATTATCTTTTAACTGCACAAAAATTTCGTCGTTTCGAATTTGCACTACATGCGATAACGTTCCTTCGGTGGCCGGCATGCACATTGCGTTACCTGTCTTGACGTCGAACTTAGCTCCATGCCGTGGGCAAACCAGGCAATTACCGTCGAGTTCACCGTCGCCGAGTGTCCCGCCATCATGCGTACATAGGTCATCGACGCAATAAACCTTGCCATCCATCAACAGCACCAACACCACAAAGCGATCGCCGACTTCAATGGCTTTAGCTAGATTCGGCTTCAATTCGCTTAGCTTGCAAGCGAACTCAAACTTATTCGTACTTAATTCTATGGTCATTTCCGAGTGTGCAACTTTCTAATCGTATTGACGGACTTGGCGAGCGATTGCGGCTCCAAGCGCTTCGCGAACACTTTCGATCGAAATGCGGTCGAAAATCTGTTGAAAGAAGCCAGTGACAATCATTCGAATGGCCTCTTGACGGGTGAACCCTCGCGACCGAGCGTAGAAGATGAGCTCTTCATCGACTCGACCACTCGTGCTACCGTGGGTGCATCGAACGTCGTCGGCTTTGATTTCAAGACCCGGAATGGAATCCGCGCGGGCGTTGTCACTGAGCAACAGATTGTCGTTCCGCTGGTAGCCGTCAGTCTTGTCGGCACCCACATCCACTTTGATCATTCCCCGCCAAACGGTGCGCGATCGATCTTGGAGAACTGCTTTGTAGAGGAAGTCGCTAGTGCAGTGAGTGGCTGAATGCCGCTGAACGGTGTTGTAAGTAAGGTGCTGGCGATCGCGTGTGAACAAGACTCCGTTCACATGGCTGTTGGCCCCTTTGCCGATCAATGCAACTTGTTGGTCCACCTGCGCGAATTTGGAACCCACGGCCGCAATAGTCCATTGGAGATTTGCATCTTGACCGATGCTGGCACGTTTGTGTGCAAAGTGCCAGGTGTTGCTGCCCCAATCTTGGAGCCCCACATACCGCAAATTCGATCGTGCCCCAACCACTAGCTCAAGGCCACCGCAGTGGAATCCAGCCGCTTCGGGAGTCTCGCTGCTAGACTCGTAGAGAACCGTCGCTTCGGCACCCTCGTCTAACACGACCAACGCATGCGAAACGTCGACGCTGCCGTCACCCATGGCTGCGTGAATGTGCAGAGGCTTGTCGATCACCACGTTCTTTGGAACGTAAAGGAAATAGCCGTCGGTCCACATCGCCGCTTGCAAAGCGGCGAACCGATCGGAGTTGATATCGATCTGTGCATGAAGATGCTTTTTGACGAGCTCTGCATGGTCACGGACACCTCGACTAAGCGAGCCAAAAACGACCCCTTTGGCTGCGTACTTCGGGTCTAGCGATTCAGACGTTACCATACCGTTCTCCGAACGGATCGAACCAGCCACCTCAACACCTTCTAACAACCGAACCGGGGCATTCGAAACCGATTGCATTTCGGTTTCATTGGTTGGGTTGTATTTGGCGAGTTTGAATCCTCGCAGATCCGACCTGAGCCAGTTTTCGTCGCGGGGGTTGGGCCATCCCATCGATTCGAAAGCAGCCCAAGCGTCTCTCCTCGATTGTGTGATCCAAACCGGATCGATACGGCGATCTATGAATTGATCGAAGCCAGCCTGATCGAAGCCGGTGGTTTCGTTGCGAGCAACTGTCGTTGTCATTTAGCCCACCGATCCTTCCATTTGCAGTTGAATCAGTCGGTTCATTTCAACCGCGTATTCCATCGGTAACTCCTTCACGAGTGGCTCGATAAATCCGCTGACGATCATCGTGCTCGCCTCCGCTTCACTCATTCCGCGACTCATCAAGTAGAACATTTGCTCTTCGCCAATGCGGGACACGCTGGCTTCATGTCCAACGCTCACGTCCTTTTCAAGGATCTCAATGTAGGGATAGGTATCGCTGCGACTCGCCGGATCCAAGATCAAGGCATCGCACACCACGTTGCACTTCGAATTTTTGGCTCCCTTTTCGACACGCACCAAACCGCGATAGCTAGCTCGTCCGCCACCTTTGGAGATGGACTTGCTAATGATCTGACCGGTTGTGTTCGGAGCGCAATGAACGAGCTTGGCACCTGCATCTTGATGTTGGCCCTTGGCAGCGAACGCAATGGAAAGAATCTCTCCGTGCGCACCTGGTTCAAGCATATACACCGATGGGTACTTCATCGTGAGCTTGCTGCCCAAGTTGCCATCCACCCATTCCATGGTTGCATCAGCGTAAGCCACAGCTCGCTTGGTGACCAAGTTGTAAATATTGTTGGCCCAATTTTGGATCGTGGTATATCTGCAGCGGCTACCACGCTTGCAAATGATCTCTACCACCGCAGAGTGCAACGATTCCGAGGTATACATCGGAGCAGTGCAGCCTTCGACGTAATGAACCGACGCGCCCTCGTCGACGATAATGAGGGTGCGTTCGAATTGGCCCATGTTCTCTGCATTAATGCGGAAGTATGCTTGCAGCGGGAACTCGATTTTGACCCCTTTCGGAACATAGATAAACGAACCGCCGGACCAAACGGCTGAGTTGAGCGCCGCGAACTTGTTGTCTGTCGATGGGATTATCGTACCGAAGTACTCCTTGACCAGTTCCGGATAGTCGCGAACCGCTGAGTCGGTATCTGTAAAGATAACGCCTTGGTCTGCTAGGTCTTGCTTGAGCGAACCGTAAACCACTTCGCTTTCGAACTGAGCCTTCACACCTGACAAAAACTTCTTTTCTGCTTCGGGGATACCGAGCCTGTCAAAGGTATCTTTGATTTCCTTTGGAACTTCGTCCCACGTTTTGCCCTGTTTGTCGGTCGGTTTCAAGTAATAAAAGATATCTTGGAAGTTGATATCGATAGCACCGCCCCATTTGGGCATAGGCTTGGAGTTGAAAATCTCCAGGCCTTTGAGGCGATAGTCTCGCATCCAATCCGGTTCGTTCTTCATTTCCGAAATCTGATTGACGATCTCGGCATCGACCCCTTTTCGGGCCTTGAAGATCGCTTTACTCTCGGTGCGGAAGTCGTACTTGTTGATTTCGCCGACCGATTCATTTGCTGCAATATCTGTGGACATTATGTGATTTTCTATAGGTTGTTTGGATGTTCACTTGGGTTGCAAACGGTTTGCTAGACCGCAACAGCTTCTTCTTTGCCGAGCATTTCTTGGTTGGCAGCTTCCGCATCCGGATATGTTTTTCGAATGCGTTCGTAACCGTGGTCATGTAATTCGCGAGCTAGTTCAGGCCCGCCTGTTTCTACGATTCGGCCACCGAGCATTACATGTGTGAATTGAGGTTTGTTGTGTTCAAGGAGCTTGTCGTGGTGGGTAATAATCAATAACCCCATCTTGTCACGACCGATCTCAGCGATCGAAGCACTTGCAAGTTTCACCGCGTCCGCGTCAAGACCGCTATCGGTTTCGTCGAGAATAGAGAACTTCGGCAATAGCATGGCCATCGTTAAAATTTCGGCCCTTTTCATTTCGCCACCGGAGAAGCCATCGTTTACATAACGGCGAGCGAACTCCGAATCCATCTTGAGCTGTTCCATTTTCGACCTCAATTCCTTGCGGAACTCCCGCATCGGAATCAAGTCCTCGCCTTCTTTACGATCAGGACGTCGAACGTTGGTCGTCGCATGCCGAAGGAAGTCGGCCGTCTTGACGCCAGGTATTGCAATTGGGCGTTGGAACGCCATGAAGATCCCTGCCCGGGCTCGTTGATCGGCTTCCCACTCGGTGATGTTTTGATCGTCGAGGTAGATCGCTCCGTCGGTAATTTCGTAGTTGGGATGGCCGGCGATTGCCAATCCGAGCGTGCTCTTTCCAGAGCCGTTTGGGCCCATGAGCGCGTGCGTTTCGCCGAACTTTATTTCCAAGTTAACGCCGCGTAGAATCGCTTTTCCGTCGACAGCGACATGCAAATTTTCGATTCGGAGTTTGTGTGACATCTGTACTTTCGTTCCAAGGTCAATTTGAAAAATGGTAGTAAACTAGAAATCTAATATCGATGTTGGACGATCAACTCGACGCACCTGCTACGGTAACCGTCGGTTTGAACTGGCAACAACTGTGGCCATCCAGGCGACATTGAGACAACTCCATTTCTTGTCCCAAAGCTGTGCTCAAAACTCTCGTTTCCATATTGCACACGCTGCGATCATGCTCATGACCAACCAAGTCAGGGTAGGGGCAAGCTTGTACCTCGAGGATCGGCAATCCAATACCACTGGTCATGCAAGTCGGGATCTTGCGATTCGTCAAAAGTCCTGCCATCAACTGCATACGATCCTCCAGCGGACCGTCGGCCAAGAGCTCCCGAAAGGAGACTCCCATTCGCTGCGATACCCGCTCGATCAACGTCGATTTCACCTCGACCGAATCAATCATTTTGATCTCGTTCCACAAAGCAATCGCCAAATCGCTGTAGGTTACACCTGCCTGTTGAGCGCCCTTGGTCGTCAAGAAGTAGTTGAACGAAGGCCTGCCTCGGCCAACTCCTTGCTTGCGACGCTCAATCAAACCGGATTCCTCAAGCCGATCGAGTCGTTGCCGAATGGCGGTCGCGGTGACTTCTAACCGCTCCATTAAGTCGGTTACCGACAGCCCAGCCTGTCGCCTGAGTAAGTCCAGAACAAGCTGGTCGACAGGCCGGGTCGGCGAGTCGTACGTTTGGGTTTTGAGTTCCATAGGAGCCACATGATTGCTAGCAAAATACATTAAGTTTCACCAAAGGAGTGGTGCAATCGCCATGGAAGTGTACCCAAAAGGCCAATTTAGACAAGCTGCATTGCGAATAAACTCCCTCGGCTTGCCGAAATTGAACTTTCAATGAAAGCACGGCAGAAAGTCCGCTAGATGCGACCGAGGCGGTCAAGGGCTTCTTCTGCCCAAGGACTTTGTGGCGAAAGTTGCAAGAAGCGAATCCAATGCCTCGCAGCTTGCTCACTGTTGCCGACCTCGTCGAGGCACTTTGCCAAGTGGTAGTGAACGTCTGGGTAACGATCGTCTCGCGATAGCGCACCTTGAAAGGCTGCGATAGCGAGGATCGTTTGACCCGCTTCGGCTAAAACACAGCCCAAATTTGCACGAGCCTCGATGAAATCTTCGTCCAACTCGATCGCATTGTAATAGCGTTCTCGAGCGGCGGAGACATCGCCAGTCCGATAGAGTAACTCCGCCAGCTGAAAGCAGATTTCTGCCGTCATACCATAACGGGCAAGAATAATACGGTACCAGCCGATGGACTGTTCCAATCTCCCGTCATCCTCCAGCTCTTCAGCTGCGTGCAGCATTTCATCACGCGTCCAATGCTGCACCTCGTTCGAATGGTTATGTGAAAAGGTCGCCTCCGCTTCGATCGAAGGGGCTTCGAACCGTATGTTCGGCTGAAACGGAAGCGTAACTGCAGGCAGCGAACCATTTCTATTCCTATCCGACTCCGGTGCATCCTCTGGTTCTGTATTGTCAAAATCGAGATGCAATTGACCGTTCGCGCCAAGCAGTTGATCTCCATGTCTCAGCAGCAATCTGCGACCATCAACGACTAAATCCAGCTCCATCAGAGAGCGATTTTCAACCCAAGGAGAAAAGTCATGAAGCAGTCGCTTGATGTCCGTTGGGTGTGCACCGCGTGCGATCCAAGAGGCAAGTTGCCGTGCGTTTTGGACCTGTACGAAATTGAAGTACGGCAATCGATGGGCGACCTTGATACTCGCGAGCAATCCCATTCGATACCATCGACGAATGTTTCGAACAGGGGTCTTTAGCAATCCAGCCATCATCGCTGGCGTATAAAGCTGCATGTTTGTCGTGTCGCCAACGACCCCCAACTGTTGCCAGAGTTCGTGTTCATGAATAAGTATCGTTCGACCCTCACGTAATCCACGACGAATCGATTCACTCAAGAGGGCAGATAGGTCCTCGGCCGGCAATTCGTCTGCTCCGATGATGACGAGATCGACGTCTCCCGTGAGTCGTTCTTGAGGGTTACCTCCATGATCTCTGGCAATTTGCATTGCCTCTTTGCGCGGCAATGCACCGAGCTTGCCGACGAAGACGATGCGTTTGCCTTGCAAAATGGGATCGCGAAAAATGGAAGTAGAATCGTTCATCGTGGCGATCGATTTTCTATTTTCGAGGGCTTGGTAGAATCGACCCCAAATTGGTCGACCAGCGTAAGCCCCCAAGCGGACATCTTTCCCAAAAGTCCTCGTTTTGTCATATCAAATTGCAGCGGCGTGACGGTAATGAAGCCAGCGAACAGTGCATTCAAATCGGTCTCGTGATCGGTCGGCTTGGGAGGCGGGTCATTCGTTGACCAATAGTAGTTTCTGCCCTTCGGGTCCTGACGCTTGATGTAATGGTCACCATAGCGTTCGATACCCATGGGTACACAGTGAACCTCGGGAGTCTTTCCGGAGCGAAACTCTTTCGTCGCTGACGTGGGGATGTTGATGTTGTACAGCTCGCTGTCTTTTCCTGAATGAGCCAAGATTTGTCGGATGATGGCGGTTGCGATTTCGGCTGCCGCTTCAAAATCGGCATGGGGATCGAATTCCAATGAAACAGCGATACTGGGAATGCGGAAGAATGCTCCCTCGATTGCGGCAGCCACCGTTCCAGAATAGAGCACGTTGATACCTGCGTTTAAGCCCCCATTGATCCCACTTACAATCAAATCCACTTCACCACCGGCGAGTTCGGAGACACCTAACTTGACGCTGTCTGCGGGTGAACCGTCAACGGCCCAACCGCGGAAAACCTCTCCGTCGAAGATTTCTTTGCAGGTCAGCGGAGAAAGATAGGTTATGGAATGCCCCACGCCACTTTGTTCGGTAGCAGGAGCTACCACCAGGACTTCTCCCAGTTGCGTTAATGCTTTACGCAACGCGAGAAGGCCAGGCGCATGAATTCCATCATCGTTTGCAAGCAATATCTTCAACTTATTTTCACCTCATCCATTGTGAGTCCGGTAGCATGGCCCCCTGGGCCGTGTGGTAGCATGACCCCCTGGGCCGTGTAAAATTTGGACCGGGCTAAACCTAACGTAGCTTATCTCAAGCCCGAAGCCAAATGCACTTACTTTGAGCCGCAACGCGTTTGCGTGCGGGCTGGAAGGCAAGTAATCTCTCGCGAATCCGGCCCTCAGGCTAGCGCATTGAGGCTTAAAATTTACGAAGTAAGTCCCATTGCCGGAGGCTCTAGCAACTATTAGTGCTTATGCCCCTCATCATGCTTCAACAGACACGATTGTTCTTTGCCATCGATCATGGCGACAAGCTTCGATTGAACACCCTTGGCGTCGGTGCCGCTTGCATCGAGCAAGTTCATTAGTTCCTCGCTGACAATAGTAAATACGGATCCAGCAATCTTTGCTTTTCCGTCGGCAGCAAGTGGAAATGATTTGGTATCGGCCCCAGAGACTACGTCAATCTTCACCGACTCGATCTTGGCACCAGCGCTCACTAGCTCCTCCATGAAAATAGAGAGCTTATGTGTCGCGTCGTCGTGAGCCCATTCGAAATGCGAGCCCGTTTTTTCAAAGGCTTCGACATGTCCGCCATTTGGGCCATGCGCACCATGATCGTGCCCATCATGGTCATGCCCATCAGGATCGTGGTCGTGTGCGGCTTGGTCCGCAGCTTTCTTGGCCGACTTTTTAACTTCGCAGCCTGAGGACCAAACAAAACTGGCAACGGCCAAACTGAACAGCAAAAGGGAAGTGCGCATACTTTTGACTCCAAGGGTTACAAGGGTAAGGGGAGTTATCAATTGGAAATCAATATTTGCGAGCTTGCAAGGCGAAGTTAACGAACCAATTGGCGTCGGAAGTGTCCAATGGACATGCCGATGGCCGGACGTTACGGAATTGCAGGCTTGCCCGCAGTCAGGAAAAGCCAGGAATCCGGCTGCAAAACTGATTTATTCAGGTTAATCGTCTCGAATTGCGTTACCCCTAAGCTGCCGAGAGCCACATTTTTCACGCCCGATGGCTCGCGCTGTCGCTATACTTATCGAACAGGTGCCAAATTTTGATGGCAATGACTTGGATAACCACATTTGTTAGGAGTAAGCATCCCTTTGCATACGCATGATCGCTCGGAAGGTTTGGCAAGCGAACGAAGTATTTTGGCCCGTTTAATATTGCCGAAAGATATCGCAGCCGAGGACCCATTTGATGAACTCAAGGGCTTGGCAACGACGGCCGGTACAACCGTGGTTGGCAGCGTTATCCAACGCCGTGAGCACCCAGACCAAACGACGTATCTTGGGAAAGGGAAAGTGACTGAGCTCCTCGGCCTCATTGAGATGCAGGATGCGGAAGTAGTCTTGTTCGACAACGACCTCAATCCCTCGCAGACCCGAAATCTCGAAAGAGCTCTCAATATCAAAGTTATTGACCGATCCGAACTGATACTCGATATCTTTGCTTCTAAGGCGCGAACACACGAAGCTCGATTGGCAGTTGAACTTGCTCAACTCGAATACTCGCTGCCTCGTTTGAAACGCATGTGGACACACTTGTCACGCCAATCGATGGGTGTCGGAATGCGTGGACCGGGCGAAAAGCAATTGGAGGTCGACCGACGTCTTGCAGAGAAAAGGGTTCAAGACCTCAAGGCGGAACTAGAAAAAGTCGAGAAGCGCAAAGCACGCGAGGTGGCATCGCGAGGCGAGACGTTTAGCGTTTCCTTGGCGGGCTACACGAACGCCGGAAAGAGCACACTCATGAATGTGCTTACTAATGCCAACGTCGAAGCTGTCGATCGACTCTTTGCAACTCTCGATACCCGTACTCGCAAATGGATGTTGCCCGGTTGGGGGCCCGTTCTATTGAGCGACACCGTTGGTTTTATTCGCGATCTTCCACACCGACTCATCGCTAGTTTTCGCGCAACGCTTGAAGAAACGCGGCATGCCGACCTTTTGCTGCATATCGCTGACGCGAGCAATCCGGCGGTGCTACAACAGATTTCTTCCGTTTACAAAGTGCTACACGAAATCGGCATCGACGAAAAGGAAACGCTATTGGTGCTCAATAAAGTAGACTGTGAGGGAGCGACAGAGCGCGTAAAATCGATTCAAGATCGCTATCCAAATTCGATACCGATCTCAGCCCATAGCGGACTCGGCATTCAAAGACTATCAATGGCCGTCAGCGATGCACTAACGAAGAATTTTGTGGAACTCGAGGTTCGATTGCCATTGGAGGATGGCAAGACGATCGCTTGGTTGGCCAATGTGGCTGAAATTATTTCCAAGCAATACAACGATGACCACGCCCTGGTTCACTGCCGTATGCCTAGCAGCGCCGCTGGTAAACTAGCGGGGCAGGGCGCCGACGTCCGAGTCCTATCCGGCAAGATCCCAATCGCCGCAGAAAAGAACAGACCAAACGACGCAACCTTCCTGCCACCGCTGCCAAGCGATGTATCAACGAACGTGGCTGGCGACGGGCACGTGAGCGGTACCGAATCAGGCTCCATCGGCGAAGTTGCATAGCCCATGGCAAGGCGAAGTCTAAAAGATGCCCGAATCATTGTGACGGGCGCGTCTAGTGGTATCGGCCGCGCACTGGCCATCCAGCTTTGCCAACACGGAGCTCACGTAATTGCCACCGCACGACGTGCAGCCCGCTTGCAGGAGCTTAAGGGCATCTGCAATACAACGATCGGCCGTCTTTCTATCATCGAAGGTGACCTGACTAGCGAACAACATCGTCACGAGATTCTCAATATGGCGAAGACACAATGGAACGCCATTGATGTCTTGATCAACAACGCAGGGGCCGGGGCTATCGGCCGATTTGATGTTGCGTCAAGCGATAGACTAAGGCGGGTGATGGAGATTGATTTCTTTGCGCCGGTAGAACTAACTCGGCTTTGTTTGCCGCTGTTGGAAAGGGGGCGTAGGCCGGCCATCCTCAATATCGGTTCGGTCCTTTCACATCGAGCCGTTCCCAACAAAAGCGAATACTGCGCTGCCAAATTTGCGATGCGAGGTTGGGCCGAATCGTTGAGAGTGGAGTTGGCTACACAAGGTATCGAGGTGCTCATGCTGAGTCCCTGTACGACTCGCAGTGAGTTTCTTGATGCGCTAGTGGACTCCCAAGTTGGCGAAAAAAGCAAATCGGTCGGAAGCATGCAGCCTGAACGAGTCGCACAATTTGCTATCGCATCGCTTGTTCGATCGAAACGAGAAATGATATTGAGTCTTGGCGGAAAATGCCTCGTTTGGGCTGGTCGGCTTTTCCCAAGTCTTACCGATCGGATTCTGGGCCGGTTCGCCTAGTCGTCACGGGCATCCAACTGCGATTTGGCTTTCTGCTCGGACTGGATATGCGAGGAGGCTGGCATCTTCCGTCACATGTTGTCCGTTCTTTTGCGATAAAATAAATTCACCAACGAACACCGTCGCAATCCCAAAATCGCTAGACGCCCGCATGAGAATACGACTAACACTAAAAGCCGTCGAAGAGTCTCGTTGCATGCGACAGGACTTACCACCCGGATCCCATAGCACGACGTTGGGCAGCTTTCGACTCTATCTGGTTTCGATTCGCTTCGGGAAGAGGATTCATGAATCCTCGGGGTCTGCCACCAACAACTTCTGGGCCGATATCGTTTAGAGGATAGGGATCAAATGCCGCAGCCCGATATTTCTGAAGGTTTTCTGAGCCCTGACCGTAGATGCCGCCACTCCAGCGTTTGGCTCCCAACTGAGATCCTTGACAACCTGCAATGGAAAATGCCAAAACTAGCATGATGACTTGTCGAATAACACAGTTTCGTTCGATTCGCATTATGCCCTCCGGTGGTCCTGCGATTGAAATCTCCATCCAATGATCCGAGAAGATCCTTGACTCATAATGCTATCGATTTCGAACCACAGCGTGCTAGACTGATTCGGAGCAATAATGATCGATTCCAATAGTACCCATGCAGGTCAACGTGACATTGCGGATTGCAGCGTCAAAATAAAATGGGTTGTCTGAGTAAAAGAATGATTTCAAACGATGTACCCGAACCCGAAGGCAAAATGATTGCTATCGTTGGATTTAGCGCTCGAGCAGCCGCTCAAATTGCCAAACGATCTGGTTTTGAGGTTGTTGCTGTCGACGCCTGCGCCGACAGGGATTTGATTTGCGATTGCCAGTCACACTATCTACTGGACGATCCGGACTGGCCAAACGCGCTCAATGCCTTCTATCCGTCAGCGCCGTTGTTGCTAACAGGCGGGATGGAACATCGTACTCATTTGGTGGAGCGTTGCCACGCGTTAACCAGTCGCTGCGGTTCGACAGCTCCTCAACTTCTTTCCATGCGATCATTGGACAATTGGGCAACATGGGCCATCGGCTGCGATATCGGCTGGCCCTTGACCTGTCGCACTTGGCAAGAAGTCCTACATTCTGAAAAACTACATCGCCAACAGGATTGGCTTATGAAGCCATTTCAAAGCGTGGGTGGAATCGGCATCACCGAACTGCTTAGTACAAATCCGTTCGCCGACGACTTTACCATGGAACAGTCAATTTTCTATTTTCAAAAGCGACTTCCAGGGGAGCCGATCGGCGTAACATTTCTCACGAGCGAATTCGGCAGTACCATAGTCGGTGCAACGTCCGCTTGGATGCCAGATGCCAAATCACTTGAAATGAACTATGCATACCGCGGTTCCTACGGCCCCGTTGTGTTGACCGACGAACAACTGTTAAAGCTTCAGCGTTTTGCGAGGGAGGCAGGGAATGAGTCAGGCTTACTTGGCCTTTGGCAAGCTGACTTTCTCCGTTTTGAAGGAGAGTTAACGTTGCTGGAGATCAATCCACGTTGGAGTGCAAGCATGGACATTTTGGAAGTCTGTTTGGATGTTGGCTTGATGGAAATGCATTTTGCCTGTGTCAACATGTCGGTGAGTCAAGCGATATTCCGCGAGTTCACTAACGAATGCACCCTCGAAGCAAAAAATGCAATCGCCGTGATGCTCGGTAAGCTGGTCGTTTACGCTAACGGTTCCTTCAATGTAACACAGAAACAATCGGACGCATGGTGGTCAAAAAGATGGGGCTGCGACGTTCGTTCGCTTTTCAATGAATGCCAATTTGCAGATATACCTTGCGCGGGTACCGCGATTGCAAAAGGCGACCCAATATTGACCGTACTCACCACAGGTTGTTCAAGCCAATCGATCCTGCAGGAGTTGCAAAAGACTAGCTCGATGATCTCAATAGGTTAGAACAAATAGCAATTTGTTCCAACAATCGTCCTGTTTTGAAGGGTTTTGTGCTGCCGATTCCTTTTTTTGAACATCTTTGCAGCCGGTAGTTCAGTAAACGACCCGAATGGTTTACAATATCGGGTCGTCGTGTTGAACGAAGCTCTCAATGCTGTTACAGCCTCAACTGCTCATCATATGATTCTTCGTTCGCGATTGGCTTTGCGCCAAAATTGCTTTCTTCAATAAAATTGCTTTCTTCAATCCCCCCCCGGAGCTATCTATCTATGGCAACCGCGCCCAAAACCCCACGTAAGAAGAAGGCCGTCAAGGAAGTCGACCCGAACGCCCCTCCCGCCCCTCCCAAAGTTAAACGAACACGCAAGGTGGCTGCTGAACCTCGAATCAAGCTGTATTGGGGAGTATTCAACCAAAACCTCAAGCGAGTCGCCGTATTTGAGTACGAGGACTTGAAAAAGGCCGAGAAACACGTCAAGGAATTGACCAAGGCAACCGGCGATCATTTCTTACAGAAAATCAAAGAGACCGTAGTGGTCTGATCGAAACAGTCGATGTCGACACCAAAAAAACAAGAATCCACCGACTCAAAATTCGGTGGATTTTTTTATGATCAATGTTGCTGGAGTACTGGAACTCATTCATTCGATGAATATCAATTCATTCGAATTAAGAAGCGCGCGAGCGAATGCCTTGAAACCATGCTCCTGAATGAGTCCTCGCGCCGCGTGCAACTCCGTTTGGCTGGGGGCTCTTTGAAACGCAATCTCGAATGCCTTTGAGACGGTACTTGCCCTAACGGTCGGCTTGTCGTTTTGATCAAGCTGATCGATCAGCGATGACGCCATGTCTTGAATGAAGCTATGGTTGAGCATTGTCAAGGCTTGTAATGGGGTCGTCGTGTTGGCACGCTTCGGAGCGGCAAAGGAATTGTCGGGTAGATCGAAATCATTTAGCACATCTACCACACTCGCTCTCGCGTTCTGGTGGTACACCGATCTTCGGTAAGTCTCTTGCTCGTGTTTATCGAGTGGGAAATAAGTACAAACGTTGTTTTGTGTAAATTTATAGAGACGAAATCCTGGACCACCCATTTTCAAATCTAGTTTGCCCGACACTTTCAAAAGGGTGTCGCGAACTTCTTCGGCGTTGAGTCGCCTGGGAGGAAAACGCCACAGGAAACGAGCTGTTTTGTCGATTTTGAGTCCCATCGCAAAGTTCTCGTCGGCGGCATTAGAAGCTTGTAGATACGCTTTCGAGGACAGGATTTCTCGATGCAGATCCTTTAGTCGCCAACCGTTTTCGATCAACCTTCGAGCAAGGTAGTCAAGTAGCTCGGGATGGCTTGGCCGACTGCCCAGGAATCCAAAGTCGCTCGGCGTGTCAACAATCCCAGTACCAAAGTGATACTGCCACACTCGATTGGCAAGAACCCGTGCGGTCAAAGGGTTTGCGTCACTGGTAATCCACTTCGCAAGCGCCAATCGCCGTTCGCCTTGTTCCGCATTTTTATCCAACAAGTATGGTTCCATGATGTGATCCAGGACAGCCAAGCCAGATGGTGCAATGCTCTCCATCGGTTTCGTTGGATCGCCACCTTTTTGTACAAAAGTTGGCTCTTTGGGTTGCTCGTATTTACCCACCCACATTTCTTGTAACTTGGGTACGGCTCGAATCTGTTTGTCGAATTCAGCCAAAGCCATATCGATTTTGGAAATCGCGTCCATTTCCTCGGGAGTGATGGTCTTGCTTCGCATTTGCTCGATGGCATGCTCCTCGGACCACGGTTCGCGGCCAGAGCTACTAGCAATCGTCTGCCAAGAAACGCCATCCACCGACACCAGGATCTCGTAGTCGGTGGGAGTGGAGCCTCGGGAGTTGTCGAGAGTCTGTTGATTGCCTTTGTCATTTGAAAACGAGATGCGATCGATCACTTCAGGCTTTGTGAAGTTTAACTGCAACACAGCCGGTGAACCTACAAACCATTGTTCCCCCAATACACCATCGTTAACAAGTTGCGGCCCATATGCTTCGGGAAAATCCTCAGCCACGGTCGAGCGTGCGCCTGTCGCCACCGTCCCATTCGACGCGAGGGCCACGTTTCTAGTTGCAGAGTCGGCAGTCCAGACTTGGAATTCCGTCAGCTTTGAATTGACTGCCGATTTTGGGCTGCCTGTGCTGGCCTGCATTACAAATTTTAAATAGCGAGCTTCGACGGCCGGAAAGGTTTCCACTGTAAGCACCACGTCGACTTTAGGGCGCGAGGACCGTTCCAGCAATTGCTTGGCTCTTGCCACAATACCCAGTTCTATTTCGTTTCGGTTTTGATTTAGTTTGGATTTGCTCTCATTTAGTGGTTTCATGGCATCGGAAAACGCTTGCTGTTGCTGAAGCGTGGCTATTGGACGGCGAGCATGCGTTACCCCCTCAAAAGCGGCGCGAATGCGATAGTAATCTTCGGTCGGAATAGGATCAAACTTGTGATGGTGACAGCGTGCGCAATTGATAGTCAAACCGAGAAATGCTCCGCTTGTGGCAGTAATGGGATCGTCAAGCGTCGCGGCTCGAATATTGGCAGCGGCGACGGGATCACTGTTCCCGACATCGTCATAGGGACCTGCCACCAAGAAGGCAGTCCCTACCTCGATTTCAGGATTGCCTTTCCCAACGACATCGCCTGCCAAATGCTCGACAATGAATTGATTGAACGGCTTGTCCTCGTTGAACGATCGAATCACATAGTCGCGAAAGGGCCAAATATCATCGTTGATGACATTGCGTTCGAAACCATTGCTTTCACCAAAGCGAACTACATCCAGCCAATGCCGCCCCCAATGCTCGCCATAGTGTGGACTCGACAAGATTTTTTCCGCAAGATTTGAGGTTGCGTCGTTGGCGTTTAGCTCGAACGCGATTGCGAACGCATTTACTTCTTCCATCGTTGGAGGCAAACCAATCAAGTCGTAGCTCATTCGGCGAATGATCGTTCGCGCGTCTGCCGGTGGGCTAGATGTTAGGCCTTGCTCAAACAGTTTCGCTTGGATGAGGCTGTCGATTGCTCCATCGGCGAATTTAGTTGTGTTGGCCTCCGATGATGCAATGGGTTGTAGGGACCACCATGACTTGTCGGCGCGTTTAGCCTCGATGTTGCCATCTCGAGGGTCTGGCGCTCCCATCTTGACCCAGGCAACAAGGTCTGCGATGACCAGCTCAGTGAGTTTGGGTTTGCCAGGCGGCATCACCAGTTCGATGTGTTGAATTCCTGCGATCAGCGGACTCTGATCAGGCTCACCTGGTACTACAGCAGGCAATCCGCTATCGCCCCCTTTCTGCCAACCTGCCTTCGAATCGAGCAACAGGTTTGCTCGCAGTTTTTCCGCCTTTTCACTATGGCAACTATAACATTGCTCGATGAGGACTGGACGAATCTTTTGTTCAAAGAAAGCGATCCCATCCGCGTCGGAAGCGAACGCAACGGCAATCAACACATGGAAACCGGCCAACCCAAGACAGATTAACTTCGTAGCGCCTCGCCTAACCTTCATTTGGGGGTTAGCTGCGTAGCTACGTTCGCCAGATCGTAGTTCATTCCGTGGCCGCCTCGACACTCTAAAGAGAGTACCTACCCAAAGATCTAATCTGGATGAAGCATTCGCAATTCCGTTCATGCTAAGACTTCCTTCAACACATGACCATGTACGTCGGTCAATCGACGATTGGCACCGTTGTGGTAGTAAGTCAATTTCTCATGATCTAGGCCGAGCAGGTGGAGGACGGTTGCGTAAAAGTCGTATACGGTCACGATGTTCTCGACACTTCTACGTCCCACTTCATCCGTTGCACCGTAGCTCAAACCACCTTTGATCCCGGCGCCCATCATCCACGTTGTGAACGCATCAGGATTATGATCGCGCCCAACGGTACCCTCTTGATGCATGGGCATTCTCCCAAACTCGGAACACCAGATGACGAGCGTATCTTCCAATAGCCCTCGTTGCTTGAGATCGCTAAGCAATGCGGCGGTCGGTTGATCGAAGATTGGCAGATGCCGATCGTAGTCCGCTTTGAGGGTCTTGTGCGCATCCCAATTGAGAAGTCCGTCTACGGCACTTGCTCGGGAGGCGCAATACAAGCTCACGAATCGAACACCTTGTTCCAGAAACCGACGGGCGAGCAAACAGTTCTTGGCATAAGCCGCCTTGAGTTTGTTGGGGTCGTCCGTTCCGTACATTTGATGAACATGCTGTGGCTCTCGAGAGAGATCGCTGACCTCTGGAGCAGCGAGCTGCATCTTAGCCGAAAGCTCATAGGCTGCGATTCTAGCTTGCAAGTCATCGTTGCCCGGGTGAAGATTTGCGTGCTCGGTGTTGATGCGTTTCAAAAAATCGCGTGTCGCCTGTTCTTCATCCGCTTGGATGGTTGTAGGCAACGCAAGATTTCGCAACGACTGTTGCGCCGACATGGTTACGGCTTGGTACTGTGCCGGCAGAAATCCATTGCTCCAATTGGACTTGCCGTTAGGTGGTTCACCGCGAACATCTTGAATGGCAACATAGGTTGGCAAATTCTCATTGAGACTGCCGAGCCCATAACTGACCCAGGCTCCAGCGCTTGGGAAGCCATCGCGAGAGAAACAGGAGTTCATGTTCACACAGCCCGGACCGTGCGTATTGGTTCTCGAGACCATGCTATGAATGAATGCGATGTCGTCGACATGCTTGGCCATATGGGGCATCATGGACGAGATGTGTTTGCCGGATTGGCCAACCGGTACAAACGGCCATGGAGACTTCATTAGGTTGCCATTTTTGCCCTGGAAAGTCATTGCGCTCTGTTCGCCCGGCATAGGAGTCCCATCGAGCTTTTCCAACATTGGTTTGTGGTCCCACAGGTCGAGATGGGAAGCGGCTCCGGGACAGAAGATTTGAAGCACCTTGGTTGCCTTGGGCGCAAAATGCGGTCGACGCAATTCAGCCAGAGCAGAGGTCTCGCGTAGCAACAAGCTGGACAAGGCAACCCAAGGGACGCCGGTGGACATCTGACCAAGAAAATGACGGCGGTTAGGATCTGGCTTCATCGGGAGCTATTCGCGTTTTTTGGTGGGGCAAAAGATTGGAGAGCAATCTCTATTGTAAGCAGAACTTTCATGCACATCGAACCAATCGGAATAGTGTATTGTATTGCGCCTGGGTGTCCCGAACCCGGCCGGGTTTTGTAGTCGCAAACACTTCAAACGGCAGCGAGTTTTCCGCTTTGGATGTCGTTGTCGAGCGTGTTGCCAGCTATCCAACCGCTCATCATCACCATCGGCATGCCAGGACCTGGATGGGCAGCACCACCCGCTAAATAGAGACCCTTGAGGTCACGCGAGCGATTGGCTGGCTTGAACGCACCTAGGAACCGACCATGACTGGCGAGTCCATAAATTGCGCCGTTCAAAACGCGATAGCGCTTATGAATCCCGTCGGGCGTCAGTGAGTTTTCTGTCACGATTCGGTCGCGAATTCCCTGCATGCCAGCCGTATTCTCCAGTTTATCCAAAATCACTTCTCGATAGGCTGGCAACATCTTGGACCAGTCGTGATCCGGTCGGAGATAAGGAGTGTGCACGAGGATATAGAGTGCTTCGCCACCGGGCGGGGCAACACCGGGTTCGGTCGAAGCAGGTGCGCAGACGTAGGCCGTTGGATCCGGAGCCGGCTTTCCCTGCTTGTAGATGTAGTCGAACTCTTCGTGCGGATCTTTGGAGAATACAAAATTGTGGTGCAAGATATGTTCGTATCTTTCCTTCAAACCAAGATAGAGAACGACACCTGAGCAAGCTGGTTCGTAGCTGCGTCTCTTTTCAAATTTTTTGTCCGTGGCTGTTCCCTTCATCAACTCGCGATGGGTCCGCACTGCATCGCAATTCGACACAACGGCATCAAACTCAAACTTCTCTCCAGTGCTGGTGGTAACGCCGCGTACTGACAAGCCATCCGAATCGATCGATGCGATATCCACTTGAGTCTTGATGTCTACGCCTAATTCTACCGCGAGCTTCGCAAGGGCTTCGGGTACCGAACGCGTACCTCCCATTGGATACCAAACGCCCTCTTCGGTTTGCATGTGTGCGATACCACACAACACCGCTGGTGATGCCTCGGGGGAGGAGCCAACGTACTGAGTGAAGTGATCGATCATTTGAGCGGCTCTGGCGTCGGGAACGCATGATCGAACCAAGCCTGCAACCGAGCGGCCCATCCGAAGGCTTAGCACGTCCTTCAGAACGGTAGCCGAGAACGCGCCTCCGACCTCCATCGTATCTGAGATTCCGCCAACGCTTCTCCAGAAAAAGAATTTGTCCGACACTTCATGCAAACGCTTGGCGATCTGCATGAACCGCTCATAACCTTGAGCCACGTTTGGGATTGGAGAAAATCTCTCTAAGTTTGCTTTCATTTTCGCGAGGTCAGGCACGAGGTCCAGCACGCCGCCATCATCAAAAAAACAACGCCACTGAGGATCAAGCGCTACCAAATGCATGTAGTCATCCAACTTGCGATTGGCCTCTCGAAAAATGCGATGCAGGACCGATGGCAAGGTTAGAATGGTCGGTCCCATGTCGAACCGAAAGCCATCTTGTTTAAGTATCGCCGCTTTGCCACCCACCCATTCGTTCTTTTCCAGCAATGTAACTTTATGACCGCGAGCTGCGAGCGTGCAAGCCGCAGCGAGTCCGGCTAAGCCACCGCCAACTACCCCAATACGAAGTACTCTTGCAGAACGCTCTATCATGTCTTTCTCGATTCGATTTTGAAGCTATGGTACTCTAGGATTGGGTGCATGCGAATTTCGATCGCTATTACCATGGGTTTTTCTACCATGGGTTTTTCGTTGGGACAAAGCAGCTCGCACGGTTTGCAGGAGACCTTTCAATCTGACCTTGAGCAAATGGTGATGGTTGAATTGTAGTAGGCCGTCTAGTAACTCCTGATCCGAGGGTTCGGGCAGCTTTGCATGTGGCAACCATGAGCCTAAACGGGTCGAAACGACCTTCGGAAAAGTCATTTCCAAGAGCCCTTCATTGCCTCGCGTCACGCCAAAACCACTTTCGCCTCTTCCGCCAAACGGCAGCCTGGGGTCCACTGTCGGCACGATCAAGTCGTTGATAGTGACAAATCCTGCCGATACGAATTTGACGATTCTCAGTGCGTCTTCAATGGGTCCGAATATCGAGGCGGTGAGTGCATACGGGCACCGAGAATCTGCCCGCAACGCATCCGACCAGTCGTCCACTGGAACGATCATAGCGAGCGGCGCAAATACGTCTGCTGCACACAATTGCATGTCGGTCGTGACATCGGTAAGGACAAAATGACCACAATCCATTGGCTCGGAGGGTTGATCGGAGGTGGCAAGTGCGCTACGTCGCTGTTCGCCCGAGAACACGCGTGCTCCCTTTCGAATCGCTTCTTCAATGCCGTCCCATAACTGTTGATAGGTTTGAGACGAAAGCTTGGTCGTCCAGTTTTTTTGCCGTGGGTTCTCGAGCCTTTGTTTCAACAAGCGATGAAATACCTCAGAGGATTTTTTGGGGACAAAGACCCGCCGCGGCGCCATGCAAGTTGCGCCGCCATTGAGTCGAAGACCGAAAACGATCAAGTCGCAAACGCGATGCATGTCTGCCCCTGGAAGCACGTACATAGCATCGCAACCACTTAACTCCATCACCGACGGAGTCAGGGTTTCTGCCAATGCATGCAAGACAGTTCTTCCAGATCGACTGCTGCCTGTCAGAATGACTTTGTCGACACCAATTTCGATCGCTAGCTGTGCACTTTCCACCGAGCTATCAAGCAATACAAATAGTTCGGCAGGAACTCCCGCCCGAATCATAAGACTGACTAGCAAATACGAAACCTTGTCGCATCCAGGTGCAGGCTTCAATACAACAGCATTACCTGCAGCCAAAGCATGGAGGATTTGCACACCAGGCAAGAACACGGGATAGTTCCATGTACCAATGATCATTACGAGTCCGTGTGGCACTCGAAAAACGGACGAGCGAAGGCGGCCAAGCCAAAGCGGTGACCCCCCGCCGTCAAGATACCTCGGTGCTAAAATTCGTTTGGCTCTTTTGCTTAGCCACTTGGCCGCGTCTGCCAGCGGCATCAGTTCGGATGTTATCGTTTCGCGAAAATCTTGTCGTGTTTGCGATTCGATGGCCTCGGCGATGACATGCCTCGATTCAACCAATAGCGAACGTAGCTTCGATAAAATCGAAGTTCGTTCTGCGATCTTGCGCTGGCTCCATGCGAGTTGCGCTTGATACGCCTTGGCGAAATCCGACTCCATCCTTTGGCGGTCTGTTGAAAAATCTGAAAGATTTTTTTTAGGGATAACGGATGTATTCATATCATCAACATAGCACTAGTTTTCTTATAGTAAATGACCAAAGGACGAGCCAATGAGCCCGTCCTTTGAAGATTCATACTAGCACCACTCGCGAGCGAGTATTTTGACGATTCGGGCAATCCGCTGCAACTACAGACTAAAAGCCACCACGTTGACCGGCTTTCACGCCTTCGGCAATGGCTTTCATTACTCCATCCTCTAAAGACAAGCGTACTACAATACCTCGATCAATCGTTTGGCTGTCGAGGAGGATCCGATCGTTTCCGGCGGACGCAGCACTGAGCATCGCCTCTGAAATTGGCGTTGGTTGAATGGACTGAATGTAATTCAACAATTGAGCTAGTCCCAATCGCATCTTTACCATTTCGGCTGGTGCGGTCGGTTTTGCGGCTGCTCGATCAATAACGCTTTTAACACTCGCATCACAGTTCTTTCCAACTGCGATATGAACGACCTTGGGGCCAGTTGCAATGGCAATCGTAACGGAGCTACCGAAGATCTTCTTGGCCGCTTCGGCCGCATCTGGCGGAAGTGCAATCGTGGCATTGTGAAGATTGAAACCAGCATGCTTTCCAGAATTTATCTTTAGCTGTACTGGCACTTTTTCTTTTGTGAGTTCAGTCGAAATCTCGCTGGCAAGAGCTTCTATCTTAGATCCATCCGCAACCGAAACACTAGCCACGATGTTCAATGCGCTTTCGACACTGACGTCAAAAGCGGATTCCATTTTGCCTAACTTGGCACTCTCTATCAAAATAGCGACAGCTTTTTCGATTAGTTCTTTGGCTTTAGCCGCCGACGCAGGATTTTTAGCGCCTTCGTCGATAGACTTGAAAGCCGTCTTGAGCGAAACATCTAGTGTCTTTTCCAGCTGAGCGATTTCTTCCGGCGCAACGAGTTGAAAGGTTTGCAGAGCCATCATAGAACCGTCTTGGGGAACACCGGAAACAGTGGTCTTGCTCCCCTTCATTTTTTCGACCTGTTTGGAGTATTTGGAATCGCTTACGAATTGGGTGCCGAAGTCCAAAATGGTGCGTTTTTCTTGCTTGTTTACGGCTAAACCGATTACCAGCTTTTCCGTTCCTTCGATACCTTCCTGGAACTGGGCAATCATCTGTTCCGAGGTCTCTTTTGCCGATTCAGCATCAGCCGCATCGAGATTTTCGCGTTGTGCGGCGATACCTTGATCAAGCCCAGCTTGCATTTGACTCATGAAGAACTCGACGAGTTCATCTGGAATGTTCTGCGGATTGACTTGAATGCGAACGTCGTACTTCAAAATCATTTTCGGTAGAAGATCACCCATGTTTTCTTCAATATCCGAAAGCGAATCTTCCGATTTTGCGACGTAAAGCCACTTCCCAACCTTTTTTGCGTAAATCGTATTCCCGACACTGAATTCGTAGAGACCACCACCCAAATCGTTGGGCTCTCCAAATGGGCTTAGTTGGTCGAAGAATTGTTCTAAGTCAGCGATAGGCAAGCAGCCTATTGGGTCGGGCTGGCCACTTTCGTCCAGGTTTACAAAAACGCCGAATGGTCGCGTTCTGTCGAGTCCACCCGCAAATTGGTTTATTGTTGTGCTCACGATGCCAGCCCCAGCTCCGGCCCCAACCATGCGTGCAACGTGTTGGATGTTTGGTAAGAGCGAATCAATTGCATTTAACGCAACCACAACGACCGCACCATGGTCAGACTCGTCTTCAACCGCAACGGCGGCTGTTTTGGGCGCAGTATTTTTAACTTGTGCTTGGCATCGGACTGGTGAACTCAAAGTCGCCAATCCGAGTGTGAGAGCACATACCGCTGCAGATAACCATCTAAATTTCATGAACAAGACTCCATTGACTCGAATTTGACTGACTCGTAATTGACAGACACTGGGCAACAACATTTCGCGAGAGCCCACCAATCCTTGATACAAATTGGCGGAAATAACGCATTTACGCGAGCGGCAGAATAAAAAGTAACGTAGGATCGGACCAATGTCCCGTCCGTTGACTCGTTCGGGACAATGGTCCCAAACTACAACTGGTATTTCAA
Source organism: Pirellula sp. (assembly GCA_043757445.1). Taxonomy (GTDB): domain Bacteria; phylum Planctomycetota; class Planctomycetia; order Pirellulales; family Pirellulaceae; genus JBKCUI01. The sequence goes on along the minus strand of JAYVPJ010000149.1, from coordinate 23,902 downwards.
AGCCTGCCTCTCGCATTACGAATAACTATAGACGATTCGCGATTGAACGCAGATAGGGGTTTTCAAGCAACAGCAGCAAATTCCAACAGACATAGACTTAGCCCGGATTATTCACTAGACGGAGGCCGTTAGCCAAATGCCGCTCGTGTTGAGCCGCAACACGCTGGTCTTAACGCTCTCGAAAAACAATGCGACCTTTTGTCAAGTCATAAGGCGATAGTTCAACGCGAACTTTGTCCCCCGGCACAATACGAATGAAGTTCTTACGCATTTTCCCTGCGACGTGGGCCAATACCTCAGATCCCGTTTCCAATTGAACACGAAAACGGGTGTTCGCTAGTGCTTGCGTTACCGTTCCTTCAACTTCGAATGCTTCTTCTTTTTTGGCCATAAAGTTCGATTAAGTGATTCTTTCAAACATCTACTATGTGAAATATCGATCGACAAGCTAGGTAATCCTGCTCCGCTCCTCTGTTATGAACGCTATTTATAGGCTAGGCCATATGGGATCGTCCACTACCAATGAGTCTTTATTAGACTGTTTTCTTCGACAAAAAACGATAAAACGCACGCAGCTTAAGATTGGAACAAAGTGATTTCAGTTCTTCCTTCGCTGCGTTTTTCGACTACTCTCACGTATTGTTCTCTGAATTCGCCAACCAAATTTGCTAGCCTCGCGTCTCTTCAATGACCCATTCGCTTCACAGCACCTATGTTTACTTTTCGTGTCAGCACGGTGCGGAAGCCACGATCAAGGCCCAGCTATGTCAACCCGAAGGTCCATACCGGCTTGCCTTTTCGCAAAAAGGATTCGTCACTCTTAAATCCGATTTGGACACGCCGGCTTGGTCGCGGCCACTTCCGCAGTCTCCCTTGATCCGGGCTTGCGGACATGCCTTAGATAAATTTGACGGAGACAACTCCGCTGATCTCATCGAGCAGATCTTAGAGAAATACGTTGCCTCCGATTGGGAATATTTGCATATTTGGCAGCGAGACGTTGCCCAGCCTGGCTGGAACGGTTTCGAGCCGGGTCGATCGATTTTGGTCGATTCCATAGCAGACCTAGTTCGAAAGGCCCTTGCGGACCGCAACGACCCTCGAAGCCAAACGGTGAACAAGATTGCCAGTGTCGGGACTAAACTTCTCGAAGTCATCCTGTTAGAACCGAACCGATGGTGGGTTGCTGCCAAACCGGTTCAGTCTGAAGCGGATGGTTGGCCGGGTGGCGTCTATGCCGTAGCGATACCCGATAACATGATCAGTCGCGCCTACCTGAAAATTGCGGAAGCGATTCCATGGAGTCGTTTGCCGTTCAAAGCTGGCGATCGCGTTGTGGAAATCGGTTCATCGCCTGGCGGCGCCTGCCAACGACTACTCGATTTGGGCGCTCAAGTGGTTGGTATTGACCCCGCTGACATGGACGAAACCATCGCGAGTAACCATCGCTTCGAACACTGGCGGTCCAAATCCCAGCAAGTGAAACGAAGACTGTTCAAGCCATTTCGATACCTGATCTGCGACGCCAACGTAGCTCCGAACTATACCCTCGACACCGTGGAAGCCATTGTTACCTATCCGACCTCAAAGTTTCGGGGTTTGATTCTTACGATCAAGCTCTCTACGTGGGAGCATGCAAAAGAAATTCCACAACACATCGAACGCGTGAAGTCATGGGGCTTTGACCGTGTCGAAGCGAGACAACTCGCACACAACCGCCGCGAATATTGCTTGGTTGCTGAACGTAAAGAGTAATCATTCCTATCACCAATACTGGCTTATCTTCTTTTTTAGGAATGCTGCACTACGTTGCAATTGCTCAAGGCCATCGACTCCATCCTCGATGCTGATCCAACCGTCAAAACCTACTCGCCGCAATTCACTAAAGATGGCATCATAGTCATTTAAACCTTGCCCGATCTCACCATGCCGCAAACGTTTGGCATAGCCAGCCGCACCACCTTCCTCGCGACGTAGATCGTCCAGCGTCCCTTCAATCAGGTATCGATCGCTGGCGTGCATGGTTACGACGCGATGAGATACCCGTTTCAATAATTCGATCGGATCGTCACCTGCAATGTACGCATTGCTGGGGTCATAATTGACTCCAAACGAAGGATGATGGATCGCATCGACGAGCGAGCAGAAAACATCCATCTTCTGCGCAAACTCGGGATACTCCCAAAAGTCATCTTTGTAGTGATTTTCAAGAATCAACGTTACTCCATTTTGAACGGCATGCGGCAAACAAGACTCAATGCTTTCGGCTGCCAATCGAACTCCCTGTTCCGCGGTCAACTCCGGTCGTCGTTGCCCACTCAAAACGCGGCAGTAGCTACCACCTAGCGCTGCCGCCATATCGATCCATCGCTTCTGCTTTTCGATTTCTCGATTTCGAAACGCCAAGTCGGGATGTGTGAAGTCAGGCGAGCAACACAGCATTGGAATAGACATCCCCAGTGACTCGACCTGTTTGCGAAAGACCGGCCACATCTGCTTGTCCGACATCTCGATGAAGCCAGCATAAAACTCCAGTCCCTGTATCTCCAAAGTCGAAGCTAGCTCAAACCATTGCGATAGCTTCATCGTGCCGTCTTTGCAAAGTGCCTGCATGTATGCTTTGGGGAAGGCCGCAATTTTTGGCATAAATACTTGATTGGTTGGAGTCGCGGATTGAGGTATCTAAGGTCGTCTGCCTCGCAAGCTTCTCAGAAATCGATCGATTGATCTAGAGGGGGTCAGGGCGTTCTCCAACCTTGATGCTAATCTTCATTCGGCCTTCGTTTCGATCAACCGTCAATTCGACTTGATCACCTACCGGAGTTTTACCAATTTCAAAGATCAAGTCCTCGACCCCCTTAACCTGATGACCATTGATTTGGACAATCGTGTCGCCCACCTTCAAACCCGCGTTGGAGGCCGGAGAGCTCGCAAACACTCCGCTGACTACAGCGCCTCGAATCGGAAGTTTGGCCCACTCCAAGGCATGCTCGGTAGGCTCGTCGTCTGCTTCCGGAATTTGAATTGCTTCCGGAGTTTGAAAAGCTTCTGGAGGTTGAAATGCCCAAGGAAAAGGAGGACTAGACTGCGTCAATCGTTTCCATTCAGAGGCCTTTTCGAGCTTAACCCCGACCCAACCTCGCCGCATCTTTCCGGACTCCAAGATTTGCTGGAAGACAACTTTTGCAATATTGCTTGGTATGGAAAAACTAACGCCGCGATAAGACTCACCGATGATGGCAGTGTTGATGCCGATCATTTCGCCACGGCTATTTACCAGCGGACCGCCGCTGTTGCCTGGATTCACCGCGACGTCGCTCTGCATCAAATCGCTGTACGTTGGCGACGCTTTTCGTGTATCACCGCGGGTTAGAGGGTTGCGGAGAGTGTCCTCGTAACTTGTCCCACTCAAGTCCAATCGATGCTTACTGCTAAGGATTCCGAAAGTGACCGATCCAGTAAGTCCAAACGGACTACCGACTGCCCAAACAGGCGAACCGACGTCAATGCAATCGCTGTCCCCCCAACTGATTGGCAATAGGTCGTCCGCATTAATCTTGAGGACCGCCAAATCAGTCAGTTTGTCGAATCCGACTAACTCGGCGCTACAAGTGCGTTCATCGGCGAGGATCACAATGATTTGGGAGCCATCGTCCAATACGTGGTAGTTGGTGAGCACATAGCCACGGTTATCGACAACAATCCCGCTGCCCTGCCCAACCTTCGTGCGGCGCGGATTCGAACGCAGCCTCAATTCGAGACTTTGCTCGGAGGCGTTGGAATCCAACGTACTCATCATGATATGGACAACACTAGGGCTTACCCGTTTGGCAACCGTCTGGGAAACAGTGCTTAGGCCCTCCCATGAGACTTGCTGCAGTTGCTGACCTGCCATCTCGTATTCGGCTCGAAGCTGGCCCCGGTGCCATGCATATCGCGAAAACTCCAACATGGAAGGTAGTAAGAAACGCAAGGCGATCAACAGAACCAACACCACGACCAAACTAAGAAAAGTCGACAGGAGAAGTGAAACAGCGGTCGGCTGTTTCACGAAACAATCGACCTTGGATTCAACCGACTCGCTTGGCACCTTCGAGTCGATTGCAGATGTCGGCGTCGAGATTGGATCCATTTCACTCATCGATGCATGCCTTCTTTTGGAAAACGATCACGACGCTGTCAGCATTCATCGTATAACCCCGCGCCCCAGGCGACTAAGCCCGCGGACCAGGCGACGGTAGTGGAACCGTTGAGCCGTCGCCTTCGGCTAGAGGGTCAAACGAAGACTCCGTCTAACTCCGAATCTTTTCCATTGTAACCGACTAAATCCAGCAGCGGCAATCATTTACTTTGCGATTGAGTAGGACTTTCTTTCTAAGGGCGGGTGAAGGATTGCCCGATTGCGACTAAAATCTCGTCTGCTCAAGAACACGTCTCTTGCTGGACTATGGGTCGGTGGAAGCTCAAAACGCGATCGATTTAACTGCGGTCATCACGACGCCAGAAAACATTCAGTTCGAATACCGGATCGCAGGTCCTTTTCGGCGTTTGCCAGCCCTTTTATTAGACTTCGCGGTTCGGTTAATGATCCTCTTGGCAGTTTTGATTCTGATGGCGATCGTTGGAATATCTGCAACATTGCCTAGCGGTGTGATCGCGTTCTTGCTTTTTGTTTCGTGGTTTGGGCTCGACTGGTTCTATGGACTTTTTTTTGAAACCTATTGGAATGGACAGACTCCTGGGAAATGGCTGACCATGGTTCGAGTGATTTCAATAGATGGTCGCCCTATCAATGCTTTCCAAGCAACGATTCGCAATTTCCTTCGGATGGCTGATTTCGCGCCCTGGATCTCCTTGGAGGTATTTAGCGCTAATTCCCCGCCTGCTTACATCTTTCCAACATTTCTTGTCTCATTGATCTGCATGGCGATGACCTCTCGATTTCAGCGTTTGGGGGACCTAGCGGCCGGTACTATGGTTGTTGTCAACGAACGATCATGGGTGCCAACGAATGTTAAGTTAGAGGATGCTCGCGTTGTTTCGCTCAGCGAGCATATACCACTCAACTTCCGTCTGAGTTCAACCCTCGCCAAAGCCATCGCCTTGTACGCGGAACGCCGCAATCGCATTTCCTTTGGCAGGCGGACTGAACTTGCATCGCATTTGGCTAAACCACTCTTAAAGCAATTCAACTTCCGCGATGACACCAGTCCCGACCTGTTGTTGTGTTCGCTCTACTATCGCGAATTTGTTGTCAAAGAGGCTTTCTCGGATGCGAGGCGTTTTGCTCCTCCGCCATCCTTTGATTCCACCAACCACATGCTCGAGAATCCAACACCTGTCGCACCTGAACCCCTGCCGCCGGTCATAAAAAATCCGCTATGAGAATCTCTGAACTACTTGAAAAACGAAGGCAAGGCTGGTTGGAACTAGAAGGCATGTGTGATGCATTTCGATCCGTCCATTTTCCGTTTGCCAATAGGGGCAGTCTCGTTTCGCGATTCTCTGCATTGTATCGAGCGGCCTGTACCGATCTATCGATGGCCGAACAGTACCAATTGCCTCCAGCGACTGTGGAATACTTGCATCGGCTAGTTGGACGAGCACACAGTCAGTTGTATCGTTCGAGGCAGTTTGCAAGACATAGGTGGTTGCATTACATGGCCAAGATCGCGCCACAAAGCATCTTTAGAGATCCATGTGTAAAGGTAGCATTCGTCGTTTTCTTCGGTCTGTTTACACTCTCTGCTATGCTCGCTTGGTCCGAAGTCAGGTTTCCGGGCTTTGCAGAAAGAATCTTGGGGCCGGATCAAATCAAGACGATGGAAACCAACTTTGGCCAGCCTTTGTCCGGGCACTTCAATCAGTACGTGATGATGTCGGGGTTCTATATCAAACAGAACACCAGCATAGGACTCCAATGCTTTGCCCTAGGGCCGCTCATTCTGCCATCGCTCTGCGCGTTGGGATACAATGCGGTGGTCCTCGGCGCATCTTTCGGCTATATGGCCCGTTCTGATGTTGAACAAGGAGACGTTTTTTTTCAATTCGTTACGGCCCATGGTGTTTTCGAACTGACTGCGATCGCGCTTTCAGCTGCCTCCGGGCTACGTTTGGGGATAGGTCTGTTTGCGACGGCCGGCCTGCGGCGACTAGACTCGTTCCGATTGAATGCTGAACGCGCATTGCCCATTATCTTGGCCGCGGTCGTTTTGTTTTTCATGGCGGCTTTCACCGAGGGGTTTCTCTCTCCGTCGCCGCTACCCTATTTCCTGAAGGCGTGCATGGCTATCTTCAGTTCGGGCTTGCTAATGTACTATTTCGTCGTACTTGGTTTTCCAAGACCGGGTATTGAACGTGAAATAGCAGATAGCGAAGACAACCCTTGGCGCACCATCGGAGCCGACCGTGCAACTCGATAAAACCGCAATTCTGATCACGCAACGATCCGCTGTCGATTTGGTCGATTTAAGCTTGTTCGTTATCCGCCGATACTGGCAGCCGATCTCTTTCTTTGCGGCCGTAGGAATTCTTCCATTTGCGATCGTCGATTTTGTATTGCTATGGCCATTGACCCAATACGATTCACTGTCGATGTCGTCCAACGATTTTAGTAGCTCAAATACCTATCATGTACGCTACCTCTGGATCATGACGGCTTTGATATTGATCCAATCGCCGCTGGCATTAAGTGCGGTAACGTATTTTATTGGGCAAGCTGTATTTATTGAACGACCAACAGCCAGGCAAGTGTTTTCAGCAGTCTGGAAAAGAATTGGCTCCATGATCTTCGTAGTTGGGATATTGAGAATGTCGCTCACTTCCTTAATTCCAGCCGTCTTCTTGTTCCAGCAGCCTGTCTTTCGTCCGGAGATTGAGATTCCGATCTATTTACTTGGATTGTGCGGAATGGTTTACTTTGTGCGCGGATTTAGACCGTTTGCTTCCGAAATCCTTTTGCTGGAGCGCTGTCCAGTTATTAAGTCAAAAAAGCGACCGGATCAGTTAGCCTACGGACAGCGTTCCAGATGGCTTCACTCGAGCCTCTACAACGAACTGTTTGGAGTCCATATTGGGGTGACTATCGTGGAAATCTTTACGACTCTTTCGATTTCAATGAGCCTAATGTTCTTGGTAGGAGTTATGACAGGCAGTTGGATTTGGGGCTTCTGGATGGATCTCTTTCTATTTCCAATGACGATTTGGATGGTCGCGACCTGGGGCACCGTGATTCGATTTTTGCTCTATATGAATTCCAGGATTCGAACCGAGGGGTGGGAAATCGAATTGCGTTTAAAGGCGGAAGCTCAGCGACTTGAGGAGAAGCGATGATCCGATTCTCCGTTGGAGTTAACCTGGCTTGGCTTGGCCTTTCCTTTCTTGCTTCGCAGACGATGGGGCTCTCATCCGAACCGCAGCAAAATGTGCTTGCCCAGACTTCTCCCGCTCAGGTTAGCGACAAAGACCAATCAACCATCAACAGATCGACTCACTCCGTTTGGTATGATGCAAACGATGGGACGATAAGCCCAATCCAACGCAACAAAACCATCGACGTAGAAGATCGACATGAGTCTATTGCTGAAAACACCAAAACTTCTACTTCAGGTTGGTGGAAAGATTTCCTGCAATCTTGGAGCGGCTTTTTTTCTTTGCTCTTTTGGAGTTGGCAAATCCTATTGATCATTTGCTCGTTAGGAATTTTGTCGCTCATCGTCTTTCTTTTCTTCCGGTACGGTCTGAGTTTTCAGGCTCGTATTGCACGAACAACTCGTTTATCAGATAAGAATCGAGAAGACGCAAAAATGCAGGAGTTACCCTTCGAGGTCGAACAAAGTAGGTTCGGACTCCTTGCCCAAGCCGAGAGGTATCGAGCGGTGGGCGACTTTTCGAAAGCCGTTATTTACCTGTTCAGTCATGCACTCATCGAAATGGACAATGCACGTTGCATTCGATTGGAGCGTGGCAAGACAAATCGCGCCTACCTTCGAGAGTTACGCGATCACGATAACTTGATTGGCTTTGCCGATCAACTCGTGGCAGCCTTTGAATTCTCTTTTTTTGGAAAGCATGTTTTGAGCCAAGATGCATTCGAAGTTGTCTGGCAACAAGTCCCTGCGTTTGATGCCTACCTAAAACAATTCATTTCAAGTCCTAGCCCAATCCGCGGCATGAAATCAGCGAAGCCGAACGCGATACATTTTCCAATCCTGATCGCATGGTGCTGCGTGGCCTTTTTGCTTCCTGGATGCCGCAATTCTCTAAGCACACAATACGGTTTGAGCGAGGGGACAGACGCGAAGTACGGCCCTGCATCGGTGAGCCTGTTTCGCAATATGTGCAACGCAGATGGACGTTCTACACTCGTTGTGAGATCCTTTTCACCGCGGGCCATGGCCAAGCTAAAGGCGATCGTATGGTCCCCCGATTCGTTCGAACCGCATCAACCAGAAACCATGGCGTGGATCGATCGCTGGCTCGCAACTGGCGATCGCACTTTGTTGTATGTTGGTCGCGATTTTTCTCCCACCGCCGACTATTGGTCCCAATCAGCCGCCAAATTTTCGAATAACCAAGCATCGTCTCAGGATGTTCTTTCGGCTCGCGAACAGCAAGCCCTCGAGTGGACGGTACTGGATCGATTGCGGTCGAGGGTAAGAACCAAGGTAGCAACGCCTTGGTGCCTTTTTAACTATGCACCAGGTGTCGAAGAGCGAGTGACCGAGTTAATCGGGCCTTGGTCCGATGCGATCGACCCCACCAATGCTAGACTGTTTATTCGAAGCTACCCAATCGGTTACTTCGACGAAAATTTGCAGTCTGTTCAGAAAGAATTCAATTGGGAACCCGAGGACACATCGGTCAAACCAACGACCGCCAAGGATTACGAACCCAAATGGCAGACTTCGGATGCAGCCATGTTGGGTTTCGTGAAGGCACTCCAAGTGGCCGACTTGCCCGACTTGGATTGCCTGCTTTCCACCAAGGATGGCAGACCGCTCGTTTCGGAGATTTCCAAGCCAAGTTGGGGGAGTTCGAGCGTAATCGTACTTTCGAATTCGTCTATGATCTCCAACATCTCTCTTACTAATCTTCAGAACTTCGAGATCGCAAAAAAGCTCGTCAACCGACTTCCAATGCAAAATATTGGCTTCGTGATGGGAGCCTTCGACCCTCGTGTTCGTAAAGACGACAATGCAGATCAACAAAAAGGATTTGAGATGCTAACGATATGGCCACTCAATGTGATCTCTCTGCATGCGGTGTTTCTAGGCATGTTAGTCTTGATTGCGGCCTTTCCAATATTTGGTCGTGCTAAGCGATTGCCTTTAAAATCCAGCCGCGACTTTGGCCAACATATCGAAGCAGTAGGCGGACTTCTGTACAAATCAAAGGACAAATTTTATGCCGTGTCAACGATTGCGGAGTACTTTCGCGAAGTCCGCAATGAACCAACTTCACCATGGGCCAAAGTGGAACCGATGGCTCAACAAGAAGCAACGTCACCATTTAGAACTTAGTCGAGGTCCAAATGGAATTTGAACAACGGAACGAAGCCTTACTGCCAAGCCCACGCTTTTATGTTAGGGTCTTTGGGAGCTTTGGAACCACATTAATCATTGTGGCATTCTCACTCGCCATGGGGAGTACTGGGTACGCGTACTTCGGCGGTTTGGATTGGGTGGATGCGCTTTTGAATGCGGCCATGATACTCACCGGAATGGGCCCAGTCGACCGAATGGTTACCACGGCCGGAAAGCTATTCGCAGCATTTTACGCCTTATACAGTGGCCTTGCTTTCCTATCGATGATGGCCATCATGGTTTCCCCAATCCTGCATCGATTTCTGCATCGATTCCATTTGGAAGAGGACTGATCGAAGGTGTCACGATTCTTAATCTCGCTTAAGCCGGTGGCGTTTTATCAAGCTCCAATTTTAGAAAATCGATACCGTTGGGCTCATCGTCGAAAACACCATCCAGTTGAGCTTCATAACACCTCTCCAGGATCGAGCTAAACCATCGCGCTGGCGCATATCCTAACTGGAGCAGGTGACGCCCCAAAACGATGCGTTCTGGCTTTGCATGCGCCACCTTAGTCGATTCTGCCAGTCGCATGATACGAAGTAGCGATTCCGGAATGGTCGCAGGCAAGGGCGGTCTCCCCCCTAAGTCAGCTTCTACTAGTCTGATCAATTGCACCATCGAAGCCTTTCCCAGCCGAACCGAAAGTCGTCGGACGGTTCGAGGTGAAGCTTCTGATTGGATATGCACCAAATGCTCTGCAACAAGCGGTTGAACGACCTCGATATAACGCCTTGGGCATCCGATACGGGTCAAAAGGGAATCGGCGAGCGGGACGCCGACCGATGCATGACTCGGTGATCGCCACCGACCGTCGATAAGTTCAGTGGTGGCTGGCTTGCCAAGATCATGGCACAGAGCCGCAAACATCAAAATGACTCGCTCGTCGTCTGAGAGTTGATCGCGATCTGCTATTTTGGCCGCCGCATCACAAACATGGAGCGTGTGAATCCAAACATCGCCCTCGGGATGCCAAACGGGGTCTTGCTGTACGTCGATTAGGGCTGCAAGCTCGGGATAGTGTTCTATCCAGCCGCAATCCCGGATCACCTGCAGCCCTTTGCTTGGCCGCTGGCTACGCGTCGCCCACTTGAACCATTCGGTCCAAATCCTTTCCACAGCCAACGACGAGTATTCATGGCTAAGGGTTCGGCACATCTCTATGGTATCGTTGGACATCACGGCATCAAACCGAGCCGCAAATTGCATCCCTCGCAAGACTCTAAGTGGGTCTTCGGCAAAATGCTGGCTGGTAGCTCGAAGCAATCGCTGTTCCAAGTCCGCTACTCCGCCGTGAGGGTCAATAAGGGTCTGGTCATGTAAATTGCGATAGATTGCGTTCATTGTAAAATCGCGGCGAAGAGCGGCCTCCGCTACACTTAACGTGTGATCCACCTCCACTTGAAAGCCTCGATGGCCACGCCCAACTTTGCTTTCGCGACGAGGCATGGTAAAGTCAAGTTCCTCCCCTTGACGCGTGCGAAGTTTGATGACTCCAAACGATACCCCAACTTCGTTGACTCGTCCAAAACGAGACAATATTTTTGACAGAGTCGGCGCGTCAAGGTGAAACACTTCGATATCAAGATCCTTGTTCGCATGCCCAAGCAGTTGATCTCGAACGCAACCTCCCACTTCATAGGCAATACCTCCAGCTTCGGAAAGGGCTTCGATTATCTTTTTCAATTGGCTCATGGAAATTGGGCTGGCTCATGGAAATTGGGCGTGGGTTACTCATCCTGTTACTCGGCAACAAAGGCAGGCTTTTTATACCATGCGTCGCTTTATTTGTAGTCGTTGAAATTGCGAATGCGTCGCTATCGGCCTCACACCGATGAATTGATATCTGGTGAATTCGGATGGATGACTATGTCTTTTCCGAACAGGATGAAGTTCCGGATAGCCTTTGAAATTGCATTTTGTTCTTTTTGGCTCTAAATTGGTACTCTCCGGGGGCGATCAAGTCATTTGTCAAGGAGCTTTTTGCAATGCGTCGACGAAAGTTTATTGGGAGCGTGGCAATCGGTACCGTTGCTGCGACCGAATGGAAGATCGCTGGCTCGCCTGCATTTAGCCAAGCAACGATCGAACGCGAAATCCCCAATGCCGACGAAGATATCTTTGCGTGCATCGATCGACTCCAAGGTAAATTCGATCGAGAACTCTATCTGAAAATTCTGGGCAACGCCAACGAGTTTAAGGAGGGCGACCAAATCGTTGGTGTCGCTGCAACCGATGCCAACGAACGTTCCAACGCGCGGACTCTTTTGGCCAATACTCTTCTTGCCGACATCGATGCCAACCCTCCGATTTCCGACCAACTCCATGCGTTGATTGTGCGAACGACAGTCCCAACCCCGGAAGCACTCAACGGCATGACCGTGGGCCAACTCAAGGCTTCGTTGTTGGCTTGGAGTGAGTCGGAGATTCACGCCATCAAGGGCTCGCTGTCGAGCGACTGTATTGCATGCATCGTCAAGTTAATGTCCAACGATGAGCTGATGACCATGGGCGCCAAAGTGTTCAACGCACTCCCCAATAGTCGGATCGGCGCCAAAGGCTATTTGGGTGCCAGACTACAACCTAATTCGCCCACCGATCAACTCGACGACATTCGATGGCAAGTCTTCGATGGCTTTGCCTTCGCTGTCGGTGATGTTCTACTTGGCAACAATCCAGTCTCGAGCGATCTTGAGTCGGTTGCTGCCATCGAGCGTGCTCTGCAAGAGATCCTCGTTACGTTTGAAATTGCTGACGCTATGCCACACTGCGTTTTATCGCATATCGACATTCAAGCAGCGGTCGAAGCAAAGTACCCGAACTCAACTGAACTGTGGTTTCAAAGCATCGCCGGAAATGATGACGCTAACAAGACCTTTGATATCGACATCGACAAGATGGTACGCCACGCGAGAGCACGTTCCGCAGGAAAATTTGGTCTCTACTTTGAAACCGGACAGGGTGCGGACTTTACGAACGGGCATGGGCTTGGCTTCGACATGCTTATCCATGAGTCTCGTAAGTACGGACTGGCTCGGGCTTTGACTCAGATAGTGCGAGAGACCCGAATTCAAAAGGGGCTTTCACCGGACGCTTGGGTACATGTCAACGACGTTGCTGGGTTCATTGGACCGGAGGTCTTTCGCAGCAAAGAGCAACTCGTTCGGTGCTGTTTGGAAGACATCGTGATGGGCAAACTGCATGGTTTGACCATCGGTCTAGACGTTTGCTCAACGTTGCATATGGACGTTTCACTAGAGGATCTCGATTGGTGCTTGGAGCAAGTTGCCTCTGCCAATCCAGCCTACTTGATGGCACTGCCAACCAAGATCGATCCGATGCTTGGTTATTTGACAACCGGATTTCAAGACCACATTCGTCTTCGCGAAAAGTTCGGCTTTCGGGTTAACGATCGCATGTGGGATTTCTTTAAAACACTTGGCGTCATCGATCAAAGTGGCAAGCCTACACAGCATTTCGGAAACCCCAACTGGGTCTACCTCCAATACCAACGCAAGAAAGGGGACCTGCGCACCGAGGAGGTCATCCTTGAGGAAGGAACGAGGCAGCTTGCGAAAATTCGAGCGAGAGGGGTATTCGTTGCCGAGGGCTTTGGAAAACAACCTTGGCAACTTACAGATAAGCTGAACGCCGAAATTAAAACCATCTACTCCGACGCAAAGAAGTGCATATGGCGAGAATGGGACGAAGCGTTTGTCAAACAATTGCCAAACGTCGTTCGGATCCGTACTCGATCCATCGATCGTAACGACTATATACTTCACCCTATTTCGGGTGAAAAGTTGTCCGACGAATCTCGCGAAACATTGCAGATGCTCCGTCCAACGATCAACGAATCGTACGACTGCTTGATTGTTGTTTCCGAGGGGCTAAACGCACTAGGCGTCATGGATGATGGGCAATTGATGCCCCTCGTTACAGGCATCCGCTCGGGATTAAGCAGTTCGGCACATCGCGTTGCACCGCAACTCTTGGTCCTCAATTCTGGCCGAGTTCGTGCCGGCTATCGAATCGGCGAATTGATTTTCAAAGGGAACGCAGGCAAGAGGACAATCATTCACGTCATCGGTGAACGACCTGGCAGCGGACACCACACTCTTTCCGTGTACATCACAACCGCCGAGGGATCCGCTTGGAGCATAGCAGACCAAGTCGATCACAACATCACAAAGGTCGTTTCGGGGATCGCTAGCACTGCGCTAAATCCAGAACTCGCAGCGGTCGAGTGCGTGAAGCTGATCGTATGAATGTGGTTCGGCGGGAAAATTGGGGTAGGTCGCTGCGTCCAGTAGGCGGGTCGCGCTGGTACGAATCCTCTGGTTGAACGACGACGGGAAGATGGTCAGTGTGGCTATCGAGAGGAACATCGCATCCACAAGCTTTTTGTCAAAAGCCCTTTTTGACAAAAGCCCTGATTGAATTGCAATCAGGGCTTTGTTTAGCCTGGAATCAGAACGAACCAGCAGAACAAGCCTGCGGTATTTTGAATCCCATACGTTAAACCTGTATGGTCGAAATTAGTAGCGGTAAGCGTCAGCCTTATAAGGGCCGTTCTTGTCGCAACCGAGGTAATCAGCTTGCGAAGTAGACAGCGTTGTCAACTTCACGCCAAGCTTACCCAAGTGCAGTCGAGCGACTTCTTCGTCCAAGTGCTTTGGCAATGTGTAGACAGTCTTGTCGTACTTTGTCGACTTGCGTTCGATCCATAGTTCGAGCTGTGCCAAAACTTGGTTGGTGAAGCTAGTGCTCATGACGAAGCTTGGATGGCCGGTTGCACAACCCAAGTTCATAAGACGACCTTCTGCCAACACCAAGATGCTGTGCTTCGAATCATGGAAATACCACTGGTCGAATTGAGCCTTGATGTTGCGGCGTTCGACTTTGCCAACCTTTTGCATCTTTTCGAGACCGGCCATGTCGATTTCATTGTCGAAATGACCGATGTTGCAAACGATTGCCTTGTCCTTCATCTTGGCCATGTGCTCGGCCGTGATGATGTCTTTGTTGCCGGTAGCAGTTACGTAGATGTCAGCAGTTGGAAGGAAGTCCTCCAACGTCTTAACTTCGTAGCCTTCCATGACGGCTTGCAAAGCACAGATCGGATCGATTTCGGTGACGATCACTCGGCAACCTTGGCCCTTAAGTGATTGGCAGCAGCCCTTGCCTACGTCGCCGAAACCGCAAACTACAGCAACTTTGCCTGCGAGCATCACATCGCTAGCGCGATTGAGTCCATCGATGAGCGAGTGGCGGCAACCGTACAAGTTGTCGAACTTACTCTTGGTGACCGAGTCATTTACGTTGATGGCCGGGAAGAGCAATGTCTTTGCCTTAGCCATTTCATACAAACGCTTGACACCTGTGGTGGTTTCTTCGGAAACGCCCTTGCAGGCTATGCCCATGGCAGTGTATCGACCTGGGTTGACGACCAGTTCCTTGCGAAGCAATTCGAGAATTACTCCCCATTCTTCTGGTTCGTTTTCAGCATCGAAGGCGGGAACCTTGCCAGCGGCTTCGTATTCGGTGCCCTTGTGGATCAGCATGGTCGCATCGCCACCGTCGTCGACGATCAAATCTGGACCTGTCCCATCTGGCCATACGAGCGCTTGGACGGTGCACCACCAGTATTCCGTGAGGGTTTCACCTTTCCATGCGTAAACTGGACTTCCAATGGGATTATCAAGTGTGCCGCCACGCCCGACAACAACCGCAGCTGCAGCCGAATCTTGAGTCGAGAAAATATTGCAGCTTACCCAACGCACGTCGGCGCCAAGATCAGCCAATGTCTCGATGAGCACGGCAGTTTGTACCGTCATGTGGAGCGAACCCATGATCTTCGCGCCAGCCAGTGGCTTGGACTTGCCGTGACGTGCTCGAAGCGCCATCAAGCCTGGCATTTCGTCTTCGGCAAGTTGGATTTCTTTGCGACCAAGAGATGCGAGCTCCTCGGCTTCCTTGCGGTTTCCGGCTGCGAGAACGTCAAACGCGCGAACCTTAAACGGAACGCTCGACGCATCTGCGGTCACTAAATGGTTTTTTTTCTTATCGATAACAGTACTCATTCGAACATTACTCCTAGGAAAGAAACGAAAGTTTTATCGGATAGCGGTCGTTACAAACAAGCCAGTTCCTTTGGCATCGGTCTCAGGCGGCATCAGCGCATATCTCATATGCTGCCAACGAGCCTGTTTCATCCATGATCGAATCTGGTCAGCAGGAAATCCCTGCCAAGAGTGCCCAAGTTCCTCGCGGTACTCGGAACGGTCATGCGAAACCATGTCCACGACAATTAGCTTTCCGCCAGGCTTTGTCACTCGCCAAGCCTCTTGGAAAACAGACTGAGGTGTTATTAGATATGGCAACACAAGTATCAAAATGGCGTAGGAAAGTGTCTCATCTTCTATTGGTAGTTGGGTTAGCTCACCTCGCCGAAGGTCGATATTCGTCAAGTCCTTGAGACGCTTGCGGGCCGATTGCAACATGGCGGCGGACGAATCGACCGCAATTACCTGTTCCACCCAGGGTGCAAGGGTTTGAGCAACGGAACCCGTTCCGCATCCTAAGTCCCCGACAATTGCATCATTGGGCATCGAAGCAGCGAAAGCCCAAGCATCGACCCGGTGCCCAAACAATTCGGCACGCAGTCGGTCCCATTTGCTTGCTGCAGATGAAAAGAAAGCTTGTGACTTGGACCGTCTCATTTCTATCACCTGGTCGAGTCGTGCATCGTCCTGGTCGGAAGTGCTGGCCAGGACACTATGACTCTTCACCACGCTCCAAAGTTTTTTTTGAGAAGGCTCCATCTCACCGTTTGGCATGCGGTACAAGTTACTGGTCCCATCGCGCCGAGAGACCGCCCAGCCATCGTCGGAAAGCAGTTTCAAATGCCTGCTGACAGTGCTCTGAGGTAGTTGGAGAGTGATGCACATTTCGGCGACAGTAAGCTCAGTTCTTTCCAATAAACGCAACAACCTAGCTCGGGTAGGGTCCGAAAGGCTCTGCATCCACAGGATCATTGGGGCTGAAGTGTTCATTGAATTGGGCCTTCTGTTTATCCGTTTATCCGGATGAAAGAATAACAGCCTGGAGGTAATTTTCAAGACCGAAGCGAGTCTTTCTTCAAAATCAGGGCAAATTGCCAGGTTTTCCGGCCTATTAAGCTAGCAAATCCGGGCGTAAGCAAATCCGGGTGCCACCTATATAGAATCCGAGAAGCAGGGATTTCCGAGATGCCAGGATAACTGCCTCGGAGATGCGGACAGACGTGTTTGGTAGACTTGTGGAGTATACTCAGGCCGAAAGCCTAAGCCATTTTAGAACCGATCCCCAAAATTCGATCTAGACAGAGTACCTCGACCTTTATGACCAGCATCACGGGACTCATTGAATGGGCCAGCAATCTTGTTTTTGGTCCGTGGACCATTGCAATCCTGTTTGCGGTTGGCTTGTTTTTAACGATCCGGCTTGGCTTCGTGCAGTTCGTTTTTTTCGGCGACTCACTTCGAGCTTTTTTTGGAGTGGACGAGTCGAAGGCAAAGGGCGCTCTTTCGCCATTCCGGACTTTCATGACCGCGATAGGAGCGACGATCGGGACTGGAAATATAGCAGGGGTGGCTACCGCCATCGTGACAGGTGGGCCAGGCGCATTGTTCTGGATATGGGCTTGGGGTTTAATCGCCATGGCGGTGAAGTTCACCGAAGCAGTGCTTGGCGTTTACTACCGTCGCGATGGCGAGGAACGGTTGCTGGCCGGACCGATGGTCTACTTGGCCGATGGCCTCAAGGCTCGCAAATTGGGCTGGATCTATGCTCTGGTTGCAGGAGTAGCCGCACTCACCACCACCCCGTTTACGCAGCCGAACTCTATTGCCGACGTCATGAACTCGCAATGGCACGTACCCAAGCTTGCAACGGGCATCTGCTTAGCCATTCTCGCCTTGGTCACGATTATTGGCGGTGTCAAGTCGATTGGACAAGCCCTTGAGAAACTCGCGCCACTCAAAGTCTTGCTGTACCTTGCAGGCGGTATGATGGTTCTGATTACGCATGCCAGTGAGATCCCAGCTGTTCTTTGGATGGTGTTGCGTGGTGCGTTCAATACAGACGCCGCCCTGGGCGGAACAGCAGGGGTTGGGATCATGATTGCAATGCGGTATGGGATCGCTCGCGGCATCTATGCGAACGAGGCAGGGTACGGAACAGCAGGCGTGGTTTATGGCGCGGCCAGAACCAAGGACCCTTTTCAACAGGGTCTAAACGCCATGATGGATGTCTTCATCGTCTCGTTTGTGACGAGTACGATTAGTGCATTATCCATCTTGGTAACTGGGGTTTGGAAAGCGGGAGCGGGCGAGCAGCAGTTGACCGGCGCAGCTGCGGTTGCTCGTGCTTTCGAGACCGCCATGCCAGGGTTCGGCGGCTCGGTGGTGACCGTGTGTGTTTTCCTCTTTGGTTACACTGCCCTCACTGGATGGTCCTACTACGGAGAGCAGTCGCTCGAGTACATCTTCGGTCCAAAGGTTGTCATGCCCTATCGATGGACTTATTGTGCGTTGGTGGTCATCGGAGCAACGAGCAAAGTGGACTTGGTCTGGAACTGGGGCGACTTGATGAACAGCCTCCAGATATTCCCGAACCTTGTCGGTATCGTAGGCCTATCCGGGGTGGCGGCCAAGATAGTTCGCGACCACAAGCACCGGATGCCTCCACGTGGCTGACGCTGCTAGCCTCAGAACTGTTATCTAATTTTGATATGGCTATCAATATCTCTTTCATTTGCTCCCAAGCATTCGCGGAACCGATCATCTTGCAGTCGTACCTTACTCGATTGACTTCGACGTTCTAGCTCGCAATTCGGTCTTTGCTACACTTCTTGAGGTTGGAGGAGGCACCACCGAAGCGATGGGTGGTGTCGCGATCAATTGGCTGCTATGCAAATCTCGAGGCGCCAATTCGCGCCCAATAGGTTCGAATCGTGTTCTCCCCTCGTACTTTTCCAATTGCAACATCAGATCGGAAGCCAACTCCTCTATCGTACCGAAAATCGTCGTGATCCTGCCCTCGAAAAAGTGAGACGCAACGGCTGCTGGGATGGCGACTATCAAGCCCGCCAAAGTCGTAACGAGTGCTTCGTAAATTCCGACCGCCAAGAAATCTGCTCGATTCTGGCCTGCGGTCAATTGAGTCGTATCGTGGAACGCTCGAATCAGCCCCCATACCGTTCCAAGCAGCCCAAGCAGCGGAGCAATACCAGCGGCCAGATTGAGCCATCGAACATTGCTATAGGCTCGATCGACTTCGCGTTGTGTTGCCTCGGCTGTTGCCACCTGAATTTCCGGCTGCGGCCTGCCAGTCTTGAGTACCATCGTTCGCAATATTCTCGACGCGGCGGATGTGGACTCACCGCAAATTCGATACACGTCGCGAGGATCCAATTCACCCTGCCGAGCAAGTTGCAACAAGCTCCTTCGCAAGTTACTCGGTAACATTCGACCAGACCTCAATCCAATCCATCTATCAAACATAAAAGTGACGACCATCAGACTAACCAAGCCGATGGGAATCATAAAAATTCCGCCCTTGACCAAAAGGCTGAAGAAGTCGATACCACTTTTTATTGGGCTATGCGATGACAAAGTCGCTTCGCGATTGGACGCCGCGTCTCTTGCTAACTGATTCAGCTCGCTTTCAGAAACTTGCCCCATTGCTAAGTCC
Source organism: Pirellula sp. (assembly GCA_043757445.1). Taxonomy (GTDB): domain Bacteria; phylum Planctomycetota; class Planctomycetia; order Pirellulales; family Pirellulaceae; genus JBKCUI01. The sequence goes on along the minus strand of JAYVPJ010000149.1, from coordinate 4,583 downwards.
GAATAAACGAAAGCAAAACAAAGGCAACCGATCGCAACAAGGATGCTGAGTCGGCTTCGATATAAATTCTGAAGTGCTGCGATTGGCATGAAAAATCCTCGAACGACTGATTGGATCCGCGACTATTGTATCAACTTGTCACTTTTCATTCACCTGAAATAACTCAGCGTACGACGCATTGATTTCCCATAAAATAGGTGTCAATTGTGAATCTCTTTCCAATTTCCCAATTGCCGATCGGTAACTTCCTTCCGTCGGCATGCCCGTTAGCCGATCCCGATACTGAACGCCCGACCAAACGACCAACACGTGCGAAATACCATGCGACCGAAACAATAGCCCCAACTCGTTTGTAGGCAAATCTCGCCATCTATCCATCAATCCCAGGTTGAATGAACCATTGCTGATGCAGTCCGCCAATAATTCAAAATCGTCGTTCTCGCCGATCAAAAGAACCTTCCAGGCGGATCCGATTCCTTCCGACCCACGCATGATCGTATTGAATTGATCGGTATAGGATTCTGTCCTCGCGGCATCAGCATCCGGCGATTTGGAACCCATCCATTCGGCGGCACCATCCAAACTTTGCAATGCAACCAACATTCGATTATCACTTGTTGGCCAAATGGGGATGACTACCACCGACCAAACTATCCCAATCGAGACCACAATCATCATGAAATAGCCCTGAGCCCTTTTTGCCATCCAGCCCGCCCCGTTCGCAGCAGGCCAAGCTAACAAAATCATCGCACCCACCCAATCCCGATCTTGTCGCGTCGAAAAAAACCACCATATCGACAGCCAGTAGACAAACCAAACGATGGCTACAAGACCAGCGCTCCACCCAAGGTTTGTTTTTGGGTTGCGACGCTTGCCTGATCGTGGTGAACGCCAATAAGCGAACCATGTCCTGGCGGGCGTTGCTATGGGAATGTTTCCCATTCCTACGAATGCAAATGGAACAAGCATCAACCCGTGAGCGTTGGAATTCCAAAGCACACGAGAAAACGCGTCGAGAACATTCTCCCATCGATAAGGCGACTGGCTTTCGTTCAATGTAGCGATTGCCGAATCAGAAATCGCTGCTTCATTCGCTTCAAAACTCGCTTCGCTGGGCACGCGATATGCATCACGCATCGCGTTGCCAATATCGCTTTGTTTCATGATCCCCAATTGCTGAGCGACCACTCCACCCCATGGGTAAATTGGATCACCACTAGCAATCAGGTTGCGAAGGTAGTACGAGCTTGCAGCAAAAAGTGTGCACCCTAAAAGCGATGACGCAATCAACTTGGTCGACCAACCGATATCCAGCTCTTTCCATTTCGATTCGGTTGTGAAAGCCGAGCTACGTTGGAGACAGCACACACACCAAAGCACAATCGCCGGTATGCCAACGAGCACGGCCGATCCATAACCAGAACTAACCGCGCCGGCTAAAAGGAAGCCCCACATCAACCCCAACTCCGATTGCATTGCCCCCCTATTTCTGCCAGCATGCCACACAACTAACAATGCCGCACCCCATATTCCTATCAGAGCTTCCGTGCGTCCTAGTCGAGTCAATTCCGCGATCCCAGGTGTTGCAAGTAGTAGAAAACAGACGAAAAGCCCCTGCAGATATCCCCATCGTCGGCCAAGGTGAACACCCACCAAAATGACTCCAACCAAACACAACATGGCGTTCACCGTCTTGCCAGCTAAGACACCAAGATACAACCGGTTGTTCCATCGCTCGCGCTGCGGTATCGAATTGCCTCCGGGAGCATGCACCGATGGTAAATCCAAGGTAAGCATACTGATGAATGCCAACGAGGGCATTGCAAAACAAGTAGGTTCGTTGACCATGGTGTTTTCTGCAGACCAATGGATTCTTCCGTCCAACGTCGAATGTTTGGCAAGCCACCAATCGACTTCTCGAACATGCATGTCGTGGGTAGGGATAGTTGCTCCAACCACCTGGATACACGCCAGATAAATCGTTGATAAAACCAAAAGACCGACCATCCGCCGGCTGATCGAACTCGCAAACGAAGTGTCCTCCTCCACCTCTAATTCACTACCCTTCTCGATATGAGAATCCTCGCGCGCGGACTGCGATTGGAATCGCAAAAGGACGATTGTCGTCGCAAATACCAACGCCAATATCCATACGAGAAAATGGGTACCGAGAAGCCAACCCGATAGGAATACGATAGCCGAAAGTACCGACTGACCAATCAATATGGAAACACCGATGCTTTCGTACTTCGATAACCGACGGGACATGGGGTCGAATAATGAAATCCACTTTCCGACCAACCAACTTCCTACGAGCCAACCCGCAGCCAAAAATAGAATGGGTATGCGGTCAGAAATCACAATCGGCTGCAAGCCCCCGGTCCATTGCCACCAAATGGCGGACGGAACCGAAGCGTACAGTAGCCAATATTCCCACCGAGGAATCGCTTGGGCCTGTCCTGTGGAATCTGCTACTGGCAAGCAAGAGGCTGCGAGCATCACCAATACATATGCCAAAACCATCGCCGGGATCAACAATCGCAAGGCAAAAAGCAAGGCGGAACGCATGGAAATCCTTCGTGAAAACGGCCAGGACAATGGGAAAATCCTCAAAAACGCACCCTGGCTGTAGGCCAAATCATGACAAATTGTCTGGCGGATTGCCAGCAGCGTATTCGATGTGTTATGGTTGTGGTATGAGCAAACAACCTTTAGCGGGGATATTTACCCCCAACATCACTCCCGTCAACTCTCGCGGCGAACTCGACGAAGACACGCTTCGAGGCTACATCGACTGGCTCATCGAACACGGTGTGCATGGTCTTTATCCCAATGGCAGTACAGGCGAATTCGTTCGCTTCACGCCTGAAGAACGTAAACGCGTTATCGAAGTTGTTGTCGACCAGACACGCGGGCGAGTCCCCATTCTAGCCGGCGCGGCTGAAGCCAATATAGAAGAAACCATCCGAGCCTGCGACACGTACGGTGCCTTGGGCGTTCGAGCGGTCGCTATCGTCGCTCCTTTCTATTATCGCTTGGCCCCCGATGGTGTTTATGCCTACTTCAAGCAGATTGCGGACCGTGTGTCGGTCGATGTTACGTTGTACAACATCCCGATGTTCGCTTCACCTATCGACGTGCCAACAGTAAAGAGATTGGCGCAGGAATGCCCTCGCGTTGTCGGAATCAAAGATAGCTCCGGCGACATACCTCATATGATGCGGATGATTGCCGAAGTGCGGCCCATTCGTAGCGACTTCTTCTTCATGACCGGTTGGGATGCGTCCTTGGTTCCAATGCTGATGATCGGATGTGACGGTGGTACGAATGCAACGAGCGGTGTCGTCCCAGAATTAACGCGGAGCATCTACGAAGCAGCTCGTGCGGGCCAATGGGAACGAGCCATGCAGATTCAATACAAACTCCTGCCGTTGTTTGATACCATGCTGATGACTGCAGAGTTTCCAGAGGGCTTTCGCCGAGGGGCCAAAATTCGAGGTTGGGATCTAGGCCAATCCAGACAACCTCTAACGCCTCAACAAGTCAGCGCGGCCGACGCAACGCAAGGTAAGTTGCAACAACTACTAGCTGGTTTTGACTTCATGCAGTCCAAGCGTTCTTCCCAAAACAACCTTGCATCGCAAAACAATCAAAACAATCGCGTTGCGGACGATAGCGTGATTGACCGAATTGTAAGTGAAGTCCTGCAACAATTGCGGGCCAACTAAGTATCGAACTCGAACCTCAAATGGATCATGCAGGAACGGGACCGAGTCATTTGGACAAGAACCCAGGCCCTCGCGGCCCTCTTGTTGTTGATCATTCTTTGGACCATGTCGACGTGGATCTATCGAACAAACGTCGAAAAACCCGATAGCGATCTCCCCTCCGACTTGATCGTCGATCTGAACAATGCGACTCAAGCGGAACTCAATTTGCTACCAGGCGTCGGTGAAAAACTAGCCAACGATATTCTCAAGTACCGAGATGAAATTGGCAGTTTTCAATCCGTCGATGAGCTGATGAATATCCGCGGCATCAAGGCAGGCCGACTTCTTTCGCTCAAGAAACACATTACCGTTAGCGTCAAACTGAAACTGTCGAAGTAATGCGCGACTCCCTGTAGGGAGCTTCGTTGGGGTCAGGCTTGGTTTTCGGTTTTCGTGAGTTTCTCTCTCAAGGCCTCAAACTTCTGTTTGTACTTGGGCGAGTTGGCGATCTGTTTGTTCGCCCGTCGGACGAGGTTAGCCGCACTATCGGGATGTTCCAAACCAAAATACTTCGATATCTCCGCCAAGGTGCTCGATGTCATCTGTCGACACAACAACGCCGCAACCTCTCTACCCGGAGCCGACGAGCGGAACCCGACATAGGCTGACCGATCGACTCCATGCGCATCAGCTACAAACTGCGAGATTTCATCAAGCGAATAGGCCGAACTTCTGCGAACCAAGCGCTGATCGCCTTGCTTCGACGATCCGGCAGCCAGCTTGATAATCCTCTTGAGGAACGTTTGCGAGCCGATCACCCAATCGTCCAGAGCCTCTTTCAGTGGATTGGCGACGCCGGCAGAAAGTCCCTGC
>JAYVPJ010000148.1:0-55453 GCA_043757445.1 Pirellula sp. | reverse complement strand
TCTTTGACGACGGGCATGCGGAAAGGACTCAGACAGCGCCCACACGAAACCAGGTGCATGCATCTGGCGCTTCTTCTGGCGGCTACTGGTTTGTTTCACAACCGGAGGTCAAAGTGTTTTGGCCGAAAGAAGGAGAAGTCGATCGCATTCATACTGGATTCTTTGCTTCGTCGGAACTGGTCAAGGACTTCAAATTCCTCATCAACGACACCATGGCGGATGCTGTCGCGATCTAGGTTACACTGGCCGAGAGTGAACTTATGCTAAGCACGTACGCATTAGTTTTCGAACAAAACAAATGAGCAAGGCTCGGGAACTTGTGCAGGTGCTAAGGATCGTTCGATCAATAAATGTCCAAATGTCGCCTTTTGCTCCGCAAAAGTAGCGATCGCCACGCAACTTTCGCGGAGCGAAAGGCGACACTAATTGATCGAACGATCCTTAAATCCATCAATCTTTCTTTCCAGACCAGTTGGTCCACCAGTCTCGGAACAATTGCCATTGCAAGCGAAGGTATTCTCGCTGGCTATCCGAGAGTCGATCGGTGAAGTTGATTTGATGCTCATACTCGGGATTGCCCTCGAGAACCATCAAGTACTTGTAGTAGAGCACCAAGTCAGGACCTTCATCAAAGGTCGACAGGACCGCTAAAGCTTCGTTCAATTCGGCTGCCAGTCTCCTTGCATTTGCGTTGCCGGCCGCTGCCCTTTTGCAGAGTTCTACCAATCGAAGGACTTCGCGCGGTAGTGCGTTGCCTACACCGGTGATTGCACCGGCTGCTCCGCAATGAATAAAACCGTGATATACCTGAGTGTCGACGCCGACCATCAAGGTCAGTTTTGAGTTCCCGCTCGTGATGTGTTCCGCAGCATACGTTAGTGATCTTGCTCCGCCGAACTCTTTAAAACCGACTAGGTTTGGGAACTGGCGATGCAGGTCAAAGAACAAGTCCGCCTTGGTCTCGAAGCCGTAGTAGGGACTGTTATAGATGACGGCTGGCAAATCGGTACCGGCCGAGAGAATGCCCGCAAAATGGGCGCGTTGAGCAGCAACCGAATTGCCTCGGGACAATACCCTAGGAATCACCATCAGGCCGGCGGCCCCAACCCGTCTCGCGTGAGCTGCGTGTGCCGCAGCAATCGATGGGTTTTGCGCTCCGGTACCAACGACGACAGGTACACCCGCCTCGGTCAAGCGACGAACGCCTTCTTGACGTTGTGCATCGGTCAACAGCGGCCAGTCCCCCATCGAACCACAATACACCACAGCTCGCATACCGATCTCGACCAGTTCCTGGCCTTTTGCAACCAAGAGATCCCATTGAGGCTCTCCTTTGGCTGTGCATGGCGTCATCAATGCTGGCATGCATCCGGTGAAGAGGTTGTTTCTGTCGTCCATTTCGGTGTGCTAGCTCATTCGTGTTTTCGTCGGTGGGATTACAACCAAGGAGGTTATCCGGAGCCCCTGAAATCGTCCAGCGCCCACCGGCCAAGCTGGCTGGTCAATGCAACGAAGTCAATACGCGTTCGGCTAGCCAAAAAACACCTGGAAATTAAGCGACTAAGACCAATTTTTCCTTGGTATTCTCGCGAGAATAGGCCAATCGCAAAAGGCAGAAAAATGGTACAATCCCGCGTTGTATTGGAACGATCGGAAATCGTTGCGATTTCTGCTATTTGCCTTGGATAGAATTCTCACGAATTGAATTTATGAACGCACCTGCCGACCAGCCATCCGATCCTCATCTGGAACTCGATAGCGATGGCGTACCAATCCACGGCTCCGAATACAACTCCGAAGACCTCAAGCACCTGAGCGACCTGGAGCACGTTCGAAAACGCCCGGGTATGTATATCGGCGATACGACGTTAAAGGGACTTCACCATTTGGCCTACGAGGTGGTCGACAATTCTATCGATGAGGCGATGGCCAAGCACGCCAAGGTGGTCTCGGTCACGATCAACGCCGATGGTTCGGTAACGGTCGAGGACGATGGTCGAGGCATTCCTGTCGACAAGCATGCTCAATTGACCGAACTCATGCAAAGGGAAATGAGTACTCTCGAGGGGGTGATGACGGTCCTTAAGTTCGGCGGCAAGTTTGAAAAGAACGCGTACAAGACCTCTGGGGGACTTCACGGCGTTGGTGTCACCGTAGTCAATTTCTTGTCACAATGGTGCGAGGTGGAAGTGAGCCGGGACGGGAAAGTCTGGACGCAATCGTACGAACGCGGGGTTGCCACCGGCCCTGTTCGAGAAGCTGGCATCACTACGAAACGCGGTACCAAGACCACCTTCAAGCCCGATAGCCAAATCTTCCCAAATACCAAATACACCTACGACATCTTGGTCAAGCGTCTTCAAGAACTTGCGTTCCTGAACAGCGGCGTGCGGATCAAAGTCAAGGACGAACGAACCGGCCAAGCGGACGATTTTCTTTATCAACGCGGTATCGTCGAGTTTGTGGAGTACCTCAACAGAGCCAGCGAAGTTGTCCACAAGGACGTTATTTTGATCGAAGGCCAAAAGGACGATCTCGGCTTTTCTATCGCGCTCCAGTATTCGGAAGAGTACACCGAGAACCTGCATTCGTACGTAAACAACATCAATACCATCGAGGGTGGAACGCATGTTTCCGGATTTCGAGCCGCATTGACTCGGACTCTCAACGCATATGGCAAAAAGGAAAACCTGTTCAAGGACCTTACACCGACTGGCGACGATTTTCGCGAAGGACTTACCTGCGTAATCTCCGTCCGCGTCGGTACGCCACAGTTCGAAGGTCAAACGAAAACGAAGCTAGGGAACAGCGAGGTCGAGGGCATCGTCAATTCAGCTGTCGGCGATGGACTCTCGAAGTATCTCGAGGAAAACCCGAAGAACGCTAGGCTGTTGGTCCGCAAGGGATTGCTCGCGGCTGAGGCCCGGGAAGCAGCCAAGAAGGCCAAAGACATACTTCGCAATCGAAAAAATGTCCTCGGTGGTGGTGGATTACCAGGCAAACTTCGCGATTGCATTAGCAACAAGATGGAAGAGTGCGAACTCTACTTGGTCGAAGGTGATTCGGCAGGTGGTAGCGCTGAAGGTGGTCGTTTCCGCGATACGCAAGCCATACTCCCTTTGCGTGGCAAGATCATCAACGCTTACAAAAGCCGCGAAGACAAAGTGCTCGCGAACGAAGAAGTCATGAGCATGATCCAAGCCATCGGATGTGGCATTGGCCTAGATCAAGACGTTGCCAAGCGACGTTACAATCGGATCATTATCATGACCGACGCGGACATCGACGGTTCGCACATTCGGACACTATTGCTTTGCTTCTTCTATCGGCAAATGTATCAACTGGTTGCTGGTGGCCACGTCTATCTTGCTCAGCCCCCTTTGTTTCGAGTCGTTCGTGGAAAGAAAGAACGGTACTACGTTCAGACCGAAGAGGAAATGAAATTCCAGCTTTTAGAACGAGGGCTCAACGACAGTTACTTCGTCGGCGATGGCGGCAAGAAGATCGAAGGCCAAGAGATGCGAAAACTGTGTATTACGTTGGCCTCTATGGAGGACGCTATGCTAACACTAGAGCGACGCGGTATCTCCCTGCGAGTGCATACCGAGCGCATGGAAGTAGAAACGGGTCGCTTGCCAGTATTCCATCTCGACATGGGCACCGAAGATCACTGGTTCGTAACGCGAGACAAGCTCGACGAATTCTTAGCCTCCAGAAAAGTACTAGTCGATGCTACGCCGCTTGCATCCACACCGATCGACGATCCTGCATCGTCGAAGTTAGACCAGCCCGATGCGGCGCCGACCACGCACATTGCTGAGTTGTTCGAGGTACGCACGATAAACTCTGGGCTCAAGGAATTGGCTGCCTTTGGTTTCTCTATCGAAGACCTAATTCCTAAAGACCGAACGGGAGCGACGGATTCCCGTTTCTATCTTTATCGCGAGGAAAACGCGATCGGACTCGAAGACCTACGAGGGCTTCTTCCCGGTATTCGCGAATCAGGTCGGCGAGGGCTATCCGTCACTCGCTTTAAGGGCTTGGGTGAAATGAATGCCGAAGAGCTTCGCGAAACAACACTCGACCCGTCCAATCGAACGGTCGTTAAAGTGCAATTGACGGACGCAGCCGCGGCCGATGAAATGTTCCGTGTCCTCATGGGGGACAAAGTCGAACCGCGGCGAGAGTTTATCGAAAAGCATGCTCTCGATGTGCGAAACTTGGACGTCTAAGAAAGCTCTCTATACATCATGGCAATTCGCACTAGCACGATTTCGCGACAAACGGCTGAGACCAAGATTGAATTGAAGCTGTCTCTCGATGGCACAGGTCAAAACAACATCAATACGGGCGTGGGCTTTCTCGACCATATGCTCGTTTTGCTCGCAAGGCATGCCTTGATAGATCTCGATGTACTTGCCACGGGCGATCTGCAAGTAGATGCGCATCACACTACGGAAGATATCGGCATTTGTCTTGGTCAGGCTATGAGCCAATGCTTGGGCGTTAAACATGGAATACGTCGCTATGGCCATATGGTTTTACCAATGGAGGAAACACTAGTGACGAGCGCGGTAGACTTTAGCGGTCGTCCCTTTCTGGTGTTTCAAGCGGAAATGCCGTCACCAAAAATCGGCGATTTCGATAGCGAACTGGTCGAAGATTTCTGGCAAGGGTTTGCATCGAACGCCATGTGCAATTTGCATATCTTGTTGCACTACGGTCGGAACACGCATCACGTTGCCGAAGCAATCTTTAAAGCGACGGCCCGAGCAATCCGTATCGCATGTGAAGTCGACCCTCGCCAAACAGGTGTGCCAAGTTCCAAGGGCGTTCTTTAGGTCCTTGGGTTCAAAGAACCTGTAGACCCAAATTGGGGTTGAAAAGCCGCGGGCGAGCAACAGACATACCACAGAGGGCACAGAGATACACAGAGCTGGAACTGCCTTTTTAATTACTTGAATCGAATGTCGATGCCGCGAAATGCTCAAAATCCGTATGTCCAGCATGCAATGCCGTCACTTATTTTACTCGCAAGGACATTCGACGTAGAAAATTGCGCTACTAGCGATTGGCATTGGTTAACTATCGCTCCGGGGTCGTCTGCCGACTTGGAAGACATGATACGTAGCGTCGATAATAAATCGGGCTATGCTGGACGCGACAGGCTCCGATGGTCCGTAGTGGATCTTCTTAAAGATCCTTAGCGCCGCCGGATCTTTAACAAGATCCACTACCCTAAAATCAAGCCCCTAGCAAACTGCTTGCAGCCCATGTTGTGATCGACGCCTTGAATCCGCCCGACCTCATTTGCCAACCAGCATGCTGATCGTTCGCAAAGACTGTGGATCCATCTGCAACACATCAACGACTTTTCCATTCGGGGCGAGCACAAGTAATCCAGTCCTTTGAATATGCTGTGCAGGGCTTTCAACAATCGCCAATGGAAAGCACAAATGAAACTTCACTTGAATGCTCTCAAGCATTTTGATCTCGTCTACTTGCGGTACGGAACCTGCCTTAGCAGCAACCCCAAGTTGCAATGTTTCGCTCCATTGATAGTTGCTTAAGCGTGTTGCTGCCACCAATAGCACTTCCGTAGGATCGCAGTTTTGATACCAGCGATGCAAGAGTCTCAGTTGCCGTAGATTCTCGTCGGAGTTGGCAGACCAGAAAAAAACAACAACGTATCTGCCCTTAGCGATCGCACTGACTTCCGTAACTGCTCCCTGGTCGGCATTCATGCGGCAATCTACGATCTTGGCAAACCGAACTTCATTGTCCTTGGCTCCGTTGACTCTCTCCACTTGTTCGGATTTCTGGATAGCACGTGTCAACAGCACGGCCATTCGCTTGAAGTTGTCTTTCTGTTCTTCGGTCAGGTTCACTTGGTAACGCTCTGCAGCCGACATCATTCGCGTCCATTGCGGCTGTGCTTTGGTGAGAAAATGCATTGCCTTGGCTAGGATGGTTGCACGTTGGAATCGAAGAAACGTGGCGAATTCGGAGGAACTGGGTTCCGCAGTCTCAAGCGAATGAGAAGTCTCTTCGATGAGTTGATCGACGAACTCTGGAAAAACACGAATCATGCTTTGGCTCGCAATCATGGCTTGACTGGCAAGCCTTGAGCGATAGATCGCTGACGAAAAATCGCCAGCGTCCAGAGCATGTCGTTCCTCCATTAGCACAGTTTTCGCTTCGTCAAATTGGTCCAGCCAAGCCAACCGCTCGATTGTGGTCCGCAGGACGATTTCGTAAGCTGGCGAGGGTTCATTGGGTGACTCACTTCGCAGCCGCAGCCGCAATTTCCGTAATAGTTCGTCCCTGGCCGAAACCTCGCCCGTTAACTGTTCGATACGAAGTAGCTCGTCGAGCCCCTGGGCGGCGACCAATGCGTGCAACGAACTAAACTTTGGACTTTCGATCAACATGGGGAGCTTGCCCTTGATAAGTTGCGCCCCACGGTTTGTATTCCGCTCAGCTTGCGCAATGGCTATCCCTAACTTCACTTGCAATGCAACTAGATCCGCAGAATCCGGATGCTGAAGCAACTGACTGTCAATCCATTGCTCAGCTTCTGTAAATTTCCGTTCCGCAATCAGCTTGAGAACAACGGGCCCTGATTCCTGTGCGTTGCCCATCGCCATCCAGGACATGCCCACCAATCCGAGGATACAGGCAATGAAAAACATTGATTGAACAGTATCGATCTTTCGTAGATTCATTTGTTCCCGTCCGATGTGTCGTCCGTGTCGTCCTCGCGGGAACAGTTGAGGACAACTGTTCTACTATGGCCTTCGCTGGAACGGATAGTCAATTTGGAATTGGCGTCAACAACAAGATGAGACGATCCCCAGCCGCATTTCGTGATGCATGAAAAGTATACCTACCGGTTGTCATCACATCTGGATCACTGAGGTGCTCCGCATTCATCGCCAGGCATCGATGAAACTCGTCAATCGTAAACCAGTTGTCTTGACCGACGCTGATTTGGCCAAACAGGCGATGCCATCGAGCGCTGTACTCCGCGGGATTTACCGATGTGGCAAATACCTCTGCCACGATAAAGTTTGTGTAGATAAAAGCGCCCTGCAGCAGACTTGGATCAACTGTGAATCCGTACAGAAACTCTCGCTGCGCAAAAGTCAATCCGTCCGGTAATACCATCCCACAACCTTGTAGTGGCGCATCCATCAACTCACGCAGGGCGTGCCCAGCAGGGTCTTCGTCCTCCGCTTGAGCGAAGCACGCATTCGACAAAAATACTGAAAACAACGCACTGACGGTAAATGCCAAGAATTTGCGATAGATCATGTTCATCTCCCTAAAATTATTTTTCTTAGAAGCAGGTAAAAGACTGTTTTGTATTGATTTCGCTATTCCAAAGAATCATTTCTACCAGTAGAAAGGTAGCGAAGTTGTGGTGTGGCTCGGCGTCGTTCCTTTAAAGAACTTGCTGTTAAAGCTGGTACCCCACATGTTGGGCGGCATGAAATTAAACTGGTATGTGCTTAACGGCTTAGTGTGCCGTCGAAAACCACTTTCCAATTGATAGTTGCGGTCAAGAACCGGTGTAGGTCGCGATCCCTGAAAAGTTTTGACTCGAAAGGGTTTGTTAGTCATTCCGTATACCCAATCGGTTACCTGGAACTCTTCCACGAAATCACCTGTATCGTTCGAAGGACGTGTTGGTTTGAAGGGCGTCTCAACTCCAAGATCGTCTACATTGCCTTGCCCCGTGATTTTCACCCAATCTGTCCCACCCGCCATAAATGGGCTGTCGATTGTCGCCGGCACTATCCTGGCGCGAGAACCACCGGACAACGTCAGCGACACGTTGTTGATTCCTAGGGCCGGATTGTTGATGACTACTTCGACGTTTAGCGGAAACGTAGGATTGACAACGGTCGGAGGGCCAGCTGGAGTTGCAGTTCCTCCGACTCGACTTCCACCATTGGTTTGCAATAGTTGATTCGAAATCACAATTTTAGGATTGGTGCCATGCGAGACTATCAGATTCGCAGTGGTTGCTGGATCTGCAAAAGCCGGGTGATTGACCGTTACTGTCACGTTGACCGTATAGTTAATTCCAGCGGGAACACGCGCACCTTTGACGAAACAAGAATCAAACAGCACACTTCCCTGCGTCGCCGCCTGAGCATCTGCTTTACTTGCCAATCCGCCAAGCGGTCCGATCGTAATGGCACTGAACCAAAACAGTGCAAAGAGGCCTAGTCTACGAAGACCGAAGACCGAAGACCGAAGACTGCATTTTTTCTTGTACTCCTGCAACAATTGAATTGACATGTGCAAGCACGTAACTAGAGAGACGATTAGAGCACACTCTTCGGTATAATTCAACCTGGCTTGACAGAAATCAGAATTTTATTTTTTTCGCGAATCCGCTTTGCGTTCGCACTCTTGGGAATTGCGCAGAAGGGCTTCGATCACAACATGAGCCGTAAGCCGATCGCTCGCGATTTTCAAGGGCTTGAATTTAGGGTAGTGGATATTGTTAAAGATCGGGCGACGAAAGGATCTTTAACAAGATCCACTACGATCCATCGGAGCCTGTCGCGTCAAGCATAGCCCGAGTTATGATCGACGCCAGATTGCGGCTACGCTGAATTTGCCGGCGTATTCACATCTTCTAGATCCAATGGCTCAACTCCTTGTGCCGTTTGAAAAAAATCGCTTTGAGTCAGGAGTTCAATACAGTTGCGGCGGAACCCAAAATAGCCGAACCCAATCGTCACCGCACAATAAAACAGTATCGATAAAGGCCAGGCGCCCGCATCGAGCAATCGAGGTGTATCCAGAAAGCGATCCCCCGAGGTCCATGCTGTGGTAATGTAAGAACCATTTGCAAGTAGACAAAAGTTCGCAACGAACCATATCCAGTTTCGCCGGAATACTAACGCGCACATTACGGGAACGAGTACGCCGATAATTGGACCGGACCAAAGAGTGAGAAGTGGGATGGGATCTGGTTGGTACAAGCTATGCGGCAAATGCCATGGTAAGAGGTCTGCTTCAACCAGTGTGGCACCACCCAGCCAACCTCCGATGATGTGTCCACATTCGTGTGTCGTTGTCATGGTGCACCACCCGACAAGTAACAGACCCACGAATCTGAGCCATCCGTTGAATCCCACCTTGCGATCGATGTTGATTGCAACCCTTCCGATTTTCGAAAATCAATCAATCCCAACTACCGGGAATGGGAAAGTAACAATTACTACTCCAGGCCAACAGCGCTCCCCCGCTGCGATTCGCTCCAGTCTAGCCGATGTGGCAGTCCAACAGCAAGCGATCAGCGCTAACGTCCACACAGATAAACCGCAGGGAATACGACGATGCGAAGTCGCACGACAGATCTCTTAATGATCTATTCTCCGTGAGCCTCCGTGTCCTCTGTGGTAACCCATATCTTTTGCAATTCCTTTAGCCCTTTAGCGTTATCGCTTGCTTTCGATGCGTTGCAATCTCGCTTCGAGTTGCTGCAATCGAGCTTGCGTTTCTGACAACTCGGTATGAACGCGTTCCAACTCTCCCTGCAAATTGGCGACATACTCGGGAGTAAGCATTTCCGGCGAGATCGATGGCCCTGGGCGACTGCCATGGTCCTGATCAGAAGCCAACGCGACGCTTACGCTATTCAGTTGACGACCGCGGTAGTACGAAATGGAAATCACTTGACCCGGCTTCGAACGCAAGATCGTCTCCAAAACTATTTCCCCGGATTGGACCGTAGCTCCCTCTATCTCTACGATGCAATCACCTGGCTTGAGTCCAGCAGAATGCGCTGGTGAATTCGGAACCACTTCCGTAACCGACGCTCCACGGTACGCTGGAATGCCAAATTGTCTTCGATAAGCCTCCGACATGTCGCTAACGTTGATGCCAAAATAGGCTTGTCCCGTTCGGTTGCCGACAACTGCATTGTGACCAGGTTCTAATTCGGCGGCGGTTCCTGGGCGCATCCCATGAATCTGTCCGGCAATTGCTCGGTCTTGAAGAACCGCAATCAGATTAGCGGTTTTCCCTCTGCGATCGACCAGGAACTTGACGGGTGCACCTGGTGCAAAGCGGGTCAATTGCTCAGCGAAAGCGTCGACCGTGGACACGGCTTGACCAGAAACGCCGATCACCTTGTCGCCGTTTCGAAACCCTGCCTTCCAAGCCGGTGAGTCGGCAGCAACCTCCACCACCGTCAATCCAAAACCACCGCCTGGAATCGACTCGACGGTTAACCCTAAGAAGCCGCCACCGCCGGTCGATGGTGGAGTTGGCGTTGGGTTTTTAGGTAGGGCTCGCGGGAAAGGTGATTTGACCGTACCGTTAGCCCGCGGAGCCGCATCGTCGGTTGTGGATGGAATGGGTTTCGTAGAACGCCGAGCCGTCGGAACCTTCGGATCGACCTTCGGGGCTGGTAGTTCAAACGATTCGTTCTCTTCCTTTGGCTTCAGAAGCCCTGGTTTCGGCAAGCTATCCGGTTCGAGAACGCTTGGAAATTCGAATGGTTTCTCGTTCTCTTCGAGGGCTGGGGGAATGGCAGCGGGCGGCTGATCCTTTGTTTTCGATTCCTGTTGTTTCTGAAACAACTTGGCTTCCAGTTGCTTCAAAAAATCCTGACCGTAGAGTGAGGGTGCGCCAACCATTAAGAACAGGGTTGCGAGGCACACTAGCCATTTGTTGATAGTCATTTGATTCCTCATACTCATACGTTGCAATTGAGTTGCGTGGACAACTGATTGTTTCGATTCCCAATTTGTGGGGCAACAGCAATCTGGTTATTTTGCGACGGATAGATTCCGGTTTCGAAGTATCGGGGCGTTAATTCACACTAACAACATCTTTGCAGCGAGTCCTTTCGCTTTAACTTCCTCAGCGTTGCGTTTTTGCGATTTCCTTTAATCTGGATACCCGTTGCCGCCAAGTAAATTGCTGGCAATTCTCCCTTTTTAGGCACCACGTCTGATTTCGAGGTTGACTGTTTTGATCTAGCCACGAAGGCGAAAATCGAGAGAATTTGGGCCTGTCGTTTGCCCGTCTCGTTCTTGTTGTCAAGTCTCCACGCTGGGACGCTTTCGGAATTACCATCTAGGAATTGCCGTACGCAAGTTGCGGGTCGCGCAGCAAGCCTCTCTAAGTGTCATCATCCAGGTAAATCATGCAAAAGACTTTAGTGCTACTCAAACCAGATTGTGTTGAACGCCGATTAATCGGTGAAATCATCGGCCGTTTTGAAAACAAAGGCCTCAATATTGTCGCGATGAAAATGCTGCGAGTCTCACCGGCGCTTTCAAAACAGCACTACGCTGAGCACGTTAGCAAGCCATTCTATTCAAACCTGGAATCGTTCATCACCTCCTCTCCAGTCGTAGCGATAGCAATCGAGGGGCTCGAAGCCATTCGCGTCGTGCGAGACATGCTTGGAGCGACAAACGGATTGAAGGCAGCTCCCGGAACGATTCGTGGCGATCTTTCGAGCTCGCGTCAAATGAACTTAGTGCATGCCTCCGATAGTGAAGAATCCGCAACTCGCGAATTGGCACTTTACTTCCAACCGAGTGAACTCTGCGAATACACACCGACACTCGTTGGCAGCTTTCGAGCGAGCGACGAAACCTAGTCAGCCGCCGAATGCATTCTCGCACCGGCACCACCTTTACCACTGAATATTCCAATGCGTCGCAACGACATCCGAAACATCGTCATCATCGCTCACGTCGACCACGGCAAGACCACTATGGTCGACTGCTTGCTAAAACAAAGCGGTCAATATCGCGAATCGCAATTGCAAGGCGAACGCATTCTCGACAGCAACGATTTGGAAAAAGAGCGTGGCATTACGATTCTTTCGAAGAACATTGCGATCGAATACAAAGGGGTCAAAATCAATTTGATCGACACGCCCGGCCACGCGGACTTCGGTGGTGAGGTGGAGCGAGTCGTTCGCATGGCGGACGGAGCACTGGTGCTGATGGATGCTGCCGAGGGTCCGATGCCGCAAACTCGGTTCGTACTCTCGAAAGCCCTCGAAGCAGGCGTGAGACCGATCGTCGTAATCAACAAAATCGATAGACCCGATGCGCGCTGCGATGCTGTCGTCGAGGAAGCTTTGATGTTGCTGGTCGACCTGGGCGGTGAACACTACATGGATCATTTCGATGTGGTGTTTGCCTCGGGTAGAAATGGCTACGCTACGTTGGATTGGAATTCGCATGGCGATAGCATGGCTCCACTCTTGGATATGCTCCTCGAAAAAATTCCTGGCCCTGAAGTCGAACCGGAAGCACCTCTGCAACTCTTGGTCACCAACCTCGATTGGTCCGATTATGTCGGTCGAATCGCGATCGGCCGTATCCAGTCTGGTACTATGACAAAGGGACAAAGCGTTGACATCGCCAAGGACGAAGGAAAAATTGCACCCGCCCAAATCGCAAACTTGCAAATGTTCGACAAACTTGGTCGAATCGATATCGAAAAAGCCACTGCTGGAGACATCGTCGCGGTGATCGGTATCGAAAATATCGAAATCGGTGATACCATTTGCAATCGCGGCGAGGTAAACCCCCTTCCGCGATTGCGAGTTGACGAACCAACGCTGGAGATGATTTTCAGTATCAATACTTCTCCGCTGGCTGGCAAAGATGGAAAGTATGTTACCACGCGTCAACTAAAAATGCGTTTGGAAAAAGAGTTAGAACGGAATGTTGCCCTCCGTGTTCGACCGGTCGAGGGAAGCGAAGCTTTCGCCGTTTGCGGTCGAGGCGTGCTCCACTTGTCGATCTTAATCGAGACAATGAGACGCGAAGGGTTCGAGATGAGCGTGAGCAAACCTCGCGTTGTTCTGAAGAACATTGATGGCGAACTGCAAGAGCCGTACGAGGTGCTGAACATCGAAGTTCCCACCGAAAAAATGGGTCCTATCATGGAAATGGTAGGCAATCGTCGTGGGATCCTGGAAGAACTCACCCCTCGCGGCGAGTACACCTTGCTGCGTTTTTCGATCCCTGCTCGTGGACTCATCGGCGTTAGAACCAAAATGCTCAATGCTACGCAAGGTACGGCCATCATTCACCACCGTTTTTCCGGTTACAAACCGGTTGAGGCCGAATTGCCGCACCGACAAAACGGCGTTTTGGTTTCGATGGTTCCCGGTAAAGCTATTCCTTATACTTTATTTGCTTTGCAAGATCGAGCGGAGCTCTTCGTTGGACCTGGCGACGATGTTTACGAAGGGATGATTGTCGGCGAAAACGCTCGCGACAATGACTTGGTGGTTAACCCCACAAAAGAAAAGAAGCTCACCAACGTTCGGGCAGCTGGGAGCGATGAAAACATTATCCTTAAGCCACATCGCCAGTTGTTCTTAGAAGCAGCCTTGGAATACATCGAGGACGACGAATTGGTCGAGGTTACCCCAAACGTCATTCGTATGCGTAAAATCTTTCTTCGAGAAAACGAGCGACGACGCCAAACCAAGGCACTCGGCGAGCTAGCGATTGGCTAGCAGTTCGTAGATGCGTTCATCTCGTAACGTTTCAGCTATCCATTGGCAACCTTCGAAGCTTCCGTGCTTTGTATGCTCATTGGGAACCGTTACGACATAGGCGCCTGCTGCTACACCGGCTTTCGTGCCTGTAGGACTGTCCTCCAGTACCAGTAGATTCTCGATGGCTACTGACAGTCTGCTCGCTGCTGCCAAATAGATGTCTGGGTGAGGCTTGCCTTTGACTACGTCCTCGGCCGTGATAACGAAGTCCACCCTGTCAATCATTCCTACTAGGCTCAATGCCTTTCTGGCAAAACTCTGCGTCGAACTCGTGGCCACACACCGCCGCAACCCTAGTTCATCTAAATAGTCCATCAAGTCGACTAGACCAAGCATGGTCACTAACTTGGTGGGCAATATGCTTTCGAAGATATCATCCGTTTCGCGTTGCAACTCTTGCCAGGACTCTCGCATACTTTCTTCTCTAATCAGCACTCCAAACGCTTCGGGTGCTGGCAAGCCTATCATCTGATTGCGAACAAAATCTCGGTACGTTTTGCCTCTTCGTTGCATCAATATATGCCCGACTTCGGAGTAGAGGTCCTCCGTATTGAGCATCAACCCATCCATGTCGAAGGCTACTGCGCTTATCGTATTGTTTCCCTTGGCGGTTGATAACTTGTCGGATTCCCTTTGAATATCGTAGTTCATTTTCTTCGTTACCAACATCGTCCTTTGGTCTGTTCAAAACCGCTGCTTGCGTGAACACTTTTGTAGACGCTTTTCTTCTATCGAGTAACTGTTTTTCCACAAAGTTACTTTCATCGCGTCTTCTTTGTTTTCGAGCACTCTGCCTACCTTGATGGCTGTTATTGACAACTTTTCGCTCGTCTCTACAACAACAACAAATAGATAGTTCTATTTAACTAATAAGCAAAGACTCTCGGGAATTGTGTAAGGCTAGGACATGGTCCAACCATCGTTCAGGGTAGCATCCTTGGTGACGATAGCGATGCCGTCACGAACATAACACGGTTCATACTGATCTGAGTCGCTAGCCGTCAAGCGGTTGACGACTTGGACATGCCGGCCAATCCGGCAGTTCTTGTCGAGTATGGCACCGTCTATGAGGCTTCCGGAGCCGATTCCGACGGGCACCCCGCCGTCGACTTTGATAGCAGCCAACTCATGCTCGGTTTCCATGTAGTCGGCACCCATAATGATGCTGTTCTTAATAGTGACGCCTTCACCGATGACGCAGCGAAGTCCGATGACGCTATTTTCAATAGTGGTCCCTTTGCCGATCCTGCAACCGTCGGCTATGAGCGAGCTGGTGATGGTAGCGCCGTCCACGACGGAGGGAGGCAAAAAGCGAGCTCGCGAGTATACGGGTCGATCGGCGGAAAAAAGATCGAAAGGAGGATTGTTTTTTGTGAGGGACAAGTTCGCATCATAAAAAGCGCGAATAGTACCTATGTCTTCCCAATAGTCGTCAAACAAATGCACTTGGACTTTGCGAGATCGAATAGCGGCTGGGAATACTTCTTTGCCAAAATCGTGATAGTTCGTCTTGTTGAGGACGTCGAAGAGCAACTCTTTGTTGAAAATGTACAAGCCCATGCTGGCGAGACAATCGCGTCCTTGGGACGCAATGCCTCGAGCGTCGATCCAGCTAGGCATGGTAGAAACCATGTTGATTTCATCTTCCGTTTTAGGCTTCTCAAGAAAACCAGTTACGCGACCGGTATCATCACAACGCATTACACCCAGAGCATGGGCGGCGGAACGGTGAACGGGAATAGCGGAAATCGTAACATCGGCTTTGGATTCGATGTGAGTCTCAAGCATTTTCGAATAGTCCATTTGATAAAGCTGATCGCCGCTCAAAATAAGGACATACTTGCAATCGTTTTGGTCAAAGTAGCGGAGGTTTTTGCGAACCGCGTCGGCAGTACCCTCATACCATTCGGTACCACCCTCCATCGTTTGCTGTGCAGCCAAAAGCTCGACGAAGCCGCCATTGAAATTGTCGAAACGATAGGTTTGTCGAATATGTTGATGGAGCGAAACGCTCAAGAATTGGGTTACTACATAAATCCGATTGATGCCACTATGCAAACAATTGCTGATAGGAATATCGATGAGTCGATACTTGCCAGCCAACGGGACGGCTGGCTTGGCGCGAATTTTGGTAAGAGGAAAAAGACGAGTACCGCGACCACCACCCAGGATCAAAGAAATAACCTGGCGCATATCATTGGACATCGAAATCACTTAACCTTTCAACCAAAATTCCCTGAGGCGCACATCTTTGCAAGTCCACACCGCTATTAGAATACTCTAAACCGCATAAACCGGACAGTTTAGCCAGAGAAGAACCAAGCAATGAATGAGCGAGAATTTAGGAAAACGCTTCAATTAGCCAGGGATATGGTCACATTTCCATCGGTGAGCGAAGATAGCAACGCGGCGGTGAGTCAATATGTTGCTGATCGTTTGGCGTCGGTCGAGTTTCAGGTCGAATGGCTAAGCTATGTCGACGGCAAAGGCCAAAATAAAGTTAGCATCGTAGCTAAGCGGGGCAAAGGTAAAGGGGGTGTAGCATACTTAGGCCATACTGACGTGGTGCCAGCGGAAGATTGGTCCGTCGATTTCTGTGGCCCTTTCGAGCCGACAGAAAGGGACAATCGTCTCTATGGAAGGGGTGCCTGCGATATGAAAGGATCTCTTGCTTGCGCACTCCAAGCGGTAGGTTCCATAGAACAAACAACACAGACAAAGCCTATCTATTTCGTAGTTACGAGCGACGAGGAAGTGGGAATGCACGGAGCACAATTGGTAAACGCCAAGTCCAAATATTTTCAAGAAATGGTCGCTGACGATACAGTTGGCATAGTAGGCGAGCCCACTCGATTGGGTGTCATTCATGCGCACAAAGGTGGCCAACGACTGGCTGTCAGAGCCATTGGACGCAGCGCTCATACCAGCACCAACGATGGACTCAACGCCAACTACCAACTAATCCCGGCGCTGCCGGAGCTCTTGTCGATTCGCAAGGAGAGCGAATCCTTATTGAACTACCAAAATAGGGACTTTGATCCGCCGACCCTATCATGGAACATGACAATAACCAATGAGCCTGAAGCGGTAAATGTGACAACCTCGTTGGCTCAAGTGAATATTTTTTTGCGAACCATGCCACGCGTAGATCATGGTCCGTTGCTCGTTGCCATCAAGCGCCTGTGTGACAAGCACCAATTGGAAATGGACGTCAAAGAAGGAGTCGCACCATGGCAAGTTCCACACAACGCGATTTGGGTTCAAGAAATGTTATCGTTGGTAGGAAGGTCGGAATCCGAAACAGTTTGTTTTGCCACGGACGCGGGTGTGCTCCAGCGCTTAAAGAGAATGTTGATTTGTGGTCCCGGTGATATCCAACAAGCACACCGAAGCGACGAATGGATCAGTTTGGATCAACTTGAAAAGGGTGTAGACACCTTTCGTCGAGCCTTTCAACATTGGGCCAGCAATAACCATAACTCTCATGGCGATCCGGAGGTGGGCAAGTGACGCAACATAGGAATTACGTACTAATAGCGTTGAGCTTCGCAATGATACTTTGCGGTGGAGCAATGGCCGATAGCCAGATCAAGCCTTCGCTGTTTGCACCGAACGGAATCGTGCGACTTTTGGATGGCAGCTTGTTGATATCTGATATCGAATCCCATCGCATTTTGCATCTGGATTCGTTCGGCCGTTTGACTTTTTGGGGTGGTACTGGTCAAGCGAATTTTTCAGGTGATGGTCAACCAGTATCACAAGCAGCCTTCAACGCACCCAACGATTTGAAGTTGGATGTAACCCACAACGCTCTTTTGATTGCAGACTCGAACAATCATCGTATTCGCAAAGTGGATCTGCGCACTCTTACGATAACAACCATTGCAGGCAACGGATCACCCGCTTTCAACGGCGATCATGGACCGGCGATACAGGCAAGTTTGGATAACCCTCAAGGTATCGCGGTAGATCCACAGGGAACGGTGCTCATAGCGGACACTTACAATCATGTTGTTCGGCGAATAGGAATCGATGGTATTATTACTACGGTAGGTGGTTCGACAGCAGGACTATCGGGTGATGGCGGACCAGCGACGTCGGCGGAAATAAGTTTGCCAATGGCAGTAGCCTTCGACAACGACAATAGATCTTTCTACATTAGCGATTCAGGTAACAGTCGAATTCGACGTGTGACGTCCGATGGAAATATAGAAACGGTATGCGGAATTGGAAAAGGTTCCGATGATGCCGGAGCTGGATTTTCAGGCGACGGCGATTTAGCCATCAAAGCAAGGATCTTTTCAGCTCTCGACGTAGCAGTAGTTGGGCCGAATTTCTTCTATTTTTCTGACAGCGGAAATCATCGCATCCGTTCTGTGGTACACGGTGTCGTATTTTCCGTGGCTGGGTCCGGTCACCCAAGCACAACGGGCAAGAGGGCTGTCGACAAGGACACGACTGATTTGTCTCCATCGTTGTTTGTTCCGGCCAAGATTGCTATCGCCCCCGACGGCGGTCTCTATTTTTGCGATCGAGGAAATAGATCCGTTCGGCTGCTTACAAAAGATGGTAAAATACAGACACTCAAGATTGGAACAGATTTCGCGACGGAATCGTCCCAGTTGAAATTCCGCCAACCTGGAAAGGCAGACTCGAAATGAATGTTGTCCTTCCAATCCCACATTTCCGAGTCTCGCGCGCAGTCTTGTTTGACTTACTTATCGTCTTATGGGTTACGTCGCTTTCCGTATTTGCACAAGATGTTGAAACGGCGAAAAAGCCGATTTCAGGATTGCCTCAGGACGCAGAACACGGGCCTGAAAAAGTCTCTCGAACTCGACCTGATGCTGAGATCAGCGAACAAACGTCGTCCGTCGTAGCACATTTGCCTCGACCAGCAGATACGAATACAGAAATCGTGCGTCGCAATATTATTGACGAACATTTATTTTCTGCGATGCAAGTGAATAAAATTCCCCACGCCCGACTATCCGACGACTTCACTTTTCTACGTCGCGTTCATTTGGACCTGACCGGCAGGATACCGACTCCGGATCAGATCGCAACCTTCGTCAGCGACCGCAACGAGGCGAAGCGAGATCGCGAAATCGATCGCTTGATCGCTTCGGAAGCATGGGTCGACAAATGGGCCTACTGGTACGGTGACCTATTTCGCAACTGCGCCAATCGCATAGGAAATCCATCGACTGAAAATTTGGACAAGTGGATCCGTCAGTCACTTAGCGAGGACAAACCGTATGATCAAATGGTAACGGAGTTGTTGACAGCCACAGCGTCCAATTCGGTTTGGATGCCCGATGCAGCCCCATCAGGTTATTTGGCCAGATGGCATATTCCGGGAGACACGATGTATTCCGATCGGCACGAGGATACTGCCGACGAAATTGTTGTCCAATCGTCGAAGTTCTTTCTCGGTCTCAATTTCCAATGCATCTCGTGTCATGGTGGATCTGGCTTTTTGGAAAAAGTTGATTTGGGACTTTCGAAGAAGAAGCGCGAAGATCTTTGGGCGTTAGCCGCATTCTTCGGGAAGACACGGGTTCGCATCGTACCGTTTCAGGATCGATTTACGATATCAGAAGATGGTAAAGGTTATGATTCGAATTCCGCAAGCTCCGTCCGTTTGCATCGGAAAGGAGAACAGGTTCAAGCCATTTTTATGCTGTCTGGTGAGCACGCAAATCCTAACCAGTCATTACGAAGTCAATTTGCTAAGATGCTTACGTCGCATCCGCAGTTTGCTAAGGCCACGGTCAATCTCTTTTGGAAGGAATTTTTTGGGCTTGGCATTGTAGAACCAGTCGATGGTTTTGATCTGGCTAGACAGGACCCAACGAACCCGCCTCCGGCACCATGGACCATTCAACCTACCAATCCGCAATTATTAGAAGACCTTGGAAACTGTTTTGCGGACCAACGTTTCAGCCTCCGGTCCCTCATGAAAGTCATAACGCAGTCTTCAGCCTATCAGCTTTCCTCTCATTTTGACTCAGAGTGGCAAGCGTCGTTTTCACCGTACTTTGCCCGGCACTACGTTCGCATGTTAAGCTCCGAAGAGCTTCATGATGCTATCGTAGAAGCCACCGGAGTCTACCCAGACTACCCGAGGAAGCACATGCTTTATGGGACAACTCAATCACCCATTCGCTATTGGACGCAAGCTGCCACGCCCGAGAACATTGGTGATGGGGAGGCTAAACAACTGCTAAGAACTTTCGGTCAGTCGAATCGCGAATGGGCGAATCCCGCCAAGAACGGCTCAATTCTCCAAGCTATGATGATGATGAATAGCAAGTTCGTAACCAATCGTGTAACTGCTACTGGTGTGTCTTTCTCAAAGACGATGCTCGATTCCGAACGCACGGATGAACAAATCGTTGAAGCCATGTATTTGCGATCGTTGTCTCGCAAACCAACGGAAGGCGATTGCGAAATCGCTCGGTCTTGGATTGCCGAGAATCGGCAGATCGGTATCGAGGACCTTCAATGGAGCTTGTTGAACAAACTCGATTTCCTTTTCAATTATTAACCCGCATGAATCATTCATTCGAAGAACGATCCCCTTTTTATCTTCAGCGTCGCGAACTACTTCGGCTTGGCGGACTGAGCGTTGTCGGTGGCTCGCTACCTTGGATGTCCAACACGCGTGTCAAGGCATGCGACGAAAAGTTGCTGCGCGGCTCCGCCCGTCACGTGATTTTTATTAACCTTGAGGGCGGTATGAGCCAGTTGGATTCACTGGACGCAAAGCAAGGACCCTGGACCCCCGCATATTTTGATATTCAGGCTTGCGGTAACGGTCTGATGTTACCGGTCGGCGTATTCCCAAATCTGCACAAGATACTCTCTAAGGTGAGCGTCGTACGCTCGATGGCAGCCTGGGATGCGGTTCATGGTCGGGCTCAGTATTACATTCAAACGGGACATCCACTAAATCCAGCTCTATCCAAGGAGGTGCCCGCAATTGGTGCTGTGGTCTGCCATGAACTAGCCAACGAGCGTCGAACGACCGATTCGCTGCCAGCGTACATTTCAATGAACATGTCCGGGAATCAAGCGGGTCTGATCAACAATGGATTTTTCTCGGCTGAATTTGGACCGCTGAATCTATCGGTTGACAAAGGACCACCCGACCTCGCGCCTCGCAAAGAGATGGCAGAAACCATGCAACGGCGTTGGGGGCGTCTTCAAACATTGGATCAAGGCCTACGACAGAACCAGCCGGGCGTCGACCGAAGTTTTGTCGACTACCACCAGTACTATCGTGGCGCGTGGAATATTATGAATGACCCACGCGTTCCGGATATTTTCTCCATTAACGAAGATGACAAAACGCGCTATGGCCAATCCTCGATTGGTACATCCTTAGCGCTAGCACGAAACTTATTGCGAGCCGATGCAGGAACGCGATTTATCCTGGCCAGTCACGGTGGTTGGGACCATCATAGCGATATTTACAAGCCCGGCTCACGCAATCATCCAGTGTTGATGAGCGAACTGGATAAAGCCTTAACGTCGCTAGTTCTCGATTTGGTGGCTTTACCGGGAAGCCGCGATAGCTCGAAGTCTCTCTTGGATGAAACGCTCATCGTGTGCATGAGTGAATTTGGACGAACGCCAGGCGAAGTAAGTGCAACTCGGGCCGGTCGCGAACACTATATTCATGCACATAGCGGCCTGTTCGCTGGCGGAGGAGTTGGGCGAGGTCGAGTCATCGGCAAGACGGACTCGGTCGGGGGTACCATCACGGAATATGGCTGGTCGCAGGGCAGGCCAATCTACATGGAGGACGTTGCGTGTACGATTTATTCAGCGATGGGGATCGACTGGACGAAAACGGTCGAGGAAACTCCCTCGGGACGCGCGTTTCACTTCGTAGAAACCGCTTCCGGCACCAGCTATGTGGACTTTCAACCCATCAATGAATTATTCGCCTAATGGTATTCCCGGCAAGCGGTTGAAATGCTTTAGTATTGGTAGGTTGTGGTTCGGTACAAGACAAATACTCGTATCAGTCAGAAGCAATTTCGCCATCGGCGCGGGTTCCGAGTGCGCGATAGGTTTCTAAGAAGATGTTATTGCCGATAAAACGAACGGAGCCATCCATGAGAAGGGAGTTGACGCCCCCCGTGTGATAGCTGCGTGACGTCACCGCCGCATACGTGTCGCCCGCATTCGATTCGGTGGCCAAGACGACGTCGACGTCAAAGTTGGTTCCCGCGTTTTCGTAAATCACTTTCGTGTTTGGAGTGAAGACGGTCGTGAATCCTGTTTCGTGAACTTTACCATCCACCCACTCGACGTGTGTGTAGGATGTCACGTTGAATGATCCAAGTGAGAGCGACGTCAGAGCAGTGGGCGGTTTTGGAGGTGTTGAAAAGGTTGCCGAACTACTCGCACCAGACACTCGACCGGTAAAGGCTTTTACTTCCGCGATAGCCAGGGTGTTGCTTAAACCGTCGATGAAATCCGCTGGCCTGCTTGCTTGGTTTGGTCCGAACGCTCCATTGCCCGTCTGCATCCCAGCTGCTTTGGCGGTTAGAACTGCCCATGTTCCATTGTTCATGCCGTAACTAATTGGCCAATACTTGTTTCCAAAAGTTGGATCCGTTGCATGACCTTTGTCATTCAAGTCACTCGGGCACATGAACGTGCTCACACGTTTCGAAGAAATACTAGGTTGTGTGTTATAGCTGGCCGAAAAGTTGATTCCGCGAAAAAGGTTTTCCTGCTCGATGTATGGGAGTACGCGGGCCATTCCCGACCATGCGTTCGTGGTGGTCACCATGAAGCCGTTCCAAGCGTAGTTGCCGTTGGAGGGCAACCGTTTTTTCGTGTCCAAATGCATATGCATCGCAAGGCCGATTTGCCTTAAGTTGTTTGCACAGTGAATGCGTCGAGCGGCCTCGCGAGCGGCTTGAACGGCAGGCAGCAACAACCCAACCAAGATTCCCATGATTGCAATGACGACCATCAATTCGATGAGCGAAAACCCACGAAAAGAAGTCAGAGATACGTTACCATTCGACTTTGGACCTCGGCTTGAATTCATCTGAAAGCTTCCTCAAAAACCATGGAACGGACTAGCCCCAATAGCTCGACATGAGTTTTTGGGACGGTTCCGAGCGTGGCTGGCTGAGGTACACTTTGGGCGGAAAATCCGCTTGAATCCAATGGCTTGCTGCGTCGTCGGGCGGTATTAGTTAGTACTGAGAATCAATCTCAACAGTAGTATTGCGAAGTAGAGGATTTGGGTCAATAATGCCGCTCTGTTTTCACATGCAGAATTGTGTAAATTTCCTGTTACATCGTTTTCGGAGTTTTTCCCAATGGCAACGCCCATATCGTTTGAAAGACCTACCGCCGTGGGCCAAGAATTGGATTCCGCAATAGGCCGGGTTACTCCGACGTTTCCAAAGATCATCGCATTTCGCGAACTCTGCCGGTGCGGCGAAGAGGTTTGGATTGAAAACGATGGCCAAATCTATCGGCTTCGCCGCACTCGGCAGGGAAAGCTAATCCTCACCAAGTAGAGTTGGATAGAAAGCGATTTAGAAATCGCCTCCTCCGCCGGCGTCACCGCCCGAATCACCGCCGCCGAAATCACCACCAAAGTCGCCACCCGTTCCAGAGTAATCGGTATCTTGACCCGAGAATCCTGTGGAATCACTGACCCGATTGTCCGGTTCAGAACCCCAGGCATTTCCATGGTTGCCTGAGAACTGGTCATAAAGCCACATGCCTGCCGCCGCGCCGAACATGCCACCAAGCAGTGAACCGAACATGCCCCCTCCGCCGAGGCCAGGAGACATTCCCGATCCAACATTGGAGGACCGCCCTCTCAACACGCTACGAAGAATTCCTACGATCAGCCAGATCGCTCCGATACCAATTACCGCAATGATAAGCCAGACCCATGAGTTCGCTTGTTCGGTCCGAACACTCTTAACTGGCGCCGCCGCCGTCGATGATTGGACGCTGTTGGCCCGGTTGTGTGGAATCGCATGGCTGCCCATGGTGGCGAAAACAAAGTTAACACCCTCCGTCAAAGCCTCATCATTTTGCTTTTTGCGCAATTTACTCAGCATCAGGCTGGTGAGGGTATCGCGATCAATCAGTGTGAAGGCCTTGTTCAGGGTATCATTGCCAACGATGATTTGCAGGTGGGCTGGCTCTTTCGAAATCAATACATAAACCCCGTTTACCTTTTGCTGCTTGGCCTGTTTCACTGCCCACTGTTCAAACAGCCTACTCATGGCCGCTTTGTCCGTAAGGTCTACCCCCAGTTTGATTTCTTCCGGGATTTCCTTGAAGGTCTCGATCACGAGATCTTTTTTGTACTGACGCTCTATGTCAGAAATCTTTCGGGTAGCCTCCGTTTTTGTCGGTTCGGTGAAAAAGCCGCCGTTGTCGCGAATCGCTCCAAATCCAGCACGTGAGATCGATGTGCCGAACACTGTCGCTACGACAAAACCCAGTGCGAGGATCGTTGGATGTTTAAACATTGGTTTCTCCTGGTCGAAAAGGATGCAGTGGACTGAAAGGTGTACGCAAAAAATTCGTCGATAATGCTGACAAAGTGCTACCGAGAATCGCTCAAGTTCGCGGGCGGTCGGTAATGGCATACCCTCATAAACCATCTTCACAGTGCATATCATGTGCCGTTTCGTTCAAAAGCAGGTGCCAGACTCAAGTGGCAGTGTTCCGCGGCCTTTGAGGTAGAGCGAGAACTACTCCACGCGTTTTCGCTCTATCATAACCCCGTTTCGACCACCGGATTTGGCACTGTGAAGGAGCTTGTCGGCTCGCTCAAACCAACTATCGGAGTTATCGTCCGCTCTCAAGATTGCGGCTCCGAGCGAGATAGTTAGCTTCCCTAAAGGCTCTCCGGTGTTACGCACCGTTAGGTCGTTTTGAGAGAAGAACTGGCAAATGCCGTCCGTCAATCGTTTAACTTGGTCTGGTTCCACGCGCATGAAAATTGCAAATTCGTCGCCACCATATCGGGCAATCGTTGCACCGGCTGCCAGTTTTTTTAGTGCGCTCCCCACAAATCGGAGAACATCATCACCCGTAGCATGACCATGTGTGTCGTTTATATTCTTGAATTTGTCCAAATCCACCAGGAACAGGTAGTTGGGCGATTCGGCTGTCCGGGGTTCATTCGCGTGAATGATCGTTGCGTCGAACAATCGCCGATTCCCTATTCCAGTGAGAGGGTCAATTAGAATTGCCTTTCGCATATCAAAGAGCGTTTCTCTAAGATGGTCAACTTGACTCTTAGATGATTTCAACTTCAAATCCAAATCCGCGATCTGTTGTTGCATTTTCTCGTTGCAATGCAAAACGGAGCTGAGGCAACTCTTGATCTCCGCTGGCGTAACGGTTTCATCAAGCAATCGGTCGCTGGCAGATGAAATCGAGCCACCGAATTCTACGTTAGCTCCTTGCTGCGTAGATATCAAAGATTGAAGCCCTTCCATTTCCGTAGCAAGGTTTTGGCTGATTTTTTGATTTGCATCGGCTGCGTCCGAAGAATTCAAAAATTGTTGTCGCAGCTCGTGCAGTTGTGAAACACTTACCGACTTTGCGACTTTTACCGCATACGTAAGCTGATCGTGGATGGCTTGATTGCCACCTTCCACGTAGCGATACCATACTTCATAAACTTCAGGGGTAGGCGGCGTATGGAATGTGCTGATATACGCCAACGCTTCTTTCGCGATCGAAAACGCCTTCGCGCTTTCATCTTCATTCACGGCGCTAAATTCTTGTGTTGTGGAAGGCGTCGGCATGCATATACTCCGGACTGAAAAGGACCCGAAAAGATTAGGTTGCGATTCGCAGAAAGGCTTCATTTGACGGAAACGACTACGCAATTCTCCTTAGAAAGTCCATGAAGCAATCATTTGAGCGGGTTAGTCCGATTGTGCATGCGATCGATTCATGTGCGAGAAATAGCACGGTCCAAGAAACTCCAATCACCGTCGGCGAACTCCGTGCATTCTAACCGCATCGCTTCGACGCGGCGTCCCGGTTTTGTTGCACGCAATTCGGCAAGCGGACAAGGATGAAGGGGACGATCGCAAAAAGTTACAAGAACTTGCGAACTGAACATGTGTCGGACCGGTTTCGTTTGATTTTCCGAAGCCATGTTTGGATCGAAAACAGGTGGCAACGTCGGAGTGATGGACACGATTTTATAATCAACAAGTATTCCGGAAGATGCGTGCGTAAAAAACAGATGTGGGTTGTGATTCAAAAGTCGCCCTTCGTCTTCGTCCATTACGGCTTCGAGTGCCGTGGTCAAATGCGTATGTGCAACATTGATATCGACAGAGGATGCTGGGAAGAGATTCTTGACCTTGCTCGCCAGCACTGGTGCCTCCATATCATCCTTCCAAATTTTGGTGTCCGGTCTGATTGCATGATGGTCGGCAAGATGATGGAGTGTTTCGCCAGGCACAGGCCCAGTCTTCTTGCCGCTGAATTCATAGTACCAATTGGACATTTGCTTAAGTCCTTTCCTATTGCGAGCGATTAGAGACCCCACCCTTCGATGATCACGCCTCAGTTTAGCAGACGCCAAGCACTATCCGCAAGTTCGTTGGCTTTGCCCAAAAATCGGCTCCGAAATTGCCCGGCCGATGAACACAGACAATTCATTTGGAGGTTTATGGCTGATTGCGGTGACCCAACTAATTCGCTAAGCTGGTGCCAATCAGAAACCTTGATAGGCATATGTCGGTAGTGCACTCACTGATTTCAAGCAGTTTATCAAGACGCTTGAAAAGTGTATTCGGTGACAACCCATGCTTTGCCTAGTCGATCGATTTACAAACGAACAGGGCGCGCGGAAGCGTGATATGTGAGCTGTGACGGATTTCGTGAATCGTACGTCTACCCGCCCCAATGTCGTGATCATAGGTGCTGGATTTGCGGGCTTGCGGGTGGTTCAGGGACTCGCCGGCATTCCGGTAAATATCGCCATAATCGATCGGCACAACTACCATCTTTTCCAACCGCTGCTATATCAAGTAGCCACGGCCGCACTATCCCCCGCGGATATCGCGTTTCCGATCCGGCGAATTTTCCGATCGCAGAAAAACGTCGAATGCGTACTCGGAGATGTCACTCACATCGATCTGACCCGCCAGTGCCTAACCATCGATGGCTCGCAAGAGATCGATTTCGACTACCTCGTTGTGGCTGCTGGGGCAACGCACTCGTACTTCGGCAAGGAAGAGTGGCTGAGCAATGCACCGGGGTTGAAAACGATCGAAGATGCGCTGTACATTCGCAAGCGTATTCTGCTCGCTTTTGAAGAGGCTGAGAATGAATTGGACTTGGACTCGCAACGTGCCAAATTGACCTTTGTTATCGTCGGTGGTGGCCCAACTGGTGTTGAACTAGCAGGCGCACTCCGACAAATCGCTGTAAAGGAAATTCAGAAAGACTACCGACACATCGACACCTCCACTGCGCGCGTCATGCTGGTCGAGGCCAACGACCGAGTACTCAAATCCTTTCATCCAGATCTTAGCGCGCGAGCCAAGCGAGATCTTGAAATACTTGGGGTCGAAATCCGACTGAACGGACGAGTTACGGCAGTTGACGAGCAGGGCGTCAAGATTGGCGAAGAACGCATTGATGCTAACAATGTTTTTTGGGCAGCTGGTGTGCTGGCCTCACCGCTTGGCAAATCGCTCGGAGTAGAAATGGATCGGGCAGGCCGAGTGATCGTGAAGCCTGACCTTTCGGTACCAGGCCATCCGAAAGTTTTTGTGGCTGGCGATCTTGCGAGCGTCACGAACCCGGCAAACGATCAACCCGTGCCTGGCGTCGCTCCGGCGGCCATGCAAATGGGCGCTCATGTGGCTAAGGTCATTAGGCAGGAAATCCTTTCCAAACAACCAACCGAAGCACGCTCCCCATTCAAATATCGTGATAAAGGTTCCATGGCCACTATCGGCAAGGCCAAAGCCATCGCAGATATCCACGGATGGAGATTCACCGGTTTTATCGCTTGGCTATTGTGGTCGATGATTCACCTGATGTTTCTGATCACCTTTCGGTCGAAGGTGTTCGTCATGCTGAATTGGGCCTATACCTATATTTTTCAATCGACCGGCGCTCGCCTTATCACCGGCGAATTCAAGCCTCGAATCCGCAAGTTCCGCGATGTGACTCCGAATTAATCCCATAGGCTCTTCCGGCAAATCGGGGCGGTCAATCCTAACGTTTTCCATTATCCGACAGCCATCCTCTTCATGATTTTACCAACCATGATTTTGTCCTGATCGACGCGGAAATCGTCGCGTGGACAGCCTGCGTAACATCTTGGAAACCGGCCAGGTCGGCCTTTTGTTCTTGATCCCGGGGATGGGCGAAACGCTGCGCGTCAGCGGACGGGCGTGCCTGATTCGAGATGAGGAGGTGATGGCTTCAATGGCAGTGGAGGGTAAGCAGCCGCTCGTCGGAATCGCCGTTGAAGTCGAGGAGTGCTTTTTACAATGTGCGAAGGCCGTCATTCGCTCGAAACTCTGGGACAACCACGAAGGAGATTGCGAAGCGCCGCTGCCCTGCTTCGCCGAGATGCTGATCGATCAAACAAAGTTCGAAGGGGAAACAGTGGAGTCGCTGAAACGACAAATCGAAGATTCTTACGCCAACAAACTATACTAACGCGAACGCAGAAAGCCGCTTGAAGCAACGCTGCACGAGCGATCACTTTGCGACGATAAATTGTTACGACGAGATGAATCCGTTATACCCTGATTAAACCCACCAACTCCCAACCATGAATACGACAAACCATGAACACGACACCGATTAATTCGCAGTCCAGAAGACACCTCCTCAAACTCAGCGGCGGTCTTGGAGCGGTGGTAGCGTTCGGCGGCACAGGGCTGATGGCGCAGAACCAGGTCTGGCAACGGCGAGCGCCAAGCCTATGACTGTGGTCCGCTTGGGCTTCGTTGGGGTCGGAGTCAAGGGGACGGAACATTTGGAAAATTTATTGAACTTGCCCGGAGTAGAACTGCGTGCCGTGTGCGACATCGATTTGGTGGCCTGCACGAAGGCGCAGCAGATGGCGGAAAAAGCCGGCCAACGGAAAACCACGGCCTACACGCGTGGCGACCATGACTTCGAGCGCGCGCGGTATGGACCTCTATGCCATGGAACATCTTCCTGCAGAGCATCCCAAACGCATCAAGAAATACATCAACGGTGATGTCAACTCAACCCGCTAACTCACTGGAAGGATGGAGAATCGTTCGATTCATGGTGGTTGCGAGCTAAGCCAGATTTCAAGGACGCGCATGCAACTAGTTTCTACCGTTATGTGTTGCCGGCGTTCAAGGACCTTTACGGCATTGACTTTGAGACGATGACTGACATTCAAGCGCGCCAGTTGAATCAGAAAATCTTTGAGAATTACCAGGATGACGCTTGGCTAAAAACGATTGTTACCGAGCGAGCGAATATCGAATTGATGTTTATTGATCCCTATTGGGCTACAACAACAATCCAGGAATTCTGTGTCGCTAGGAACATTGGTTCAGGTCAAAGCTACGCCTCAGGAAAGCAAGGTGCTTCTGAAAGTTGCGTACACAGTATCCCGCATGGACGACAATCTATCTGAAGAAAAACAACCTGACACTGTCACAGTCACTTTCAACTCGACGCTTTTGCTGGATATTGGAAAAGCCACCTTGGTTGGCGGAATGGCATCTGACACAACCGACTTTTTGATGGTCACCATTAGCAAGTCGACTACACAATGAGCCTCTGAGAAGCAAACGTAGTCAGCTCATTCTAAACCACTGTCAGCAATGCTGGCAGTTGATCGGTCCACGAGGCTTGCAAGAGCGTCCTCGATTAGCACGTGTTGTCGTTTTCGCTCTAAGAAGAAGTTGACGTGCGTGAAACCGCACTCTAGTAACAATTGAAGGGCGGTAGCATAACCATCGGCGACCCGGTCAGGGTTATGGGCATCGGCGCCTAGAGTGACGGGAATGTTTCGCTGGCAGATTTCCTTCAACATAGCTGGAAACGGGTTCATCTCTGAAATGGTCTTGTTCACGCCCGATGTGTTCAATTCCATGGCGACACCCGTGGCGGCAATTCGATCGAGGGCATGCCGAATATCATTTATAATTGCGTCTGGGTACCAAGTTTTTGAGGTTTCATTCTTGATCAAGTCTGGATGTGCTAAGGAATCAAACAATCCAGTTTCGGCTGACTGGGCCAACAGCCTAAAATACGTTCGCTGGACTTCCACCGCGTCTGGTTGCCAATACTTTGCGCGAAATTCTGAAATTTGGGGATGTACAGAGCCTAGTACGAAATGAAAGTCTGCGGACGCCAGTTGTTTTTCAAGATAAGCTTCGCAACCTTCAAAGTAGTCTGCTTCGAGCCCCAGACGAACGTCGACCCTCCCCTGCCACTCGTCGCGTGTCTTGGCAACAAGGTCAATATACTCATCGAATTGGTCTTCACGCATTCGCACATGATGCGAAAAACCATCGGGCATCGGATTGTGGCAGGTTACAATCAATCCCCGAAGCCCACGGGCTAAAGCGACCGCAGCATACTCGGTTGGATCGCCGTTTGCGTGATTGCAAAGTGGAGTGTGAGAGTGCGACTCGAAAAGAATGCGCTGCGGCACTAGGTTGGCTCTTTAATGGGGTAGTGTGATTGTTTCGCAGGAAACAATTATAACCAAAAGCTGCTCCCAAACATGGGAGAACCGCTGCCCCCGAGTTCATCTCGGGGGGGCTCGTGCGAGGACTGGCTCATTGCAACCTACAAGGTCAGCATATCCAACAAGCCTTCGATGTCAGAAAATGCTCTATCGATTGCGTTATATCTCCTCTCGAAATCCCGGATTGCTAAACTTAACGCGCCGCGTGCGACGGGGTCGTCATTTTGGATCACGCCAGTGGCGCTGCTCGTAGTGATCACCGCCGAGCCCGAAGCATTCCACATAGATAGAGTGAATTGTTCGTCGAGCTCGACCGTCGTATCCCCCTTGACGAGAACGGTGATTATTTTCGAAGATTCGCCAGGTGCGAAAGTGATTCTGTCCAAGGTACCGCCCGCAAAGTCACTCGCGTTGGTTGGATTGGCGCCGCTGCCAAAGACAGTGTAATCGACTGTCGTTAGACCACTCGTATCGCCGGTTCGACTAACGTAAAACGTAAAGGAAGTACTACCTGAATTTCCTTCGGCTTTAGTCGCACTGCTAGCCACAACCGAGAGAGCAACATCATCATTTTGAATGACGCCACTCGCACTACCGGTCGCGATTATCGTTGATCCTGACGGGTTGGAAAGTGTAACGGTGAAACCTTCGTCGTTCTCGATGGTTGTATCACCGGAGATCAATACGGTGATTGTTTTGGAGGTCTCGCCTGCGGCAAATCCAACTGTTCCGCTCGGCAAGACTCCGCCAGCGAAGTCGCTCGGAGCGCTTGGGTTGGAGCCGCTACCGGTAATGGCATAACTGATTGAAGTTGAGCCGCTCGTGAATCCAGTTCCCTGTCCAGAATAATATTCTTCGGCGGGGCTGGTGCGTCCGTCATGGTCTAGTCCTAGCGAGTGTCCAGTTTCGTGACTTATTGCTTCAGCTGTGTATTTCTCGTCGCCGTTACCAAGTTGATTGGAGAACACAAAAGCTGGAGTGTCGGAGGACCAGTTAAAGGATCCTACATAGGTAATACCGCCGCCGCCTGACGTCCACCAGCTACCGGTACCGACTACAACTCGGATGCCCCATTCCGTGTCGGAACCGCCGGTATTCGAGAGCGCAGCCGAGCCGGGGTCTTCCGTTGTTACGTCTACGTTGAATGGAATGAAGTCCTCTGACACACGCTCCCAAATCCATTGGATTCGCGAGCGTTCGGCATTACTGAAATCTGCCGGGTTGCCATCTATGTCATACGCGCCCGAGACAATCGCTTGTCCATTCGCGTAGTCGGAATTCGAGTAAGTTCCGTTAGTAACGTTGCCATCGAAGTCTAGGTAGATTCGTTTTGAAGCCCCGGGATTGCTGTGCAACCGAAAGGTATCAGCCAGCGTTGTCGGAGTGAGAGTGGTGAGAGTTTTATCCGGATCAACGAGGTCCGCTAGGAGGTTCGTGGGACCCTGTCCTGCTTCTGAAACGTCGATCTTGTGATTTGTTCATTCTTCGAAAACGTGGCGGGGCATTGAATTCACGATCGAATCTCCAATCAAAACACAGTGCAAAACCCTTCACCCCCAGCCCCTAGAAAGCACGCTGGGTCGAACGCAGATTGAAACGTTAGGAGTGTCGCTGAATACTCCTCCACATGCCGTTGCCATTGTCCACCACCCCAGCGGCGGGAATAGGCCAGTCGATTCGACTACGCCTACTAGATCGGCTAGACTGAAGCTTGAGTCGTGTAACGATAAGCAATTTTCAACGCACCGAAGGGTAAAGATGTACGAATTACAGACAAATCATCATTCCTCTATGCTGAGAAAGCTTACCGGAAAATGGATTGCAAACACAAAGGATTACCTAGTCGTCAGGCCATTGCAGATGCTTTTTCCGAGGGAACGATACGAGAAGAAACTGCAACATATGCGTTCATTACCGGACCACACCGTTGGCAATGACTTGGCGAGGATGCTGGATGAAAAGGGACTGAAACTGATTCCAGGTTTTGAAAGGCATGATTTGAATCACCTGATTCTTGGCTATGGCATGGAGCCGGAGGAAGAACTATGTATGCAAGCGTATTTGGTGGGCAATGGCTATTACAAACTTCACTGCTGCCTGTTTCTAAGTTCCGGTCTCTTGCTGCCCGGCCTTTGGAAAACACTTTTTGCTCATTACCTATTAGGAAAACGCAGTGAATCTCTTTCTTCGTTGGCGCTGGCAGAATGCATGTCTGAAAGAACCGAATTCGTAATTGCGAAGTTTCGTACTGCCACCGTAAATGTTACCTGGCCAGAACTTTTGAACTGCCAACACTTTTCGGCAGCACTCCATTCAAGCTAAGTGGAGACGCCTGGGCGAAACGGAACCTATGAAGTCAACTCAAATTCATGCATTCGATGATGACGCACTTGGGAAACACGATGCCGTCGCTTTGACTGAATTGCTTGAGCGGCGTAGCGTCAGCTCGTCCGAGCTAGTGGAAGCAGCGATCACTCGCGCTGAACGCGTCGATGGTGTGCTGGCGGCTATTCAGTTGCGAGACTATGACAAAGCCCGCGCAGTTACGGAGCTACCGTACGATGGGATTTTTGCAGGCATCCCATCGTTCATTAAAGACAACACCAATATCGCAGGTTGGCCTACGGCCCATGCTGTCGCAGGGTTGGAACGCTTTTGGCGCAATCGCAAATTGCCGGAGGTTGGGTTGGTCGAAGGTCCTGGCAAGCGGAAGTTGCGAATTGGATTGATGATGCATTCGCTGGTTGGAGAAATGCCTTGCGAGCAAACTCGCAGCGCCGTAGACTCGATAGCGAGACTGTTGGAATCTGAGGGGCATTCGATCGTACCCGTAAGTCAACGTTTGCATCCGATTTTGGTAACTACTGGGGAATGCTAGCTTTCTTAACTGGTCGACTTGGCAAGCGCGAGTTTGGCAAGCAGTTTGACCGAAGTAAGTTCGATGGTTTTACCAAAAGTCTAGGTGGTTTGTTTGTTAAGGGTTGGGCAAGAACGCCACTTGCGTTAGTGCGTTTGCACCGTACTGAGCAACATTTTGCCAAAGCAATGAAGGAATTGGACGCAGTTTTATCTCCAGTGGTTGGGCACGTCACACCCAAACTGGGCCATCTCAGTCCACAAGTTGATTTTGAACAATTGATAGTCCGCTTGACGCAATATGCGAGTTACACACCCCTTAACAATGCCAACGGTAGTCCAGCTATTTCAATCCCCGCAGGACTCTCAGGCGAAGGTCTCCCGATTGGTATACAACTGGCTGGGCGACATGGAGACGAACGAACCTTGCTGGAGTTAGCATATCAGATCGAGCAGCGGCAACCATGGCCTCAACTCTTTTCGCAAGCCGCCGGCATATACGAAGACGCAAAAGCCGTGTAACGGCGGCAGTTCGTAGCTGCGGGGCTCGCCCCGCAGTAACAAACGGATTCGAATCGACGAGCCGTGAAACGGCGTTACCGATCTGTTTCGCCGTTTCACGGCTCCTGCGTTTCATCGTGGCCAGAAACCGTGGGGCGAGCCCCACGGCTACAAATTGACGCCGCTATCGCGGCTCAGGAACGATTAGACCCATCCCGACGACTCCCAATGCGAGCACCGTGTTTGCCACGATAACGACCGCAGAACCGGAACGAGCGTCGAGAGTTGGAAGTGCATTTCCGCTGCAGCCAATCAGTAAGCCAAATGAAATTAAAAATCCAAAAGTCCCCAGCCCTAAGAGTCTAAGCAACACGTTGGTTTCGCTTTGCTCCGATGCACATCGTGGGCGTTTGCCCATCAGCATCACAACGACGTAGAAGCCAACGAGAATTCCTGCACAAGTAAGCAATAGTTGCGTACTAGAGCCCTCATCAATGATCCGTCGGACCATTAGATTGGCAACGGCAAATGCCTGTAAAGATGATAAATTTCAGCCAAGACCTGGATGCGATGTGTTCCCAGAAACTGATAACGAGGGCCGTCGAACAGCAGAGGATAAGCAGTCCTGCTGATAGCTCGCCCCATTGGATGTTCTTCTCTTCCATGAAGGCACTCAGCCATTTGCCCCACGTCTGCTTCATTCGAGAGCGAATTGGCGTAGGAGCCGTTGCAGCGGGGGCGTACTCCTGGTCGAGTGCATGCGTCTCCGGTGTTGTTGTTGATGGAAGTAGTGGCGGAGGTATTGTTGTGGGTGAAGCTGTTGGAATTGCTGCGACTAAGGTTGGTGAAACCTCAAGGGTCGGTATTGCAACCACTTGTGCAGGTACCTTGGTCGGTGTTGGTGCATGCGTCGAGGGAGCCGCAAAATTTGTTGGTTCAGTAGGCTGTACTCGAGTATCTAGAGCATTTTGAGACTTGCCGGAAAGCGAGAGTTCGAGCTCATTTACAGCCGTGACGCCACGCTCGAAGGCTTCTTTGTCAATAATCCCACGGCTGTAGGCGGCGCTCAGGGCTTGGTTGCAAACTCGCATCGCGGTGGTGCGATCGACCGCTCGGGTCGTCCAGCCACATTTCCGACAGGCCTGTTGCGGTCCACACTGTCATGAAAATCAGAAAGCCAATCAATCCGGTTATGAGTCCGACCATCGCCGACCTTTTAAAAAGAAAATTTAGTTGCACGACGCTCCGCGTCGTGATTTCTGCGACGCGGTGCGTTGCTCACCAAAGACATGAATATTGTGACTCGAAATGGACGGAGCTGCTAGGAAATTGCGAAAGGCACGGTAATCTTTGGCCAACATGAGATCACCAAGCAAACATGCTAGCCGCGAAAAATGGTATCGGAACTCAGAAGAACGACGGGGCGAATAATCGCAACGAACTGGGATGGAAAAGTTCGCGTCTGGCAATTCCCGGAGATGAAGCTGCAAGGCGAATTCGAACACGGAGTTCCAACGCTAGATGTCGCATTCTTTCAGGATGAAAATTCCTTTGTTGTAGGCACGGATTCTGGAAGACTCCTACAATGCGATATGCGAACCGGAAGGATTTTAAGAACGTTCGAAGGCCATACTGGAAGGGTACATAGCGTCGTGGTAACCGGTAATCACATTTTGTCGGCGAGCCATGACACGACGTTACGATTGTGGGACATCAATCGGGAGCAATCCATCGCAGAGGATTTAGACGCTTCCTCGATGCGCATTGAGAGTTTTCTCGCAGACAAGGAACCCAGCCCAAGCCAAGCATTTGTTCGCAAGGACAGATTGCGAATCGTTCCTGCCGCGATCGAGAGTTTGCCAGAGGAACAAAGGCAGGTTCTGGTCCTTCGTTATTGGGAAGGGAAGTCGAACCGAGAAATAACCGAGTTGTTAAGGAAATCGATTGGTGCGGTCTACGGACCTCTCAATCGCGCCAAAAACAAACTTCGAAAAATTTTAGAAGACGATTTTGTTTAGTACTTCTTTCGTCGCAAAAATCGTGTTGGTTCTTGATTTTGTATTTTCGAGTTAACGCTAAACGTTAAACCTAGTGGATCTTCCAGATTAGATTTTTGGGTTCCCCCCTTAGTTGTACTTAGTTGTACGACGCTCCGCGTCGTTGGAATCACGACGCGGATAGGCTGTGATTTTTTGGATCCGAAGAAAGTACCCATCACGCTCCGCGTGATGTTGCCTCAAAAACCAAAGGTTTTTGAACTGCGGAAATCACGCGGAGCGTGATGGGTACTATAAAATCACAGCCTAGGAGCGTCGTGCAACAAATGTTGCCAACCCTAATTTTTAAGCATCGACGAAGCACAAGTGTAGGTATGTCCGTTTCAAGTGAAGTCGACGCAGGAGAGATGAACGATGAGTACCAAATGCCCGCAGCCAGAGACATTGCGTAGCTATATCAGTGGGAAATCGATGGGGCTCGAGACCGCAGAAACGGATGGGAACGCCTGAGGCCTGCATCCGCATTGCAGTACGCGCACGATCAGAAGGTGATTCATCGAGACATCAAGCCGTCGAACATCAAGATTACGTCTAAAGGTGACGTCCAATTGCTGGATTTGGGCTTGGCTCAGATTCTGGAGATGGAAGGAGAAGATGCGGTTTCACGGGCAGATCAGGTCCTACAAGGCATGGGCAGAATTTGGAGGTACGATAGATTCAACAACTGGCGTCGATGTGCTATTGCGGGACAAATCGGAGGGTGAGATACGCGTGCCCACCAACATGCTTTCCGATGCAGATAGAGCAACATTACTGAAGGGGCGTCTTTGGGAGAAGGAGTCCTTTGGTGACTCAAAGCAATCGCTTTGGAGAATCCTCGCTGAAGTCGATCCAAAGTCGGACTCGCTCAACTTTCGCATTCCCGATAGTGGACAAATGGCTAGTTCACGAATCGGTTATTGCAGCAAGGTTGATAGGCAATGGATCGAAAAGCTTCGAGCGGCAGCAAAACGCAATTCCGACTCCTTGAAAACCCCTGAAGCCTGGCAAGCCTTTGCCGGTTTCGTCCGTTAGCAGCGGGCCGCTCATAGGCTGTTATTCAATAGTACCAATCACATTCCGTTTGATTTCCGCAGTTCAAAAACCTTTGGTTTTTAAGGCAACCTCACACAGAGTGTGATGAATACTTTCTTAAAAATTACAACCTCTCAGAGCGACAGCGATGGGCGTGGTGTCCATCGCAAAGGTTGACTGGCGATTCACTCGCCCCTCGTATCTCAGAGCGCGTACCTCAGAGTGTGCCACCCACTTTGTTACTGGTAGATTTCAGCCTGCCGCTCGTCTTAAGACCCCTCGTATGCTTGCTTGAGCCAGCCGATTAGCTCCTTGTTTACTTCTGATATTTTTCCAATTCGGACGCGATGCGACACCATTGCGTTAAAGCTTCCGGCGGCTTCTAGTCGAATCGTTGGCTGGGTATTTCTCAGGTTGATGCCGACGTCGACTCGTGTGTTCGTTGATGGCTGGACGATAGCAAACTGCTTGTTGCGACGTAGACTTACATATTGCTTCTTAGGGGAGACTACGACATCGTTACCGAACTTTTGCACTGCAGCAAGGATCGCCTCATACACGGGTCGCATCTCCAGCTTAGCGCCGCTGTACTGTGCATCTAGTAAAGCAGAAGGATCTGAAGTGGTATGGCTGTCGAATTCCAAAAACTGCAAAGCAATCATATTGGCAAAGCCATGTGTGATCCCGTGCTCCAACTTGAGAAAAGTAACGATTTCCTTGTGCTTTGACAGTTTGCTAAAGCGCACAATTTTATGCCAGTTGTCCATTAAAGTGGCGTACATCTGCAGGATCGGCTAAACATAATTAAACTTATTGGCTGGCATATCTGTGGCGGAGTCTTGAATTCGTTTGTACATTGGATCAGCGAGCATCGTGTCGTCAGGTGCATATCGATCCCAAACCGGGATAAAAACATATTCATCGAAATAACAAAACATGAAATGTCCTGTTTGCGATGCTCCCATGGATGAAGGTGAGGTGTATTTGAAAAAATCGCTTTTCAACACACTTGCGTTCGGCTGCGGTGCAACTGACTTGGTGTTCAAGCGCACGAGTCCCAAAAAAGAAATTGAGCTCATGACACCCTGGGATTTCAGCAAAGCACATCATTGCGATGCATGTGGCGCGACGATGATCGCTACTGGACCGGGAAAGCGATGATCGACCTTCTTGACGTCCGGGATCAAAGTAATTTGGCTGCCACGCTCACTTGACCGATGCCACGCCTTCCTTGGCCCAGGAAGGCGCGCAAGAGTCGACGTCATGAAAATCAGTCCGCGCGTCTCTCCGAGACTCGCAAATTTCGGCGTCCCGGAGAGATGCCACTGGCGCAGAGCTTGCCCATTTTGATGTACAATCGGTACGTTACCCATGCCTCTGCCTCTCCAAAAGCTTATTGCGATGAACACTCCCTTTTTCGGATTTCGATTGACACTGATAATTGCAGCCATCTTAGCGGTATTCAATAGCATAGCTGCGGCAACTGAAACTACGAAGAGTATCGATCTATTGATCGTGGCTGGCCAATCCAACGCAACGGGTTTCGATACCGACCCAGCCAAGCTTGGTACAGATGAGTTGGATGCATCGATACGCTTCCGTTTTCGTGTTGGCGATCCTCCGCCTGACCAGCACGATTCAATTTCGTATCGAACGGCCTGGACACGACTCTCCGTCCAACCGCTTGGCAATCCAGGGCCTAAATCGGAGCCTCGACAATACGGTAATTTTATCAATCCAGCCGGTGGCTTCGGTCCCGAAATATCTTTTGCGCGCAAGCTTAAACGTCGCGATCAGCAACTTGTTAGCGAAAGCGAACTCGCCGTTGTTAAGGTAGCTTTCAGCGGCACCAGCGTTGCCGACGATTGGGATCCAAAAGGCGAAGATAAGCGAGGCGCATGCTATCGAGCGTTGCTCGAAGAAGTACGCGCCGCCCAATCGCTTGCTGAAGCCGAAGGATTGACCATCAACTTCCGAGGGCTGGTATGGGTACAAGGCGAATCCGATGCCAACGCCAACGATGCACCTAAATACGCCGAGCGGCTGAAGGCGATGTTTGCAACGCTGCGACGCGACATCAATGCCGAACGATTGCCGATCCTGGTGTCCGTCAATGTCCATTTCCACGAAGGAAAAAACAAGTTCATGCCGGACATTATCGCGGCGCAAAAGCAAGTCGGTCACGAGCTTCGCGATTGCCGATATGTCGATACCAGTGG
Source organism: Pirellula sp. (assembly GCA_043757445.1). Taxonomy (GTDB): domain Bacteria; phylum Planctomycetota; class Planctomycetia; order Pirellulales; family Pirellulaceae; genus JBKCUI01. The sequence continues at coordinate 16,516 of JAYVPJ010000148.1, read as the reverse complement.
GGCTGGACTGGCTAACAATGTTCACTTTAATAGCGAAGGTACGATCGAGGTTGGAAAGCGATTTGCATCGGCGCTTTTGGCGATGGAGAGCGACCGCACATCGGCTAACGGTCCAACAAGTGAACCTCTTAAAACGAGTCAATGGATGAAGCACGTCGTATATGAAGGAGCAGCCTGCATGACTGCGGTTGTCGGCGATTTTAGTGGTGATGGTCTCATTGACATAGTATGCAACGCCGGCATGAAAACGCATTTGCTGGTGGCTCCGGATTGGAAGCCAATCATCCTAGGATTCGAGAATGCGAATTGGATTCATAGTGAAGCGATGGACGTTGACGGTGACGGAGATCTGGATGTCATAGGCACACCCTATAATCCTGGTCGCATCGCCTGGTTGGAGTGCCCTACAAATCCACTCACGGATCGTTGGAATGAACGGCTCATTGATGATCAAGTCAACGGCGTTCACGGCCTGCTTGTTGGCAATGTCGACAATGAAGGACGCCCCGATCTATTGGCAACCAGCGCTCAACCGACCGAGCCATTCCCGTATTCACTTGTCTGGTATCGCATACCCAACAATCCGCTGACGGCGGAACGTTGGGAGCGGTTCGTATTCGCAGCGGGCGATGCTCCCGGCCTGTCCCATTACTTGGGCCTTGGTGACATCAACGGGGACGGCTTGCCAGATGTAGCCTCGGGTGCAAAGGGGGATGGTACTAAGGCGGGTGCTGACGGCCAATGGTTTGCTTGGTGGCAAGTTGGCAAGGATCCGACTCAGCCTTGGAAGAAAGAAGTGGTCTCAGCCAAACAACCCGGCGCGACCAATATCCATCCGGCGGATGTCAATGGTGATGGCAAAATGGATCTCATCGCGTCACGTGGCCACGGGGTTGGCGTCGTTTGGTTTGAGCGACAATCCGACTCCGCCACTTGGATAGAACACACCATCGACGGCGCTTTGCGGGAGCCGCATTGCTTGGCGGCAATCGACTTAGATCGGGACGGAGACATCGACGTGGCAACAGTAGCGTTTGGCAGTGAACGAGCCATGTGGTACGAGAACGATGGGCAAGGTAACTTTAAATCCCATGTCATTGGTGAGAAACAACAAGCGTACGATATTCGCGTCATCGATTTAGACCAAGATGGTGATTTGGATTTGGTCGTTGCTGGCCGTGCCAGTAACAATGTGGTCTGGTATGAAAATCCCAATTAGAATTTGTGATGTTCTACCCTCGATAGATTTGGATCTGTTATGAAGCCTCTTTCTGCGTTGTTCGCAATTTGTGTCATAGGGTTCTCTTTTGCTTCAGCGGTCCGTGCGGCGGACGAGGAGCCGTGGAAGTCATTGTTCAATGGCTCGGATTTCGCTGGCTGGAAAGTGGTCGCGCTTCGCGATCCAGCGCCAGCCGCTATCGAGGACGGTGCGATGGTTTTGCGACAACGCATTAACAGGGAAGCGTTCAGGTTCACGGAGTGGGCTCGAATTCGGGTGGAATGCATCGGGCCAACAATCAACGCATGATTCGCTTAACAGCCCATATTCCATGTAGTTGTATCGCCGGAGCTTTGTTGTGGTTCGGTCTTTGCGACGCGCAAGAAATCGACTTCCTTCGCGATATCAGACCCATCTTCGTCGAGCATTGCTATTCGTGCCATAGTGGCGCTGAACAGGAGTCTGGCCTGCGGCTTGACTTGAAAAGTGCGGCACTCAAAGGAGGTGACAATCATGGACCCGATATCGTCGCAGGAGATGCCGCAAAAAGCCCACTCCTAGGATTCGTGAACTCAACCGATCCAGACAAGCGGATGCCACCCGATTACGCGCTGGAGTCCAAGCAGATCGAGAAACTTAAACGATGGATTGAGCAAGGAGCCGTGTGGCCCGATAGGGTCGATTCGGTCTCGGATGTAGACCGAACGAATCATTGGTCGTTCAGGCCGCTCGCGGTTTCAACTCAGGGGTCGATCGACACAATGATCGAAGCCAAGCTCCGAGAAAACGGACTGAGTCGATCATCCCCTGCAACTCCGAACCAGTGGCTACGTCGCGTCACCTACGGCTTGACCGGATTGCCGCCGACATATGACGAATCAAACACATTCACGCGCCGACTGCAGAACAACACCCATGCCGAGACTGCCTTCGCAGAGGTCGTTGATCGCCTGCTTGCTTCACCACGATACGGTGAGCGATGGGCACAACATTGGCTCGATGTGGTTCGCTTTGCTGATACGCACGGATTCGAAGTCAACACGGAACGGCCAAACGCATGGCCTTATCGCGACTACGTCATTGGCGCGCTCAATGACGATACTCCCTACGACCAGTTTCTTCGCGAGCAATTGGTAGGAGATGGGCTGGGAGTTGATCCTGCGACAGGATTTCTCGTGACTGCATCCGTTCTACTCCCGGGTCAGATTGGCAAGGATGCTGAATCCATCCGGCTTGCTCGCCAAGACGCACTGGATGAGATCGTGAATAACATTAGCCAAACATTTCTCGGCCTCAGCATCGGCTGTGCTCGGTGTCATGATCACAAGTTCGATCCACTAACGTCTATTGACTATTATGCTATGCAAGCAATGGTTGCAGGTGTTGAATACGATGACCGGGAATGGCGATCCGAAGAGACTTCAAACAAAAAACGGGGCGCAGTGAAACTTCAAGAAGAATCGGCCGCGTTGCAGAGATCCATTGACGCGTTCGCCCCAATGGCTCGGCCCAAAAGTGCTCCTAGGGCTATTAGGTCGGACAAACATACCGTCGACTTCGAAAAGCGGTCCGCGCGCTTTATCCGTTTTGAGATTCTCGACGCCAATCTTCATTCCTCACTAGGATTGATTGAACCCTGCATCGATGAGTTTGAAGTCTATTCTGATACCGAATCCGCAGGGAATCTCGCTCTCGCATCGAATGGTGCCAGAGTGACGGCATCCGGGAGTACACAGTCTGGGTCTCATCAATCGCGCTTCGTAAATGATGGGATTTTCGGCAACGATAGCAGTTGGATGTCAAACGCCAAAGGGTACGGATGGCTGCAATTTGAGTTGCCCATTGAGTCCCACATTACGCGAGTTGCATGGAGCCGTGATCGGACTGGGAAGTTCGAAGACCGAACACCGAGTGCCTATCGCATTCAATTGGGTGAGAGCACCGATACGATGCGAGTCGTTGCTGAGCTACTTCCAGAACGGCCTGCAGTTAATGCTAAGCGAATTCACGACAAATTTCCTACGACGTTAACCCGACGATTGCGACTTACGATCGAAGCGACCAATAGTCTAGAGCCCTGTATCGACGAGATCGAGGTCTTCAATACAAAGGGAGAGAACGTGGCATCGCGTTCTTCGGGAGCCAAAGCGACCACTTCTGGCAATACAATTGTCCCAGACGTGCACGACCCAAGCTATGTGCATGATGGGATCTTGGGCAACGACCGAAGTTGGCTAGGGAGTGAAAACGGACGAGGTTGGGTCGAATTGGAGTTCGCTGAACCCGAGGAAATAAGTGGCATTGTTTGGAGCCGAGACAGGTCTGGAAGTTTAGTCGATCGCTTGCCAATTGAGTACACAATCGAGGTCGAAACACCCAATGGTTGGAATCGTATTGCAGATTCGACAGACCGAAGACCTTGGCGTTCAGGAATGGATCTTGGGCCAGCGTTCATCACCACAACGCTTGATCCCAAGGATGCCAAGCGAGCAAACGAGTTGATTAAAGAACGGAATCGACTGGATGCTCAAATCCGGACGTTAGAGCGCGATCAGTTCATTTTCGCGGGCAAGTTTCGAACGCCAGACTCAATCCATTGGCTCAACCGTGGCGATCCAGAACAACCTCGCGATCTAGTCAAGCCAGCCGTTCCTGTTTTCTTAGGTTCGCTCCAATTGCCTGAAACGAGTAGCGACCAGGAACGACGTATGGCTTTAGCCGATTGGATCGCCGACGCATCGAATGTGCTTACCGCTCGCGTCTTAGTCAATCGTGTTTGGCAAGGACACTTCGGTACCGGACTGGTCGATACCCCCAGCGATTTTGGCCGTAACGGTTCCAAACCGACGCATCCGGAACTGCTGGATTGGTTAGCATGCAACTTCCAACGCGAGGGCTGGAGCTTGAAGCAACTGCATCGCGAGATTGTACTGAGCGAGACGTATCGTCAGTCATCATCAATCGTCGGGCATGAAGATGCAATGCAAAGGGACGTCGATGCTCGACTACTGTGGAGGTTTCCTGGCCGAAGGCTGGATGCCGAAGAGATACGTGACACAATGTTGACAACGTCCGGCGAACTTCGAACGGAGATGTATGGCCGTGGGTTCGACTTGTTCGATCAACGCGGCGGCTTGAGTGGCTTTAAGCCGGTCGAGACATTTTTTTCGGATGGAATGAGGCGAACGATTTATGCCCACAAAGTTCGGCGTGAGCGAGATGCGATCTTCGGCGCGTTCGACTGTCCAGATGCGGGTCAGAGCACCGCCAAACGTCGCGAATCGACGACTCCGGTCCAAGCACTCAATCTTTTCAATAGCACTTTCACACTGGATCGTGCAAAGGCATTTGCCAAACGGATTCAGTTGGAAAGAGGCACGGACCTTCAAGAGCAAACTCGAGTCGCTTACAACATCGCAATGCAACGCGAGCCGACTGCGATCGAGCTGTCATCTGCTCTTTACGTGGTCCAAACGTATGGCCTAGAGCCGTTGTGTCGCGCGTTGTTCAATTGCAATGAGGTCATCTTCGTACCATGAGCATCGATTCAGAATCGAAGACACAATGGACCGACCACTGTCGACGTCGATGGCTAGGCGATAGTGCGACCGCATTGGGGGCCATTGCACTTGCCGGTCTGATGGACAGCGAGTCTTCGTATGCATCCACACCCATTGTTCCTGCCATCGATCCAGCACGACCGTATGCGCCGCGCGATCCACACTTTTCAGCCAAGGCCAAGAACGTGGTCGTCATCTTCTGCGCGGGGGCAGTCAGCCAGCTAGAAACCTGGGACTACAAGCCCGAGCTAATCAAGTGGGATGACAAACCATTGCCAGGCGGCCCCGCCGTCACCTTCCAAGGCCCTGCTGGCAATCTTGCGCGCCCCCAATATGCATTTCGGCAACGGGGACAATCGGGCAAATGGGTGAGCGATCTGATTCCCCATTTGGCCGAACTGACAGACGACATCGCGTTCGTTCATTCGTTGACTAGCAAATCTAACACCCACGGTCCCGCAGAGAATTTCTTGTCTACCGGCTTTACGTTGGATGGTTTTCCAAGTCTAGGTTCGTGGGCGACATACGCACTTGGAAGTGAGAATCAAGACCTACCTGCCTACGTTGCGATTCCGGATCCGCGAGGTGTTCCTCAGAATGGCTCGAACAATTGGGGACCAGGATTCTTGCCGGCGGCATTCCAAGGAACTGTCTTGAGTGCCAAGGATCCGATTCGTCACCTCGCTGCCAAAGGAGTCGGACGGGAGTCGGATGAAGCGGCTAAACATTTGCTGGAGCAAATGAATTTACAACATCAACAACAGCAGGTAGGAGACTCACGGTTTGCGGCTCGTATTGCCAGTTACCAATTGGCGGCTCGAATGCAATTGAGCGTACCTGATCTGAGCGACTTGAGCACCGAGCCTGAGCATATCCTTCGGATGTACGGAGCGGACGACACGAAGAACGGCGACAAAGCAGCCTTCGCCCGCAACTGCATTTTGGCACGGCGCTTGATTGAACGGGGCGTACGCTTCGTTCAGCTTTTCAATGGCGCGTATGCGAGTGCAGGTCGGCTCAACTGGGACGGCCATAATGCGATCAAGGAGCAGTATGACATTCACGCCGAGATCATGGACCAACCTGCAGCGGCGCTCATCAAAGACCTCAAGCAGAGAGGTCTTCTAGAGAATACTTTGGTCGTATGGTGTACCGAGTTTGGTCGCATGCCATTCTTTCAAAAGGGAGCCAAGGGACGCGACCACAACCCGGATGGTTTCACCTGTTGGATGACAGGTGCAGGGGTAAAGCCAGGGGTCAGTCACGGAATGACGGACGAGTTCGGACAAAAGGCGATTGAGAACATCCACCCTCTTTATCATTTCAACGCAACGATCTTGCATCTCCTCGGTTTGGACTATGAGCGATTAAGCGTTGAGCACAACGGAATCCAGCGACGACTAACCAATGTCGAAGGCAAATTAATCCGCGAAATCCTGGCTTAGGAAACGCCCGATCGGCGCACGAGGTATTTGCGGAATTCTTACAACGTAAATCGCATCCAGAGTGCGAATATCACATCATGCCGCCCATACCTGTTTTACCCGGCCCGGGACGAGATGTCACTCCTTCGAGACCATCCTCGACCAGTAATACTTGTTCAAGAAACTCCTCGATTTTTTTGTGTGAAGCTTCGGCGCAGGACACGACAAGCATGCTGCCAACTACCGACGTGACTGCACTACCGCCTGCAAACGTAGCCTCCTCTCCGAGAACGTAGTCTTCGACGATCTGAACTAAGTTCCGTTTCTCGTCCTCGGACTGCGTTTTCAAAATTTGGCTTACGTTGTAGAAGCGAATCGTCTTCCTATTGTCATCTATCGCAACCAATTCGATTTTGTTCGATTCGATGACGTAGGTGAGTCCTGGGTTGGCAGCCACCAGCCTTTCCAAAAGATCTCTAGCCGGCATCGCCGATTTTTTCCCTAGAACGATTCGGTTTACATCGATCGGCTTCAGATCGGCCAGCGAATTGATTTCGATATTGGAAAGTGTTGGGCTCATCGCGATCGGCAATCCCGTGATGTCGGCAATTTCATCCATCAACGCAATAGTCGTCTCAACGGAATGGATGTCGATTTCACTATCGAGCGCCGCGAGGGCTTTTTCCAGTCGACCGATAGCAGCTTCACCGCGACGTTTCCAGGCATGTTTGCCCTCGGGGGTGTTGCCATTGCCCACTGGCAATGCTGACACGCCTGTCACAGTTGCCTGCCCGCCCGGCCTTGAATCTGCAGTCTTGAGTGTGAATCCGTCCTCATTGGCTTCAGTCGCAAAGGTCGATGACATGGCCAACGCGGAGACATGATTAACTTGGAAGCTATCACGCATCACCAAACCTGAGATTGCTGCCGTCAACAGCAGCGCGCACGTTCCAATTCCGAATCCTGACATCACTTTCGATAGACCAATTGTTGACATCGCCATTTCCCCTTGAACGAGAGATGAAACATGAGAGTTAACAAGACGAGGCGAGGCAGATGAGAGCGACTGACTCGCAGTACTATTCATTCCAACACCGATAGCTGAATCTGACCCCGAATGATGAATTGCCTGTACACATATTTCGAAGACACGATCTGAGACTTACAACGTACTGTTCTGCCAATTGGATGCCGCACCCAGGACCAGCGAGAGCCCGATCCCTTTGCGTGCGAGTTGAGTTCGAAGTCGTTGTCTGCCGCGTCGCAGTCGTCCCTCGACTGCTGACACGCTCAATTCCATTCGCTCCGCAATGACCGATGCTGAATCGAGAAACAGGGACGAAGTCGAACGGACACATCGATAGCGAAGAACTGGAATGGGACATGCGACGATTCTCAATGGATAGAAGAAAAACGAGACTTGAGCGGGCAACAACATCCGCTAGGACAATACGGAAGCAATCAGGTTCGCATAGAATTTACGAACGTAATCAAAGTCAGCAACTCCTGCGGTCTCCACCAAAAGCATGCGTTGCCCATTTTCGATCAACCATTTCTGAACATGATCGAGTATCGCCTTGCCGCGCCCCTGTCGCTGATGGCCTGGATCAACCGCGATCCAGTATAAATTCCATGTTCCGCGCGTCATTTTTTCCGGTGCCAGGTACGCGACGCCAACGGGAATGCCGTCCTCATCGTCGGTGAACCAAACATCGCTCACATTGGGCGACCTCAACATACCAGCGAGAATGTCGGTTTGGTCAGGCTCGAATAGGCCTGAAGCGGTCGCCAATTCCATCGTAATCAAAGTGATGGGAGTAAATGCGTATGTTATCGGAAGAATTAAAGCGAGTGGCGGAAAGATCTTCTCGCGTTGATTGATGTTCTGATCGGAAGTTTGCCAAATGGCCAAAAATCGACTGTAGTTGTTTGGATTGGTTCGGCCTTCAATGGTGGTTTGCTGCTGCCTCTTGAAGAAATTGTAAAGCTCGAATTGCAACAGTATTCCTCAGCACCTGCAATTCTCGCCGATGGCCAACACGTCGAATTGCCAACATTCGGCACCGAGTTTTCGATTCGGTTCCGAGCGCCTTCAGGCGCAGCTGTCGCTCGCTGGAAACGGATTCCTCGCCCCAACCTTTGGAAGCAGCTAGACAGTCCAGCGTTCTTGCACCATACGATGTGAGTAAACTGTACTATCGAAGGTGAGCTTGGATCCAGCCGTCATCGACAGTAACTGAATTCAAAGAAAGTCCTTGGAGATCGCTTGGCAAGCGATCGGTGATGCGAATGGGCTCGTCCAACAGCTTCTCTTTGAAGACCTCCTCGAATTTCTTCTTAAGAAAACTTCGAAGCAGCACCGCTCTCGAGCCTTGTTGTTGCTTTCCAGAGAATCCGATCTTGACATTGCCTTGCCGTTCCAACTGGATTGCTCCGTTGCTCAATACGAACTTATACGACGCTTCTATCGACGCAGGCTGCTCGAGTACTTGACCATTGCGATCTAGCTTGTTTGTTCGTATCCGAAAAGTCACGAGAGAGTCATCCAATTGAATTTCTACCGGATGAAAAGAGGCCATGGTAACGGCCCACGGCTCCTCATCCTTTTTCTTCTTTAGTCCTTTTCCGACGACGTCGGCAAATTGAACTGCCATCGTATCCAATTCAGAACTGTTGAGAATTCGGCCAGCTAGGACAGGATCTAGCATGTTGGTTACAACCGACTCGTGCAATTGAACCGTAATACCCGTAGGATCTACTATCAGCGGGCATGAGGCTGGGGCAGCCAGTTGAGTCGGTCCCTGTAGCTTCCACAGCAACGCCAAGTACTGGGGTGAACTCCAAGTTGTTCGCTTTGGCCGTTCCAAACCAAGACGAGCCAATACCGGCAGGTCGGGATCTCTTATTTTTTGGTTGGCTTCACTGATTTGCTGCGCAAGCTTTTCGTGGAACTGGGTACGAAGTTGTTGTTCCAAGCGTCCCTCTGCAATCGCATCGGCTTGGGGCTTTTGTTTGGCTGCTTGCTTGCTCGCGATCTTGCGAACGATTCGCAATCGATGTTCAATGTCGTCGATTTGGCTAACCAAGTTAGCGTCGGTTGCAGTGTCGTTCAGGGGGACAAGGCCGCTATCGGTCAAGGCGATGGTTTCGCTGGCCACAACGTCGCCAAATCCTTGGGTATGCAGCTTAACGGATCGGTTATAGCCGATGTTCTGACTAGAAAACGAACCACTCAAATTCAGTCTCAATGCGGCCTGTGACTTGCTATCCAGCAGTTGTGGCGTCACCTGTCCTTGCAGCCAGCTTTGACCATAGAGTTGCGTTCCCAGAATCAGTTCGTTGACTGGATTCGCTTCGTGAACCGGCCTTGCAAAGCGTTGGCTGACGAAATCTGAAGATACTAGAACTCTCGCATTGGCTTTTGAATATCCGCCGCGAATCGCATTGACCAAATCATTGGCTTGTTGGCCCTGTAGCAGATAGGCAACCGTCTGGCCAATTTCTCGTGTACCATCGAAGTTTTGCGCAGCGTTTTGCATACGCAATTGTTCGGATAATTTTGTCAACCGATTATTGATGATCTCGATGGCTTTGGCTTTGTCCGAACTGAACTTCAATGCATGGGAAAAAGTAGTCAATGCGTCGCGAACCTTGGTAAATTGCTTCAACTCAAGTCCGAAAAAATTCTGTCGAAAGGTCTTTTCCAACTGCGAAATCTGATCCGCGTTTGGCAGTTCGTTTTTTAGCTCCGCTCGCAAGTCGTTCCATCTTAAAAACGCTAGCCAATTTGCTTGGTGCTGAGGGGAAGTCGCCAGAAAATTTTCGAGTTCCACCATGGCCCCATCGAGTCGCTGTCGGGCCATAACAATGTCTGGCAGCCTATTGGGATCCAGATTCTTTTGGGCGTTTGCAACGTCCAACTCCCAATTGCCAATGATCGAATAGGTTGTTGTCACCGGCGACGCATAGCTCGCTGGTGCAATCCAAGTCGAGTTGCCATGCACAACAACGGGTGCGGTTGACTGCCCCACCACGTTTTGAACATGTGGGTAGGCTTGGCTAGTCACTGCAGTTTCGTAGGTAGCATAAGTTATAGTGGGTTGAGCCGCTGAATAAGGATACTGGGCCAAACTCGATCCAACGTGGTAAAATCCGATTAGGACGACAACCAACCCAGGCATTGAGAAGGGCGAACAAAAAGGAAGGCTCTTTGAACGCGTGTGGTCGCACGAACCAGACGGCATTACCTTTTTATTCATTTTCCTAATCCCCTAAGAACGACCCCAGCTGAAACTCACGACACCCCGCTCGAGGCATCCTGCGATTGTAATGGCCCTTAAATCTTCCTCATAGGTCCCATTTGACCTAACTTCAGCGACTTGCCTGGCTTCAGAATCAAGATCGTTACAACCGGTAGGAAGGCGGTTCTCCGCATAGTCTTTTCAGCTGGTCTTTCACAAACGCATGCATTGACTATTTGTAGGAACGATCGCTCAAAAGTGATTCCGAAACTCACTAATTTCGAAGTACTAAAACAGTCGTTTGAACTGGTACTATGGCGTGGAGAAGAAAATGATGATCCGCAGAGTTTCCGGAATTGCTTCGTTAACCATCGTGCTTTTGGGGTGGAATAGCCTTGGCTTTGCCGGTGACTGGCTTTCTGGAACGTATCTTGATCCCGCACTCCAACGCCAAGATTTCTTCTCGCATCACCTTTGGAACGCGCATCCAGAGTACCGACAGGTTTACAATCGCCCTCGATATGTCTCTGGATATTTGGCGTATAAGATCGAACCGTCGAGTCAAGAAGCGATGGCTTGGCAGACCAATTACTGCAACGGGAACTATACCAACCATAGTGGTCCCTCGGTGCCACATTATTATTACCCCAAGCCATGGGAATCACTAAAAACGGCTGCCCGTCCGGATTTCCCAAAACAGACCGAAAAATAGGTGTTGCGAGTTTTGTTCCATTCTCCAATCTATCCATTCAGGTTGGTCGGGCCGTCCTTTCAGGTCGGTCGGGGGCTTGTCCGGGCAAAGCTGCGGAGCGAGTCGTGTGGTCCAATCGCGGCGAGTGCAGCTTAGAAACACAACTATCCAACTGTGTGTGTTGTGCTGTAACGAATAGTCTGGTTGTGCGGGTAAAATCGCAAATACGATTGTCTAACAGCCTCCTTTCAAGAACTCCCCCACCTATTTGACGTCCAAGCGGGAAGTGCATCCTAGAGTTTCGAAGCCTCTTAACCGTTGCAACGTATCTCAAGCACTGATTATGTCTACCTGTCACCATTCCGATAACTTGTTGGGCATCTCGTCGAGTCCCGCTGCGGATTTTACGACGAATTGCGTGGTGCTCAACGACGGCAATCAGGTCGATCTGTCACGCCTGTCTGTTGATGAACTGACGCAGCTCCAATATTTAGAGGAGCCGGCGTTTGCTAAGAAGATCGGTTTGACATCGAAGGGCAGCCAAGAACGTTCGGCAATTATCCGTGAAGCCTATGAAACGATCTGCGCAACGCTGAATGAACTGTCGCGACGCAAAGTGGCGGGACAGACCCTCTCCATGGGAATGGATCGGCGATACACCCAGTTTGTACTCGAACAACTAGCGTCGCAAAGCAGCAAAGGCATTGATGGCGGCGTCTTTGAACTCGGATTTGGCTCGGGAATTTTTCTTCAAGCAGCCTCGGAGGCTGGCCATCGAATTGGGGGACTAGAAGTCGCAAGTCAGTTATTTGATGACGCGAAAACTAGGTTGCCTGCCATCGATCATGGCAATTTGTGGCTCGGCGATTTTTGTTCCATCGATTTTGACGATCAATACGAAAGCTTTAGTTTGGCCTACTGGAACGACGTCTTCGAGCATATTCCAGTAGATGAAATATCCGACTATTTAAAAAAGCTGTACCGACTGCTAAAGCCTGGCGGAAAACTGATCACCATTACCCCCAATTGGCACATGCGCCCGAGCGACGTAACCAGTACCTTTATGCCATCTCGAACCGAGGCAGTCGGATTTCATTTGAAGGAATACACGCTTCGTGAAGTTCGACAGTTGCTGCTGAAATCCGGCTTTGAAACGATTCAGACTCCGCAATATATCAGCACGAAACGCTACTTTTTTTCGAACACATTTGACGTTACAGGTCTCAAAGCGTCGTTGGAACCCATGTTGGAGTTGTTGCCCTTCAAGTTTGCAGTGCAAATGTGTCGCCGTTTCGGATTGAACTGTACTGTTGCGACGAAAGGCCATCGGGGTTGATTCTGTTGAGCGTTGTTGAAGCTTCCGAAGCTCAACGATAGGTCGACGGAACTTCAACGCCATTCGCTTGGATCGCCATGACCATTCATACCATTCAAACAGCACAACCGACGAAAAGGCATGCTGCCATTGGCGACCATTTTGCCTATGGCCTTTTGATCATGTTGGTGATCAACTTCGGCCAACGAATTGTCGGCATTGTTCGGAACATCGGCTTTTGCCAATTTTTGTCCGATGCAGAGTTAGGGCAATGGGCGCTAGCTAACAGCTTCTTCATGATAGCCGCTCCATTGGCAGTCCTCGGGCTTCCAGGTGCATTTGGAAAGTTTGTCGAACACTATCGTCAGCGATTATGTTTGTCGGCTTATATGAAACGCGTTGCCGTCGTTTGCATCATCAGTACTGGGGCGATTGCCCTCGCGATGCTGATCGCGAGGGATTGGTTCGCGTGGTTGGTTTATGGTTCACCGACGACGCTTCCAATCGTTGCCTGGACGGTCGTCGCGCTTTTAGCGCAGGTGGGATATAACTTCGTGTATGATGTCGCGTTATCGATGCGACAGGTCCGCGTGCTCTCATCGATGCAATTCGCAAACGGGATGTGCTTTGCGATCATTGGAGTGGCTGGCCTGAGTCTTGCGAATTCTTGGATGGTACTTTTGCCAAGCTATGCTGTTGCGTGTTTAGTTGGGGCGCTAGTTGGAGGCTGGTCCGTATGGCGAAACTGCGGGCAAGAATTTGGCGACCAAAGCGCATTACCCCATTCCGAAATGTGGTCTCGCATTTTGCCTTTTGCAGTATCGCTTTGGCTAAGCAATCTTTTGGCTAACTCGTTCGAACTGAGTGATCGCTACATGCTGCTTCATTTTTCGGCAGGCGGGGAATCGAATGGACAAGCGTTGGTAGGTCAATACTATTGCGGACGGATCATCCCCAATTTATTGGTCAGCATCGCATTGACTCTCAGCGGAATCTTGTTGCCCTATCTCAGCGAGGATTGGGAATCTGGCCGCAGACAAGAAATCCAACGCCGCATGGGCCTTGTTTTGTCGTCGTTAAGCCTAGCGTTTACGGCAGTTTCTGTGGTCGCCCTCCTGTTCTCGCCACTTTTATTCGACTGGTTGTTTGCCGGCAAGTATCAGGCTGCGCAATCGATCCTTGGACTTTCCTTGCTTCAGTGCACATGGGGAAGCGTATCGATGGTTGCCGGAGCCTATTTGCTTTGCGCGGAGCGTGCGAAAGCAGCCAGTGTCAACTTACTGATTGGATTGTTTATTAACATAGGACTGAATCTTCCGTTGATTCAGTACTATGGACTCGCTGGGTCCGTGACAGCTACATTGATCGCGAATCTGGCGGTGATGTTGCTAACTCTGCTCAGCATGCGTCGCGCCGGGTGTCGCATAGACTCACGAACGTTTGCCCTTCTATTCTTACCGATCGTTCTCCTGTTAGGAATCTACGTCGCAGCGACTTGCATCGCGATCTTGGTCGTGATTGCAGGTCGAACGGATTGGCTCCTAAACCGCGAGGAAAAACGGACCATGGACGTAGCGATATTGCCAAAACTAAGCAAAATGGGGTTCTCGATCCAGTCGCTGTGGCCGACTCATTCATTCAAATGTCTCCCGAAAAAACTACCTCATCCATGAATTCGACTCCTGTGAAGATTTGCTGCATTGGTGCTGGCTACGTCGGAGGACCGACAATGGCCATGATCGCCAAGCAATGCCCTGACATCGAGGTCCACGTCGTCGATCTCAATCAGACGCGCATCGACCAATGGAATTCGGACGAGCTACCCATTTACGAACCTGGGCTAGATGAAATCGTTCGAGAAGCCCGCGGTAGAAACTTGAAATTCTCTACGAATGTCGATGCTGCAATCAGCGATTCCAACATCATTTTTATCGCCGTGAACACACCGACCAAATCCTTCGGTATCGGAGCAGGACGGGCTGCCAACCTCGAGTTTATCGAGAAATGTGCCCGCCAGATCGCCAAGTGTTCCAAAGGGCACAAACTCGTCGTCGAAAAATCGACACTCCCCGTGCGGACGGCGGAAGCGGTAAAACGCATTCTGAGCAGTTCTGCCAACGGAGCTACATTTGACGTGTTGAGCAACCCCGAGTTTCTCGCGGAAGGGACCGCCGTTCAAGACTTACTAGAGCCCGATCGGGTCCTCATCGGAGGTGAGTCCTTGGAAGCTGTCGAACGCCTTGCTCAGGTCTATGCGAGATGGATACCGCGAGACCGTATATTGACGACCAACCTTTGGAGCAGCGAACTTTCCAAGCTAGCCGCTAACGCTTTCCTAGCGCAACGCGTATCGTCCATCAACGCGATCTCGGCCTTGTGTGAGGCTACCGGTGCAGATGTTGACGAGGTGGCCAAAGCCATAGGTACCGACTCGAGGATTGGCCCAAAATTTCTGAAGTCGTCCGTAGGCTTTGGCGGCTCTTGCTTCCAAAAGGACATTTTGAATTTGGTCTACCTTTGCGAACATTTCGGGCTTCGCGAAGTTGCTCAATATTGGGAGCAAGTCGTGATCATGAACGACTACCAAAAGCGAAGATTTTCAGAGCGCATCGTTCGTACCATGTTCAATACGGTCTCGAACAAGAAGATCGCGATCTGGGGATTTGCATTTAAGAAAGATACAAACGATACTCGCGAATCCGCATCCATCCATGTGTGCCGCGATTTGCTCGAGGAACGAGCAAGGTTGGTCATTTACGATCCAAGGGTCCCCGAAACGCAAATCCGATCCGAACTGGAGATGGCTTTCGCCGACAGTGTTGGTGGGCTTTCCGACAAACACAAGAAGCTTATCGATACCAACGTTACCGTGGTGGGCAATGCCTATGCTGCAGCCAGTGAGGCACATGCCATCGCGGTACTCACCGAATGGGACGAGTTCAAAACGGTAGATGCACGCCGCATTTTGGACGGCATGCGCCAGCCAGCTTTTATCTTCGACGGCCGAAACATTCTTGATCGCGAAAAACTCGCTCATCTGGGCTTCGAGGTTCATTGCATCGGCCGCGCTGCAAAGTAAAAGTGGGCCGCCAAAAAGCGTTGCAACCTCCAAGCTGGTGGGATTCAAGTACACCGCAGGCTGGATGTTCATCACGGCCCAGGGGGCCATACTACAGCATCACGGCCCAGGGGGCCATACTACAATAGGTCGTCGATGTCACTCAAGTCAAGCGGCGGTTTCTTGTTCTGTCCCGTGTAGAACTTGGTGATATCGATTCCCTGGCGTTGCTCCTCTTCCATAAACTTCAAGCGTTGTTCGAGACGTTCAATGCGGCGGTGCATTTGGGGAATCATCTCAATGGAGGTGTCTTGTACCTGTCTGCGGGGAACCGCCGGATAGCCCAGATGGCGTTGCATGGCTGCGAACAAGAAAAGCGGTTCTTTGCGGCGATTTGCAAATGCAATCTTCCCTTCGCGTTCTCCAAAAAGGATTGGGTAGTCGGCTTCTGCGTCTTCGCCTAAATGCCTTTTGCGGTAGTGGACAAACTCTTCGCTGCGACCATAGATGAGATCGGCGATATCCACGATCCCTAACTGTTTTCGGACGACCAAGATCCAGTCACGCCATTCCGGTGTATACAACGGGTCGTCGCTCATCGACTTTAGACCTTGATCGTAATTCAATCGATTGCGGCACAAGACCTCAAATTGATAGAAAAAAAATCCTTGGCGATTGTCTGATTTCGCGAGGTACTCGGCTTCAAATCGCAGGACATTGAGTGCCGTCTGAAAATCGAATCGACCGCCATCGAGTTCGGACTGCTCGACGACAAAGCTCTGGAATGGACTGAAGTAGTGACGCAGCCGCTTCATTCCGTCTGCGAGCACCCCACAATGCTTGAGCTCGGTGCAAAGAAAACCGATTGCCATGGGCAGTTTGGTTGTGGCCAACACTTCGAATCGACACTGCTCCAAGAGATCTTGGAGCGTCATGTCTTGTCCTAAACGTTCCGCGAGAACTCGAAAAAGATAAGCTTGTTCGATAAACTCTTCGCGAGGCAGCATA
>JAYVPJ010000147.1:0-122892 GCA_043757445.1 Pirellula sp. | reverse complement strand
GCGACAAACTAGCGAAATTCGAAAAAAACCTGCCTCGCGACTGTTTCGCGAGCGCCGAACTCATGCAATAACAAACCTATGCAATATCCAGGCTAGCGATGTCGGCTATCGGCCGACAGCCGATGGCGCTAGCCGCGGGTACAATGGCAGCCACTATCAGAACGACCAAACCAAGTGACATTGGACCTAGTTTCGCAACGAAGCGAAGCCTCTTGAATGTGTCCCAACTAGCAGTGCTATGTGATGGCACTATAGCACGACGAAATAAGCCATTCAGAGCAACCGACGACAACCCATTGCATTGAGCTGTAGGTGCTCTCTGCACACGTTTTCGGAAATGGTGTGAAAGATTGCTCTCCGTCGGCGACTTAGATACCTTAGCTAGCTAGTGGATTTTAAGCTAGGCAAATACAAATACTTATGAATCAACATGGCAGCGATGGCTATCAACGCAATGGTACCCACCAATGCTACGATGTTTGCAAGGAACTGATATTGGCCGTTCTGTCTACGAGCTTGTGGCGTCCACTCTAACTCACCCTCTTGCTGCATAACCTTGGCAAAGACGCTTTTCAGAAACGCTTGTTGGTTGGGCAGAAGACCGGTCGCAGCGAAATAGCATCCTCCAAACAGGAATTGCTCATAGGCGAGTCGAGGCTCAAGCCGAGGATCAAACCCGAAACCTTGAGCGAGAACCGACCGGAGACTGACGGAGAAGGCTCCTCGCACCCGACAAAGCATCATAAACAAGCGCGCGTTGTTCTTTTTCTTGAGCGCATTGGCTTCCTGAAAGAGCATGTAGATCCAATCCTCAAAGGTGGCCGTCGCGTGCACAGCGATCGCGTCCAGCCGTGCAGCCTCGGGAGCAACCCAAAGTTCGGAACCCTTTCCGAATCGATTTTCGGTAGGTTGCTGAGGAGGCAAACGCTTAATCATTTCGATAAACCCCTCCTCTTCTTCCATACCCGTGATTAAAACCGTGTTGGGACAGCGCACTTGAAATTCCTCGCGTAGGATTGCCAAATCCTTTTGGATCGCAACTTGAAGCTGAGCGCCAGACGACTCCACTAGTTCGAATCTCAACGTGCTGACAATCCCATTTATCGGACATAGGGGCAGCCTAGCTTTCTTGATTAGTTTGCAAACGTGCCTCAATCGCTCATCATTATCTACTATTTCTTGCGACGTTAGTACTTTGGATGTTGAAGCTGGTTTCCAGAGATCGTTCATGTCCACGGCTTCGTCAAGGAGCATTGTCCCACCCGGCAAAAAGGGTTCCGAACTAATCGTCTTGTTGAAGTTTTCGGGCTCAGCATTCAATGGACCTGCAAAGTGCGTCTCATCGATAGTGCCGCCCACATCGCTACGTTGCATGCCGTCTACCGGAGATGCATTTTTTTCGCTAATTGAAAAATTGGAAGTGGCTGAAAGGCGAGAAATACAGTTGCAGCCGTTCACGAAAACGAAAATCGCGTTATTGCATGCATGAAATGTAAGGGGAGGAGCACCACTAGACTGAATGTCGACGGGAAAATCGATTCCCATCGAACCGACAATTGACTTTACCTCCCGTTGATTCGAAGTGCCAAGAACCAAGAAAAGAGGTGTGTTCGAAATCGATATGCCTTTATCTTTCGATTGCTCTAAAGCATCTGACCAAATCCGATCCAACTCGGGGTAACGCGATGGTTGCTCCTTGAGCAGAAAGAGCACGAAAAAATAGACGAAGATAGGAATCGAAATTACAAAAGGGATCGGAACATATCTAAACATAACGGGATCAATATTTGAATTCTCACCAAAGAAGATATGCCGCACCAGTGCGGCTCCCCAGATCATGAGCAAGAAGAGAAGCGATAGCATCGACCATTTGGTCGGCAGCGAAAGTCTCGCGATAAAATTCATCCCAGGAAGACACTGTACAAACCAGGTGATCAACTGTCGGATTGGGGTCGTTATTGCATCGATTAAAGACTGGATAAAATTCATAAATGCGCCAGGTTATTTTGTAAGACCGCCAAAGTCGAATTGGTAAATTAAAATGAAGCATGCGATTGCTGACGCAACCAACAGAGTGCTCAACATTGCATAGAGCAGTAAGTTAGACCGACCATTAAGTGGTTTTGCGGAACTACCCGTTTGAATGATACTTGGAATTACAGGTCGACCCTGACGGACGTGAAGGGTACGAACCACTTCGCGACACCAGCCGTCTATCGAATCGGGTACTTGCAACTTTTGAGACATTTTGCGTGAATAAGACTGGTCCGTGTTGGCGTAAAAACCGCGAAATCCCAAGACTACAGCCAGGTAAAATACTTCGAGGGCATTTTTGTTGGGATGACCACCAGCCTCGATCGCCTTTTTAAAAAAGTCTTCGTGCGCGTCGCGCGTACCGAAGAATTTCTTTTCCAAACAATTGTCTTTCCACCAGTTATTTTCCTGCCATGGGATTTCTATTAGCCTTGAATCGATCCATCCGCAGATCGCGTACTTGGAAAGTTTCCATTCTTCACGTTGCCCTAGCTTGGCCTCCGCCTCTTCGATTTTTCGGATGAGAATGGCTCTCTCATCGGCTGTTACGATCCGGTCCCGATTTTCAATGCGGGTTTCGAGGCGCAAAGCGGCATCAAAAATCGGATCGACTGCATTCGCAAATTCAGTTTGCATGGAATCTCAAATCTACATTCGTTTTTTAACTGCAAAAATAGCGAACTCTAGTCCGTAGGTTTGGCCACCGACGGTAACGTGCAGCCTTCGATTTCCGTCGAGCGAGTCCAAGTTGGAAATCTGTTCCGTTCGAACACGCATCGCCATGGTTTGTGAAAGCTGAACTCTTTTCCAAGGTTCGTCATCCAGTTTAATCTGAGAGAAAAACCATTTACCGCGATTGGTTAGGCCACGAGGTAATTGCGGCACTTTGAGCAATCGGAGCCCAGGAATGGACTTTGTCATATATAATTCCACCATGTCCGAAGCTCCGAGTTTCCAATCGATCGCTCCCCTAAGCAATTGAGTGCATTCCTCAACACTTAGATTGATTGGATTCACGCCGAAGTACCAATCCCATTCTGGGCCAAACCATTCTGGTTCCAGTACGACGTGCATACCTTTTCCCGCTCCAACAAAATTGCGTTGAATGCACTCGTCTTCTTTCACCGAGTTGATCAACTTGCGGATGAGATCCGATGCCCAGCGAAAGATTCGTGCAAGGTCATCATGATCGTACTGCGGGACTTCTTCGATAGCCGCGGTTGGCCCAAAAATAGAGCAACGACCGACAATGGAACAAAGGGATGTGTAAGCCACCAAAGGGTGAACTCCCGACGCAAATGCCAGACAGGACAGCTCGCCATACGACTCGTTGAGGACGTGCATGAGCAAGATCTTTTCTAAGTCACCATGCACTTGGGTGGAGAGAGTGATACCCTTTTCTTGAATGACCATACTGAGGGTCTTGATCCTGCTGCCCAAAAAGTTACGCAAGTCGCGGACAAGTGTACTCAATTCACTCCAGGATTGAGTGGTGATTGAGGGCGGAAAATAGTTTGGATCCACTTTAAACTTGACGCCATCGGAACCCGTTCGCAACAATCGGAGGATAGGAACGGTTTGAAAACCAGTTGTGTCATCCGACGAAAATAGGATGCGTGCGTTCAATTGCATGAGACCAATTTCTTGTCGATTTCCGCCATTGCTATGGTCATCCACTTCGCGCTGAACAGCGGTGTACCGAGACCGGCTTTCTGTTGCATCCCGGGACACATTGGCCCGTCCCTCGGACGCATTTGGAATGGCTAAGAAAACCGTGATCGGTTTGGTACCAGCATCGCTATCGTTTAGTCTCACGTTAAGATCGACGGATTTCACGTCGTTGGCTTCGCTCGAGACGATGGTTCCATCTCGTAGTCGAGCGCTCAATCCAACCAACTCGAGAATTCCATTTGCGATGGCTGCCTCAGATACGGCGACTCGCAAGACGCCATAGCCATACGGATGGTCAATCAGCGAATGCATGCCTGTCAGTTCAGCCAAGTACCGATCAGCGGCCTGGAAATGGTGAGGTCGGAGAAACATCCCTTCCGACCAGAGTACCGAGGGATTCTGCATTGTTGAAATCGCAATAGAATGGGAATACAACTTATCAGCGATGCAGTAAAACACTCTGCAAAGGAAGCCGTCAACGGCCAGAAGCTATCATACCAAGGTAGACTAGGGTTACAATGGGCGGGCCTAAGCGAAGCTAATTAGTACTTTGGAGAAATAGAAGATGACGTCAGGAGCCGCAGCCATAGCGACAAAGAGATCATGGACGGACCGACCGGAAGAAACTAAAAACCGACTTGGCATGCTCATTTTTTTTGGCACATCTGCTCTTGTTTTGTTTCTCTTTTTCATTTGGAATTTTTTGGTCCCAAAACCGGAAACGAAAACGTTCGCGGCCACCCTCTCGATTCAAAAATATGCCGAAGGAATTCCCGAGATTCAATTTGGCAGCTGGAACTTGGAAGCGATGAACGAGGCCTTGAAAAACAATGGAATGAAACCTTGGCTTCTTCTTAACGATTCTTCGTCGCCAGTAAAAGACAAGCAGCCAGATATTAGGGACAACAAAGGGGATATAGAAGCCAAAGTCATAAAATGGGGTAACGACCTGAATGAAAAGAGCGTAGCGGGAAAGGATACTGTCGTTGTCCAGCTTCGTTGCCATGCGGCGGTTACACGTGATGATTCTGATAAAACATGGATTTGCGGTCTCTACATTCAGGATTCTGCCAGCAGCACGCCCTATCCGGTTGCCGAGTTCTTGGCACTACTTCTAGGCAAGATTCCCGCAAAGAACATTGTGTTGGTTGCAGAAATCTGTGACCTTAAGTCAGCACCGCATCTTGGATGGGTATTGAATCCCGTCGCTACCTATCTTCAGAAAGCTTGTGTAGAACAGAAGGCGAATTTCGAACGCTTCGACAAAAATCTTTGGATCCTCTGCGCCGCGGACGTTCACCAAACCTCATACTATTCAGCACTTCGCGGGAAAACACTGTTTCAAGAGGCATGCGAAAAAGCCCTTGACACTGAGAACAGGGATTTATCTTTAGCAAATTATTTTGAGTCGATTTATCGTCATTGTGATGGTTGTTCGAACGGTAAACAAACTCCGCGAATGATTCTTGCAAACAATGGACAGGATTGTTTCCCATCCGATTCAACGATTTGGGGAAAAGCCAAAACGGTATCAATCAGTCGGTATCTTCGTAAACCGAAGGCAAGCTCCAAAGTCGAAGAACCGAGTAGCAAGGATTCCGGTACCGACGAGAAGGCAAAGGATTCGAAGGCTGCCAGTCACGTCGTTCCAGGTTTGATTCACCCCGTATCGATGCGTCAGCAGGTTGAGTCAGACGCCAAAGACAGCCAATCGAATTCAGAAACTGAAAAGGTAAAAGACAAACAGGATACCGAAGAACGTTTTCTTTTTTGGCAACTTCGCGACCAGATTGTGAAACGAGGATACAGTGAGAACGGGGCAGTGGAGAATTGGTCTCCTAGCGACTTTGCACCACTCCTATGGAGAAGATTTCAGCACGAGACTGCCAGCAAAGAGTACGAGGCGGTCTTCAATGGGTCGAAGTCTCCTAAATATGAGGACGATTGCAAATCTCTGAAAGCGCTCGCCAAATCTATTTCAGAACGGCGGCCCTCTAGCCAGTCTCAAGGGGATGTACGGTTGATGTGCGAAACCTGGGATGAGTTTCTTAAGTCGAGTAATCGGAAGCTATGGGACAACGAATTACTGATCGCAGAACAAAATTGGACAGGAACGAGAAAAGAGTATTTGAATTACATCGACTCAATTTCCGAATTGGCATTTTGGAAGGAATTAGTTGCCGAATTTCCTGAACTTAGGATTAGCGGCTTTAGCAAACTCTTCGATGCTCTCAAAACGGCAAGAACCAAACTGCCAAAGGGTCAAAACGATTCCGTTCTCGAAAGCTCCGTCGGCATGCAACTCAGTTCGGCAATCAGTGCCCGAGATGAGCTGAAACAATGGTTGAAAAATCGAATCAAAAACCTAGCGGAAGATAAGAACAAAAGAATGACATGGTTGGTCGAACGCGAGTTCCAATTACTCTTGGCAAGTCCGTTGGTTTCTTACCCGAATCGAAAACTGCTCGTCAAAGCATTTCTTGCAAAAAGGGAACAAGGAGCAGATAGCGTTAGCAGCAACCTCGATCAAGAGTTTTCAAAAATGTATAACAAGGACAACATTGGAATTTCCTCGCACTTGACTGAAGTCGTCAATTACTGCCAGGATTTGAAAGACATTGCGTCTCTTTTTCTCGACCCAAGTCGGACGGAAAATTTGAGAATACCCGGGCCTGAAGAGGATGGGTTTGCGGAAAGGTTTCTAACTTGGGGTCTAAACTATTCAAAGAACTTGAAAAACTTTTCTGCGTCAAACGTGTTCAACGACGCGACCCAAACTTGGCATTGCCAAAGTTTGATCGAATTGGGATTCCCCAAAACGCAACCAGCCCTTGCTTACTCAAGTCTCAGTTCGGCGATCGTTGTCTCTCCCAAGAATCCCAAGTTGATCGAATTAAAGAAATCCGAAACGAATAAAACGATCGATTTCTTGGATCGGGAAACGGAAACTTCTCTTAATATCGTGATCTCGCATTTCGACAGCAGCCCCGTCGATGTTTGTCAGATTCAATACTCGACCTTTCCTCCGGTTATAGAAGGGTTCCGTGTGTCGATTGACAAAAGGCCACTCACGATAAAGACGCCAACAGAGGTTAAACCAATGTTGCAGAACATAAAATTATCGTGCAGCTTGGATGCGGGTAAAGCATTGCCAAACGGTGCGAAAATCCTCATAACCGCCATCGATTCACAAAACAAAAAATCGAATGAGTTGGGTATTCTTGTGTTGCGAAATGCAAGTCGCATCGATCTTGTGGCCAAGCGCCTCGGAAGCGGTTCTCTACTGCCGATGATGCATGACAACCAGTTTGAACTGAAAGGCCCCGCCATCCAGGGAGCGATTAGTCGTTTTTCATTTTCGCTCCGCAACAAGTTACAGATACCACGCAAGGTACAGGTAAAAGTCTTCGCTTGGCCAACGTTTTTGCCACCTAGAAATGGTCCCTACACGGATACCTATCTATTTGCAAATTCGGATGGCGAATTGGTGCTCCCTGGTTCGAGTGAAATCAACCCCGGTAAAGTTGACGTTCCCTTCAAACTATTTGAGCCAGATAAAAAAAAGAATCTTCTTAGGAATGAAGCAGCCTCTGATTCACAACTGGTTTTCCAAATTGTCGAGTTCGAGGATGATAAAAACCCAAAAACCTCCTCAATACCTCGCGTAAAAGGCAACCCGATTAGCTATTTCGGACGCTTTTCACCGACGCATCCGATAACCGAATTAACTATTCTCCCTCGAACGATAACTGCAGGCGAAGCGGTTTTTATAGATTTCGAAGCGCCTGAAAAGTTTTGGACCAACTATGGTCTCGAGAAGCTGCCCATTGAGATACAACCAATGACTCTTAGCGGTCAGAAACAAGCGGAAGCAAAGATCCTGGAACTCGATCCTGCCAAATCGAAGGATTCATTTAAAGGGCCGGTAATGGAGAAGACACCCTACCGATTTAGCCTGAACATTGGCGGTTATCCAAGAGCTATTGTTTACAGAGCGGATCCAAACGTGAGGGATATTCAGGAAGATAACGAAACCCCCATTTCTATTACTGGCATTTTCGCGACACTTGATAAAGGCAAGCAAAATAAAATCGATTCGCGAAGCGGGCCGAGAGGCGGACGTTATGTTTTCCCGGTCCGGCATGAAGATCAACTAGCCGTTTATAAAGAGATTACGATCGAAACAATTCTCGATTTTAACAATAGCAAGGAACCAGTGTACTTCGAGTTTTCGCCCGAGGGGAGCGCTAACGAAGGTAGTGAAATCAAACAGGATCGATGGCACGAATCTTTGTTATCCGTTTCCGAGGACGGTTCTTTAGGCGTTGAATTTACTACCGGCGAAATGAGAATCAGAAAGCCAATCGAACCCGGGTTAGAAGGTAAATACATCGCGAAGATCAGAACGGGCGAGAAAATGGCTAAGGCGGAACTTATCTTCGACAAGACTCCACCGGTCAAATCCGTTGTTGCTTGGAAAGACAATGCAGGAAAATGGTCTACCAAAAACTCGGCAGGGAAGGTGAAACTGAACGAGGGACAAACCATTGCAATCGGTATAGATGCATTTGACGCTCTTTCAGAGGTAAGGACCGCTGCATTTGCCATTGCGGAAAGCCCAACTGCAGACTCGTTCGGCGCAAATGATCTTCCGTTAAGTAAACCTGAAAAAATGAGCCGGGAGCGGGAGCGGGAGCGAGAGCGAGAGCTAATTTTTTTCGAACTAAGCTCCGAACACGAACTGATTTCGGGTAGACCTTCAGGCTCCTTCTTTATCGTGGCGAAAACAGAGGATTTTGCGGGAAATGTTCAAGTCTCTCACACGCCGCTCGAAATCGTATGGACCAAGAAGCCGAAGTGATGAAGCCGAAGCGATAAGCGTCGATCACAAATTGGGCCGCAAATCGAGGGCTAACGCGTTGCGGCTCAAAGTAAGTGCCATTTGGCTAACGCTCTTCGGCTAATCAGCCGCGGGCGCGCTAGCGCGCAGTCCAGCCCGACTTATGATCGATGGCGGTTTACAATCGGTTAATGGACCTATAGATTCCGGTCGGGAAGCTTAGGCAAGCTTTTCTGTGAAGACGATGAAAGCGACATATTCCTTTCATTCGCAGCCGATACTACGTTGTAAGTCGAAAACGGATTTGCGACTTAGGTTTCCTACCGTTCACTAACGTGTAGTTGCAGTATTTAAAACGAGGAATTTGCGATGGATCGCTCTCTTTATAAACTAACAGGCTCTCGATTTGCCATTGCCTATTTGCTCGGCTCATCGATTGGGTGTGTTGCCAATCCGATTCCTGTCACGACATTTTGGGACAAACTGGGAATCCCACAGGCAACCGCAATATTACGCGACTCGACCATCAATCGTAGTGGAAGGTTCCCAGGGCTTGAAAAGAAACCGCCGCTATTAAAGATAGCGGATCCAGCTAACCTCAAGCCGGAGAAGCCGGAGATGATCAAGGTTGCGGCCAAGATCAAGACAGAACAAGACCAGAAGAAACAGAAAATCAAAGCCCTCAAATTCTTGGCTGACGTAAATTGCGGCTGCTACAACAAGGATGACGAAGTCGCTAAAGCGTTCCTAGCTGCGTTGGACGATTGCGATCCAGATGTTCGAACGGCAGCTATCGAGGGCCTCAGCAAGGCAGCCGGAAGCTGCTCCAAGTGCAAGACGGGTTGTGAAACAACTTGCTGCACCGAAGACATTCACAAGAAGCTAACAGATATTGCGACCGGGGTCGATGACAAAGGTTGCTTCAAAGAACCAGTCAAAGAAATTCGGTGCGCTGCTGCAGCCCTGGTCCGCAAGTGCGGTTGCCCAACACCTAAACCACTCGAGGAACTGCCGCCTCCAAGCGAAATCGAAGAACTACAGCCACCACTTCCAGGACCGGAGGAAGGCGATAAGCCAAAAAAGCCAGCTGGAGAAGGGGACGGGCCAAAGACCAGGAAGGCTGGAGAAGGTGAATCAGCCATGTTCGGAAAGGCAACAGCCACCAAGGTATCGTACCGTATCACTGGACCAGAATATCGCGAGGGGCAAGAGCCGGTCATAGTTGCCAAGCGTGGGGCAAAGACAAAACAGGGAGAAGGGATTTCCAACCCAGACCAGTTGATTGCTGCCCGGGTAGTCAATATGAGTAAGTCCCTGGGGGAAATGTTAGTCGAATTGCCAGACGTCTATCAAATGTCCGTCGGATGGACCTTGGTTGTTGTCGATGCCAATGGAAAACAACAGGTTGGACGAATCACAGATGCGAGCGGACGTAGAATTTTGCTCTCGCTAGATTCTGCCAGCGTGATCAATCCTGAGGTCGGTCGCGATATCCGAATCGGGCTGGTCAGCAAGTAGATCAGACACGTTCGAATTGAAAAAGAACAATGCGAGAGGGTAACGGAAGTTACCCTTTTTGCATTGTTGGCGAGCGGCGGAAAGGAATGCACCATCCCTATCAGCTAAGCATTCTAAACCACGAATCTCGCGGATGGTCCAGATAGCTGCAACCAATTCAAGTGGCGCGATGATCGATTCCAACTCGTTCATCCGTGTTATCCGTGGTTCCATTTCTAGCCACTTGTCTTGAGACAATTATTGCATCCGGATTATCTGCACGGGCATTGCATTTTGATTGCAAGCGTTAGAATGAGAGTTTGCCCGAATGTGCGTTTCCGAAAAGTGGGACCATAGAGATGTCAGATTGGCGAGGTGGCGACAGCAAGGATGATAAACGTCGCAAAGATAAAAATCCTAAGCCGAGAGCACTTCCTGTAATTTTGCCGAAGTATCCCTCGCCATCCAATGAAACGTCAACAAACAGTAGTGACTGGCGAGGAAAATCAAAGAGCAAAAATAGCGTTCAAGCGGAAAGCGAACGAACATGGACCGGAGCTGGAAAACAAGTTGCCCCAACGACAGTTTTAAAAAAGTCAGTTGTGGTTGGACTGCTAGGCGTCACAATTTTCTCCTTGTTCAGTTGGTTAGTCTGGATAGTCTTTCATAGAGACCCGTTACTTCCAATCGTTATCAGCGTTTCCGAAGAGTATGCGTCAAATGGCCTTTGGGAAAATCCCTATGGTGTGCAAACAAACAGTCAACTGAAGGCCGTTAAACCAGAGCACCTTAAGCTGATCTCTTCCAACGAAGTGCCGGATCAATTTGTTAGGGCTGTTGACGACGGTGATAACTGGATTAAAAACTTCAGTGAAATCAAAGACTATTTGAATTCGTCCGGCGAGATAGTCGGACGCGGACCAGGCAAGAACGTAATGGTTTATTTCGTCAGTGGTCTTATCGCGCGGGCGGAGAACCAACCTGAGGAATGGGTATTGCTCCACAAGGACAAAATACCCTACCGCTCCCTGGTTGCACCCTATAGACCGACATCGCAGTTGACCATTGCGAAGTTTTTAGAACGAATTGCAAAGCAGACTGCGCAGGGCAGTTACGCCTGGATAGTTTTTGACGTTAAGCCTCCCAACGTCGTTGCGAATTTGGGTGACTTAAGTTTTCCCTACACGGCTTTCAAAACACCGTTTGAAAACCTGGATAATCAACTAAAGGATCGATTAATAATTAGTCTTCCCTGTGGCGATTCAGAGGAAAGCTGGATGGCACCGCAGTTCAATAGTTCGGTATTTGCGCATTTCTTTTGGAAGGGAGCAACCTCTGGATTTGGTACTCAGTCCGGGGTCGTTACGCTTGACGATTTCGAGCGGAAACTGGGCGAAGAGGTTCGGGACTGGGTCGCACTAAATATGTTTGCAAAGCAAACTCCGCAATTCTTGTATTCAGATGAAAAAGTCAAAAAAGGAATTCGGCTGTTCAATATGGCAGGCAAGCCTTATCCCTTGGTGGATTCTACATTCAAGGGTTTCGCTTCGAAACCGGAAGAAATGAATGGATTTTGGGATAGATATGACAAGCTCAAGCCAAGCCTTCAATGGGAACCATTGCGGTTTGCGAAGATTGAGTCCCAATTGATTCAGATGGAGGAACTCGCCGAAAGTGACTCGAAACGTTGGCTTATCTTTAAAGGAAGGGTTGAGGCTGACCTTTTGGATTTAGAAACGAGATCCTTTTTCGATCGACGCGTCAGTTTGATTGAGTCCAAACTTCATAGCCAAGTACGTCCTTGCAAAATCTTTTCTACCGAAGTGATGAACAGCAAAGCGATTTGGATTGAGAAACCACCATTCTGGCAAGGAGATCAGGAATCAAGTGTGGCAAATCTGACTCGCGAGGATAAATGCTTACAGGTGTGGACGGTTTTGGAAGAGAGCGCACGAAGCGAAAAGGCAGAGATATGGGCAACGTCCTTCACCAAGGAGAGACTTGAGAAGTGCCTGGCATACTGCGGGCAAGTTGAACAGGACAACGTTGAGTGGCTCGAAATTCAAATCTTACGAATACTCGTCGACGCATTGCCATCTGAGACAAACAGTGATGCTATTAAGTCGCTCGCAAGAACGCTTCAATTGTTTTGTGATCTTAACAAAATCGCATTTGATCCTCGAACCGAATTGACCAGGTGGACCAGGAAAAGGCTGCTTGGGTTGGACCAAATGTTTTTCAATGTATTCGACTTATTCGTAGCCAATCAGTTCAAGGAAAGTATCCAGGCTTTTGAAAGCATGAACGGCAGAGTCAATGAGCTGATGGATGACTTCAAAAAACTCAAGGATGCGATGGCGATTCGTGACAAGGTTTTTTGGCTCACTCCCCATCTACTTTCCGCACTAATGCGAGAGTATCGATATGCCTCGATTGAGGACTCCAAAGAAATACTAATAGAAACGCGTGTTCTTCAGGAATCGCTCAAAAAGGCGATTGGACTTCGCGATTTTTTCTCCGGAGATCCCGAGACGACAAAGATTCAATTGAATTGGGATCCGGAACAGGACTTGGCAAGTGTTCTCGACTATGTGGAAAAAAAATACAGGCTGGTTAAGAATCGATCGAATGACGTTGAGACGATTCCGAGCACTCGAAACGCCCTGCGATGGCCTTTGTTAGATTTAAAAACGAGAAAGGAATTCCACCTAAAGCTGGCTGAACTTTATGCGATTTCAAAACCCGGGAAGGTAAACACGACTCTCGCGCAACGCTCACCCGAGGCTGTATCAAAGGAGTTTTACAATGGCCTAGACGATTTCAAAGGAAAGTCGCTCTACAGAAACATGGCCATGGATGATGCTCGTCTTTCCGGTTTGGCATTGGTGTCGCAAGAGACGGAAGCAGTGGATTCAAAACGGGGTAGCGAGCCGAATCAAATTATTGCTGACGTATACACCAAAAGTTACCTAACTCGAATCGCTGCGAACTCCTTTGGCCAAAGTACACTTGGAACTACGTCCAGGGAAGTCGCTGAGACGTGGACTTGGCCCTGGGACTCCGCAACACAGTTCGATCAAATCAATACGTCGATCTACAATCAGTTTCAGGCGGAACGATTGTGTCGTGCTCGTTGGGGAGACGGCAATTTAGATGGCAGATCCCCCGGAAAGTACTATTTTAGGCTGCTAGAAAGCAAGTTTAAATCGGCGACGAGTCTTCTCAAAGATTTTCCTCAAGCAAGTCCTCTTTCGAATCTATTGGACAGAGAGCGTATCGCGTTCAGTGACCTTGCTTCACATGATGTCAACCAGGTAGACGTATCCATCCCATCCATCGCACCTATGGGGGAAAAGGGAGTCCCCGTTTCATTGACGGGCAATCCATGGAAGGCAAGTGCAACTTTGTTTGTTCATGAAAATGAAAGCATCGATCGCAAAGCTTTCTCAAGTTCAAAGAATCGATCCGTGTCGGTCGCATTTAATGAGCCTGCAAAACCGTTCGAGATGAAAATCGACCCGAAACTCGTTGGCCGCGGGGAGCGTTTGAGAGTTTCAGTTCGTGGCCACTATCGAGATCGTCCAATTCTATTGGAAGACGAAAAGAACTCGGAGCGTGTCGACTTCATTCGTGAAGAGATCAAACCCTCCACTTTGTTAGTCACGGCGGCGAAAGGAGATCCGATTATATTGTGGATCCTGTTCGATTGCTCCGCTTCAATGGACGAGAATTCTATCCATGGAAAGGCGAAACAAGCTGTCAAAGAACTATTGAATAGGATCCAAGAAAGAAACGCCACAGAAAGCCCGATACATGTCGGGTTAATCGTCTTTGGCCGAAAATCAGACGATCCACCACCCGCTGGGCTCCGCCGGAGCGAAAATGGAAATCAGATTTTCGAGACAAAGATCAAAGAAGTTAACGAAATTGACAGTTTGGTTGGCTTGCTAGATAGCCCTTGGATGGAGCCGTCTGGCTGCACTCCACTGTACGCCGCGATCTTAACAGCATGTGAAAATATTGAAAAGATGAAGGATGTGAGGACGTCGCGAATTGTGGTCGTCAGCGATGGCAGTGACGATGTTGTGTACCGAGATCCGAACGAGGAGGCGAAAGAAGGCTCCGTAAATTTCTATCGATTTGTTGGGCTGACAGTTAAAGCGGGCGACGTCAAACAGAAAATAAAGCAGGTCGGCACTTCTCTTTTCGTTTTCCAATTTGAAAACTTGGCCTACTACAAGAAGGACGAAGCAAAGCTGAACGAAATCAAAAGAAGCAATGCAGAACTTCAGGGATTGATCAATGATGTATTGAAACCTGGCCAGAGGAACGGCAAGTTGTTTTTTCAGGACTTTGACAGCTTGACCGAGAGCCTCCTTGCGTCTTTGCCTAAAACTACGGTGACTGTAAGGTCGAATCAAGGGCCGATCGGGATTGGGGAAGTCGGCAAAATAATTACGCTTGATCCGATTGTGACAAAGCCGACTGAAGCCATCGTTTCCGTCCAAGGAATAGCACAAAGAGCAGAGACGACGGTTTGGCTTGCGGGGAATGAGAAATTGAAATTTAAATATTCCGACAGCGCGGGACTGATGAACCTCCCATTCAACGATAAAGACAATGGCGACAGAGCCATTTTGGGAGACTTTCGCAAGCAGATGACGAGTGAAAGCGACAGCAAGTATTTGTTGTTTGCACAGCCATTCCCAGATCGATCCGCCAAGAAACTGGGGATTAGCGTAGCAATTCCAGGATCGTCTAAGGACGTTGAACAAAAGAAATTCATCCGGCGACCCGAGTTTGTTATTGCCGCGATGACACCTTCCGATGGCGGTCCAGATTCGTCTCGTTTGATTTCAGATTTTTCCTTTTACCCTGGTACCCATTACCCAATATTAAAATTCCCTGCGTTCAAATGGAAACAGGAGGAGGCTTGGTTGTCAACTAAGGTTGATTTCGACGTTTGGATATCGATTGAAATGCCGTCGGCAACATTAGCGCCAAGACTTAGTCTAAAGAGCGGAGACGACGGAAAATTCCTCGAGCAAGTGAAGCAGGTTAATTGCTCACGGAAAGAAAATACGATCACCGCAATTATCGACGAAAAACAGCTCAGTTCGGAAAGCAGTGAGCGTTACTTCGTGATTTGTACTTCGGCGTCGAATTCCGTCCGACAATTCGTTGAAAATCGGGAAACGAAAGCTGTATTTGAGCTTGCAGAATCCGAGGCTGGCAAGGCTGCGGATGTTCTTGTTGTAAAGAAAAGCGATCTTGAAAAAGCAGTAGCCGACGGGTTAATTCAGCACTTCTGGACCAAGGGAATGGAATTCAGAAATTAATTAAGCCCCTATGTTGTTGTGAAGCTTTGAGCCATCGCTTTTGTTGGATTAAACCGCATATTCGGGAGGAAATCGAAAAGCATGCGGTTCGGCGACATGTAGTTCGATAACTTTGTAGACGCGTGGTTTGAGTAGCAACCTCGCTACATTCGTTTGTATTTGAAAAGGTTTTGAGGTTTCGAAATGAACATGTCTAGATTTGGGTTTGTTTGCAGTGGAATTCTTTCCGCGTTGGCTTGGAGTGCAGTTGCTTCGGATACCTTTGCTCAATGCGCCTGCAACGGAGGCGGCCAAGGTATTTCGTCCGAATCAGCTATGTCCCATGCGAGTGAAGCAGATATGCTTCTCGATGAACCGGACAATCCCGCAGAAATTTTTAATCTGACAGTCGTGGTTCAGGACAAGGCAATCGTTACGGTAAACGGTGAACCTACCTCGACCACCGGAACGGTACGGAATTATATCGTTCGTGGTCTAAAACCGGGCAAGTCATATAAGTATGTGGTAGAAGGGCTGCTCAAGAACGCTACCGGTGCCGAGTACTACGCAAAAGACGAATTCAATTTCAAGGCTGGAGAAACCAAACAAGTCGTTTTGAATCTTCGACGACGCGTTCGTACCCCACCACCTGTGTCGCCAGGGCCGGCCTTACCTGTTGTTGCTGTTCCTCCTGCTCCAGCCAAATAAAGATGTGCGAACCGTCAGGCTGACTCGATGTGATGGTTCATCCTATGCAACTCCGCTTCTTCGCGTCGTGCCTGCTTTTCCTACTAGTTATTGCCAGTGCGAACTTGCTTGGAGCGGAGTCCAAACGGCCCAATATTTTGTTTCTGTTCGCCGATGATTGGGGCCGGTACGCCAGCGTCTACTCCGAAGTCAACGGCAGTGGTGGCATCAATGATGTGGTTCGCACCCCCAACTTTGATAGGGTCGCAAAACAGGGGGTCTTGTTTCGCCATGCGCATGTAAACGCGCCTTCGTGTACCCCGTGTCGCAGTTCACTGCTTTCAGGTCAATATTTCTGGCGTACGGGACGTGGGGCAATTCTACAAGGTGCGGTTTGGGACGAGACCATTCCGTCGTACCCATTGTTTTTACGCGATGCCGGCTATCACCTCGGCAAGACTTTTAAAGTCTGGAGTCCAGGCAATCCTCCTGACGCACCCTACGGCGGTCAGAAGCACTCCTTTCAAAAGCACGGAGGTCGATTCAATCAGTTCTCTGAAAACGTAATGAAGTTGATCGAAAGCGGCAAGATCTTAGGCGATGCCAAAGAAGAACTCTACAACGAGGTACGCGGCAATTTCACCGACTTCCTGGCCGCTCGCGAAAAAGAGAAACCATTTTGTTATTGGTTCGGACCAACCAACGTCCATCGTCCTTGGACCAAAGGCAGCGGTAAGAAGCTCTGGAACATTGACCCCGATTCACTTCAAGGAAAGATGCCGCCATTTCTACCTGATGTACCAGCGGTTCGGGAGGATCTTTCGGACTACTTTGGCGAGATCGCAGCCTGGGATGCAGGCATTGGAGTTATCCTGGCGGAACTCGATAAGACAGGCGAGAGGGACAACACTCTCATTGTGATCAGCGGTGATCATGGTGCACCCGGTTTCCCCCATGGCAAATGCAATCTTTATGGTTTTGGCACAGGTGTCTCGTTGGCAATCAGCGGCCCAGGTGTTGTTGGTGGCCGAGTGGTGGATGACTTTGTGAACCTCCCAGATCTTGCGCCGACATTTTTAGAAGCTGCTCAGCTTGCGGTTCCAGGAGTGATGACAGGACGCAGTCTATGGCCGGTACTGAAGTCGCCTAAGTCTGGGCTGGTGGATGAGTCTCGAACCTGGGTGGTGACCGGGCGCGAAAGGCATGTAGAAAACGCTCGCGAGGACTTCAGCCCCTATCCTCAACGCGCTATCCGTACTGCCGAATACTTGTTGATCATCAACTTCCGACCAGATCGTTGGCCCCTTGGCGATCCGTATCGATTGGAGGGCGAAAACGTGGCGACAGTGGAGGAGATCACCAAAACGACTCGCACCACACATCCCGACGATGACGCGGGTCCGACCAAAAGCTGGTTGATTGGCGAGCGGAATTCGCCCCAATGGAAACCCCATTATGAATCGGCTTATGGCAAACGTCCGAAATACGAGTTGTTCGATTTGAAGAGGGACCCTCACGAAACAATAAACATCGCAGACGATCCTGCCTATGCGTCCGTAAAGGCCAGTCTCGAAATACGATTGATGGACGAGCTAAGTCGAACAGATGATCCTCGTTTGATCGACAATGGAAAATTCTTCGAAACTCCCCCCATGTCTGGTCCTCTTGTTGAAGTCAAGACCAAACGCGAGAGCAGGTAGACCGCATCGGAACTGCAAGTACCGTCGGACGATGCTTTGTGGCAATTCGACAATACCTTGGTCTCGCGTTATTTTGCGTCGCTAACAACGTCGAGTGCAGCAGCCTGGCGTTTTATTTCGTCGATTATTTCCTCCTCCACTCGATCGGACCAGATCGTGGGCAAACCGTAGTAAACCATTGCGCCGCCCCCCTCATATCCCCCTTCCTTTAGAACTCGATGACTCGGGATGTATGCCATCACGTCATGCGAGTAGCCTGCTACAAAAGTTGAAAGAGGGATTAGAGCTTTGATGCGAACGGCGTAGTCCACGACCACCTCTCCACCCAACGCAACGATGTTCAAATCGTTCCCGATCCGCCAACTTGAAATGGGATAAGGATAGGAAGGTTGCATGGGCTCGCCAGCCTCGATGCCTAATAGAAGTTGTCTCGCTCTTAGCGCTTCGTAGATGGATTTAGATTCAGCTTGCAGTTGCAATTCTTCGATCGTAGGAAGTTTGTCAAACGACAAATCGATCTCACGATATTCGCAATGGAGGGAGGGTGTTGCGGGTTTCATTTCTGAAGTGAGAAGTGTTTGGTCCACAGCCAACGCAAGCTGCCTGCCGTAATGACTGGCTAATTCGACGGTTCGCCTGGGTATGGGGTTTTGATCTGCACCGCAGCCTGCAAAAAAAAACGCAACGCAACCCGGATGACGCGATTCCAATTCTATCTGCGCGTAGCCTGGATAGTCACCGGACCATTGATAATCGGAAAGCACAGTTGCATGGCATGCATATCCGAACAGGATAGATTTTAGCTCTCCCATTTCATTGCGGACAGCAAGTACAGGTACATCGTGATCCGATGGTCCAACCAGTTGTCCTAGAGACCTGAGTTTGCCTCCGTCGGCCTCCTTGTTGTTCCTTCGGTTCACAGCAAAATCGGCGTGCCCTATACCCCAAGAGATGCTGCTAGGCTCCAATCGACTCAACGCTTCTCCAACCACTCGAACGATTGTGTCACGCAACGTATCCGCATATTGTTCGATTTGCTTCTGTTGATCTTGAGTCAGACGATAGTAATGCAGAGGGCCGAGATTGCGTTTGACGACAGGTCCGGAGTGGGTGTGAGAACAACATAGCAGCACACGCGAAGCTTCGACCGAAAATTCTTTAGCAATGAGGCGACGCACTTCAGACGCAAGTTCGCGGTCGATCCCAACCAGGTCTAGCGTCACAATGACGGCTCGCGATTGGGCAGCCGATTCGAGCACCAAGGCTTTACTGTAGAGTTCCGTTGCTTTTCCGTCAGCTGGTCGATCTCGACTGGCGTAACCGGCCATTGGCATGAACTCCGTGGGGGTGATAACGGCCGAAGCTGCGCCAACGCGCCACGTTTCCGCACCCACAACGCGCATCGCCCCAAAAGAACTTGCGATGCAAATAGTTACCAACAGAACAAGTCGCCCGGCTAGTTCTAGAATCAGACATTGATCTCTGAGGTTTCCGCAGGTAGTCTTCCTACTTGAATGTTTGGTTACCATTTTTCGACAAATCAAAAAGAGGGGGTGCAATCGCAAATGCACTACAGTTTCACAGGAAAGAATGCTTTGGTGACCGGATCCTCAAAGGGCATTGGGCGGGCTGTTGCCATCACACTGGCACAAGGCGGAGCCAATGTAACTGTGAATTGTAGTTCGAGTAAAGATCAGGCGGAAGAAGTCGCACGTGAGATTCGGAAGCTTGGCAGCAAAGCGATTGTGGCTGCGTGTGACGTATCGGATTTGGCTGCCGTAGAAGAAATGGTTCAGCGAACGGTTTCTGAATTTGGCAGCTTGGATATGTTCGTATCCAATGCGGTCTACAGCGATCGACAATTGATGGTCGAGGCAGACATGGATGGCTTTCGTCGAACGATCGATGTGAGTATGTGGGGTGCGTTGCACGGAGTTCGAGCGGCGGCTCAACAAATGATCAAACAAGGCAACGGTGGACGAATAACCGTTGTCAGTTCACCTCATTCGATCATTCCATTTCCGACTGCGATGGCCTACAACATGGCCAAAGCCGCGATTGACCATATGGCCAGAACCGCGGCCATTGAACTTATTCATCATGGAATTCGAGTCAACATATTTCATCCAGGTTGGATCGACACACCTGGCGAAAGAAAATTCTTCTCGGAAGAACAATTAGCCGACGGTGCTGCGCAAATACCCATGAAGCGTCTGGGAAGTTCAGAAGAGATGGCCCATGGTATCTGTTTTACGCTGAGCGATGAAGCCGCCTACATGACGGGTACGACTCTGACGATGGATGGTGGAGTGGGATTGCCTTGGTGGTCCAAACGAACCGAAGGAGGGCAGTAGGATGCGAGCTATCCGCCGCCCGGCATTGCACCGTTGAAACAAACTGTTGGCGGCGGCGAATACAAAGGCTTGGATGCGATTGGTTGTTCGTTAGCTTTGAAAATTGGACACTGGCAGCGTCCACCACGTGGCTGACGCTGCTAGCGTCAGCTGGTAATTCGACGTATCATCAGTTTCCAGAGAAGTCTGGCACCAGCCATCTCCATAACCCAATCATCTAATTAGAGGTGGAACTGTCGATGAAATCGCATTTTCTTTTGGCTATGCTTGCGTTGAGTCTGGCTTTTACGGTCACTTCCCTGCGTGCTGAGAAACCAGGCGACTATGGTGCTCCAGAGGCTGGCCAAGTCCGAATCGTTCGCGATACGTACGGTGTGCCACATATCATCGCCCGCGACAATCGAAGCATGTTCTTTGGCGTCGGATATGCTCAAGCCGAAGATCAATTGGAGAACTTGGCCATGAACTACTTGCGGAGCAAGGGGCGAGCATCCGAACGAGAAGGCATGTCTGAGTTGCAGATTGACATATTGATTCAATCGATGCAGATCCCACAGCGAGCCCGCGAAGTATTTGGTCAACTAGATCCCGAAACCAAAGGTCAATGGGACGGTTTCGCCGCTGGTGTAAATCATTTCATAAAAGAAAAAGGAACAAAAATTCCTAGTTGGATTGAACGGGTCGAGCCGCACGATGTTATCGGCTTTGCCATGTACATCGATACCATGTTTGCCTTGAGCTATTGTCGCAACGATTTGGTCTCCGGTGGCGTTAAACTGTCACAGAATATTCCGGCTGCCAATCTCGGTTCGGAATTCGGCTCCAATCAGTTTGCAATCTCGCCAAAGCGTTCGGCCTCCGGAGCCTGCATGCTTTCCATGGATCCGCATCTCCGATTGAGTAGCTTTTTTCGTTGGTATGAAATGCATCTCGTCGGCCCAGCAGTAAACGCCATGGGAGCTTGTTTCTTCGGTAGTCCTTACGTTTCGATGGGGCGCACTGAACAAACGGCTTGGTGCATGACTGTCAATGGCCCTGATTTAGGCGATGTGTTTACTTTTCAAGTTAACCCCGATGATCCAACTCAATACAAAGGAATCCATGGTTGGCAAAAGTTTGATATGTCCGTCAACACGTTCAAGGTAAAAAGTGCCGATGGTTTTGACCAGAAGTCATTGCCTTCGTTGCGGACCGAAGTCGGGCCGGTGGTGGCTGTGAAAGACGGTGTCGCCTATGTGTTCGCATTGCCAACGACGAATGAAACGAGTCGTGTTGACCAGCTGTACAATATGATGCGAGCTAGGACGATGCCTGAGTTTCGCGACTCGCTCAAACCACTTGGTTTGGTGATGTTTAATATCCTGTATGCCGATAAACACGGAGATGTTTTTTACATCAGCAATGGTCGAGTACCGAGACGGGACACTCGCATTACATCTGACAAGTTTCGGCCTGGGGATCAAGCTTGGGCGCGTTGGCAAGGTTTTCACCCCATCGAAGAACTGCCGCAAGTCGCGAATCCATCGGCTGGCTACATTCTCAATACGAATAGCGGTCCGCAAAACGTGACCCCCGATGGCTCCCCCGATCTCAAGGACTTCCCGGCTTACATGAACAATCATCAAGCCAACAGTCGATCCAGGCGGCTTGATCATCTACTTCGCGGTGACCCGTCACTGACGTTTGAGGAAATGAAGACCTATGCGACCGACACGATGGTCGAAGTTGACGAACAATACATTGGGAGGATTTACGCTCTCGCGGAACAGGATGGTGGGGCCGACACAGAATTCCTTAGACAATCTGTCGCAATCCTCAAGAAGTGGGATCGGCGGACAGACTTAGAATCACGCGGTGCCGTACTAT
Source organism: Pirellula sp. (assembly GCA_043757445.1). Lineage (GTDB taxonomy): Bacteria > Planctomycetota > Planctomycetia > Pirellulales > Pirellulaceae > JBKCUI01. Next base: position 100,925 of record JAYVPJ010000147.1, on the reverse strand, counting down.
TCCACGCTCTCGCGAACGACAGGGGATTCAACACCGTGGTCAACGGAGAGGATCCGGCGGCGGCCGTTCAAGGTTTTGTGAAAGTCGCAAAGCAAGTACAACAGCAGTTTGGTTCTGTCGATGTCCCGTGGAAAGAATTCAGCCGAATTCGCCGTGGTGACATCGATTGTGGAGTCGCAGGATCGGGCGGAGTCGGCAGCAAAGTAGGGCCCGCTTTGTGTCCTACCAACGGCGAGATTAAGGATGGCAAGCGCTATTGCCTTGGAGGATCGAGTTACGGAATGATCGTCGATTTTTCGGGGAAAACAAAGGCGATTAGCTGTTTGCCTTTTGGGGTTTCTGAAGATCCCAACTCCCCTTATTTTGCAAACATGTTGCCTTTGTATGCCGAACGCCAATTCAAGCCCGCATGGTTTTTCCCCGACGAAGTCCAAGCAAACGCGAAAAGTGAAATGACGCTAAAAGCGACTGAATAACCAGTAGCCAGGATTTTAATTTGCAGGTCGCAGGGCGTATTATTGCACTCATTTTGCACACCTTGATGCTCAATGCATGAGTGCTTTGTCAGAACTAAAAAGTGGAAAAGCTTCCAGCTTGAAGTCAGTGATTCATCGCAAGCTGTCAGCGATTCAACGCAAGCTGTCAGCTTACCAGCACATAAGTTTCCGAGTCTTACTTATCGGAAGCAACTTTATCCTAAATGGCTCGACACCATTGGAGAAACGAACATGGATAAACAGGATTTACAGGATGATCGTCGATCCGATTTACCGTTTGGAGAAATCACCGAGAAGATCATCGGTTGTGCGTTCGCTCCGGAGCACCAGGCCCAGATTATTACCCATTTAAAGGCGACTGGAATCGAGGTCAGCCGGCTATCAATTTTTGCAATCCGAAACTCGAATACAAACGATACACACGACACAAGTGAATCGATCAGCGACTTGACAAAATCCTGCACATCTTGTCTATCCATGTTCCTTTGTTTTGTTCGAAAACGAATGCGTCCGTGACTATCAAAAGAAAAAAAACGATGTTTTTAACGGCAATTCGATTTCGATTCATGCCTTCTACTCTTTGCGCAATCGCAATGGTGTCCCAATTGCACGGCGTACAAGAAACGCCCGAAACTAAGAACTCGACCACCAAGAATCGGATCCAGCCGGATGACCTCGGTCGAAAAATAGGGTCCGCGATAGCGTGGGAAAGCAATTACGACACTGCCTTGGCAAAGGCAAAGGAGACAGGCAAACCAATATTCTGGTACGTGCAATCTTTGCCTGGAACTTTTATGGACCGCAAAGACGTTATCAACGACTACATGTTGGCAGGTCCATTCAGTTGGCCATCGATCGTCGCGTTGATCAATCGGAATTGTGTCCCATTGAAGACCATACCGAATGCTTCACTTTCAAACAAGTTTCAATTGAAAGTCTACCGTTTCGTGGAGCCAGGGTTTTTGATCGTCCGGCCGGATGAAGAAGTAACTCTGTTGGCAAACCGATTGACAACGCTTCATCCGAGATGGATTTTTAGAATCTTGGCCGATGCCCTCGGTGATCGAACCAACTGGGAAGAAAGCTGTGGTAATAAAGTCGATTCCGTAGAATCGAAGAATTGGGAAAGGGCAATTGCATCCAATTGGCACCTGGAGGAGTCGTCCGTGGAAAACTTGCTAAAGTGTGATTCGATCGAGGCTAAATTACTCGCAGGCATGTTTGTGTTTCGAATGGGCAGGCAAGAGGAAGCGAAACGAATCTGGCAAGAGTCTTCTTTGTCCTATCCCGATCATCCACTGGCATGGAAGGCAGCTTGCGAAGCCCAAGGAATTGGCCCGTTTTGTCGCGGGTTTGAAGTGTTCGATAAGTTGCCAGAATCATCGTTTGCGATTGCTGACAAATTGGATATTTCTAGCGCAGCGTTGACGGGATCGTTTTCCGAGGCCGAGTTATGGCAGCGAAGCGTTAACTTTCTTTTGGGTATGCAGAGCGAGCGAGGCGGCATATTTGATAGTGACTATGATTTCGGTGGCGTAGATAGCATGCCAAATGTATTTACGGCGGTGACCTCCCTGGTCGGGCTGGCATTGATCGAAGCGGAACGAAAGTCCGTAGACCCGAAACGAAAGAAAGAAATCCATATCGGCCTTGATCGAGCTGTTGCTTTCGTGTCTCAAGACCTCAATCTGAACTTGAATGACCGAGATGAGATACTGTGGGCACAAGCGTATCGTGTTCGCCTTTTAGCAGCTATGCAGAAGCGGGCAAACAACAGCGGTGTTTCGGGTTCGTTACAAAACGCAGTGCAACAATTAGAGACTCTGCAATTGCGGACTGGTGGTTGGTTTCATGAATATGCGAATTCCTTTGTTTCAGGTACAGCGCTGACAGCATTGTTCGACGCAAGCCAAGCGGGCGCGACTGTCGATAAGACAAAAGTGGGTATGGGTTTGAAACGGCTGGCCTCTCAACGATATGCAAATGGCGCTTATCCCTATGCGACTCGCAAGGAAGAAGGAAGCGACGAAGGGACCGAAAAAGATTTGGCGGCTGCCGGCGGAAGGATTTCAATCTGCGAATTGGCTCGTCGCCGTTGGGGTGAGGTTTCCGACGCAGAGTTCGTGGCGTCGGTGACTAAGTCAATGGAATACCATGATTTTTTGGCAAAGGGTTATAAATACGACAATCACACCTCCACGCTCGCTTATGGCGGCTTCTTCTTTTGGTACGACATGCAGGCTCGCAGCGAAGCCATCAGTTTGATTGCGAACCAAGGCGAGAGGCAAAAACTCGCATCGAAGCAAAGAGAGTTAATTCTGAATCTTCCCGAGATCGACGGTTGTTTTGTCGACTCACACGAACTTGGTCGATGCTATGGGACCGCCATGGCATTATTAAGCTTGAGCCTGCTGGACAAGTGATAGCGACCGGCTGTAGTGATCAAGGTCAAGCTTGAAAGTTTTGTTTTGCCGAGGTGCCACTGCATGAAGGCACCTGCAAAAATCAAAACGGACCATCCGATTCCCAATACCGCCAGCACAAGGAAAATGATCCCAAGAATCGTGAATTGGGTAGAGGATCCGCTTTCGTAGGACCCTACAGGATTGGGGTTTTGCGAGCTGTAAGGATTCGGATTTTCGAATTGGGAGGAGGACATAAGCACCTGCACATAAGTTTTCGAGTAGACTCATCGGAAGCGACTTTATCATACATGCTCGTCACAGTTGGAGAAACGAACATGGATAGACAGGATTTACAGGAGAATCTCGAATACAAACGATTCACACGACACAAGTGAATCCATCAGCGACTTGAAAACATCCTGCACATCTTGTCTATCAATGATAATTCGTTTTGTTCGAAAACTAACGCGTAAGTGCTTATGGGCTCTAGTGCTGAGGACAGCCGGACCTACATGTTTCTTTCCGGCTGAAGACAGCCAGAACTACTAATCCCTGCGACGGCGTTGTTCGTTAGAGCCGCCGCTTTTAAGTTTCGGCTTGGTCATTAAGAGGCGATGGCTTTCAGGTCCTAGCAAATCGTCCAATCGCGATCGCAACTCGGGCGCGATCGCAATCTTTTGTTTATCCGATTTCACGTGAACCGTTTCGCCCGTCACAAGTCTGACCGCTACGAACACATCGCGCGGCCCAGGATAGCCTTTGAGTATCTCTCGGATTCTTTTGATCAACTCTGGTTGGTGCTTGGTCTCGTCGTAGAGGATATGAATTCCCGTTGTAAACTTGGTATCTGCCTCTTCGATCGGCATTAACTCATTGACGATGAAGTTGACTTCGTCTTCTTCGCCTTTCTTGTCAACCGTGCCACGCACTAGGACAACGGAATCCGGTTGGATAAGATCGCCGTACTTTTCGTACCCTTCGGGCCAACAAATGCTTCGAACGAACCCGTCCATGTCCTCCAGGTCGAAATTTGCGTACTTGGAGGATTTACCGGGCTTGGGATTGCGAGTCTGAGCAATCTTGATCGAAGAAATCATGCCCCCCATCAAAACCTCATCGCGATTTTTGGCGCTCTTGACGGTCGAAGAAGTGTGAGAGCAAAACGCTTTTAGAATCTTGTCGTACTCGGATAGCGGGTGAGCAGACAAGTAAAATCCGAGCACCTCCTTTTCCATAACGAGCTTTTCTTTGTCCGGGTATTCAGGCACGTCTGGCAGTGTGATTTTTACGTCCTCCACCACCTCTTCAAAATCATCGAACAAGCTCATTTGGCCGCTCTTCCGATCCTTCAGCTTAGATGCCCCACCTTGAAGTGCTTTTTCTACGACCGCCATCATTTGCGAACGCCTCGCATTGAAGCAATCCATGGCGCCGGCTTTGATGAGTGTTTCAATTGCAGCCCTACCGCATTGAGAGACGTCGACCCGTTCGCAAAAGCCAAAGATGTCTTTAAAGGGCCCGTGTTTGTCTCTATCCGTCGCGATGGCTTCAGCCGCGGAACTGCCACAGCCCTTCACTGCAGATAGCCCGAAGAAGATTTTGCCGTCGCGTACGCTAAACTCGGACCGGCATGAATTCACATTGGGATACACAACGGTAATGTTCATACGCTGGCAGTCTTCTAAATGCTCAACGAGTGAGTCTTTTCGCTTGAAGTTGCGTCCTGGAATATCGCCGGTCAGCAAGGCTGCCATAAACTCAACTTTGTAATGCGCTTTGAGGTACGCCGTCTGGTAGGCGATCAACGCGTAAGCTGTCGAATGGCTCTTGTTAAAACCGTAGCCTGCGAACTTCAGGATCATATTCCAGAAGTCTTCGGCCTCTTTTTTGGTGAGCCCTTTTTCTTGGCAACCGCCGAAGAATTTCTCCGCATTGGCGGCGATGAGCGATTCCTTTTTCTTGCTGATCGCTTTGATGCAGGTGTATGCTTTAGCCAACTCGATACCACCGAGCCCATTCAAAATGCGCATGACCTGTTCTTGGTAGACCATTACTCCATTGGTTTCAGCCAGGATTTCTTCGAGAACTGGATGAATGTATTCTGCCTGCTTCTTCTTGTTTTTGACGGCGACATACTCGTCTACCATCCCTCCCTCGAGTGGACCGGGTCGATAGAGGGCATTGGTTGCAATGATGTCGCTGAAATGGTCAGGCTTCATTCGCTGTAAAAGGTCTCGAATGCCTCCACTTTCCAATTGGAATACGCCCTTGGTTTCGCCTCGCTTTAACAAGTCAAAAGTGGCGACATCGTCTAGTGGGAAATCGAGCGGATCAATCCTTTGGCCAGTGGTTTGCTCAATGATGTCCATGGACTTGGACAAGATCGTTAGATTGCGAAGACCAAGAAAGTCCATTTTCAATAGACCAGCCGCTTCGACGTCACCCATCGACCACTGCGTGATAATGTCTTCCTTGCCCGAGACTCGCATCAACGGAACGTACTCGGTCAATGGCTTGTCGGCTATCACAACGGCTGCCGCGTGAGTTCCAATATTGCGAGCCATTCCCTCCAACTTGCTCGCAAAATCGATTACTTCACGAACATCCGGATCATTGTCGTAGAGTCGTTTAAGGTCTTCACTGTCTTCAAGCGCACTTTTGATGGTTACCTTGGGATCGTCTGGCACCAACTCGCTGATTTCCGAGACGCGACTGAGCGGCATGCCTAACGTTCGCCCTACGTCTTTGATCGCCCCCCGGGCTTTCAGAGTACCGAAAGTTCCAATTTGCGCAACGTTTGCCTCACCGTATTTTTCCTTGACATAGCGAATGATTTCACCGCGACGCTCTTGGCAAAAGTCGATATCGATATCAGGCGCTTCCAGCCTGCTCTCGTCGAGGAAACGTTCAAAGAGTAGGTCGTATTTAATGGGACACACATGGGATAAATACGTAGCGTAACAAACGAGTGCTCCGACACCGCTCCCTCTGGCTGTCGCAGGCACGTTGATTTCACGCGCATAGCGAACGAAATCCCAAACAATCAGAAAGTAATTCGAGAACCCAAGTTTAGAGATGACCCCCAATTCGCGGTCAAGACGGTCGAGTACCACTTGAGCCAACTCGCCATCCTTGCACATCTCCAAATTCTTGGCGTACCGATCCCGAAGGCCCTGCATGCAAAGCTTTCGCAAGTAATCGTCTGGCGAAAGATTAGGCTCCGGGATGGCATAAGATGGAAAATTGCGAGAACCGAGGTCCAAGTTGATATCGACCGAATCTGCAATCTCCTGGGAACGAGCGACCGCGTCAGCATGCCCAGGAAAATGGCTGTACATCTCTTCCTGTGAGCGCAAGAAAAACTCATTGCCCTCCATTTGCATTCGGTTGCGATCGGTCCGGAATTTCCCAGTGCTAATACAAAGCAAGACATCTTGAACCTCGGAGTCCTCTCGGTCGACGTAGTGAGCGTCGCTGGTTGCAACCAAGGGGATTCCAACGCGATTTGCGACATCAATCGCACCCGCCATTTGTTGACGCTGGATTTCGAGTTTGTTGTTCATGATCTCGATAAAGAATCGATCTCCGAACACGCGATCGAACCATTGAGTGACTTCGACAGCTTCTTGGATTGCCGAGTCGGTATCGTACCCCTTTAGAATCGCCCGCGAAAACTCGCTCGACACGCACCCGCTTAAGCAGATAATGCCTTCACTGTGGGCCTCTAGTATTTTCTTGTCGATTCTGGGTTTAAAATAGAAGCCTTCTAAGCTCGCTGCTGACGCAAGTCGAATGAGGTTCTTGAATCCCGTTTTATTCTTTGCTAGAAGCGTTAAGTGGAATGAGGCTTCTTTGGAAGAGGCAGCATCTTTTTCGAAACGGCTGCCTGGCGCAACATACGCTTCGTAACCAAGAATCGGATTGATGCCGAGTTCCTTGGCTTTGCGATAGAACTCGAGCGACCCGTGCAAGTTGCCGTGGTCGGTAATTGCCAACGACGTCATGCCATGTGACTTGGCCCGCTTTAGCAGTTTATCGATGGGGCTTGCGCCATCCAGCAGACTGTAGTGACTATGGCAGTGAAGGTGCGTAAATGGACGTGGCGAGTCTGAGGTCATACTATGCAGTAAGCCGAGAATGGATCGGATTTAGTGGCATTACACAGCCCATGCAAAAAGGAAACCAGTCAAATAATCACTAGATTGTGCGTCGTACAATTGGGTACGCTTTAAAGCTCTGTAAATTCAACCTGTTCAAAACCGGCTTCTAAAATCGCTTTGGTAGTGGCCGCTTTGTCTAGTTCCCCGCGAACCTTGACCAAAACCACAGGATTGTCGATGACATCCTTTTTTAATTGTGGAGTAAGCTCAATGGACTCGACATGATTCGTCTTAACAATCAACGACTTGACCTGTGGGTAGCAGCCATGTGGGCACATCATCCCTGTTACTTTCACGGCAACGGTTTTGAATAACGCCGAGTCTGCGGTTTGCGGAATTACGTTGGAATCGAGAACGCCAATAGAGGATTTTCCAGCAATTTCGTCATGCTTAGAATTGCAGCCTACAATGCCCAAAAAGAGAACAACAAGGAACGCAGAACGCATCGGGGAATGCCTAAATTAGAAGGAACGGTGTGTAGTCTTTGAGACAACTCATTCTAGCAATCTACCAAGCTAAAGGTCAGGAGGGAATCTGTCGGGTGGGCGAGAAACGTCGAAATCACCCGTCGGACACGTTTTTGATAGCGTCGTGGAGGACCATGCGACTTTAATCCGAGCGGCAGGCTGAAATCTACCAGTAACAATGAGGGCGGCACGCTCTGAGGTACGAAGGGCGTGTGAACAGCCAGCCAACCTTTGTCATGGACACCACGCATTACATCACAGCCTCTGAGAGGCTGTGATTTTTTTGAATCTGAAGCAAAGTACCCATCACGCTCCGCGTGATGTTGCCTCAAAAACCAAAGGTTTTTGAACTGCGAAAATCACGCGGAGCGTGATGGGTACTATAAAATCACAGCCTCTGAGCGTGCCACTCCTAGAGTAAGTACTTTTTAAACTGCCGCTCGCCGAACAACGCAAAGATATTCTTTTCTCCGTGCGGTTCATCACTATGGAATGGTTTGACAAAAATCGGTAGGATGGGAATGGCAATAAAATCAAATCCATATCGAACACCAGTCCAAAAAAGTAGGCAACGAAAATGCAAAATCGAATGCAAAAACTTCGTTGGAACGCACAGCTTCTAATTGGGTGCACTTGCTTGTGCATTGAAATTTGTTCTTCATTTGCCTATTCTCAACAGATCGCGAACGCCACGGTTCTCGCTGGAATGCCCGATGGAATCAAACCAGTTGCCGATCAGAAATCGTCTCAGGCTGAAAAAACTGCTGATGACTCTACGGCAAAGCCTTTGACGACGCGACCAGATCCGCGAAAAGTAGTTGTGCCTGAAAAGACAGAGCCGAAATCCGAACGGCAACTTGCAGGCGAGCGTAAAGCCCGCGAAGCCGCTCGCAAGAATGGTGAAATCACCTTTGACGATCTCAAATTCGAAATAGAGAAAGGGGCTGATTTCAAACCCGAAATGCTGACGAAAGAAATCAAAGAACTCGACAAAAAGATCGTCAAACTGCGTGGCTTCATTTTGCCAACCTCCGTCTTTCAACAGGCTGGCATCAAGCAATTTGTTTTGGTTCGGGATAACCAGGAATGCTGTTTTGGACCGGGAGCAGCAATTTACGATTGCGTGATCATCGAAATGGCCCCTGGTAAGACTACCAATTTTGCCACTCGCGTGGTGACCGTTAAAGGCAAATTTGAAATGGACACAGCAACCTATCAATATCCAGATGGCGGTTACTACGCAATCTACCGAATGACCGCTGAAGAGGTGAAATGACCCGCCCCCCATTGCTAGAGACCCATTTACCCTTTCCGCGTCGTCAAGGAAAGGTTCGAGACGTATATGATCTTGGGGATAAGTTGCTCATCGTTAGTACGGATCGCATCAGTGCATTCGATTGGGTCATGCCCAATGGCATTCCTGACAAAGGGAAAGTGCTAACGCGGCTCAGTCTTTATTGGTTTGCTGAACTTGGTGTAGAGAACCATCTCATAACCGATGTGGTCCCTGATGACGTCCAAACACACGATCCCAGTGGAGATTTGGTGGGACGCTGCATGGTTGTTCGCAAGGCAACCGTAATACCGTTCGAATGCGTTGTTCGCGGCTATCTCGAGGGGAGCGGCTGGAAGGACTATCAAACGACAGGCCAAGTCTGTGGAATCGAATTGCCAAAAAACCTGAGACAATGCGACTCTTTGCCAACGCCGCTTTTTACACCCGCAACCAAAGCGGAATCGGGCCACGATGAGAACGTCTCTTTTGAAACGATGATCGCCTCCATAGGGAGCGAACTCGCAAATGAGCTGCGCGATAAGACGCTCGGTGTATATCGACGGGGAGTTGAACTTGCCAAGGAAAGGGGCATCATCATTGCTGACACCAAGCTGGAATGGGGATGGTGGAATGATCGTGTCATCCTCATCGACGAAGTACTAACGCCAGACAGTTCCCGTTTCTGGCCAGCAGAGAGCTGGACGCCCGGCCGTTCTCAAGCGTCGTTTGACAAGCAGTTTGTTCGAGAATACTTGATGGGTACGACTTGGGATAAGAATAGTCCACCGCCCCTTTTGCCAGAAACGATTGTATTGCAAACTCGAGCGAGATACGTCGATGCCTTCGAACGAATAACGGGCGAGAAGTTCAAATAGGTAAGCACCTGAACATAAGTTTCCGAGCCTTACTCATCGGAAGCAACTTTATCCTGAATGCTCGACACAATTGGAGAAACGAACATGGATAGGCAGGATTTACAGGATAATCGTCAGCCTACTGATCCATTTTAGAAATCCGAAACTCGAATACAAACGATTCACACGACACAATTGAATCGATCAGCGACTTGACAACATCCTGCACATCTTGTCTATCAATGTTCATTTGTCTTGTTCGAAAACGAATGCGTACGTGCTTAATTGAGCAAACTGCTTCATTTTATGTCATCGAAAAATACATCGACTCGAACTTTCGATTCGCGGGCCTGACGTTGCCTCAAACGAAGATCGATAGAGCCGAGGGCAAGACGGTGGCCGACATCGGACTGTTTCCCTTTATCTCCCCGTCTAAATTCATTCGGTCCTGCACGTCGGACTGGATCGAAAACGAGCTTACTTGATGGAATTCCATGCATTGCAGTTCCACGTGCGAGCCGTCGAAGACCTTTCTAAACAGGTTAAGCATCTGCCATCTCGAAGTTCGGCGAATGACCGCCACGTCGATTTTGCCATCGCCAATTTCGGCATGAGGCGCGAGCTTCATCCCTGCGCCGGTGAACTTGGTGTTGCACGCCATGACAAACAAAAACTCGTCCGTTATGGTTTTGTCATCAAGCACTAACGTGGCGGGGCGAACTTTCGGTCCCAAAATATGCCACAGGGCTGCAACTGTATATCGCATCGATCCCAGAAATCGCATTTTTTCGGCAGTGCTGTTGATGTCCGAAACGGCTCCCCAACCTACGATATTGATGCAATGAATGTCTCGGTCCTGAAGCGAGACGCGAATCACATCGAGCGGTTGAGTCCGCCCGGCTACGATTCGCCTAGCTGCGTCGAGGTGGCAGCCGAATTGAAGGTGCTGAGCAAGTGCGTTTCCGGTTCCCGCCGGGATAATTCCAATTGGTACCAATTCCGATTCGCCCCGCTGCATCAGACCGTCTGCGACTTCATGGATCGTACCATCGCCGCCGAGAATGCATATTCCATCGATTGCTTTTAGGTCGAGCGTTCTCGCAATTTCCGTTGCATGTCCGACTCGCTCGGTCACTCGAATATCTAGTTCAATCGCAGCGTAATCAAAGATGTATCGAACTAGGTCAAGTACGTGGATTCCATTTCGCTTTCCTCCACGCGGATTGACAACAACAGCCAATCGTCGAACATTCATCCATTCATCTCCAACAGAAAATAATCTTGTTCGTTTAACGATGGGAGGGCCGAATTCTACGCGGTTTCGATGTTTGCTACATCCTGCAACCCTAACTCCTCGATGCTAATCTCCCGCATCTTGTACTTTTGGATTTTGCCCGTTACCGTAATTGGAAAATCGTCGACAAACTTCCAATAGTGCGGTACTTTGAAATAGGCCAGATTCGCTTTACAAAATGCCTTGAACTCGTCGGGAGATGCTGATTTCCCCTCGCGAAACCGCACCCAAGCCATCACCTCTTCGCCAAACTTGCGGTCGGGAACGCCAATGACTTGAACGTCTTGAACCGCGGGGTGCTGATAGAGTAACTCTTCTATCTCGCGTGGATACACATTTTCGCCTCCACGAATAATCAAATCGCGAAGACGGCCCGTAATACGATAGTAACCATTCTTTTCACGGACTGCCAAATCGCCGGTATGCAACCAGCCATCGGTATCGATCGCTTCATTGGTCTTGTCCGGCAAATTGAAATAACCCAACATTACGTCGTGGCCACGTCCGCACAGCTCGCCTGGTTGCTCGTCACCAAGTTCTTTGCCGGTCTCTGGATCAATTACTTTGACCTCGATCCCAGGAAGCGGCCGACCAACCGTCCCTACTCGCAACTCGAGCGAATCGTCGGCGCGTGTCTGAGTGATCAATGGAGAAGCTTCCGTTTGGCCATAGCCGATCGTCATCTGGCTTGCCCCCATTTCGCTGGTTACCTTTTTCATGAGCTCGATCGGGCATGGGCTACCCGCCATGATCCCTGTTCGCAGTGAAGTAAGATTACGTTGGGCATAATCGGCGTGTTCCATCATCGCAATGAACATCGTGGGAACTCCGTAAATTGCCGTGCAACGCTCCGATTCGATTGCTTGCAATGTCGCGGCAGCTTGGAAATTCTCAGCCGGAAAGACCATCGTTGCGCCATGAACGATCGAACATAAAGTACCCAAGACACAGCCGAAACAATGATACAAAGGTACAGGAATGCAAATTCGATCTTGACCCGTAAACCGCTGGCCCAAGCCAGCATAATAGGCATTTAGCAATATGTTGCGATGCGAAAGCATGGCCCCTTTGGGCGAACCAGTCGTCCCGGACGTGTACTGTATATTGATCGGGTCCGAGCAATGCAATTGTCGCTCCGCGGCCTGTAATTGGAGCAGGGAAACGGATTCGGCGCGTCCTAAAAGATCTTGCCAGGAAACAGTGCCCGCTGGCTTTTCCCCTCGCAACGCAATAACCCATTTCAACTTTGGGAATTGACTGCTCTTGAGTTCACCCGGCGCATGCAATGCAAGTTCCGGAATCGCCTCATTGAGCGAAGCAAAGTAGTCGGTTGTCTTAAAAGTGTCGATCAAGGCCAAGCCCCAGAGATCGGCCTGTCGAACCGCATGCGCAAGCTCACTAGTCCGATAGGATGGGTTGATCGTTACTAAGACAGCTCCGATCCTAGCCGTAGCGAATTGAAGCGTAACCCATTCAGGGACGTTGGTGGCCCAAACTCCAAAATGATCTCCTCGCCCGAGGCCGAGAGCTAACAGGCTTCTCGCAACCCGATCCACTTCAGCGTCGAATGCACTCCATGACAACCGAAATCCATTACCACAAAATACAACCGCATCTTGCGAGGGGAATTTTTTTGCGGTCTCGCGCAGCACCTCACCAATCGTTAAACCATCGATCCAGGCTTCGTCGGTATTGGTATTGATTGTCATGTTGTTGTCGTTGAAGAGAGGATCAACTACTGGTCAGCAAACACCACGCTGCGTTTGCGATGAAAAGGACTGCTTGCACGCAACGGCACTCACTTTGTAAATTATGAGCCTCAATGCGCTAGCATGAGGGCTAAATTCGCAAGTGATTACTTGCCTTCCAGCCCGCACGCTAGCGCGTTGCGGCTCAAAGTGAGTGCAATTGTGCTAGCGCCGTATCGCTTTTAGGTTTCAATGATGGGATGAACCCCTTGCAAACGAGGTTCCTTCAATGGCATCGACAATAAGGCTTGCGCTAAGGCTTTGCCCTGAGCATCATTGCGCAAGCCACGTCGAAGTATACCCTTAACGACAAAATTGAATCCGCCAAGATTCTTCATCTCAAACCTTTCGACCGAACTTAAGCCGATCGGTTCAAAGTACTGTTTTACCCGCTTTGCCGTCAACCATTGTTTCACCCATTCATAATCTTGCATGGACCGAACGAGGATGCCTATGTTAGCACCGGTCCCCTTATCGCCGCTGCGACCATGCGCGATGTCCGCCAGACAATTGGCGTCCGCTAACTGGATTGCTGTCCTATTCGGTGCCTCGCGCATTGCATTCTGCGGAAAGATCCCGTATCCAGGAGGCCAGGCGGCAGATTTGTCTCGATGGGACATCGTGTCAGACGAACTGAAAAGGACAAGGGTTGGTTGAGCACGCTCGCATTCAATCAAACATGGCCAATAGCGGATGACACCGTGAACGCGCGGTCTACCTTCGGCATATCCCGTGGTCCCTTGTGGACCAGCTGTAATAAGCGGCATTAGCTCACGCGAAAACCGGTCTACTGCATTTTTCGAATCGGACTCTACTGCAATTCGAAGGACAGTTTCGTAATAGGCTTGACTGTTCGCCGTCAAATTCGAAACGGGAACGCTGTCTGCATTTCCCAAACATTCAATAATGGAATCGCGATAGGTAAAACCTGCTTCACGCAAGCGTTGAAGGACCATTTCACCACATCGACGGGCCTTCGCCACCGAATCCGGACCGAATAAAGTTAACGTTCCGGCAGCTCGATATCCATCGCGATATGTTGCGCTTACTTTAAGTGTTTCAGGGCTTGGACCGCCCACTGCTCCGCTGACCTGGACTCGATTTGTCCCTACCAACTTCACTTCAAGGCCAAGAAATGAGACCGTGCAGTCAGGGCTTAGGTACCGCTCTGGGTCCCCAATTTCGTAGATTAGTTGTTCCTTAATAGTCTCGGGAGTTACACATCCTCCCGAGCGTTCCGATTTGGTAATCGTGCAACTGCCATCGCTCCGGATTTCGGCAATTGGAAAACCTAGATGGGCAGGGTCAGGAACATCCAACCAATCGGTGGAAATGCCGCCTGTTGCGTGGGTACCGCATTCAAGCAAGTGGCCTGCCACCGTTGCGCCTGCCAATCGAGCCCAATCATACCTCTCCCACCCGAATTCATGAACACAAGGTGCCACTACCATGGAGGGATCAGCAACTCGGCCGGTTATCACGATGTCAGCTCCTGCCTGGAGCGACTGAACGATTCCAAAGCAACCAAGATAGGCATTTGCGGTCACCAATCGATCTCGAACCGTTGCAAGCGGAGCGTCCGAATCCAAATTGTGAAACGCATTTGAATTCGGATTGCTCGACAACATCGCGGCCAGCACATCATCGCCCCCGACAACTGCGACCTTCATCGTTCTGCAGCCGTTTTTCTCCAAGGCGGAGATGCAGGCGCGCGCGCACTCCAGAGGGTTTAAACCGCCAGCATTCGCGATGAGTCTACATCGTCCACCTGCGGCCCAATATTCTGCCAGGTCTCGAACAACTTGAACGAAATCTTGAGCGTAGCCAAGTTTCGGATCGCGTTCGAGCTGCATTGCTAGAATAGACATGGATACTTCGGCAAGATAGTCCATGGTAAGATAATCGAGGCCAGGCTCTTGCGCAAGGATCTCCAACGCAGCCGTTGGCCGGTCTCCCCAAAAGGCTTGCGCATTCCCTACTCGAATCATTTTGGTCACACCTCCACCTTGGCCTTTTTCTCGCGAACACGAGGAGCAATCGCCAGAGCATTAGCCAACCAAAGCCGCGTATCATGGGGAGGAATAATCGCATCGACCCACCCCCGGGCTGCCCCATAACGGATATCGGTTTGCTCCTCGTATTGTCGTCGAATGACGTCTCGCATTTCTTCGATCGCTTCCGGAGTAAGTTTATAGCCGGACTTTTCCGCTTCGCGAATTTTTAGCGTTAGCATTGTATCTGCTGCTTGATTGCCACCCATTACAGCATAGCGTGCATTCGGCCAAGCGAGGATCAATGCTGGGTCATAAGCTCTTCCGCACATCGCGTAGTTACCAGCACCGTAGGAGCTGCCAACAATGACTGTAAACTTTGGAACCGTGGCGGTGCTCATTGCGTGTACGAACTGAGCACCCGATCGAATGATACCCGACTGTTCTGCCTGCTTGCCGACCATGAATCCTTGAACGTCTTGAACGAAGATGAGTGGAATGCGAGTCTGGTTGCAGTCTAATACAAAACGAGCCGCTTTTTCCGCCGACGTGCCATATAACACTCCGCCGATTTGCACTTCACCCTGCGCTGTCGTAGAACGCCGCCGTTGGTTGGCGACGACCCCAGCTGGAAGGCCGTTGATTCTCACGTAGGCGGTTACAACGGTCCGACCAAAATCCGATTTGAATTCCTGCAAACTCCCGGCATCGACAATGCACTTGAGCAAGTCGCGCACATCGTATTCGCCTCGACCATCCGCTTGAACGATGTCGTAAACATCTTCTTGGCCACGTTCCGTTGTGAAACCGTTCTCCTCAATTGGTTGAGCCTGCAGCATCGCTATCAAGGATCGCAGTCGGCTCAAACAAGAGCTGTCATCCTTTTCTTGGAAATCAACGGTGCCGCTGATTTGGGAGTGCATGCTGGCTCCGCCAAGTTCTTCGGGATCAACCGTTTGTCCGATGGCTGCTTTCACGAGTGCCGGTCCGGCCAAACACAGCTGGCTTCCCTCCGTCATCAGAATCTTGTCGCAAAGAACAGGCAGGTAAGCTCCACCCGCGATACAGTTTCCCATCACAGCTGCGTATTGAGGGATACCGTCTGCGGACAGAACTGAGTTGTTGCGAAAGATCCTTCCGAAGTCATCTTCGTCAGGAAAAATCTCGTCCTGCAATGGCAAGAATACACCTGCCGAATCTACCAAATAGACGATCGGCAGTCGAAGTCGATGAGCAACCTTTTGTGCTCGAATCATCTTCTTCACCGACTGAGGGAACATGGCGCCGGCTTTGACGGTTGCGTCATTGGCGGCGACCATGCAAGCATTTCCGTTGATCCAGCCGATTCCTGATACTACGCCAGCCGCTGGCACATCACCCCACTCGGGATACATTTTGTAAGCGGCCCAAAGCCCTAATTCCAGAAACGGACGGCCAGGGTCGAGCAATAGAGCTAAGCGTTCCCGGACAGGCAGGCGGCCCAGTTTGCGCTGTCGGTCCGAGCCTGATTTGCCTCCTCCCTGCAATAGGACTTGCTCTTGCTGTTGGATTGATTGAGCGATTTCACGCAAAGTTGCCACAGATATACCTCGTCTATACCTCTCGTTGGATTGGAAATCGATTTAGCCTGAGACGTAGGCGACGTTGAATGCTAAATCCATCGCTTAGTATCGTAACGGTTTGCTACGATTTATCAGTCTCACATGTCGATCGAAAATTGATCCATCCAATGAGACACTCGAGTATCCAAAAAAATTTGCTTTGCGGCGAACTTATCGAAAATCGAATCCACGCGAGTTTTGGAAAACCTTGTTCCGGCGTTGTATCGAAACTTCGTTTCCAGCGGTCCAAGCGATTCGCCTCGTCGTCTTCGGTGTCCCAATGGATATTCCACTTCAAAAGTTTCGCTCGCAGTACCATCAGCAAAGCGGACCTGAATTCTGTTCGATATCGAGCGCAAGTCAGCGTCCAAATAGTCTTTCGAGTAGCGAGGGTCTTCAACGACAACCATCTTGCGGCGGAGCTGATCAATTCGCGGATCGGCGGCAGTCGTGTCTTCATAATGTTCAGAGGTTAGGTCTCCGTGAAGCATGGCGACAGCCACGATATACTGAAGGCAGTGATCGCGATCAGCAGGATTAACCAACGGACCCTTCTTGTCGATGATGCGAATCGCGGATTCCTGAGTATGAATAATGATTTCTTGGATAGCATCCAGTTTATCGATAATGTGGGGATGCAATTGCATCGCTGCCTCGGCCGCTGTCTGAGCATGAAATTCGGCAGGAAATGAAACTTTGAAAAGAACGTTCTCCATCACATAGCCGCCAAGTTGGCGACTGATCGTAACCGGCTTGTCCTTTAACACAACATCGTTAAAGCCCCATCGCGGCACCGTTAATGCCGTGGCATAACCCATTTCCCCGGCCATGGTCCAAAGCGCAAGCTGAACAGCCCGCTGAGTTGCGTCGCCTGCAGCCCAACTCTTGCGAGAACCCGTATTGGGTGCATGCCGATAAGTGCGAAGAGCTCCGCCGTCCAGCCAAGCGAGACTCACAGCGTCAGCGATTTGTTCCTTGGAACCACCCAGGATGGAGCATGCGACTGCTGTTGAAGCGATACGGACGAGTAGCACGTGGTCGAGACCAACGCGATTGAATCCATTTTCAAGTGCCAATATTCCTTGGATTTCGTACGCTTGAATGGCCGCGTGAAGAACATCGCGAACAGTCCATTGGCGATTGGGTTGCCAAGGATTATTTGGATTTCGATCCAGGTAGTCGGTCAGCCCAAGGATCGCACCGAAGTTGTCCGATGGATGCCCCCACTCGGCGGCCAGCCATGTGTCGTTGTAATCAAGCCAACGGATCATGCACCCAATGTTAAAAGCTGCCTTGACCGGTTCCAATTGCCAAACGGTTCCTGGTACTTTCGCTCCATTGGTCAATGTTGCGTTTGGTACAACCGGACCAAGCATTTTTGTGCAAGCTGGATATTCCAGCGACAACAATGCACATCCCAAGCTATCGAGCAAACACCAACTAGCGGTATCAAAAGCTTCTTGGCCGAAGTCATGCTTTGCAACAGAATACTCAGCGATTTCTGTCAAAACAGAATCGTAAGGTCGATTCGACGTTGGTAAGGATGATTTCATGGGACCCGTGAAGCACAAAGACTCTTGAATGAAGCAAGGGAGTTGGGATAACACTCGTCAAGAGTCTAGTCGATTTCGATGGCCGCGAGAACACGGCAAGTATAAACACCACTGCGTGTGGCTTCAACTTAGCGACGGAATGGGTTGTTAGTACCTGAAGACAGAGGCTCCTGCAGAAAGTCAGGCTCGGCTCTCTCGACCTTGTTCAATCTCACCAGTTGGACCGCGGTCGGAACCATTTCAATAAGCCGCTTGCCTTAGTTCAAGTACGGCTCAGCCATCAAGTGTGGCAGGCCCGTTGCTGCTTGAATGATCCCGTTCCCAATAACTTGAATTCCCCGAGCCCACATCGTGTGTTCATCGGCGAAAACCAATTCCGGGACCGCCGGCATGACATGCCAATCACCGTTGATGATTTCTGTCTCAAGTTGCGAAACCTGCCATAGCGCGTGGCCAATGAATAGCCGACAATGCTCCGGAGTCGACTGCGCTAGTTTTTTCAAAGTGTCCGATTGAGCAGACAAATAGACTCCTTGACTGTTACCCCCCTCAGCTAATTTCTGATTGTCGTGAATCGCCAATACCGGCCCGTTTTGAGGTCCTCCAAAATTGATGTAGGAGACCGCATTGGCTGGCCTCGTCGCGCCATCCAACAACTGTTCCCAAAGAGATTTCGTGTCCATTACCAACCGACGATTCAGCATTATGCCTATCGTTTGCATTTGTGAATGCTCAACAACAATGCAAACCGATCGGGCGAATACCGGATCTTCGATGCTAGGTGCGGCTACCAAAACACAACCTGCTAGTGAAATCCGAGCATCGTCTTTCGGGAAACTTGAGGATTTTGGTAAGCGATTCATGGATTTAAAGTCCACAGGGAAAGTGGTTGAAACAGCCCGTTTCTATCGCCTGTTAATACGCCAAGTGATAGGATTGCCACAATGACAAACGGAATAAAACGGAGACGCAAAAACGATGCCAAAAAGGAGAATTGCTTGTGAGTATTCAAGATTTAAGGAGAAACTACAGTTTCGGCGGATTGACAAGTAGCGAGTTACCGATGGAACCGATGCAATTCTTTCGGCATTGGTTCGCGCTTCTCCAAACGACAGAAATCCCAGAATGGTTTGAAGTCAATGCGATGACACTCTCAACCGCTTGTCCCTCGGGTGGATCGTGTAGCCGCATTGTTTTGCTGAAAGGAATCGAAGCCGACGGGTTCCATTTCTTCACGAATTACGACTCAGCAAAGGGACGCGAGATGTCCATCGAACCAAAGGTTGCGCTCCATTTCTTTTGGCCGATGTTTGATCGACAGGTCCGTATCGAAGGGATAGCCACTAGAACGTCTTCTGAAATTTCGGATCAGTACTTTTCGTCAAGACCCCGTTCCAGCCAATTGGGGGCTTCCGCATCTCCTCAATCGCAAGTTCTGTTGGACGATATACAGCTCGAACTGGCTATTCAAGAATTAGATAACAAGTACGCAGGGCAACCAATTCCTCGCCCGGAAAACTGGGGAGGTTACAAAGTGATTCCGTACATGATGGAATTCTGGCAAGGCAAGCCGTCGCGTTTGCACGACCGATTCCGATACCAGCGCAAGGACTCCGCATCGGACTGGACCATTCATCGTTTGGCTCCATGATACTCAACACGAAATTTCATGTGGATCCAAATGTGAGAACACATTCCAATAGTCCATTCTCCATCGCCCCCTGGACAGTGACAATCGCGTGACGGACGTGTTTACAATATCACCAAGCCTTCCTTCAATTCCATCGTCTTCCAAAAATGCTTCGACCAATCGCATCTTGAAGTCTGCATGGATCACCATCGCAACTCGATCTTGGGCTGAGTGGGTTTGTGTTTCGGATTCAAACCACCTTCGCACTCGGATAGCGCGTTTGCGAGCTTCCTGTGCAGTTTCATAATGGTCTAAGTCGTACCATCCGTTTGCGTTAATTCGATCATCCAAATTCCATCCGGAATAGTCGTGAGCGAGTGCGTCGCGATTCATGCCAAGTTGTGCGATTCGCTGCCCCTCTTGGTATCCACTGTGGCATCCCCCTTGTTCGTAGATGTCCTGACGTACGATGGGAACGGTCTCGAGTTTTTCGATGGCCCAGCGCGTAGTCTCCAACGAACGAAGGAAGGGACTGCAATACACTACTGTAGGTGCGAGTTTAACAACCATCTCTGCCAGTTTTTTTGACTGAGCTACTCCGAGATCGGTAATACCTGGATCTGGAACTCGAAATTGATCCTCGAGGGCGTTGTTCTGCGACTGGGCGTGTCGGATTAGGAGCAAACAGGGCAAATGGTGCATTTCTTTTTCGTGTCGTAATCGATGGTCGTATCGCGTAGAATTCTCAAATACGGAAGTAATGTACGTCCGCATCGAGTTTTCGTCAAAAGTGGACCAATGATAAGCTCTGCTGAATCAAGTCTGCTGAATCAAGACCGTGAAGAAATGAACTCAATAGAAGACTTGACCAACCTACCTGACTTGCTTAGGCGACACATGACGAAGGCGGACTTGTCAAAGGGGCCTTGCGAAGCACATCGCGAACTAGCACCTCAATACGCGTATGGTCGTCATCGTGGGCCGGCACCGAAGTATTCGCACCCGGCAGCCGTGCTGGTTTGTTTGATTCCGCTATCCGGATCCTCGTGGACGATTCCACTGACGCTTCGGCCAAAACAAATGGCAGATCATGGCGGTCAAGTTTCATTGCCGGGAGGGCGATCCGATTCTGGTGAAACCGTCTGGAGAACGGCTTGCCGGGAGTTCGGAGAAGAGCTTGGCTGCACCACCGAGTACCTACATCCTATATGCGAGTTGACCCCCTTATACGTTTTCGCCAGCCGGCATCTGGTTACGCCAGTGGTTGCCGTTAGTTCGCTTCGACCATCCTTTCATCCGAATCCAGCTGAAGTATCGGAGTTGATTTTTTTGCCTCTTCGGGACTTGATTTCCGACGACGCGGTCAGCGTCGGAACGCTTCAACGTGGAACGTCGCAATTTGACGCACCTGGCTTTCGAGTTGGAGACCATTTTGTTTGGGGAGCAACAGCCATGGTTTTAGGGCAACTACGAACCATGGTTCGTGAATTATTTACTCCACAAATCGAAGAACCTTGGTTCATGTAGTTGGCTCGGGCTTTTCGCTTAGAATTGCAGCAACCAAGTCTTGTAAGCTCAACCTCCATTACACTCAAAGGCATTCGCATGATACGTGTTGGCATTATTGGCGCCTCCGGTTACACCGCAATCGAAGCGATCGAATGGCTAATCGGGCATCCTCAAGTACAAATCCTAGCAGCCACCAGTCGCCAAGCCGACGGAAGCATGCTCTCCGATATGCATCCCAGCCTCGTGCGGCGACTCAAGCTTTCCGTGGAGGACTTAACCCCAATCCAGGTGGCAGAACGATGTGACGTCGCATTCTCATG
Organism: Pirellula sp.; assembly: GCA_043757445.1. GTDB lineage: Bacteria > Planctomycetota > Planctomycetia > Pirellulales > Pirellulaceae > JBKCUI01. The sequence continues at coordinate 79,620 of JAYVPJ010000147.1, read as the reverse complement.
TTTGCCACACGGAGCCTCTGCACATCACGTTATGCAGTTACTTGACGCCGGTTGCCGCGTCATCGACTTGTCTGCTGACTATCGATTGAGCACCCAAGCCCTCTACGAGAAATGGTACGGCGAAAAGCATCCTGACGCAGGCCGTTTGGGAATCACGCCCTATGGTTTGCCGGAGCTGTTTGCCAGCGAACTGATAGACTGCCGATTGATAGCCAACCCTGGCTGCTATCCAACGTCCGCGATTTTGCCCCTGTCACCACTTCTCAAGGAGGGGCTCATTTCGCCGTTGGATATCATTGTAGATAGCAAGTCAGGCGTTAGCGGTGCAGGACGAACGCCTAAGCTTGGTAATCTCTATTGTGAAACGAACGAAAGTATCTCGGCATATTCGGTCGGCAACCATCGCCACCAACCTGAGATTGTCGACATTGTCAAGCGATTCAGTGGAATCGAACCACAAATCGTTTTCACTCCGCATTTGACTCCAATGGAACGTGGGATCTTGTCGACAATCTACGTGCACCCAACTGCAGGCGCCACTCCAAATCAAATTCGCGAGTGTTTGAACACCTACTATGATGCTAGCTCGTTCGTACGAGTAGTGTCTCACTTACCGGCAACACGGTTTGTTGCTAGGTCAAACTTCGTTGACATAACCGTTCGCGAGAATGGTCCTCGAATCATTCTGATTTCCGCCATCGACAACCTCGTTAAAGGTGCGAGCGGAGCCGCCATACAAAACATGAACCACATGTTCGGCTTAGAACCGACCATGGGCCTGTTGTAAACAATTTTTATTCGAAGCTACTTCCATTTCCTCTTCCCATTTATCAATGGAATCGATCCATGTCTGAATCGTTACCAACTCCAGTACCTACTCCCGAACCTGATCCGGCCGCCAGGAAGGAAGAGCTGCGCCTTGCGATGAAGGCGTTTCGTAAGCGACTTAAGTTAACAAAACTTGATGACGAGTCACGAATTGGTCACGGACCCATGTCGGGCGGTGGTAGGTCTGGCGTCGTCGCGATCACACCGCCCAATCAATTTTCCAAAGACGTCTGGGAGGAACTCGTCGAACAAGGCAAGTTGAAGCGAGCCGGCAAAGGGATCTACGAATTGGTCGGTGAATGATCGCTATAACGAATTGGCAACGACCCACAACAGTTGGACTCGAGCGAGGCGGGTATCTATCAAGTTGCTCGTCGCCCTCAAACCGGATTCTCCAATCAACGAACAATAAAGGGACTACTTTTTGATGAACCATTCGAACGCTGGAACATCTTTGATCAGCACGAAGACTGCTTGGCTGGTCGTTGCGTTGTTGGTCCCGGTTGCGCTCCTGAATTATCTTGACCGACAAATGTTGGCGGCGATGAAGGGCTCGATGATGGGCGATATTCCAGACATCGCTACCAAAGCGAACTGGGGTATAGTCCTCGGTTGTTTCAAGTGGGTATATGCCGGTTTAAGTCCGGTTGGAGGATATGTGGCGGATCGCACGAGTCGTCGACATGTGATCGCTGCCAGCTTGTTTGTTTGGTCTGCCGTTACACTCGCCACGGCCTATGTTACATCGTTTCCACAGTTGGTCGTCGCGAGAGCTGTCATGGGCGTAAGCGAGGCATTTTATATTCCAGCTGCCCTATCGATGATCTCAGAATTCCATTCAAATCAAACGCGATCGCGAGCTGTCGGGTTCCATCAAATGGGTATTTACTTAGGTATCATTTTGGGGGGCTTTTCCGGTTATGTTGCCGACTCTCCTGCATTGGGATGGCGCTGGGCATTCGGTTTTTGCGGCCTGATCGGTGTCGTCTATGCGTTGCCATTGTTCGCCATGCTTCGCAATCCTTCCCGGACGACGCAAGACTCAGTCGGGTTGTCTCCATTTGCCTCGCTGTTGGAATTGCTTACCAACTGGAATTTTATTCTTTTAGTCCTCTACTTCACATTGCCCGCGATGGCGGGTTGGGTAGTAAAAGACTGGATGCCAGATATTTTAAAGGAACAATTCGGACTAGGCCAAGGCAAAGCTGGCATGTCGGCCGTGCTCTATGTCCAAGTAGCCTCGTTGATCGGGGTATTGCTTGGCGGTTGGTTGGCCGACCGTTGGATGCACCGTACGACTCGTGGCCGAATCTTTGTTAGTGCGATTGGGATGAGTTTCTTTCTGCCATCCCTATTCGGAATCGGCAACGCTGAGACACTCACTGTAGCGATAGGATTCCTGATCCTATTTGGGCTTGGCTGGGGGTTTTTTGACTGCAACAACATGCCGATCCTCTGTCAGATCGTGCGCCCCGAATTGCGAGCTACCGGCTATGGCATCATGAACTTGGTCAGTATCGGTTGCGGTGGCTTTGCCGATTGGGGTTTCGGAGCACTACGCGATCAGCACGTTCCACTGAAAATGATTTTTGGCGTTTTCGCAGGTACCGCATTTCTGTCGATTGTGATCGTTTTGCTCATTCGGCCGAATGTGAAAAATGCTTCTGTTTGAAGATGGCGTTTACGCTTGGCCATCCGTTCGGGACAAGCCCCCGACCAACCTAAAAGACCAGTCCGACCAACTGAAAGACCAGCTCGCACAAACGGAACAAAACTCGCATCAACGCATTTTTCTCCCTTTTCTATTTGTAGCACAGTCCAAGGTCCGGCTGTCCTCAGCCGGACATCGGTCACAATGCCAAGCCAAGGGATTCAGGCTTTTCGGTTTTGAATGAGTTCCTCCATCTTAGATGGTCCTGCAACAGACTTGCCGGCCAACTTCCGTACCACTGACTACCCGTTCGCCGTTCCCTTTCCATTTCCGCAAGCGAAAACTTCTTGACTCCATCTCGGCCCGAAAAAATGGGGCGATTGGTTTCGATTTCATAGTGCCGAGCCCAACTTGATTTGGATTGTTCAAATTTTATTGGCAAAATACTATCTATGCTATCAGTGACTTGATAAATCATTGGAGACGACAGCTTACTCATGCCATTGCTGCATTATGATTCCGTCGGGCTATGTGTGTTTGATGTTGACGCCAATTACGCAAGTCCCTAGTGTCGATTGGACTGTCTGCCGTCAATTGCGATGGTCTTACAGAATAACCATTTCAGTTCCTCACGGATGAGACCGAAGCTGATGGGCTTTTCTAGAAAGCAACTGTTTTCCGTTCTTGTCATGGTAGTCGCTGTGGCAGAAGTAATCTTTTTAGACACGTTATCGACGGCAATCGGTCAATTCCGAATGGAGAACGAGCTGCCTTCTTTCCTATCCCCAGCTTTCTCTAAGGATGAACTCGCAGATCCAAAGTCCGTTCGCCCATTTGCCGAAGAACAAAACCTGGACTTAATCAATGATTCAATGGCAAGCCAAGAGAATGCAGTCCAAGGGGTCGACTACTGCCACCATCCTCGAAATGCGAAGGCCCTATTCGATTCTAAATTTGTATGGGCCGAAGGTGAGTATCTCATGTACTGGACAAAATCGGCAGACTTGCCGGTCCTGGCGAGCACTGGCCCGCTTGGACAACCCGGCGTTCGCGCTTTGTTCGGAGGGGGCGCAGTGGATATGGACTTTCATTCGGGAACTAGAATTACGATTGGAATTTGGGACTGTCCATGTCAAGAGCTTGGATTCCAGGGAAGCTATTTTCTACTCGGCACACAATCCAAGGTTTTCAATGCCGACAACGTTTCAAACCTGACCTTGGCGCAGCCCTTTGCCAATGCGGTGACGGGGCAGGAAGATGCTGCTTTTGTCGCACTGCCAATTTCGCAAAATGGTTCTATCCAGGTTCGATTAGCAAATCAAATGCAGATGGCCGACGCATTGGCTAGGATCAACCTTTCCCGATCGCAAAGCGAGCGAGTCGATTTTCTGTTGGGCTATCACTATGCACAATTTGATGAACGGCTCAATATCGATGGTTCGACAACTTATATCGATCCACTTGGAGTGAATCGCGTCGGAACCGTCCTTGCGAGCAACGATCTATTCCAGGGCAAGAACTATTTCCATGGAGGAGAATTAGGACTCATTTCAAAGTCCACGACTGGCTCGCTCACCGTTGAGTTGTCGACACGCATCTCGCTCGGCAACAACTCAAGCCAGGTCCTGATCGACGGAACTACGACGACTTCCGTCCCCAGTCTAGCCACGCAAAAGAGTGTTGGCGGTCTATTGGCACTTCCGACCAACATCAATACGTACACGCACAATTCTTTTGCATTTATTCCACAAGTTGGCGTCACGCTGACGCGAAGGCTAACCCATAACTTGGATTGCTCCTTCGGATACTCGTTTATTTATTGGTCTAAGATCGTTCGGCCGGGCCAACAGATCGATCGCCAAATCAACCCAACTCAGATCCCACCAGGACCTTTGGTTGGTAAAGCCGCGCCCCAGTTTTCATTCGCCACATCTGACTTTTGGGCGCAAGGTCTGCAGTTCGGAATACAGTACCGCTTTTGACATTCAGCAAAGAACGCGTCAATGTACGAACTTATGCAATGACCGCCATTTCAATTCAATTCCTACACGTCTCGCGTTGCATGCATCGGCTTCGCTACACGTACCGAGTGATCTGGGCATTGGCTGTTATTGCACTGGCAACTGTCAATCCGTCGACGCTCCGCGCTCAGTCGCCTTCAACGCTAAAGCCAACCGCAAAATCAAAGCAGGACGTACCGGACCGTTTGCCTAAGCCAATGGATGAAAAAGATGCCAAATTGGACGAGACGAAAAACGCAAAGGAGTCCGAGACTCGAGCCGACACGGACGACACGGACGCAGATTCGAACAAGGAAACACGGTTGATTCAACAAGGCGTCCTTGCCTTCAAGCAACACTGTGTCGACTGCCACGATGCTCAAAGATCGCTTCGCGATGACAAATCTATCTCTGAATGGCGAACTACCATTTCAAAAATGGCCGCGTTAGAGGAAGCCGACATTCCCAAGTCAAAACACGAAGCGATAGCAACCTACTTGGCCTCGCTAGGGACAGGTGGAAAAGTAAAGGACAAAAAAGTCGACGAAAAGAACGACAAGAATTCTACTGACAAAGACAAGGCAAAAAGCGATTCGAAACTGGATCCAGCCCTAATTCAGCAGGGCAAAACGGCTTTCACGAGTTACTGTGTCTCGTGTCATGATGCGGAGAAATCCCTGCAAGTCTCTCGAAATTTGGCGGGATGGCGTTCTACGGTCGTCCGAATGGCAGGCAAAGACGGAGCGGACATACCGCAAAGTAGCCACGAGTCCATTGCCACCTACTTGGCATCCTTGGCAAAAGACGGCAAGGGCGGCGAGAGCGCATCGAATGAACTTGCCTCCTCGCTTTCGATCACCGGGACTGTATCACCATGGTTTCGCGGAGGCGGAAGCAGCGAACTCGAATTCCCTGGGTTCTTTGGTGATGTCTGGGTCGGCGCATCGCTCCAAAACAAAAGTCCCGTTAGTGTACGAGCGACCGCTTGCAATAGTTGCCACAATCAAGGCAACCAGCTCGGGCGCTTCGATTTGTTAGAGGCAACGATACGCGTCGACTTAGCAAAACTTTGCAATGCGAGTACCCTATGCCCATGCCCAGTTCAAGCTAGCGTTCAGGCTGGACGATTCATCGTTCCATTTGGCGCCTATTACCAACAGTCCAATCCTGGCGTGGACCGAGCCGTGACCCGCCCGCTGATTTACAACATGGGCCAAAGGGTGTACCCAAATCAATTGGGAACACAAGTATTGCCGATGCCGTATTCCGATGAAGGAGCATCGATGAATTTCGTCATTCCCATCGGGGCATCGGTCACATCGACACTAGACGCATATGTCGTAAACGGATTGGAAGGAAGTACGAACGGGATCGACTTTTTCATGAGCCGAGACCACGTCGACAACAACCGTAGCCCTAGCCTTGGCGGTCGCTTTACGATAGGCGACAAACATCTCCGTCTTGGTGGATCCATGATTGGTGGTCGTTTCAATTCGGATGCTGGGACGGGTCCGTTGAACCAAGCCATGAACTACACCATCTTCGGCCTAGACGCAACTTTTCGTTGGGATGATGTGTGGCGAATACAAGGTGAATTTGCCCAACGCGATTCCGATCGATTCGGAAATTTGCCAGCGGGTCCTAGCATCTTTCAAGAACGCTTTAGCGGTGGGTATCTCCAAGCGGAATACCTGGTCTCACGCAAGAAGCACATAAGCTTTTTCAGCCGATACGACACACAGCTTACGCACAGCGCGGTTCCACCGCTCGGTAGTCCACTCCCAACGGGAGACTTCCGGGTTGATCGAATCACGTTCGGTGTCAACTGGACCTTGCCCGGTGGCAGCTTACTGATGACCGACATCGAGCATTGGCGAGTACCAAACACATTTCAAGACGTCAATCTCCTCGGCATTCGTTGGGCGGCAACTTTTTAAGCTTCGAAATTATGATAAATAGAATGCCAAGACAACAAAGGGCTTACACTCCAAAACCTTATTTTGGATTTCAACGTCACCATGTTATTGGTGCCGGGTTTTTGGCAAGCTTATTTGGAATCTACCAATTTGCTTCTCAGAATCTGACTCTGCCAAACCGTTCGACCAATTCGATTGCGAATTCAAACGGAATAAACGCATCCAATCCTGCGCCAACGGGCCTGCCGGTTTCATTCAATGCGTCTCAGAACCAAGGCGACTCCCAGTTTCACAGCGGGGCAAATGCCCAAAGCGGATATGCTGCATCCTATCCAACTAGCAATCAAGGTGACATTCGCGTTTTCTTTTCACCCTCGGGGGGATGCACCGAAGCCATCGTCCGTGAACTGAATCAAGCCCAAAGGCAAATACTTGTGCAGGCCTATTCTTTTACCTCAGAACCGATAGCCGCAGCATGCGTCCAAGCGCACAAGCGCGGCGTTTCAGTATATGCCGTACTCGATCGCAGCCAAGAATCCGAACAGTATTCTGCTGCCGACTTCTTAGTCAATTCCGGAATCACTACCGTCATCGATGCACAACATGCAATTGCTCACAATAAAGTCATCCTAATCGATGGGCTAACACTGATAACCGGTAGCTTTAATTTTACCAGCAACGCAGAAAAATCGAATGCTGAGAACCTACTTATTATCCGAAACAGGCCCGATCTTTACGTAGCCTACGAAGCGAATCTTCGTCATCATTTCGATCATAGCAAGCAATATGTAAGCCGAGCTGCGCGGTCAATGCCCCAAGAGTCCAGCCACAATCAACACGGTCGATGAACTTTCGACTTCATCTTGCCAAATGCATAAAAAAAGCGATCTCAGTTTTGGCGGACCACAATCGGGATGTTATTTGTTGCTTTCCATTGCAAGTATCTCTTTAAAGACTTGGTCTATCGCAGCTGTCGAATAAAGCGACCAACGACGCGAACATACCGTTGGTTGCATGCCTCCAACTGCGAAATCATACTCGGTGCCGTTCTCACCGCTGCCGAGCTGAATCGTGATTTGGTCTGTTCCAGCAATGCCTTTGGTCGTGCCGTTGATTTGGCCCGCGGAAGTCTTTCCATCGAGAAACATCTTTGGCAAGTTCATCAAAATGCGGTAGGTTCCAACCACCAGACTGCTGAAATGGTAAGAGCCATCGCTGCCCGTTAGCACTGGTGACGTTCCGTTGGCAATGCTCCAGTTTCCTTGGCTATCCTGGATCTGTAAGGTCACGGTGACGCCTGCAACTCCGTGCATTACTTGGCCGTTTGAATTGATCCGTTTCCCACCGTTGGACGCGTCCAAGTAGACATACCCGGACAAACTCCCAGAGGCACTCTCAATATTCGTCGTGTCGCTTGCCGAGTTGTTGGTTGTGACCAATTCTCCACCGCCATTAACTTGTGCCGTATTTACTAGGCTTGACGCAGCGGTACTTGAAACGCTTAGAGTTACGGTCAAAGCAGGATAGCTTGATCCAGCTGCTAACGCGTCACTTCGGCTAGCGGTCACAACGTTGCCGACAATGCTGGTCACCCATCCGCTGCCGGTCGCGGCCGTCGCCGTCAGGCCAGCAGGAAGAGAATCCGTAATCGTCACGGTACCCGAGGTTACGCCATGACCCACGTTGTTTACCACGATTGAATACGAATCTGCAGAGTCCGATTGGCGAAACACACCTGAATGCGTTTTGCCGATCGTCAAGTCGGCAACTTGTACAACTGAAGTGGTATCGGTCGCCGAATCGTTGGTGGAATTGACTTCTGAACCTCCCGAAACGACCGCTGTGTTACTGATGTTAGCAGGAGCATTGTTGGCTACTCCGACGGTAATGTTCAAAACAGGGTAACTGCTACCTCCAACCAGTGAGTCGCTACGAGTGGCCGTTACAGTTGCTCCAACCACGGAAACTGTCCAACCAGTCCCAATGGCAGAAACGGCAGCAAGGCCCGTGGGCAATGTATCCATGACTGTCACTATGCCGCTCGTGGCGGCCGATCCTGCGTTGGTGACGGTGATGGCGTAGGTGTCTGCGGTGTCTCCTTGTTTGAACGTGCCAACATGCGACTTGGCTACGGTTAGGTCCGCTATTGCATCGATGGTAGTCGAGTCACTCGCGATATCATTGGAGGTGTTCCATTCCCCACCACCTGCGACTTGGGCCGTGTTGGTGACACTGGCTGGAGAGTTGCCTGCGATGGCTACCGAAATCGTTAACGCAGGATAGCTGCTGCCATTTGCCAAGATATCACTTCGAGTTGCGGTTACTATCGAGCCTTGAATACTCGTGGTCCATCCAGTTCCGGAGGCGAGTATAGGGGTCATTCCAGTTGGAATCGTATCCGATACGGTAACGATACCAGCGGACGGTCCCGTTCCAATATTTTGCACAACCACCGAATAGGCTCGATCCGTATCCCCCTGCCGAAAATTCGATTGATGGGTACTCGTTACGATCAAATCGCCAGCTTGAATAATCGAAGTAAGGTCCGTGGCTGTGTCGTTTGTTGCATTCAATTCGCCGCCACCTGAAACGGCCGCAGTGTTCGTCACCGAAGCTGGGGCGTCGGCAGCTACGCGAACGGAAAGAGTCAAGATTGGGAAAGCTGCAGACGGTGCCAGCACATCGCGTCGCGTCGCTGTAACGGTAGCCCCAACAATACTCGTAATCCAGCCAGAGCCAACGGCCGTTGTCGCAACGAGCCCAGTCGGCAATGTATCCACGACGGTAACTGTACCCTGGCTTGCGAGCGAACCAAAATTGGAAACAGTCAGCGCATACGAGTCCGACGTGTCGCCTTGCATAAAACTTCCACTATGCGTTTTTGTAAGGATCAAGTCGGAGGAGGGAGCAGTGATTAAAGTCGGGTCACTTGACAGATCATTTTCGCCATTGATTTCCCCTCCCCCTGTCACTTGAGCAATGTTAGTAATGTTCGTGGCTGCATTGCTCGCGATGCTAACGGTAACCACCAATTCAGGATACGTGCTACCAGCAGTTAACACATCGCTTCGAGCTGCCGTCACTCTTGATCCGACGATGTTCGTCGTCCAGCCGCTTCCACTTGCGGAGACCGGCGACAAGCCAGCCGGAAGGGTATCGGATATCGCCACTTGCCCAAAGGTGGGTCCAGCTCCCATGTTTTTGATATTGATAGTATATCGACCGCCGGTACTGCCCTTTTCAAAAGTCCCTGAGTGTGTTTTGACGATCGTCAAATCAGCGACTTGCGCGACGGCGATTGCATCGCTAGCCGAATCATTACTCGTATTGGATTCACCGCCACCGGATACGGTCGCCGTATTGACTATCGACGGGGCTGCAGTGGGAGAGACGCTGCATGCAATGGTTAATGCGGGATAGGATGCGCTGCCATCTAAAGAGTCGCTTCGTGTTGCCGTTACGGTGGAACCGACAATCGAAGTAGTCCAGCCTGTTCCCACTGCCGAAATGGCGGTTAATCCATTTGGAATCGTATCGACTACTGTGACCACCCCTTGCGTTGCAGAAGCCCCTAAATTGCGAACGGTCAAAAGAAAGCTGTGCTGCGTGTCACCCTGTCGAAAAGTATCTGCGTGACTTTTAGTGATAGTGAGGTCAGCGATACTTGAAATAAGGGTTACGTCGCTGGAACTATTGTTTGCTGTGTTGGATTCGCCACCTCCCGACACAACCGCAGTGTTGGTAATGCTGGATGGAGCGTCGTTGGCAACTCCAACCGTGACGGTCAATGTTGGGTAGCTAGCGGATGAATTGAGAACATCGCTACGCGTTGCCGTGATTGTCGCACCATTGATTTGGGCGGTCCATCCGGTTCCCGTAGCCGATTTTGCAATCAGGCCTAGCGGCAAAATATCGGTAACGATGACTTGTCCCAAAGTAGCCCCAGGGCCGAGATTCGATATCGTTAAAAGGTAGTCGTCCAAAGAATCTCCCTGCTGAAAACTGGCGGCATGCGACTTGTTAATCGCCAAGTCGGCAATTCCATCAACGATGGTGATATCGCTTGCGTTGTTGTTTGTTGTGTTCAACTCACTGCCCCCTGCGACATGCGCCAGGTTTGTGACGGTCGCTGGGGCATTCAAGGCAACCCCGACGGTGATCGTCAAAATCGGGTAGCTATTTCCACCTGCCAAGATATCGTTTCTTGTGGCAGTCACTGTGGAGCCCACGATGTTTGTCGTCCAGCCAGTTCCGTTTGCGGACAATGCGGTCAAACCGGCTGGGATATCATCCACAACCGTCACTGTCCCGGCAGTTGGACCGGTGCCGGTATTTGAAACAGTGAGCGAGTAATTGCTCGAGCTAACTCCCTGTCGAAAATTCCCGATATGGCTCTTCACCAATGTCAAGTCTGAAACCGCCAGAATAGTCGTCACGTCGGTAGCTGAATCGTTAGCGGTATTTGTTTCGCCTCCACCAGAAACGGTCGCCGTATTGGAGAGACTCGAATTCGCCGTATTGGAAACTCCGACCGCAACGAGCAAAGGCGGGAAGCTGGCTGCATTTCCAATAGAGTCGCTGCGAGTAGCAGTCACGGTGGCTCCCACGATATTCGTCGTCCAGCCCGAACCGCTCACGCTCTGAGCAGTCAGACCCGAGGGAAGAACGTCGGTCACCGTAACCAACCCGGCCGATGCACCAGCCCCCACGTTGCTGACCGTGATGGTGTAAACGTCTGCTTGATCACCTTGACGAAAGATTCCTGTATGCGTCTTGGTGACGGTCAAATCCGAAGCCAAAGCTGCGGGTGTATATTGAATCGCTAACGTCGGACGATGCGAAGGGGTTGTTGATTCCTTGGAGTCGATCATTTTTCCGGATTCGCGCGTCTCATCCCCTTTGATCAACCAGCCGAAATTGGTACTCGGGCTGTTTAGCCAGCTTTGAACATCTGACACCATGCCGGACGTTGAATTCCACGTGTACGACTGGTTGTCCGTTCCGATGGCCACCGTCCCACTTACAGTTGGCGAAAAGTCGCCACCCGGTGTGGTCCAGGTCCTGCTTGGGTAAAAAGTGTTTAGCCACGTAGCATCATTCGTCTTGGCAGCGCCGTACGGTGGCATAAATCGTGTTGGAGCTGAAGCCCCCTCGCCCCAATCACTCGTCACACGGTGCAACTCCACGTTCGGAGTTGAGTTGGAAAAAGTTAGGTTGTTCCAGACTGTGAGCGTAACGCTGTTGATGGTCGCGCCGGCTGGCACTTTGCTAGCAACATCGAAATCGATGAGTCCGCGCATCGACAAATTGTCGTTATGGTTAAGCCCAAACGCCACACTGTTTCCTGCTCCGCTGCTGACCGATCCAGCCGCAGTTTGAAAAAGCGTATTGTCTTTAAGAGGTGTTAGAGTAACCGCCGCAAGTAGCTTTCGGTCCTCAAGTGCTTCGACGCGAAGAATTCTTTTGAAGTTCTTTTTGCGTCCAACTGCGACTCGCCCCCAAAAAAAATCGCTAATACTCATCGTGATGCTTTCAGAGATGACTTCCATCATCTACAGGCGAGGAATGTCCAGAATTCGATTTGGATTGCCCGATGCCCGTCCAGGTTCCCAATCGATACCATGAATGCCCAATTTCTTTTGAATTCATTGATTCGAGATCAGGCCCATGACTTAAGAATACAGCGAGTTCGCCAAAAACTCGCTGCATTTTCGACTACATTACGAGAGTGTAATGCACTATTGAAAGGATCATTCCGGATCAACGGTAGAAGCCAATTAAAACTGCTTCAATCTTGCAATCTGCTGGCCACTTTGACTCGTCCGTCTTTCAATTTACTCTAGTTCTGTGGATTCGACGGCTGGCGATGAATAGAGTTCATCTAATTGGGCGACCGTGGCGACATCCACGACCGCTTGCCACTGACCTCGAAGTGCGTCCAGATAAGCCTGGAGCGACTGAGCAAGGCCCAGTTGGGCCACAACAATATCGTTGAAGCTTACTTTTTCTGGATCGACTTGGTAACGGCGGACAATAGCCTGATAACCTTGAGTCAAGTTAGGAATCACTGCATCTCGGAAGCTGCGGGCCAATAACACGTTGACTTCGTATCGCGAAAACGCTTCGGCGAATTGAGCTTGTAGTTGGTTTTGTGTGTTCTCAAGATCTCGGGTCGTTGAAACGATTTTGGCGTTAGCAGATCGAATGTTTCCTTGATTGCGATCCGCAACAGGCAGAATTACTCCGACTTGCAAGCCGAATTGATAGTTTGAAGTCGCGTTGTCATGTTGCTGCGTGTTGCTGAGCTGGATGTCGGGAATCGGTATACGACGCTGCAATACGAGGTTGGTGCGGGACTGAGCAACGAGATTACGAGCTTGCAATACATCGGTGTGTCGTTCCAATATGGTCCGCTTCAACATTGAGGCTTCTAACACGGGAGCGTCTGCCAGTGCTGTTCCCGACAGCGGAACTGGATTGAGCTCTGGCTGACCAATGGCTGCTGCCAATCGCGACCAAGCAGACCGGTACTGCGATTCCGAAACTTTGATTGTATTCTTGGCTTGAACCGCTTGAGCATAGAGTATGAGAGGTTCGTATGCCGCCGATACACCGCTGCTTACCTGTGCGACCTGCAGGTCATACACTTGTTGGGACATGTTCGCCAAAGCTGAATTTACGGCAAAGCTCTGCTCGGAAATCAGAACGTCAAAATACCGTTGACGAACTAAGCTAGTTGTATTGATCTGTGATTCGCGAATCGAGATGAGCGCGTTAATGTAATCGTATCCGACGACTTGCTGCGTTAATGAAAGCTTATCGGCTGTCTTGATGAGCTGCGAGACAAATGCACCTTGTTGTCCACTGTTGTTGATCGGACGTGGCTTGTCGCCAGGTTGCCATTGATCTACTTGATAGCCAACAAGCGGATTGGGATACAGACCAGCTTGCACGACTCGACCGTAAGCAACGTCGGCGTCGGCGACTGCCTTCTGAACGCTTGGATTGTTATTTAGACCAATGTCAACCAAGTACTCAAGAGACATTTCCGAAGTTGGATCAACAGGCAGCGTCAGCTTTGAGTCTTCAAGTTGAGGGAAGGCGGCTTTTAATTTCTTGATATCTTCGGCGCTTTGAGTCCCGTTTTCCGACTTGGGAACAGTAAACGGAGGAGAATCGGCACCCGGCAACGGTCGAAGGACATCGAAAGCCGCTTTCGGATCGTCGGTCCGAGGCTCAATGCTCGGAGGAGATTGGCCAGCGATTGCTTCAGAAGTTCTGGAATCTACTGAGCCCAATTTTGATGGCATGAATCCGTGAGGCAGCACCACTCGATCACGGGCACAACCCCCAACAAAACCCAAAGCCGCGGCCGCCAAGACCATACGCGTTGCAAGTGATAGCTTTCCCAAACGATTCATGTATTCCATATCGGTGAACTCCTGTTACCTGACTTGTCGGAATAATGCGATCCCTTTGTAAAGCAGTTATGACCGGGCACGGTTTATCGCACCTGAGCAGGAGAATACATGTCGGTAATCTGTATCAAGAAGTCTCCTAAAAGGGCAGTGCGACGAAATCGAGGCAAGATGGCGTTCATTACAAACCGGAGAACTGATGAACTGCCTGTAGGGATTAGCCGAAATGCAACGTTCGTGGAGGCTTCCTACAGCGTTGGGTTAACGTGGCAGGACCTTCGAATCGCGACTACAATACGATGCGCGGGCGATGTGTCCGTAGTCTCCATAGACATGGTCAACTTAGAAACTCAGTCGAACGCTTACAATTACGATGGATACTGTTCAAGCCGTTGAGTCCAATGCGAAGTCATCGCAGTCGCTTAAAAAACGCAGCCGATGGCCACACTTGGCTTTGAGCGTGATTGTGCTCGTGATTGCCGTTTCTGTCCCGCTTGTTTTTGTGCCACAAGGTGTGCGTTGGTTACAAAAGCAACGCGATCTCGCCGAGCTTTCTTCGCGAGGCACTCCGCCGCCGCCAGCCATTGTTTATTCTGATCAGCCGGACGGGCCGATCCTAATCGAACCGGACCGTTGGAAAGAGATTGGCTTGCGCGTCGAAGCTATGAATCCTTCACCTCCAGCTCGTTCATTGCAGATGGATGGTGTTCTTTATCTTAATCCGGACGAATACGCACTGGTGAGAACCCGATTCGTTGGCGAGATTGTCGATGTTCCGGAAGTCGAGGACTTCAGCGTCGCAAATGCTAATAAAAAAAGACCACTGCGATTCGGCGATGCGGTCAAGAAAGGGCAAGTGCTTGCGACGGTATGGAGTCGCGAACTGGGCGAGAAGAAAAGCGAATTAGCCCAAGCCCTTTACTCGTTGGATTTTGATCGACAGACTTTGCAGCGCTTGCAACAAGCAGGGGGTGCCGTTTCGATAAGCACGGTTCGCGATGCCGAGAGGCGGGTACGCGAGGCCGAGATCAGCGTCGACCGAATCGAGAAAACATTGCGATCTTGGCAGCTTACACCTGAAGAAGTAGCTGCGATCATCCGCGATGTAACGAAGCGTTCTAACTCTGTCTTCGACGCGGCTGTAGATCTTTCTCGATCGAGCATCGACACCTGGGCTCGCGTCGATATCCGTTCCCCGATGAATGCAACGATTGTTGAGAAGAATGTTACTGTCGGAACACTTGTCGATCTCGACGATACTCTCTTCAAAGTAGCCAACCTCGGTCAACTCGATATTCGCGCGTTTGCTTACGAAGAGGATTTGGTAACTTTGCAACGACTGCCCAAAGAGCATCGCAAATGGACGATTCGATTGAAAGGTGACCAACATTCCGAAGCAATTGCAGGAGTCTTTGATCGCATCGGAAACATTATCGATCCCGTCCAGCATACGGGCTTGATCATGGGCTGGGTCGAAAACTCTTCGGGCATGTTGCGACCTGGGCAATTTGTGACCACGTCGGTTGCGTTGCCTGAGTCTGTGCCTACGGTAACTTTCCCGTCGACCGCCGTGGTCGACTACGATAGCCGCAATTTCGTTCTCGTCCAGTCCGACGAATCGCCGAATCAGTTTTTTCCGACCGAGGTCAAAGTCGTTCGCTATCAAAACGGGCTGGCGTTTGTTTCCCCGCAAGCGATTGGCGGTTGTATGACATGTCTCGAGAGTAACACCAAGGTAATATCGGCGGGTGCCGTTGAAATTTTGGCTGAGTATCGTACGCATTTAAATACCATGCCACCTCCATCGATAAAATCATCCGATTTCAAACCCGCTGGTGTGCCGTCCAAACCCGCTGACAGTTCGACGGCTCAGGAGCTTGCGGGAGGTTTGCGATGATCTCGAAGTTGTTGGACTGGGCTATTCAAAGTCGCCTGGTAGTGATTTTATTGACTTGCGTGCTCGCACTGGTTGGTGGTTACGCATTCGTACATGTGAATGTCGAGGCATATCCCGACCCCGCGCCTGCCATCATCGAAGTCGTCGCTCAGTATCCGGGTGCTTCGGCTGAAGAAGTAGAGAGGCAAGTCACCGTGCCACTTGAAATCGCTTTGGCTGGTATGCCTGGACTTCAGTACACACGTACCAAGTCGCTATTCGGCCTATCCCATTTGAGAAACCAATTTGTGTATGGAGTTGAGTTTCTTTCGGCAAGGCAAGAGGTTCTCAATCGACTGGCTACCGTAACGCTTCCCCAAGGAGTGCAACCTCAAATATCGCCCGCATCACCTATCGGCGAGATTTTTCGTTACACGCTGACAAACCCTATGGACGCCAAGGGAGACTCGATCTATTCACTCAATGACCTAAAATCGCTGCAGGATTGGACCATCGCTCGCGCCATTCAGCGGCTGCCGGGAATCGCTGGCGTGGTCGGTTGCGGTGGCACCGTAAAGCGTTATGAAATTCGACCTGATCCAGATCGGATGCGTCAGTATGGAATCACGCTGAGCGAATTGGAAAGCTCCATTCGCGATAGCAATGCCAACGTAGGCGGCAGCTTCATCACTCAAGGTAACAATGTTCAGGTTATCCGAGCGGTTGGGTTGATCGGTGGCGGAGATGATGCGATGGAAAAAGCAGTCGCATTCGGAACTCCTTCAGAAGCGGCTCGCTTCCTAAGGTCCGAAGAACGAAAACGGATTCAAGAGCTTCGTCAAATCGTAATCGGTGCCATCAACAATGTGCCGGTACGCGTCGATATGATCGTCGAAGGTGGAGTGGTCAACGATGAATCCAAACTAGGACTAGAAGGAGTTGTGGTCGACTACCAAATCCGGCAAGGTCAAATCGGGCTCGCGAAACGAGTGGTGCCATTATCGCTATCCGCAAGCGGACATCTCAAGCCTACGGCGCTAGCCGCGGGTAATGGGCACAAGCCGACAGCGCTAGCTGCAGGTAAAATCCGCCAAAACTATGTCAATGAAAACGACGTCGTGCAAGGGATTGTTCTTCTTAGAAAAGGTGAGCGTTCGCTGGCCGCGTTGGAGTTGGTCAAACACAAGATCGAGGAACTAAATCGTTCCGGCAAGCTGCTGCCGGGTGTCGAGATCGATCCCTATTACGATCGAACCAGCCTTATTGGCGTGACAACCGATACCGTTCACGAGAATCTACTAGTAGGTCTCGTTCTCGTAACCGTTATCTTGATTGTTTTTTTAGGTAGCCTTAGGACGGCACTGATTGTTGCGATCAATATTCCTTTGGCCTTAATGTTCGCATTCGGAGCATTGATGTTGCGAGGCAAATCTGCAAACCTTCTATCGATTGGCGCGGTGGACTTCGGCATCATCGTGGATTCGACGGTAATCATGGTTGAGCACATCTATCGCAAAATGAGCCATCCCAGCTCGCATCATGAATCGGTGCAGCAACGTGTTTTGACGGCTGCTCAAGAGGTTCAGCGAAGTCTATTTTTTTCGACGTTGATCATGGTCTGCGCTCTATTGCCTTTGTTTACTTTGCGTGGGCCTGAGGGGCAAATCTTTGGGCCGATGGCCGATACTTACGCTTTTGCGTTGGGCGGTGCATTGCTGCTTTCATTAACAATCTCACCGGTACTTTGTTGCCTCTTCTTTAAGAATCTGAAGCCTTCGCGACCCAATTTTTTGGTTCGTACGATTCATCGACTGTTTATGAGTCAACTCAAGTGGATGCTTCAGTACCCAGTCAGCGCGTCTAGCATCTTCCTCTGCATACTCGCATCTACGCTGGCAGCATTGCCGATGTTGGGTCGCGAGTTCATGCCAGAACTTGAGGAAGGAAATCTCGTAATTCGGGGAACGTTTCCAGCCAATATTGCGATGAACGATATCGTCGACAACACGCGTCGCGTTCGGGATCTGGTGATGGCGTTTCCAGAGGTTGAATTGATCGCATCACAGGTCGGACGTCCAGATGATGGAACCGATCCAACGGGTGTCAACGAGGCCCAGTGTTTCGTTCCTTTGCGACCAAAATCCGCTTGGCCCATTATCGATTCGCTGGGAAGACAACGAACAAAATCGGAACTTGTAGACGCAATGAGCCAAACCTTGGAAACGCAAGTTCGTGGAGCGAGTTGGGATTTTTCTCAAATCATTCGCGACAATGTTATGGAGTCCCTCTCGGGAGTCAAAGGTGAGAACTCCATTAAAATCTTCGGTCCAGATCTGGATGAACTCGAGTCGTTGGCAAACACCGTTCAGCGAAAGATCAGAACGATTCCGGGTGTCACAGACGTGGGAGTCTTTCGCATTTTAGGGCAGACCAACGTAGCGTTTCCGATTGACAGGCGGAAGTCATCAGCGTGGGGCGTTCGGGTTGCTGACATTAATGATGTAATCTCGACGGCAGTTGGTGGCAACGCCTTCAGTCAGATGATCGAGGGGGAGAAACGATTCGACATCGCGCTAAGGTGGCCCGAGCATTTGCGAGACACGCTTGAGAACATATTGAAGATTCCTGTCGATGTGGTTCGCGATGAAAACCCGTCGAGCGCTGCGGGTGTATCCGCGAGAACGGAATCTTCGGGCTCGAAAATGGAGCTTCCATCGGTCACGGGAACAGTATTGCAGGATGCGAACAATTTGTTGCCGAAAACGCCGCGGCGACCTTTAAGCGATTTGGTGACACCGCTTGATTCAAATGGTCGTCCGGACCCTCTAGGAACGTTTGTTAGCAGTGGTGCATCGGTAATAAATCGCGAGGACGGTAGGCGGCTAATTGCGGTCAAGTTTGCGGTCCGCGATCGCGATCTTGCCAGTACGGTTACAGAAGCCAAGCAATCGATCGACGGTGTATTAACGGGTGCATACTCAGCAACCTGGAGCGGTGAATTTCAACAAATGCAAGAAGCCGAGCAACGTATGATCGGGACTGTCGTCATTGCCTTGGCTCTGATCCTGGTCATGTTGTATCTTGCCTTCTTTTCGCTGCTCGACGCGCTAGTTGTTTACATGAACGTCGTTGCCATGAGCTTAGGGGGCGTGTGGGCATTGTTGCTGACTGGTTTGAATTTCAACATAAGCGCTGCAGTTGGATTCATCTCAATCCTTGGGGTAGCCGTGATGAACGGTCTGTTGATGGTGAGTGCATTCAACGGTCTGCGCAGTTCCGGGCATTCGCTAAAAGATTCGATCATCCGAGGGACAGAGCATTTGATCACACCTATTACGATGACAGCTTTGGCGGCAATTCTTGGGCTTCTTCCTGCGGCCTTGGCGACGAAGGTTGGATCCCAATCGCAGCGTCCGCTGGCAATCGTTGTCGTGGGCGGAATGTCTATGACGTTGCTTTTGTTCAACTTAGTACCATTGCTTTATTCGTTCTATGGCAATCGAACTCCGGCCAAGGCAACGAGCATTCCGCACGGCTAGTCCTAAGGTTCTATCGACTTTGTAATGTAAGCATCCTTGGCTGTCAGGTGGGAGCTAGCGTAAAATTTGTAGTTTGAGTTGCCCGCCTGCCACTCGCTCTTATGCCATAGAGATTCCTAGAATGTCTCGTCAGATTGAACTTGCCATAATATTATTCTTGACCTTCTCAACATCAACAGCCGTGGCTCAGTATCGAGGTCATCATCGCAATAGCTCGTACCATCGACACGCAACGGCGGTAGCGCAAGCCCAAAGAACGCAAATGATAAGTATGCTTCAGTCGCAGGTCATATCGGCAAATCAAGTCTTAGCCAACGCTGAATCGAAGTCGGCCATGTCGCAATCTTTGGCTTACGAGGCTACGTCGAAATTGAATCAAATTCGAAAGGAAATGGAATCAGCAAATGCGGAGGTACACGAAGCCTTTCAAGAACTCCAATTGATCGAAGCCGATATTTTGGCTGCGCAATCGATTGCTTCTGATTTCGTAGTCGCCGAAAAAGCGGTAAAGAATTCCAATCAGGAAGTCCACCGAGTTTTTCACAAACTAACTCAATCGCCCGAAGAAGAAAAGACTTCGACGGACGATTCGCGTTTCGTAGAAATGTCGAGACTGCCAGAGTCACAAAAAGCAATGATCAAAAGCGACCCAGATTACAGGTCTGCCGTGGATGAATTGTCGACCGCTGAACAGCATTTGGCAGACATACGAAGAAAGCTTTTTGAAAACAGCAAGGAATGGAAGGAAGCGAAACGAACGCTTGAAAAAGCCCGAAAAGAATCAAAGGACGAAATCGCAAAGGCGAAGCCAGCTTCTATGATTGCTGCACATCAAAACCAAGAAACGCAAAATTTGCGAAGCGTTATTGAAAATGCAAAGCTCATTGTGGCTCAAGGCGAACTGCGTTTGAGGCAACTAGGTGCCAAGCCCATGCCTTCCAGCTACGGAAAACGATAACGGAATCGAGTGCTTTGGCCAGATCGAATATTGGGGTTCGGTAACGGGAGAGCGAGACATTTCGTGTAAGCTTTTAGTTGTCCGACTCTTGCTGGAATCACGACGACGGAGCGTCGTGCAACTTTGTTGGCTTCTTCCGGCCAATGAGTTGCGCAAGATCCGCAAGGATTCGAGGTAGTGCCAATCCGCCTGGCGACGCCAGGTACTTCGGCGTCCACACAGGATCAAACTTTTGCTTGTATTGCCTTAGCCCTTCAAAACTATAGAAATGATCTCCATGCTTATAAACAAGATTGATTGCTTTGTTCCAAAGGGGTGCCAAGGGTCGACTGTCGAGTCCAGATAGGGGAGCCATGCCCATACTGAACCTTTGGAATCCCTCGACTTTCCCCCAAAGTAGTAGCTCGGTGAATAGGAAATCCATCAGACCATTAGGGCCATTCGACACGTGCCGCATTAAATCGATCGAAAGTTCCGACTTTTGCGAGCCTTGCAAAATGTTCGCGAAGGCAACGATCTGATCGTCGTGCTTGACAACGGCAAAGGGATATCGACTCATGTAGTCTTCAGAAAAAAAGCCGAGCGAAAAACCCTTTTCGGAAGCTTGCTTTTCCGCCAACCAAGCATCTGAAATTTCTCTAAAACGAGGAAGCAGCGCCGGCACCTCACCTTGCGATAGCACCTCAAAGTGGTAACCTGCCTTTTGAAGTTTATTTCGATTCGTTCGCAAGCCCTTGTGTTGCCCTTCCAGTGAAAACTGTGACAGTGGTACATGCGCTTCCTCGCCAATTTTCAGCAGTGTCAGCCCCTGATCTAAGTATATTGAAAGGAATTCTTTATCCACTTGATAGAAGACGGGCCAACCGTCGTAACGGTCGCACGTTTCACGAAACTTCCATACAAGCTCCCCAAATTGGTCGTTGGACCCAACTGGATCCCCCATCGAAATCCATGAACGTCTTTCGACAGCATACATGATGAAACTTCGGCGATCTTCGCTAAGCAAAAACTGCTTGTCTCCGAGGAAACTGAGATTAGCGATGGTCTTCGTCGAAAGGCAAACAATCCTCTCAACCTCTTGCAACTCATCTGCTGATGTTCTGTCAAGTCGTTTTGGCGCGGTCTGCCTCGATATTCGCCAAACCATGAAGTAAAGGAAAACCGCCGTTACGCCAACGCTTGCGCGAAGGAATCGAGGAGCATCACCTCGAAGAGTGAACTGCCACCACAGTTCATGTTGATACTCCACATGTTTGAATGCGAATATGCCCAGCCACAACGAACAAAGCACAATCAAACCAATCGCCGTGATCCAACCAGGCGTAAATCGCTGATGCAGTAGATATCCTTTGCGATAAAATTTTCGGCGACTCAGTATCAGTATGAGCAATACGAATCCCAAAAGAATCGCTTCCTCGATATCAAAACCCTTTAGCATTGAGGTGGCGATTCCAATCACCGCTAATGACGAGGCAATCCACCAGGCGGAATCCAGCTTTCGTTGTAGCCCGCGAGCTACCACCAACATTGCTGCCCCAACCAAACTACCCAAGAAGTGGGAAACCTCGATAAAGGGAAGGGGAAGCCAAGTGCGCAGGAAGCGAACTCTGCTCTCTGCGCTTGGGGTTGCGCCTGAGATTAGCAGTACCGCGCCGCCGACAAGAACTACCCCTGCAATGAGGCTAGGCGCAATGACAGCGGCACCATGGCTCAACTGCAAGAGCACAGGGTTGATGCGATCACGACGTTGGTGGTATTCGAAAAGTCCGACCATCAAACCCGCAATCAAAAGCGGTATCAAATAATAGATCACTCGGAATACGAGTAACGAAGCAACCACATCGCTATTGGCTTCGGCTCCCAGCATTGTCAAAATCACCAATTCAAATATCCCAACTCCGCCTGGAATGTGCGTGAGCACAACGGCTATGGTTGCAAGCAAGAAAACGCATAGAAACTGAAAATAAGATACGGTTATTGCATCGGGTAGCAACGCATAAAGCGTCGCCGCAGCGATCACAAAATCGCTGGCCGAAGCGAGGAATTGCGCCATCGTCATTTTCGGGCTTGGCAACTGAAACTCTCTGCCGCCTACTCGGATCTTCCCGCGAAGGAATATTGTCAACGTGAAATAAGTTCCTGCGATCCCAAGCAAGACCCAACCTAGACCGTAAACCGTTTCAAACGGCAAATGCAACTTGATCGGGACTCGAATGGGAGCCAATACAAAGGCGGAACCAGCCAGCGCAAACTCGCCGATCCAAAACGTAACGCCTAGCATGATCGAGAGTTGGACGACCTGAATCGCCGTCAATCCATAAGCAGAATAGATTCGGTATCGAATTGGGACGCCACCAAGAGTGGCACCGAGATTGTAACTTGCAACGAAACCTGCAAATGACGCAAACGCGACCTTGCTTAACTCCAATTGGACGCCAATGGCCTTCAGTGCTAGCCAGTCATACCCTATGAGCACCAGAAAGTTTAGTACCACTAGACAACTAGCGATGCAGATCTTTGGCGTTGGGATGGAGTAGAGACTTTCCTCGATCTCATGCCATCGATAATGCGATATTTCGTGGTACAAAAACCAGACCGCAACCCCGAAAAAGGCAACGGGTATAAACGGAAGCAATCGCTTCCAATGATGATCCAAGAGTGTCCTCACCTGCATGGTATTCTACAAACACAAACTTCGCGTTGCGGCATCGAGCTTGAGATCTCCACCGCGTAGGCTGTATTGTAGCCCAATTACCACACTTCAGCGGAGCATTGCATGCTGCCCGGCGAGATGTAAGGTGAGGAGCAGTTGGAATCCTACCGTAGCCATCTCGTAGCACGGGTGTCTCGCCCGTCAAAACATGGGCGGGACGCCAATGCCATTTGGTATGTTTGATTCTGCCGCTCGTCTGAAGATGAGGACAGCAACTGAGACTTGCCGAATCAATCGGTAAAAGCCGAAAAAGGAATCGACGTGCTAGTACCTTCCGTCCGATTCCATCCTAATGGCATTGAATGAAGCTCGCCATTCAAGCTTGTCTTTCCTCAGAAAATTCTTTGGACGGCTTATTGTAGCTGTCAGATGCCGTCTTGCTGGCGTAAAGCCTAACGAATGCGTGCGGAAGACATCGACGACCTGTTCCTTGCGAGTGCCGAAAAGTAGTCATCTACAAACTCAATCGGTACCGCAGTATTTGCACGCTCACCCTCGCCTTGTCCGCTATTCTGCGAGTTTAGGAAATTAATTACGACTAGTACGTCAAGCGGAGATACAAAATTATCGCTATCCACATCCAAATAAGGTGGCGGGCTTGCCGTGCCAACTGGGCCAGAACCAGTTGTATTCAGAGAGTTGATAATGGTGAGTACGTCCAGCGGTGATACCGTATTGTCACCATCAACGTCATACGGATTAACGGGATTATGCCAAGTACTATCGTCGTCGGTAATATTCAGCGTTCCTGTCCCGAAGGTAAAGCCCACTGCCGTCGCAGTGACCGTCAGCGTTTTTGTCCCAGTGATCGCAGTGTTGTCCAGCGCTGTGATCGTGAAGTCGATCGAAGATTGGTTGGCGGGAATGACGACTGACACTGGTAAGGTAGCCGATGTCATATCGCTGCTACTCAAGTTAACAACCAAAGCCTGACTCAGATCCGCGTCCAATCGGGACACTGTTCCAATGGCAGACCCGTTCTTCTCTGGAATCGTAGTCGGATTGATACTTATGAAAAGAGTCGTCGACAGTGCTCGCAGAATCAAACGGTAGCCTCCAGTTGTATCCTGACCACCGCCGATGTCACCATTTCCTGTTTGTGCGTTGTAGAGAATGTTACTGTCGTTTGACACGCCTATGAAATAGGTTCCAGCGACCGGAAACGTGTGACGCAGGTAGGCATCAAATCCGAGAACGCTTTCGCCTGGTGCCTTCGCATTGTTGTTGAAATCCAGTTGCAGCCCTTGAGCATCGAAAAGCCGCAGATAGGAGTGTCTCCGTCGCCAGTGAGGGCGTTGTACTGGATGTTATTAAAGTTAGAAACGCCGAGATAATAGGTACCTGCGGTTACAAACGTGTAACGCAAATAAGCATCGAATCCAAGTGCGCTTTCGCCAGGGGCCAACCCATCATTGTTGGATGCTAATTCCACTCCTTGCGCGTTGAACAATCTCACGTAGGACCCCAAGCCACCTTTGCCATTCAGGGTCGTATCGATATCGAAATCGACGACCTGCCCTGCGGTGACGATGAAGCTAACCATATTGACGTCGGTATCTGGTGAAATAGCAGCACTGACAGAGGATGGAGTCGTCGAGACTGCGCCTAAGGCAAAAGCTTCCGAGATCGCATCGTTAGGGTCCGGCAATACCACGGCAGCCGTTTGAATGATCAACTGATAGCTTCCGATGGAATACCTGCCTCCGGCGACGTCTCCATTCCCAGTAAGTGGGTCATATTGAATATTGTTTAAATTCGACACGCCAAGGTAGTACTTGTCTGCTGTAACGAAGGTGTAACGAAGATAAGAATCGAAACCAAGCTTGTTCTCGCCTGGAGCTGTCCCGTCGTTATTGAACGCCAGCTGAGTCCCCTGGGAATTGAACAAGCGTATATACGAACCCAGGCCGCCTGGACCGTTGAGTGGAGTGTCGATATCAAAATCGACAGTTTGTCCGGCGCTAACTGTGAATCCGACCATATTGACATCCGTGTCTGGCGAGATGGATGCGCTGACAGATTTTGGTGTTGTCGAAATCGCGCCGAGTAAAAACGCTTCCGAGATTGCATCGTCCGGGTCGGCCATTACAAGCCGATTTTCAAGTAGCTCGAATTGCATTGCATGTTTAAAACGATTGCGTCGCGACTGCTCATTTCGCTTCGATAGACCCGCCTTCGCATCCTTGCGCCGCTTCGAAGGATGTCTTGAAAACAGGCTAAAAAAACCTACTAGCGATGGGTGAGGTATCATGGTGGAAAACAGCGATTCGAAAGAGTGATGGAGCCGTCGAGCGGCAGTTTGCAAGTGCCGTTTTTGTAAATTGGAGCCTGAGTCGCCAACCGATTTCTTGGGCATTGAACGGCTAGCGGGCAGCGGCACTCGCGTTGAGCCGCAACGCGCTAGCGTGCGGGCCGGAAGTCAAGTAATCGCCTGCAATCCGGCCTTCGATCCCTCGATTTTTCAGCAAAAAAGCCAACACCGATCAAATCCCAATGATTTAGTGGGTGTCTGCTTCTCTCGCCCGTGCCGCCGGTGTGAATGAGGCTGCTTAAGCTTTAGTCGTCCTAGCATCGTTGGTTTACGGCGTTTCGCGCGTTTTCCACTGGTAAAACGTTGAGTTTGCTAAGCTCCATCATAGAGTGCGTAAAGTGGAATACAACTCAGCCATTGGCATTCGCTTGACGTACGCGATTTTGATGCTCCGTCGCCACTGGACATTTGGGTATTCGATTTGGATTCATTTGAGATTTCTTCGGAACCCAACGCGGTTGAGTTGGCTTTTCTTTAATGTTGAGATAGGACACCACGGAAAACGGAATTGGAATTGACGATCGACCCTACACCCAACTGCGATTTGAAATTAGACGAACTGAGTCCACCCTTGATTCGCTATGATACTGCTTTGATCACTCGTTGCATGGCACTGGATCCAGGCGATGATTGTGGATCGAGAGTATCAAACCGACAAGTTCGCACCAAAAGCAAATGCCTAATCTAGATTCAGTCCATGGAAAAATACCGGGCCAAACACTCTCTCAGCCTTGGTCGCAGCTTTCGCCGCGCTATCTCGCGCCGATTGAGCCAAAACGATGCGGGCATTTTTTTACGGATGTGTTGATCATCGGTGGAGGGTTGGCTGGTCTTCGAGCGGCACACGAAGTAGACCCTTCGCAGCGAACGATTATTCTCACGAAGGATAAACTAGAGGAATCCAATAGCGCCTACGCACAGGGCGGAATAGCCAGCGTTTGGGATCCTGAGGATCGTTTTGACAATCATGTTCAAGACACCTTGGTGGCGGGCGGAGACCTTTGCGACCCACAGGTTGTCGAGTTAGTGGTACGAGAGGCGCCGGACCGCGTGGCTGAACTCATCAAGTGGGGGACGCGATTTGACCAGCACGAGGGACAGCTTGTTCTTGGTCGTGAGGGAGGTCATTCACACCAACGCATAATTCATGCGTTGGGCGATGCGACCGGCAAAGAAATCATGCGAGCCATGATTGCGCATACTCGCGAACGTCTGCATACCGAAATCTACGAAGAGACTTTTACGATCGACTTGTTGACGTATGAGGGACGCTGTCGCGGCGCGGTTGCATCGACACGAGGTGAAAGGCCATATCTGATTTGGGCGAAAGAAACCATTTTAAGCACCGGTGGCTGCGGCCAAGTCTTCCGCGAATCGACCAACCCTCGAGTCGCGACGGGCGATGGACATGCAATTGCATTTCGGGCTGGAGCGGTGATGCGCGATATGGAGTTCATGCAGTTCCATCCGACGGTGCTCTACATTGCTGGCAGCTCGCGAACTCTCATTACGGAGGCGGTGCGCGGGGAAGGGGCGCATTTGATAGATTCCGCGGGCTATCGATTCATGGGTGATTTCGATCCGCGTTTGGAGTTAGCACCCAGAGATGTTGTTAGCAAAGCCATCGTTAGTCAAATGGAAAAGACGCGATCGCCGTGTGTGTATTTGACGATGAAGCATTTGGATGCCGCCCACGTAAGATCAAGATTTCCTGGTATTGCAAAAGTCTGTTCGGGCTTCGGATTGGACATAGCCACCGACTCGATTCCCGTTCGTCCGGGAGCTCACTACATGATTGGCGGATGCGAAGTGGATGGCAATGCTCAAACCACGTTACCTGGACTTTGGGCGGCCGGAGAGGTGACGAGTACTGGCTTGCACGGCGCAAACCGATTGGCATCGAATAGCTTGCTTGAGGGACTAGTCTATGGGGCCATCGCTGGCCGAAATGCATCGCTATCTGCCTTAAGCGATACGGAGAACCAGTTGCTGGTGCTGCCGGTATTCAATCCCAGCAAGGGGGAGTTAAGCCAACCCTTCGACTTGGCGGATATTCGCAATGCTGTCCGCGCACTGATGTGGCGAAACGTTGGGGTTCAGCGACGTGAAGATCGCTTGACCGAAGCAGTGCAAGCCATCCAACAATACTGCAGTTACGTTCTAGCCCAGGACTTGTCATGTGTCGACGGTTGGGAATTACAAAACATCTTGACGGTCAGTTTGCAGATGGCGATTGCGGCATTGGCTCGAACCGAATCGCGGGGTGTCCATTTTCGAACCGACTACCCAGTTGTGGACAACCGCGATTGGCGAAAGCATCTAGAGATTCATCGAAGTTAAAATGGATTTCCGCGTAAACCACGTATGGCCAAACGGCGGCACCCACGTTTGAAAATCCTTAGCTGGACGCAATTGCTCGCGATTTATTAAGGCGGCACTATAGTTCGCGAAAGTCATATTGGTAGACAATTTTCGTCAAACCAGGAGGATTAGTGCTCTTTTTCTGTGCGATTGTAATTTGTTGGTTACAACGACAGTTTGCGCATTTTTGTTATGATTTCCAATCTTCCGAATTGGAATTTTTCCCACACGAAAATCGCCGCGACAAAAAGGCCTCTCCCATGCGCAAGCCACGTAAGTCTTCGAACCTAAAACCAAAGATCGAACAACTCGAACTAAGACGCATGTTGGCGTCGGACCTCGCCTGGGATCCAAGTCATCCAATTCAATTCGTACAGGACCATGAAAGCATCCAACTCAGCCCGCACGAACATCGATTGGTGATAGGAGCACGACCTGGTTCGGAGGTAGTGTTGCCTCCTGAGTTAACGTTGGTGCGAGAAATTGCAGCTCATGTTTGGGAGTATCAGTCCAGCCAGCCTCTTACAACCGATTATGTGGCGTCGCTAAATGCATTAAACAACGTGGCTTTTACAACGACGGTCTTTGTCAACTCAAATACCGCCAGCGAAGCGGTGTTGTTGAACGAACTCATCATCGCGCTTGAACCTTCGGTAAGCGCAGAAAGCTTTTTTGCCCAGCACGATGAATTCTCGACATTTCGTCCGCTAGATGGTACTCCAGATCAGTTCATCGCGACAGTGAAGAACGGTTATGGACCAGATGCGTTGGATGTTGGAATCAAAATCGCGAATGCATACGGCGTTTCTTGGATGTCCCCAAATTTCTATCAAGCCAGAGAGAAATTCTATACGCCGAATGATGCACGCTATCCCAATCAATGGAGTCTCAACAACTTTGGGCAAAGTGGTGGACTTATCGATGCTGACTCCGATGTCGCGGAAGCCTGGGACGTCAATCAGGGTGGCTCCTCGAACATCGTCATCGGAATCATCGATGACGGGATCGATTCGACGCATCCCGATTTGAACGTTTGGACGAACCCGGGTGAAACCGATTTTGACGGGATCGACAACGACGGCAACGGTTGGGTGGACGACATTCGTGGTTGGAATTTCGTTACCGATACAAATCAATCGGAGCCTATTGGTACAGACAAGCACGGAACAGCAGTCGCAGGTGTAGCCGCTGCTCGTGGCGACAACGCAATTGGGATCGCTGGTGCGGCCTACAAGTCACGCGTTATGTCGATCAAGATATTCGATAATGGTGCGGTGGCAAGCGATGCGAGTATTGCTAGTGCCATCTATTACGCTGGGGGCAGAACCCGCGATGGTTTGGGAACATGGAAATCCGCAGACATCGTAAACAGTTCATGGGGCGGCGGTGGTACCAGCGCATCGATCAATGCAGCCTTGAGTTGGGGAACGACAAAAGGGCGACAAGGCGTTGGTGCGGCATACTTCTTTGCGACCGGAAATGATGCTGCAAGTACGGTTTCTGGACCAGCCGCAGAGTCGGCCAACATTCCTGGAGTCATCGCAGTTGGAGCGACCAATAACCTTGGTGGGCGATCGGACTACAGTAACTACGGTTCGGCCTTAGACATCGTGGCTCCGAGCAGTGACAATCGGTTTGGCTACCTATCCATCGATACTACGGACCGAACGGGTACCGCTGGTTTTGCGGCTGGCGATTACACGGGCATTGGCAATACTGGATTTGGGCAGACCTCAGCCTCTTCCGCCTTGGCAACGGGAATTGGGGCGTTGGTTTTGGCACAAGCGAGTGTTCAGGGAATTTCGTTGTCGCCAAATTCCTTGCGCGACCTGCTACGAAATGCAACGGATTTAATTGGTGGGGTAAAGTACGATGTGAGCACGGGTAAGAACGTTGAGTTTGGCTACGGTCGAGTGAATGCGGCCACTGCGGTCGTGGGGGTTAATCGACCAGAGATTTCCATCGTGAGTTCCACGGTGGACATTGTAAATCGCGGGACGGTCGGCTTTGCTCCCATCGCAGTTGGTCTGTTCAGTGAAGTTGTTCTTCGAATTCGAAATCAAGGGACCTTACCGCTCAATATCAGTTCAGTCGACGTGACCGGCTCGTTTGGACTTGCAAACCTGGGAACAACCAGCCTCAAAGTTGGCGAATCAACCAACCTTACACTTCGATTCCTGCCCATTGCGGCTGGCTCGTTTATGGGCAAAGCAGTCATCCATTCAAACGACGCAGATGAAGGTGCATTTGAATTGAATCTGTTCGGATCAGTTGCCCAGACTTCAATCGCTGGAACGGTGTACGAGGATTACAACGGGAACTCTGCCTTTGAATCCTTTGAGAGATTTTTGGATGTGGCAGCAGATTTCGCATACCTTGACGCTAACAACAATGGTACTCGAGAAGCCACTGAAACCGCTGTGCCGATCGCCAACGGCGGCTATGCCTTC
This sequence comes from Pirellula sp., assembly GCA_043757445.1. Lineage (GTDB taxonomy): Bacteria > Planctomycetota > Planctomycetia > Pirellulales > Pirellulaceae > JBKCUI01. The sequence goes on along the minus strand of JAYVPJ010000147.1, from coordinate 49,599 downwards.
GAGAATTTGGCCGCCGGAACTTATACAGTTCGAACCGAAGTTGCAGGATGGACAGTAACACAGCCCGGCAAAAACGGTTACATCTTGACATTGACCGGAGCCACAGACTCCATTACGGGGGCGAACTTTGGCTACTCGAAGAATGACAGAATGTATTCGTACGTGTACGAGGAAATCAATAGAGACGGTGTCATCAATGCAGGTGAACCGGCCCTACCTGGCTTCGCAGTTTCGGGAACCCATGCTTATGCAGTAACGAACACAACTGCCCAGGCCATCCCTGCCCGTGGAGCCATAACATCGACGATTAATGTTGTGGATTCGGGTACGGTTGCCAGCGTCGTGGTCCTCCTCAACATCACGCATCCATTTGACAGCGACTTGACCCTCACGCTTACCGCTCCTGATGGAACAACAGTTCTTCTTGCCCAAGGAGTCGGCGGCAGCGGTGACAACTTCACGACAACCCGATTTAGCGATGCCGGAACGACATCCATCAACGCAGGTACTGCGCCATTTACAGGGATTTTCCGGCCTCAACAGGCGCTCTCCTTGTTCAAGGATGCCAATATATTCGGGGCGTGGAAGTTGACGATCAACGATGTCAAGGATTTTGACGCGGGGCAACTCGTCAATTGGTCCTTGGAGTTTCAGCGAAGGTTCTTTGGCATATCAGATCAAAACGGGTGGGCTTTGGTCGATTTACCGACCGGCACCAATACGGTTGGTATCGAGCTCCAACCAGACTGGCTTTTTTCGAGGCCAGCATCTGGTAATTATTCGATAGTGAGTTCGGGTGCGCCAGTATACGATCGCCCGTTCGGTATCTTCTACGACAACGTCTCACCGACGGACCTACTCTTGTCGAATAGCACCGTCGATGAAAACCAAATCATTGGAACTCCCGTCGGAAACTTAAGTTCGATCGATCCGAACCGATTTGGAAATACGTTCACTTACACTCTCGTGACAGGTGCTCGCCCTAATGACAACGTCCAGTTTCGCATTGTTGGCAATGTGCTTCAGACCAATGCGGCCTTCAACTTCGAGGTAAAGAACTCGTACTTGATACGACTTCGAACGACGGATGCCGGCGGTAAGTTCTTTGAAAAAGAATTTACCATCTCGATTACGAACATCAACGATGCTCCATCGGCCTTGGCTTTGGCTCCGCAGTCGGTCGATGAGAACAAAGCCATTGGGTCGTTGGTCGGTACGTTCACGACCACCGACGATGACGCTGGCGACACGCACTCTTACTCTTTGGTTGCGGGTGTCGGTTCCGCCGACAACGCTTCCTTTGGTGTGTCTGGAAAAACCGTCGTCACGGCGGCCTCTTTCAATTTCGAAGCCAGGAATTCTTATTCCATTCGAGTTCGAACTACCGATGCGGGCGGGAAGTTTTTTGAGGCCCCATTCACTATCACGATCAACGATGTGCCCGATGTTGGCGCTTCGGTCGCGGGTAGCGTTTTTGAAGACTACAACGGCGATGGAGTATACGATTCCTTTGAGCGACTCGTGATAACCACAACATCTTTTGCATATATCGACAACAACGACAATGGAATATGGGAAAGTACTGAAAAGAGAGCTTCCGTTATTAACGGGATTTATTTAATAGATGGATTGGCCCAAGGCAGTTACGTGGTCCGTACCGAAGCTCCTGGCTACTCTCCGACTTTTCCCGACAAGAACCGGCACTTGATAACCGAGGCGACGGACGTGTCGGCGGTAATTGGAGTCAATTTCGGTCGATCGAAGAACGATCGATTGTACTCCTATGTTTACGAAGAGATCAATCAGGATGGAGTGATCAACGCGGGCGAACCATCTCTGCCTGGTTTTACCGTCTCGGGGGTCAATGCGGTTATCGCGTCGAACGCGACCGCCACTCCGATTCCTGTTCGTGGCTCCATCAATTCTACGATCAACATCACGGACACCGGCACCGTCGCGAGTTTGGCAGTTTTGGTCAACATCGATCACACTTGGGATAGCGACTTGACATTGACCTTGACCGCGCCAGATGGAAGAACCATTTTGCTTGCTCAAGCTCTTGGGGGGAGTGGCGATAATTATACGAATACGCGATTTGCGGACTCCGGCGCAACCTCAATCAATGCAGCAACGCCCCCTTTTACTGGAACCTTTCGCCCGCAACAGGCACTGTCTTCGCTAAATACAATGAACCTAGCAGGAACATGGACGTTATCGATAGACGATGGAAAGGATTTTGATTCGGGTGTCTTGAAGAATTGGTCCCTCGAATTCCAGCGACGGTACTTTGCCGTATCGGATGCGAACGGTTGGGCTCTCATCGATCTGCCGACGGGAACCAATGCTGTTGGAATCGAGCTTCAACCAGATTGGCTCTTTTCCAGACCGGCAACCGGTTCCTATACGATTACCAGTACGAACACACCGATCTACAATCGGCCCTTTGGAATTTTCTATGGAAACGTAGCACCGACGGACTTGCTGTTGTCGAACAACGCCGTTAACGAGAACCTCGCGGTAGGAAGCGACGTTGGGATCTTCACCTCGGTCGATCCGAATCGGTTCGGAAACACCTTTACATACACACTCGTAACTGGAGCAACTGCGAATGATAATTCAATGTTCCAAATTCTAGGAGATGTGCTGCAAACCAATTCCGTGTTCAACTTCGAGGTAAAGAGCTCCTACCAAGTACGAGTTCGCACCACGGATGCTGGTGGAAAGTTCTTTGAAAAGGACTTTAAGATATCAATTCGCAACGTGAATGATGCGCCATCCGCATTGAATTTGACGCCTCAAAGTATAAATGAAAACAAAGCAGTAGGGACTGTGGTCGGTTCGTTCACTACGATCGACGAAGATGCTGGCGACACGCATACGTATTCCTTGGTTGCCGGGACGGGCTCAATCAACAATGCGTCCTTTGCCATCGCCGGCAATACGCTCGTAGCGTCAGCTAGCTTTGATTTCGAAACCAAGAGTGGTTACTCGGTTCGAGTTAGAACGCAGGACCAACTTGGCTTGTTCTTCGAACGAGCAGTTGCTATCACCGTTATCAATGTGAACGAGTCTGCGACGTCGATCGTATTGTCGAATAACTCGATTGCAGAAAACAAAGGTACCAATTTTTTGATTGGTCAATTCTCAAATAACGACCCCGATGCGAGCGACACTTTTACCTATGCTTTGGTGAGTGGCACGGGCTCCAGCGGAAACTCAAGTTTCGCGATCTCCGGTAGTCAGTTGCGTTCTGCAGTCGATTTCAACTTTGAGACTCAGAATCTTTATTCCATTCGGGTGCGAGTAACCGACAAAGCCGGACTTTCGTATGAAACAGCATTGCTTATTAACATTACGGACGTCAATGAATCGCCTGCTACGCTGTCCCTGTCGAGCAACACGATCTTCGAAAATGACTTACCTAGCACGCTCCTAGGTCTGCTTTCGACCAACGACCCTGACGCCAACGATAAGATTCTCTATCAATTCGTAAGCGGAAGTGGCTCGGACGATAACTTCTTGTTCCGGATCCAAGGCAATCAATTGCAGTCAGCCGTCACGTTTGATTTTGAATCGCGGAGTAGCTATTCCGTTCGACTTCGAGCGACGGATCAAGCCGGATTGTTTGTTGAGAGTAGCTTCATTGTTATCGTACTGGACGTGAATGAGGCACCTGCGGACATTATGGTTTCGGGCAATGAAATTTTCGAAAACTCAAGTGTGCCAACTTTTATCGGCAATTTCCACGTCATCGATGTCGATGCAAGCGACACGCATTTGTTGACCTTAGTGAGTGGCCTTGGTTCAGATGACAATTCCAGGTTCGAAATCGTTGGGGCAAAACTACAGAGCAAACAAATCCTGGATTTTGAAAGCCAGCGACTCCACTCCATTCGTGTTCGAGCGACAGATGCAAACGGCCTTCAATTTGAGAAACAATTCAAAGTGTCGGTGCTAAATGTGAATGAAGCACCAACTGCAATCGGCCTTTCTTCGTCTGAGATCAACGAAGGCTTAGCGATCGGAACGAGCGTTGGCTTTTTGTCTACGAACGACGTGGATTTTGGCGACAAGCATAAGTATGAGCTGGTCAACAACGTCGCTTATCCGGACAACCAAAAGTTTCAACTCGTTGGAAATGACTTGAGGACGGCAGCCGTATTCAATTTCGATGTCAAGAACTCTTATTCGGTTCTGGTTCGCTCGACAGACGAAGGTGGACTTTGGATCGAAAAGGCTTTCATGGTCACTGTCAAAAACGTGAATGACCCTCCCACTGACATCGGTTTGGCCAATCGCAGCATCGCGGAAAACAAGCCAATTGGCAGTTTCATCGGAAGTTTCACAACCACTGACCCAGATGGGTCTGACACCTTTACCTACCAGCTCGTGTCTGGAATCGGTGCTTTGAACAACAATAGTTTCTCCATTGTTGGCGATCAGTTATTGACCAGTACTCTTCTGAACTTTGAAGTCAAGCCAAACTATTCCATTCGGGTCCAAAGCCGAGACACGGGCGGCGTCACCATTGAAAAGGCCTTCGTCATCGATGTTACGAATGTCAATGAAGATCCGACTGGGTTGGTGTTGTCCACCGCTACGATTCCAGAGAATAGCCCCTTAGATACCATCGTTGGCTCGTTGTCGACTCAAGACCCCGATGCTGGTGACACCTTTAGCTATAACCTAGTGGCAGGCATTGGTTCGCAAAACAATGCACAATTCAGAATTGTTGGTGGTTCGCTCCGTTCCAACGCATTGTTCGATTTCGAGACGAATACCCTTTATTCAGTTCGAATCAAGAGTACGGACGCTGGCGGATTAAGTACGGAAGGATCCTTTGCAATCACAGTTACCAACGTAAACGAGGCACCGTTCAATTTAAATCTGTCGGGCACCTTGCTCGAAAATACTCCATTGAATGTTGTCGTGTTAAGTGTGTCCGCGACCGATATCGATGCAGGCGATACGTTGACCTATTCCTTGGTTGCCGGGCAAGGTGCAGAAGACAATTCTAAATTTGCCATGACTGTTACCGGAGGAATTCGGCCACTGGTTCCGGTCGACTATGAAATGCAGTCCACCTATTCCATTCGCGCTAGAGCAACGGATGCTGGTGGGCTCACCGTAGAGCGAGCTTTTACTGTTTCCGTCGTCAATCAAAACGACGCACCAACGTCGCTCTCGCTTAGTTCAAAAAGTCTGAATGAAAATGCAGGAGCCGGAATCCCCATCGGCATTTTTTCAACGATCGATCAAGATGGCGCAGGCGTATTTTTGTACAGCTTGGTGATTGGAGCAGGAGCTGACGACAATGCCAGTTTCACAGTCGTAGGCAGCCAACTTCGCTCGCTTGTGAGTTTCGACTTTGAGACAAAGAACGTTTACAACATTCGAGTGCGTACGACCGATTCGGGCGGACTCTTTACCGAGGCAACTTTTGCGGTCTCGATCATCGACGTCAATGAGACGCCATCTGCAATTGCTCTCTCGAATGCATCGATTGCAGAAAACTCGTCTGCCAATGCCTTGGTTGGTTCCTTTACCACCGTTGACGTTGATGCGGGCGATGCGTTTGTCTATGCATTGGTGCCTGGGGCTGGTTCGAGCGACAACTCTCAATTTGCAGTCGTCAACAACCAACTTCAAGCATTGTCGTCCTTTGATTTTGAGACGAAGGGCTCCTATAGCATTCGCGTGCGAAGTACAGATAAGGGGGGTTTATCGACCGATACGCAGTTTATCATTTCGGTGATTGACGCAAACGAACTGCCGACTAACCTTCAACTCTCGGCCAACACCTTGAACGAAAACTTGCCGATCGGGACTTTGATAGGATCGTTGAATGCGACCGACCCGGACGCATCGGATAGCATAACCTTTCGATTTATAAGTGGAACGAACGACAACGCGAAGTTCCGCTTGAGCGGAAACCAACTACTCTCAACCGAAGCATTCAATTTTGAATTAAAGTCCAGCTATCGAGTTGATATTCAAGCGATCGATAAATCGCAAAATGGCCCAGTTATGTCGTTCCTAATTAGTATCGTCGATGTCAACGAGTCGATCGTTGACATCAATCTTTCCAATTCCACTTTGGATGAAAATGTCGCCGGCGGAAGTCTCGTTGGGTTCCTAACTGCGATCGATCCCGATGTAGGTGACATCCACCAATTCAGCTTGGCTGACGGGTCGGGGAACGCCGACAACAATAAATTCTCGATTCAAGGAAACGAGCTACGAATACTTGGCTCGCCGAATTTCGAATCCCAACCGAGTTTTGCAATTCGAGTTCGTGGTACTGATCGACTTGGCCTTGCATTCGTCAAAAACTTCACTGTAAATGTCCGCAATTTACCGGAAGCGCCGACAACTCTTTTGCTGAGCAATTCTCGAATCAAGGAAAACCAAGGAGCATCGGCCCTGGTGGGTACCCTTAGCGCAACAGACCCAGACGCTGGCGACACACTGACCTATTCGTTTGTGACGGGAGCCGGGTCTACAAACAATGGGCTCTTCGATCTTATCAATGGCAATCTTGTTGCAAAGAACTCGTTCGATTTTGAAGCCACTCCCAATCTTTTCGTAAGAATCCGTTCGACCGATTCCACGCAACTGTTTACCGAGCAGTCTTTTGTGATCGTGGTGGACAATGTGAATGAGGCTCCCACCAACATAGTCGTACCCAACAAATCGATTGCCGAAAACCGTCCTGCCGGTACGGTTGTCTCCGTGCTTTCCACTATCGATGCCGATGTCGGCGAGACCTTCACCTACAGCCTGGTGCCTACGCCAACAACGGGGGACAATATTCGTTTTGAAATTGTTGGCAATGAATTGCGAACAAATCGCAAGCTGAACTTCGAGGCTCAAAGTTCGCATCAATTGCGCATTCGTAGTACGGATTCGGCTGGACTATTTGTCGAAGTTCCGTTGACGCTCCAGGTTACGGATGTAATCGAGTTACCACCTATCGCCACTCCGGACTCTGCGAGTACGCCCGCGAACAGCAAGATCATAATCGATGTCCTCGCTAATGATCGCGATTCAGACGGAGTCATTGATCCTACTACGGTGACAATTGTCACGGCACCAAACAGTGGCTCGGTGCGGATTCTGACCGATGGCCGTATTGAATACACGCCGCCCACGGACCAACGCTTGACATCTACCTTTACCTATAACGTAAAGGATAACGACGAAGTTCTCAGCAACACAGCATTAGTGAGCGTCACGGTGTTTGCGGCCTACCAAAACCAGTTGAATGCTTTGGATGTTGATGCCGACGGATCCATAACACCATTGGACGTGTTGACTCTCGTAAACGACATTAACAGAAACGGACTGCGGGACTTGCCGAACGGTGTTCCAACGTCTGCTCCGTATTTAGACACCAACGGAAACGGAAAGCTCGATCCGCTCGATGTGTTAGAGATCGTCAATTTTATCAATAGAAACAAAGCTCGAGGTGCGGAAGGCGAATCGGTGATCAATCATGTCGACAACGTGTTCGCGGCATCGGATTTAAGCGTGCTCCTGAACCGCGGCAATGCCAGGGATTCAGCAGTTGCCGCAGTCCTTTCTGTAGATGACTTTTATCTGGACTTGGCCCAAAGGCGAAGCCGTCGCCGGTAGTGTAGGCTGGCCTTCCGTGGGAATTCATCCGAATGGCGTTGAATTAAGCTCTCCATTCGAACTTGAGGGCGGTTGATTTAGTGCGATTACAGCAATCAGGGCTTGCTTGCCGTCTGACTCGCCGCCTTACCAGTCTGTCCCGGTGCCCTAGAGACCGAGACTTTTCAGATCGAAAAGCAGGTTTCGTTGCAACCTGTTAAATTATTTCTCGTATCGTTGCTGAAATGCACAATTGGACAAAGAAGTGCTTGTGTATTGGGCAATTTGGAATCTGATCAGATCAACAGATGTTTTTCCAAGATTTGTAATAAATACGTCCATGGAATAAACTCGTTTTATTTCCCCCACCAGATCGCTGATTTCCCTGCCAGGTTCGTTGAGCAAACAAAGGAATAAAACTTATTATGAAACGCCGTCGTTCCCTTTCAGTTCAACATCGTAAGCCGCGTTTTGAGCGTTTAGAGTTAAGGCAAATGCTTGCAGGTTCGTGGGTGCAACTGACCAATGATGCACCCACAGGCGATGGGATTGGGACGATGATGCTCCTCACCGATGGAACGGTAATGGCCCAAGAGGCGGGCGTATCAAATAAATTCTTTAAGCTTACGCCAGACGCTACAGGAAATTATCATGACGGAACCTGGACGACTCAAGCACCCATGTCATTGGAGCGTCTCTACATGGGATCCAACGTATTGCCGTCTGGGAAAGTATTCGTTCTGGGCGGTGAGTACACCGGCCCAAGTGGCACAAACAATTGGATCAACTCTGGCGAGATCTATGATCCTGTAGCCAACACTTGGTCCTCCATACCCAACTTTCCGCAATCGGAGTTCGGTGACGATCCGACAGTCCTACTGCCGAACGGTAAGATTTTGGCAGGATATTTATCCGGGACGCAGACCTACCTGTACAATCCTGCCACCAATACGTGGGCTCAGACCGGAAGTAAATTGCATAATGACGCAAGCGATGAAGAGACATGGATATTACTTCCGGATGGTAGCGTATTGACTGTCGATGTATTCGCTAACAATCGCTCGCAGCGATATGTACCCTCGACAGGCAGATGGGTCGATGCAGGCAACGTACCGGTAATCTTGACTGGAAGTTCGTTCGGTTACGAAATGGGGCCAGCGACGTTGCTGCCGGATGGGCGCGTGTTCCAGGTAGGGGCGAATAACAATACCGCGTTTTACACTCCATCGACCAACACTTGGACTGCGGGGCCAAGTTTGCCTGCGGGGTTAGGAGCCGATGATACGCCTGGGGTAATGCTTCCCAATGGGCATTTTCTATTTGCCGTCGACACATCCGTTCCAATTTTCACTGCGCCAACCAAGCTTTTTGATTTCGATCCAGTCGCCAATACATTGACGGACGTTACCTCATTAGCACCTCCCGCCCTGGTCGCCGAATTAAACGGACCGGCGTTCATTACTCGCATGTTGATGTTGCCAAATGGCAATGGTTTGTTTTCAACTTCATCGAGTAGCCTTTGGGAATACGTACCAACGGGAACAGTTGATCCGGCGTGGGCGCCAACTGTCAGTAGCCTCGCCTACAACGGTTCAAACACTTACACGCTTACCGGCACCCAATTAACTGGAATCTCGGAAGGGGCGTCGTACGGGGACGATGCTGAAATGTCCTCAAACTACCCAATCGTGAGACTTACCAGTGCAACTGGCGTAGTCACCTTCGCTCGTTCTTTCAATTGGACTCCGGGTGTTGCGACTGGTAGCGCAGTGGTCACGACTCAGTTTACCGTGCCAGCGTCGCTCAAGTCCGGTGACTATACATTGAACGTCATAGCCAACGGGATTGCGTCTACTGACTTCCCGTTTACGAAAGCGATATTGCCTTTGGAATTGAGTTTGGATACCGCGAGTATCAATGAGAACATGCCGACAGGAACTTTGGTAGGAACGCTATCAACCTTTGATCCCAATGGCCCCAACACCTTCACCTACTCATTGAAGTCGGGCGTGGGCGACGACAACAACAGCGAATTTCAATTGGTTGGAAATCAGATTCGTGCACGCGTTTCGTATGATTTCGAAACGCAAGGGCCGCGCAGCATTCGAGTAAAATCTACGGGAGCCGATGGTCTTACAGTGGAAAAGGTTTTCGTCATTTCGATTCGCGACGTCAATGAAGCGCCTACCGGACTAACCATCAACGCAAACCCAGTTCCAGAAAATGAGCCGCCAGGTTATGTCGTCGGAACTTTCAGCTCAAACGATCCCGACAAAAACGATCAAGCTAGATATCAGTTATCAGCGACTTCGGTTCCGAATGACAATACGCTGTTCCGCATTCAAGGCAACCGTTTGGACACGGCCGTTACCTTTGACTATGAGGCCCGAAATACCTATACGATTCATGTTAGTGCCATCGATCAAGCGGGTTTGACATCCGAAAGCGATGTCACCATTCACGTCATAGACGTAAATGAAAAACCTACCGACCTAATACTTTCGGCAACCGAGCTTTTGGAGAATTCCCCCATCGGGACGGCCATCGGCAATTTTCGTATCACTGACCAAGATGCCAATGATTCGCACACCCTGACCCTCGTTAGTGGTGTAGGTGCCGATGACAATGCAAGGTTCACTGTCGTTGGCAAGGAATTGAGAAGCAATGACAATCTCGATTTCGAGAGACAGACGCTCTATTCAATACGCGTTCGCGCAACAGATGCGAACGGACTTTGGATTGAAAAAACATACAACATCTCTGTCTTAAATGTAAATGAAGCACCTACCGGAATTGCACTGACACCAACTTCCGTTGACGAGGGTCGCGCGCCGGGCACCACCGTGGGATTATTGTCTACGCTGGATCAAGATTTTGGAGACACGCACAAGTATGAACTGGTGGATAATGTCGCGTTTCCGGACAACTTAAAGTTTCAAGTTGTCGGCGGCGAATTGAGGACAGCTGCGGTCTTCAATTTCGATGTGAAGAACGCATATGTGGTTTTTGTTCGTAGCGTAGATCAAGGTGGTCTTTTCATCGAACGCACTTTAACGATTACAGTTAAGAATGTGAATGATCCGCCGTCGGATATTGGAATTAGTAATCGGAGCATCACCGAGGACAGTCCAAATGGCAGTTTGGTCGGAAGCTTTATGACGGTCGACCCAGATGGTTCAGATACGTTCACCTATCAGCTAGTTCCAGGCAATGGTGCATTGAATAACAGTAGCTTTTCGATCGTAGGTAGTCAGCTTTTTACAAATACCACTCTTAATTTCGAAACCAAACCAAATTATTCGATACGTGTTCAGAGCCGGGATTCGGGTGGCGTAGCTATTGAGAAGGTCTTTGTCATCGATGTGCTCAATGTGAATGAATCGCCGACGTCACTGTCGCTGGCTCCGTCTTCGATTTTTGAAAATAGTGCGATTGGAACCGTCGTCGGAACACTCGTAACTCAGGACCCGGATATCGCAGACACATTCTCTTACAGCTTCGTGACCGGAATCGGCTCACAAAACAATGGAAAGTTTAGTATTGTTGGTGGTTCACTTCGTTCCAATGCGTCGATCGACTACGAGACGACTACGACTTACTTCGTTCGCATCAAGAGTACAGACGCCGGCGGGCTGAGTACGGAAGCTCCGTTCGTCGTTTCCGTCATGAACGTCAATGAAGCCCCGTTCAACTTGAATCTTTCCGGAGTGCTTCAGGAGAATACTCCAGTAAATGCGGTGGCGTTTAGCGTGACTGCAGTCGATAGCGATGCTGGCGATTCGCTTACTTATTCACTTGTGGCCGGACCAGGAGCAGATGACAACTCAAAATTCGTGATCAATGCAACGGGCGGTGTCAGTCCGCTACAGCCGATCGATTTTGAGACGCAGTCTTTCTATTCCATTCGAGTGAGAGCTACCGATGTTGGTGGACTAACTGTTGAAAAGGCCTTTCCAATATCCGTTGTGGATCGAAATGAAGCTCCGACAGCTCTTTCTTTGAGCCCCAATAGTCTGAATGAGAATGCTGGAACCGGTACGCCAGTCGGAATTCTTGCAACTGCCGACCCTGATGCTTCGGATTCTTTTCAATACAGCTTCGTGCCAGGCCTTGGGGCTGACAACAACGCCAGTTTTTCACTGGTCGGGAATGAGATTCATGCTCTCGAAAGCTTCGACTTCGAAATCAAGAACACGTATTCCGTTCGAGTTCGAACAACCGATTTGGGTGGTCTGTTCACCGAGAAACAATTAAGTATCCTGGTGGAGAACGTAAATGAAGCGCCTGTATCGATAGCCCTTGCCAATTCGACCATAAACGAGGCTTTACCAAACGGTTCACTGGTTGGTTTGCTATCGACGGTTGACGTCGACGCTGGCGACAGGTTCCTCTATTCGCTTGTCGCCGGCGTTGGCTCTACGGACAACGATCGTTTTGCGATTCTCAATAATCAATTGCAATCTGCCACTTCATTCGATTTTGAGACCAAACAATCGTACAACGTTAGAATTCGGAGCACTGACCGTGGCGGACTATCGGCAGAGGCTTCGTATGTTATTTCTATTAACGACATCAATGAATTGCCCACCAACATGCGGCTGTCTTCCAATAGCTTGAGTGAAAATCTTCCAATTGGTACGCTGATAGGATTGCTGACTGCGACCGACCCAGATGTCGGAGACAGTTTGGCTTTCCGATTCGTTGCTGGGAATAAAGACAACGGCAAATTTAGCTTGAGTGGAAATCAGCTACTTTCTTCCGAATCATTTGATTTTGAATCGAAGTCCAGCTATCGAGTTGATATCCAGGCCATCGACAAGTCGAACAACGGTCCGATTCAGACGTTCACCATTACCATCAATGACATGAACGAAGCCACTGTTGATCTAAAGTTGTCCAACGTGTCTATCGATGAAAACGTAGTCGGCGGAACTCTTGTAGGAGTATTGACTGCAATCGACCCGGATGCGTCCGACGCCCATCAGTTCAGTTTGGTTAGCGGGGAGGGTGATGCAGACAACAGCAGATTTGCGATTGTTGGGAATGAGCTCCATACAATTTCTACACCCAATTTCGAAGTTCAGTCGAGTTACGCCATACGAGTTCGAGGTACAGACACAGGCGGACTTTCTTATGCGAAAAGTTTCGTAGTCAATGTACGTGATTTGCCGGAAGCACCCAGCGGTCTTGCTCTAAACAACTTCCGAATCAAAGAGAATCAAGGAGCATCTGCTCCGGTGGGCACGTTCAGTGCCACCGATCCGGACTTGGGCGATACTTTAACATATTCGTTTGCGACAGGCTTTGGCGACACGAACAACGGACTGTTTACGTTGAACAATGGAAACCTAAGTGCTAAGAATTCTCTCGACTTTGAGGCAACGCCGAATCTATTTGCGCGTGTTCGTGCTACCGACTCAACTCAACAGTTTACTGAAGACTACTTTGTGATCGTGGTTGATAACGTGAACGAAGCCCCGACCGACATCACGGCACCAAGCAAGTCGGTTGCGGAGAACCGTCCCGCAGGGACTGTGGTATCTGTCCTTTCGACCACGGATTCAGACATTGGCGAAAGCTATACCTATAGTTTGGTACCTACGCCAACCACCGGAGACAACATTCGCTTTGAAATCGTCGGCAACGAATTGCGAACCAATCGCAAACTGAATTTTGAGGCTCAAAGCGTCCATCAATTGCGAATTCGCAGTACCGACTCGACAGGATTGTTTGTGGAGGTGCCGTTTACGGTCACCGTCACAGACGTCATTGAGTTGGCTCCAATAGCCGCTGCGGACACTGCGAGCACTGCAACGAATTTCAAAGTTGTTATCGATGTTCTTTCCAACGATCAGGATAACGATGGATTCATTGACCCAAGCACCGTAAGCATCGTAACAGTACCAACGAGCGGATCAGTCCGCATTTTGTCCGATGGACGGATTGAATATACCCCAGCGACGGACCAACGATTGACGGCCACGTTCGCTTATACCGTCAAAGACAACGATGAAGTGGTAAGCAATGCGGCTTCGGTAAGCGTGAGAATTTTTGCGGCCTCCCAAAACCAGCGGAATACGTTGGACGTAGACGATGACGGATCGATCACACCGTTGGACGTGCTCGCATTAGTCAACGACATCAACAAAAATGGCCTGCGAGACTTGCCAAATACTCGCCCCAGCGGCGTACCGTATTTAGACACCAATGGCAATGGAAAAGTAGATCCACTCGATGTTTTGGATGTAGTTAACTACATCAATGCAGCCAAAGCAAATGGCGGAGAAGGGGAATCGACCATGGCTACAGCAGCGTTGGATCATGCATTCTCAAATGCCGATCTGGACTCGCTTGTGAATATACCGAACATGACGGCTGTCGATGACTACTACCAGGATTTGGGCCAGAAGCGAACCAGAAAGAGATAGAATGATTGGCCGACTCCGTAGCCTGACTGCAAATCGAACGACTTTGACTAGAATTAGCGATTGATGAGTATAAAAAATACCGTGGTTGGAACCAGGGACCCGCATAAGCTACGCTCCAGTCGTTGGTTTGCTCCAGATGATCTTCGCAGCTTTGGCCATCGTTCGCGTCTCAAGGGGATGGGTTTAGACGACGCGGACTATTCTGGCAAACCGATTGTCGCATTGCTCAATACTTGGAGCGATCTCAATACGTGCCACTCCCATTTCAAGCAACGTGTCGAAGAGGTTAAACGAGGCGTTCTTCAAGCGGGAGGCTTCCCCGTGGAGGTCCCAGTCATGAGCTTAGGCGAGATGTTGATGAAGCCGACGACGATGCTCTATCGGAATCTTTTGGCCATGGAGACCGAGGAGGTACTTAGATGCCATCCAATTGATTCCGCAGTCTTAATGGGCGGATGCGACAAAACGGTTCCGGCATTGATCATGGGCGCTATATCGGCAGATATTCCTTCGATTTTTTTCCCCGCTGGGCCAATGCTCAAAGCCAAATGGAAAGATCAGACGTTGGGTAGCGGAACGGACGCTTGGAAGTATTGGGCAGAGCGGTGTGCCGGAAACCTATGCGATAGCGACTGGAAAGGAGTCGAGAATTGCATCGCTCGATCGGCGGGAACGTGCATGACGATGGGGACCGCCTCCACCATGGCTTGCATTGCCGAATCTCTCGGGTTGACCTTGCCCAATGCAGCATGCATCCCAGCAGTCGTTGCGGAACATAGTCGGCTGGCAGTCGCAACTGGCCGACGAGCGGTCGAACTCGCTTGGCAGAATACGACACCGCGAAGCATATTGACTCGGGCTAGTTTCGAGAATGCGATGGCCACTCAATTGGCCATCAGTGGTTCGACCAACGCAATTGTACACATGATTGCCATGGCTGGGCGGGCAGAGATCAAACTGACTTTGGACGATTACGATGCCATGTCGCAACTTGTCCCCGTGCTCGCAGATGTCCGTCCCAGCGGCAAGTTCCTGATGGAAGATTTCTATGACGCGGGTGGATTGCCAGGATTGCTTTCTAGAATGCGAGATCTCTTGCAGCTGGACGCTAAGACAGTCAACGGAGTATCGATTGGGGATCAAGTTCAGTCAGGGGAAGTAATTGACGATATGGTCATCCGCACTCGAGACAATCCGATATGGCCGACAGGCGGGACGTGTGTGCTCCGAGGTAATTTGGCTCCTCATGGTTGCGTGATCAAGACGGTTGCGGCGGAGCCGCGATTGCAAAAACACGTAGGGCCTGCCTTGGTCTTCGACAATTATGCGGAATTGAAGAAAGGAATCAACGATCCGAATCTCGACGTAACAGCGGATACGGTAATCGTCTTAAGAAGTGCGGGCCCAATCGGTGCTCCTGGATTTCCGGAATGGGGAATGCTTCCGATTCCCGAAAAACTCTTGAAACAAGGCATTCGCGACATGGTCAGAATTTCTGATGCCAGGATGAGTGGCACCAGTTATGGAACATGTGTCTTGCACATTTCCCCTGAATCGCATGTTGGCGGACCGCTTGCGTTTGTTGAAAACGGCGACCTGATCGAATTGGATGTTGCAAACCGGAGGCTGATACTACTGGTTGACGAAACTATTTTGAACAAGCGTCGGGAAAATTGGATACCACCTACCACGACTTGGACACGAGGGTATCATCGTATTTTTGCTGACCACGTGACCCAAGCGCACGAAGGCTGCGATTTTGATTTCCTCCATGGCCATTCTTCCAACCGAGAACCGGATATTTTTTGATGTGGACTTCGGCTATGACCCCTGAGTTGATTGCGAATAGTGTGATTGCGGTTCCGCCACTTGCTCGCGATTCGCAGCGCAAGATTTCCGTGTTGGAAAACACCAAGATCATTCGGGCACTTGAGGCTGGTGGTGTCTCGACGCTACTCTACGGTGGCAACGCCGTTTTCTATCATATGAGACTTGCGGAGTATGCCGATGCATTGTCGATGCTAGCAAGTGCGGCTGCGCCCAACACGTGGATGGTGCCTTCCGTTGGTCCGACCTTCGGAATCATGATGGATCAAGCTGAAATTTTGAAAGACTTCGATTTCCCCACGGTCATGATTTTGCCACAAAAAGAAATTGCAGACGAGACTGGAATCGCAACGGGAGTCAGGCTATTCGTGGAGCAATACGGCAAACCCATTGTGCTGTATATCAAACATGACCGCTGGCTCTCGCCGGTGTTGGTCGAGTCTCTCGTCCGCGATGAACTCGTTAGTTGGATCAAGTACGCTGTGGTTCGCGACAATCCGAGCGTCGATCCGTACTTAAAAGAAATCATGTCCGTCGTTCCCGCTAACATAGTCGTGAGTGGGATAGGCGAGCAACCCGCCATCGTACACCTTCGAGATTTTGGGGTGGGCGGGTTTACCAGCGGATGCGTCTGCGTGTCCCCGGCAAGATCCATGGCTATGCTTCGCGCTATCCAAGCAAAAGACTTTGCGAAGGCAGAGGCTATTCGTACAACGTTCGGTCCTTTAGAGGATCTCCGAAATTCTATCCAACCCATACGGGTATTGCACCACGCGGTCGCGGCGGCTGGAATTGCGGAGACTGGGCCGATGCAGCCACTCCTTGGTGAACTAAACGATCAGCAAAAGGCCGCCATCAAGGTAGCGGTTCAAGCACTAACCGCGCTGCCACCAATCGCTTAAGTCCCAAGCCGAATGCTATTCACGTAGATCCGGCTATCCTCAGTCTGAGGAAAGGCGGACCTACGTGAATCGCGGACTTACTAACCTAGGTAAAATGGGTGATTTGGTAGGGTTGTGCCAAAGATGCTGGCTGCCTTCCAGTGAACGGACGATATTTCGATCAACGATATCTTCTTCACCGAGTTCCGACAGCTGCATGATCGCCAATAGACGAAACATTCGAATCAGCGACTCCACCTTGCCAGTATGGACATACGCTTTCGCTTGCATTCTCAGCGTCTATTGGGGGACTAGCCGAGAGGCGTTTTCTCAAGAATTCTTGCCTTCGCAAAGCCCACAGATTAGGTCTGTGCCATCTAGTGATTTTGCAATACCAAAACCACAAATCGTTCCGCTTGCTCCTCTCGCCTACGGATCAGAGAACCGAGTGCAGCTTCAAAGCCAACTGGATTTCGTAACTTTAGTCACTCGCGACGCGCCTCTTTCGACTGTTCTTTCGATGATCGCTCAGCAGCAGGGGCTCAATATTGTTACCGGCGAAGAGGTCAGTCAACGGGTGAACGTGACGCTCACCAATGTTCGGCTCAACGACGCCCTCGACGCTATCTTGGCGGTACATGGTTACACCTGGGTACGTCAAAACAATATCATTACGATTGCGAGCATGAACAGCGACCGAAGAAACTCACCCTCGGTCCAAGGCCGCCACGTGAGAGTCTTTACGCTCAACTATGTTCTTGCGAGCGATGTCGACAATGTGGTCAAGGGACTTATGTCGCCTCTCGGCCAATCTTTCATCAATCAAACGAGCAATGAAGAACAACGCAGTGCGCACGAGCAATTGGTGATCGAAGATCTGCCACCCTATTTGGAAAGGATCGCTGAATACATTGCTCAGGTCGATACCATGCCTCGACAAGTCGTCGTAGAAGCAAACATACTTCAGGTGACACTCAAGGACAACAACAAACACGGCGTCAATTTTAATCAACTTGCGCGAGTCAACAGAGCAAACGTAACCTTTGGGACAATGGGCTTGGCCTCGGGCACCCCACCTGCAACCATGATGCGTGTCGAGGGAGGCGATCTCACGAGTTTGATTGATCTGCTGAAATCTACCAGCGATACGAAAACCTTGGCATCTCCCAAAGTCGCTGTCGTCAATGGCCAAAAAGCAAGGATTTCCGTTGGCGGCAAACTTGGATACCTACTCACCACCGCCACGAACACCAGCACTTTACAAAGCGTTGCCTTCCTCGAATTCGGAGTTGTGCTTTCCGTGACTCCGATTATCACAGAAGACGGACAAGTTCTCATGACGGTAGCGCCGCAAGTTTCTACAGGGAGGATCAACCCTACATCGAAGTTACCAGATAGCGAATCCACGGAGGTTCAGACGACGGTCCTCTTGGCGGATGGACAAGCGATCGTAATCGGCGGGTTGATCAAGGAAACGAGCAACGATGGGCAGAACAAGATCCCGTTCTTTGGAGACTTGTGGTTGGTTGGTAGACTGTTTCAAAGTCGCGATCGGTTGAAGGAACGAAACGAGATCATCATTACGTTACTTCCTCGCATCGCTAGACCAGGTGAGTTTTGTTCGTTCGGTTCACAAGAGGATCATGCGCAGGCCCAAACTCCATTGCTTGACCGAAATTTGACTCCTGTCGATCGGCGGGGATGGGAAGGAGAGTTGCAAGACGCGTCCAAAAAACCGCGTTCATGGAACTGGTTTCGAAGAAAGAAAACCGAAGCGATGGTTCCCGTTTCAGCTGTCGCGCCACCCGCTATGGCCAATTGACTCACGATCAATTCGGCAAAAGCGCCAAGGGTCACTCTCGTCAAGCTTGGCAAGAGTGACATAAGATTTCTCGGCAAAAGCCGCACCTTAACGTGTCCGCAATTGGACAGTCTTGTCGGCCTCGTTATCGCGAATGACCATCTTGATCATCCCGGACTTGCCCGCAGCTTCCATGGATTCGGCAAACTCGTTTGGCGTTCCCACTTTTCTTCCATTGACGGACAGTATGACGACCCCTGCGGGAATGGTCTTAGCAAGTGGACTGCGTCGATTGACTTCTTTTACCTCGACCCCTTCTCCGGATTGAAGACCTAACTCGACTTTGGTTTCTTCCGACACCATACCGACGACGATACCGAATACGAAGGCTGTTTCTGCGGCAGCGGCAGCCAAAGCCTTTTCGTCCAATTCATCCACGATCAAATTGACTTCGGCCCTTTTTCCGTCTCGCAGATAGGCAATGCGAACCTGTGTTCCCGGCTTTGTCTCGCCAATGGAACGCCGCATGGAGGAATCCGACGTAATGTTGGTGCCGTTGATAGACGTGATGACATCCCCTTGTTTGAGTCCAGCTTTGGCTGCAGGCAAACCCTTGGCTACACCCGCTACCACGGCTCCGCGCGTTCCAGCAGGGAGTGAAAGCTTTTCAGCCAACTCGGGACTCAGCGTTTCCGGCGTAATTCCGATGACGCCACGTGTGACTCTGCCTTTGCTGATCAAATCGTCTAGCACTCGCTTTGCTGTATTGCTCGGAACTGCGAAACATATTCCGTTGTAACCGCCACTGCGGGACGCGATGGCAGTGTTAATGCCAATTACTTCACCATGCAAGTTTAGCAATGGGCCTCCGCTGTTCCCCGGATTGATTGCTGCGTCGGTTTGAATGAAACTGTCGTAAAGAGTTATGCCCTGGTCGCTTCGATTTGTCGCGCTCACAATTCCAGCGGTCACTGTTTGAGCCAATCCAAAGGGGCTACCGATGGCAATGACCCAATCACCCACTTCCATGTTCTCTGAGTTTCCAAGCGAGGCAGCTACTAACCCAGTCGCTTCGATTTTTAAAATCGCCAAATCCGTACGCTCGTCCTTGCCGATCACTTTTGCATCGAATTTGCGTTCGTCGCTAAGCACAACCTCTAGAATGCTCGCGCCCTCAACCACATGGTTGTTCGTTAAAATATACCCATCATTGCGTACAATGACTCCTGAACCGAGACCATTCTGGATGCGACCTTTTGGTAATTCGAGACCATCGTCGCTGTCATTGTTCAGTCCGTCGAGCTGCCGACCAAAGTATTGTTCAAGGTCTTGCGGTAACCCAAACGATCTGGAACCACGCTGCTTGGACGCCGATCGCTCAACAACATTTTTTATACTAACGACCGATGGCCTGAGGGACTTTGATACGTCCCGAAAAACCTTTGACAACTGATCTGCACTTGCTACACCAGCAGGATTGGCAAGACCGCCGCGAGCCTCCTGCGCATCAGCAACTTGTTGAGCGTATACCGCGGAGGGCGGTGAGGGTGGATTGGACAATAGCCAATATCCAACCGGGGCTCCTAAAACCAATGTAAAGATTAGCGGCTTCCAAGTTCCAAACGATCGGTTCATGTGAATTGCTCCAGCGAAAATCAATTAGGGTCCACAATGCTTTTGCCAAAATGACTTACGAACAAAAGTTGGTTCTAGATCATCATCAAATTCCGTACCAATCCATCAAGATCCAACGTTTGCAACTGAGAATTGTCGCTCGTGAGACATTTGCCCCTGAAAAAGTTGGCACTGAGGCGAGCAGCAGGCTAAAGCCAAATGGCACTCGCTTTGAGCCGCAACGCGATAGCTAGCGTGCGGGCCGGAAGACAAGTAGTCACTTGCAAATCCGGCCCTCATGCTAGTGCATTGAGGCTCAAAATTTACAAAAGTGAATGCCATTGGGCAAAAATTTACCAGCAACAAAGTGGGTGGCACGCCCTGAGGTACGAAGGGCGTGAGAATATCCAGTCAACCGTTGCCATGGACAGCACACCCATCGTCATTGCTCCGAGAGGCTGTGATTTTATAGTACCTATCACACTTCTTGTGATTTTCGCAGTTGAAAAACCGTTGGTTTTTGAGGCAACATCACATGGAGTGGGATGGATACTTTCTTCGGATTCAAAAAATCACCGCCTCTGAGCGTGCTACCCGTGCCACCCATATAGTAGGTACTTTACAAACTGACTCTCGCCTTAAAACAAAGCAATTGTCACGTTTGCTTTTAGAAACCGTCGGATATCGTTTTGCAAAGAATACGGTATGAACGGGAATCGGATCGTAGATACGTAAGGCCGTCGCCTACGGCTCGGGGTTAAACGGGGTTAAACGATTGGATGACGATTTGCGGGTTAGCCGAAAATGTTGGTTGTCGGTAGTGGCAGACTAAGTCGCCTTGGATTAAATTAGCGACCGCTAGTAATAGCATTCCGGAAACCCCCATTTTGATTGAGTTCGCTCAACCCTCCCCCCAATTGAGATTGCTTATGTCCCCCAACGAAACATCCTCAGCGCCAAATGCTCAACGCCTTCTATGGGCGGGTTTTATGGCGATTCTTGCAGCAGGCGTAGGTTTCTCTGTGCGAGGGGGGATTCTCGGACAATGGGCGGAGCAATACGGTTTTACGATGACCGAACTCGGCTTGATCACCGGAGGTGGTCTTGTTGGATTTGGAGTCATTATCCTTATTAGTTCCTTTATTGCCGATGCTGTCGGATATGGAAGGCTTATGTGGATCGCATTTGCAACGCACCTTGTCTCTGCGATTCTCACCTTGGCCGCTGGTTGGGCGTTTGAGGCCGGCGGAAAAGGGGCCGCGTTTCAATGCCTCTACTGGGGAATGTTTTTGTTTGCGGTTGGCAATGGGGTATGCGAAGCCGTTGTAAATCCATTGGTTGCCAGTTTATTTCCTCGGAACAAGGCCCACTATCTCAATATTCTCCACGCGGGATGGCCCGGCGGATTGATCATCGGCGGATTGCTCTCGTATTTCATGGTAGGCGGAGGTGACGTGAAGCCGGTGGCTTGGCAAATCCAAATGTCTTTCTTTCTCGTTCCCGTAGTGCTATACGGACTGATGATACTTGGGCAGAAATTCCCGGCCTCGGAAGCTACCACCGCCGGTGTAAGTTCTGGCAAAATGTTTTCCTACTTGTTCCATCCTTTGATGATTGTGATGTTAATTATTCATGCTCTTGTTGGATACGTCGAACTTGGGACCGATTCTTGGATCAGCAAGATCACCGGAGCCATCATGGCTTCGCCCCAATATGGATTGCTTTTGTTTGTTTATACTTCAGGATTGATGTTTGCATTGCGATTCTTTGCCGGTCCGATTGTGGAAAAGATTTCTCCTTTGGGATTGCTTGCTGTCAGCGCCCTCCTGGGCTTCATCGGCCTTCAACTGCTTGGATCGGCCACTTCGACGTTGATGTGCATTGTGGCCGCGACGGTGTATGCGTTCGGTAAGACCTTTCTATGGCCGACGATGCTTGCTGTCGTATCCGAACGCTTCCCACAAGGCGGAGCGATAACCATCGGTGCAATGGGCGGAATTGGAATGCTTTCGGCCGGTCTTTTAGGAGGTCCTGGAATCGGATTCAAACAGGATTTTCACGCTTCAAAACAATTGGCTGAGGGCAACCCTGCAATTTACGAACGATACAAAGCAGGGAACGAGAACAGCTTCCTTTGGTTCAAGACAGTTGGGTTAGATGGAAGCAAAGTTGCTTGCCTCGAAGATGGCGGCAAGGAGTTAACCCGCGCCGGTGAGATTCTTGTCAAGGAAGGTAAGTCCGATGCAAATCATGCAAAGCTTGCAAGCTGGTGGGAAACCGCAAAAGAAACAGCAGAGACAGACAAGAAACCGGTTGTCGAGGCTGGACTAAATGGAGGCCGCATGGCTCTCAAATTAACGTCCTATATTCCTGCAACGATGCTCGGGCTTTACTTGATCCTGCTGGCTTACTTTGCAGTTTCGGGCGGATACAAACAGATTCATATTGAATCCGAAGCAAAACATTAGTCGGCTGGGATGTTTGGCACATCTTGTAAGCACCTGCACATAAGTTTCCGAGCCTTAGGACCGTTCCATAAATAACTGTCCAATTTCAAACGTAGCATAAGCTTCCAGACTGGATAGCGCACATGTTCCTAAAGCGATCATCTCATTTGTTGACGCGATTCATCAAGCGTCGGACGGCTTGTCTCTCGCTTGTTTCTTTTCTTATGGTTCCGTTGAGTTCAAGTCTTTCACTTGCCCAAGAATCGAGCGTACGGCCCGGGATCAATGCTCCGTTCGAAAAACCTAAGCCCTCCGAGTTCCTTGAAAAATTTGAAGTTGAGAGCCGAGAAATCTTTGCCAAACGCAATGAAATCGTTTCGGCCATCCAATTAACTCCAGGTATGTCCATCGCCGATATTGGAGCGGGAACGGGCCTTTTCACACGACTGCTTGCCAAGGCAACTGGCCAAAATGGAAAAGTGGTTGCCGTCGACATCGCCCAGAATTTCTTAGACCACATTGTAGACCGTTGCAAATCCGAAAAGATCGGGAACGTTTCCACGCAACTATGCAATCCCGAGTCTTGTTTGCTGGCCCCCAACAGCGTCGACCTGGCATTTGTATGCGACACCTATCATCACTTCGAATTTCCATTCAAGACCACTGCGTCTATCTTCAAGGCTTTGAAACCAAACGGCAAACTCGTCCTCATCGATATTCATCGAATCCCAGGTGTCAGCAGCGAATGGGCCATGAATCACGTCCGGGCTGACCGCGAGACAGTCGAAAAAGAGATCGCTACGTGCGGCTTCGTTCAAGCGGAAACTCCAGACGTTGGACTCAAGGAAAACTACTTCATCGTTTACCGTAAAGCCGATGTCCAATCGCCGACTACTATCAAGCAAGCGATGGACGGCTTTGTTGCTAAAAACGATGTAGCTGGGGTGGTAACGATGGTGGTAGCGCCCGACAAAACACTTCATCTAGAAGCCACGGGTTTCGGTGACCTAGCGAGTCAATCACCATTGGCTATCGATTCGATTCACTGGATTGCGTCGATGTCCAAGCCAGTTACCGCAACGTGCATGATGATGCTCGTGGACGAGGGGAAAGTTTCGTTGGCCGATCCGATTTCAAAATATTTGCCTGAGATGGCTGGCCTCAAAAATTCAGCCGACCAAAAGGTAACGATCTCGATTGAACAACTACTCAATCATACGTCCGGCATGAGTGAGATTCCCGGCAAGGATACTTACACGTCCCCTACTCTGGCAGTTGCTGCTGAAAAGTACGCCAAGCTGCCCGTGCTCTTTGAATCAGGCAGCAAATGGCAATATAGCCAAACGAGCATCAATACCGCTGCACGCATTATCGAAGTAGTCTCTGGAAAGACATTCGATGTGTTTGTAGATGAACGAGTGTGCAAACCACTTGGCATGCGAGATACTTCGTTTTACCTAACGGATGCTCAGATGCCGCGATTGGCCAAGAGCTATTCGAAAGCTGCCGATGGCACTTTAAAAGAGTCCCCGATTGGATTATTGGCGGGTAAGAAACCAACTGATCGCGATAGGATGCCTGCGGCCAATGGAGGCCTTTTTTCCACGGCCAACGACTATGCAAAATTTTGCCAAATGCTGCTAAATGACGGCAAGTGGAACGGGCAACAAATCCTCTCGGAAAAATCGGTACTTCGTTTGCGCACTCCGACCACAGGCGATTTAAAAACCGGCTTCACTACCGGCAACGCTTGGGGCGTTGGATGCTGTATCGTTCGCGAACCACAAGGAGTTTCGCAAGCGCTGTCGGCTGGTTCCTTTGGTCACGGGGGAGCGTATGGTACTCAAGCGTGGATTGATCCCGTTCGGAAGCGTGCTTACCTGATCATGGTACAACGCGCGAATTTTCCGAACGCAGATGATTCGGATTTGAGGAAAGAGTTCCAACGACTCGCGTCTGGTCTTTAGGCGGAGTGAAACTGAAACAAAGGTGTCAGGAGTCTTTGTTTGGTGGATGGTCACACTCAAAGGTGTCAGGGTGCGTGGGCGTAAGCCGGAGAAAGGTAGCGAATGAAAGAGCTGTACGACGTAAGACTTAGCCAATCACCTTGGCCTCTCGAACGATACTGGCGAGTCCGATGATACCCCCACGGAGTCTGAGACCACACGCACAATGCAGTCTTCGGATTTTCGGCAATACAAGCGAAACGGAAAAGCAACGACGAGCCCATTGTTCCGACCCGGTACAACGGCTCGTCGTTCGTTATCGCGTGGCCGCGCGATAGTTTCGATTACTTCGTTTCGACTTCACCACCGCGCGGGGTGATCAAAGATCGAAGCATTGTCTCTTTCATAGTTAGTCCTAGGAACCTGACCGAGCCATCCGCGAGAGCGACATTAAAGCCGGCGTCAGAGAATCCCCCCATAGCTGGTAATGCCTTGTCGCTTGCATACTCGAGATCTTCGGGCTTGGTCCACGGTATACTAGTTTTTGACTCGACTAACATAATCGTATTCGAAGTGCCATCGCGAATATCGGTGAATGTTCCGAGCTTGGACGGCTGGCAAAAAGCGTCTTCACCTATGATGGTCGTGTAACTCGTTTCGGACGAAGCTGGTGCGGAGTCAGGATGCCGATACGTATCTGGCATCTTGGCTAGCAACTTAATGTTGTTCGGCCCATCCCACGTTTCGTCAAAGCGGTACTCCTGGTACAATGCGTTCTGTTCAATGAACGGGAGGATCATGACCATGACTATCAGTGGACGATCCATTAACTTTTTCCACGGATCGGCTTCTGTGAGTCTGCGTTCGACCTGTCGTCCCTGAATCCATCGTTCCACATTGCGTTTGCTGCTCAAAACGATGGATCGATTGTCTGGTTTCCATACACATGTTTCGTTCGATGGGGACTCCAAGATATCCGCACCAGCAAGTTTGGACGGCTTGCCAAACGTAGACCATGCATTCTCGCGAATAGGCTTCAATGATCGTACATAAATCGACTTCGGCAAGCTTGGGGGAGCTTCGACTGCGACCAACACTTGCTCGACATCGTTCAAGTCAATTCCCAATGCGGATGTAACCTCCGATACCATTGGCAAGCTTTGAATCTGTTTCGACAAGCCGGTCAAGGAAATGCTCGCCAGTAATTCGGCAGGTCGTACTGCAACCACGAGGCCTCCATCATCGCTAAAATAACGCAAATCGAATTGACCTCGACCTGACGGATCCTTTGCATCGAGCTTCACTTTAAGCTTTACGGGCGAGTCTTGTGCTACTGCGCGATTGGGTGGCGGTTTTAGGCCGACCAGCACTATCGACGCCATCACGATTGCGGCCATCGCAACCCACTGTTTGACGGGAGTGCTCCCTGGTCGATTCAGTTTTCCATCTTTTAACATCTCAAGTCTCCTCAAAAAAGTATGACGGGTCGGAAGAAACGCACGGGCCGGCCAGCCCACAAATCGATCTTGATGTTCTAAGGCTAACTTCGCTAAGACTCTCACGTACTGTCCTCGACCACCAGTCAGCTGTGCTGCGACGTAGTCTGCTGCTAGCTCCTGTTCCAATCTCATGCGCCCTGAAAGTCGGTGTACCAAAGGGTGGTAGAAGTGAAAGACGACGCCGAGTTGCGAAATCAGCACCGCTGCAAAGTCGCCATGCGAGATGTGCGCAAGTTCGTGAGCTAGGACGGCGTTTTTCTCCGAGCTTGTCCACTCTTTCCAATGTACAGGCAACAGAATACAAGGCCGCCATAGGCCAAGCGTTGCGGCAGTTGAAAGACTGTCCGTCTGATACATAGTTACTCGTTTCCTTAAGCCGATCTTGGATTGAAGAGCGGCTAATTGAGCAGCAAGAGATGCGTCGTGAATAGGGCGGCATTTTCGAACTAAGTTGGCTGTAGCGATCACCCCCAATAGAAGTCGAAAGGTTCCGATTGTGATGCCGACTCCAAACAGGCATAGTACAAAGGTAGAGAGCGGGCTTTGGGAAGGAACAAAGGTGTCAGGAGTCATTGATTCGAAAATCGACTCATGTTACCGGTTTCAAGGTGTTTCAAGGGGCCATCCATTTTGCTATTGCAGTAACTATAGGCTCCCAAGGGGCCATCCATCTGGCTAATGCAGTGCCTCGCTACTTTCACAACGTGTCATCGTGTCATTTCCGATTAGAAATTGAGCCACTTTAGCGGCGTGGCTGGTCGGCCAATTTAGGGAGAGCGATTCCGATGCTCTTGCGTTTTTGGAACCTGTAAATCATTGCCTGCAAGTATCTTGTGTTCAGGACTGAGTTTTACGACGAAACCTTGCGGCGTGCGTAAAAGGGCGCAGCCAAATCGGAAAATTGGCTCAATCCTAAACCGCTATCGACACCCACCAACCTTGTTTTGGCGTTCTAACGGCCGGCACTCGCGAATCGATCGTTCCCCTCGGCTTTGCCCGCTAGCAGCGTCGGCCACGGTCAATGCTTGAACAGACCAGGCGCTCTAAAAATTCTTTTCAAACTGCCGGTGACAAAATGCCGCTGCTCTCTACAATACTGAAGAATAGTTTGTGAAACTTTTCACAAAGTCGCTGCATGCAGGATTTGGCCGTGGCAAATTACTTACCAATACTCATCTATTTGATAGCCGTCGTCGGATTTGCGGCCGTTTCGCTGATCCTCCCCCATCTCGTTGCACCGCGCAAGCGAACCAAGGTAAAGGGTGCGCCTTACGAGTCAGGTATGGATCCCATCGGGGACGCGCGAAAGCCGTTCGACATCAAATTTTATTTGATAGCAATCCTTTTTTTGGTCTTCGATGTTGAGCTTCTCTTCGTTTACCCGTGGGCTGTTTCCTTGCTTGCTCCGGACGGGATTCCGCTCGCCTTCCGCTCGATAGTTCTGGCTGTCCTTCTCGTTTTGATGGCGACCTTGGCTTTGGCTTACGTGGTTGCATATCGCAAAGGGGTCTTTGATTGGCGACGCAAATAAACAAACAACTCGGCGACAATATTTTCTTAACCACGCTAGATGCGGCGGCCTCGTGGGGGCGTGCAAACAGCCTCTGGCCGATGCCCTTTGCTACCGCATGTTGCGGCATTGAGTTGATGAGTACGGCTGCTAGCAAGCATGACTTGTCCCGATTTGGCAGTGAGGTCATGCGATTCTCACCGCGCCAATGCGATTTGATGATCGTAGCCGGGCGGGTGGTGATGAAGATGTTGCCGGTACTACAGCGAATCTGGTTGCAGATGCCTGAACCGAAATGGTGTATCTCGATGGGTGCTTGTGCTTGCACAGGCGGTGTTTTTGATACGTATGCGGTGGTTCAGGGGATCGATCGGTTTATGCCTGTCGATGTCTATGTGCCCGGTTGTCCGCCAAGGCCGGAGCAATTGATTCGTTCGATCATCGACCTTCAAGAAAAGATTCAATCGGGTGGAACGGTAAACGCAAGAGAGTTCAAGTTGCGAATATTGCCCGAGGGACCGTCTCGCTTTGATGAAAACGAGTTGATCCGAATCCGCGAACGCAATGGATTCAAGCTCGACGACCAAAAATACGATCCGGTTCACTAAGAAACATTCACTAGCTGCGTCTGAACATGGCCAACGAAACAAGCGATTCAAAACCTAGCAACATCGAAGCTGTCAAGATACGACTTGCGGAGTTGCTCCCAAGCATCTTGCTCGAATGGTCCGACTTTCGAGATCAAACTCGCGTCAATTGTCCGGCTGGCGAGCTATTGAAATGCTTGAACGCATTCAAGAGCGTTGGCTTCGACCAATTGACGGATCTAACGGCCGTGGACTTGCTTGAGTATGGCAACGTGAACGATCGATTCGAAGTCGTTTATTGTCTGCTTAACGTCGACTCTGGCTTGCGTTTAATTGCCAAGACGCATCTGAACGAACCGGACTTGACGATCCCGTCGGCGACCTCCGTTTGGTTTGGCGCGGATTGGCTCGAGCGCGAGGTGTACGACATGTATGGAATCCTTTTCGCGGGCCACCCAAATTTCAAAAGGCTTTTATTGCCAAACGACTTTCAATCCTTTCCTTTACGAAAAGACTATCCGGTCAAAGGTCGAGGCGAACGTCATAATTTCCCAGTCATTACACGAGCAGAGAGCTAAGCGGAGTTTTTCAGCATGCCTTTAGAACTGCTTGATAGTCCCGATCTGGATGCGAACAAACGCGAAGGACTCTGGACCCTCAATTTCGGACCGCAGCATCCAGCCACGCACACAACCTTGCGTTTGGTATTGCAGCTTGATGGCGAAATGGTCATCGATGCGGAACCCGATATCGGCTTCCTTCATAGCGGCTTCGAAAAGCTGGGAGAAGTATTGGACTTCAACCAGTACGTCACTATCGTTGACCGCATGAACTACGTTTCACCGATGGCCAACGAAATCGCTTGGCATCATGCGGTTGAAAAGTTGTTGGGGATCGAGCTGACTCCGCGTTGCAAGTACATTCGGACTATCTTTGCGGAGCTGATGCGAGTGCATGATCATTTGCTTTGTTTGGGCGCTTGCGTTCTGGATCTCGGGGGCGCGACTGCGTTCATGTATGCTTTCAATGCTCGTGAAGCCATCTATGAAATCTGCGAACGTGCGTCGGGGCAACGATTTCATACTTCCTACACTCGAGTAGGTGGCTTGCTTTACGACGTGACCGATGACTGGGTTAAAATGGTCAAGGACTTTGTCCGAAACTTTCCAACGGTTTACCGCGACTTCAGCGGCTTGGTAATGAAGAACCGAATCTTTGTCGAGCGAACTCGCGATGTCGGGGTACTTTCGCGTGAGGAAGCCATTGCGGGCGGAGCTACCGGTCCTAACGCTCGCGCTAGCGGGGTGACTCGAGATCTACGTCGCGATGAGCCTTATCTCGCTTACGACGAATTGGATTTCGACGTATGCGCTAACCAAGGTGGCGATTGCTATGCACGATTCCAAGTGAGAATGATGGAGATGCTCGAAAGTGTCAAGATTATCGAGCAGGCTATCGACAAACTTCCAAAGGGGCCCATCTTTGCTGGCGATACCGGCAAGGCAGGGATGCCGGACAAAAAAGAAGTCTACCGAAGCATCGAGGGTCTGATCCATCATTTCGAAAGCATCATGCCGAATCGACAGATGCAGGGTCCGAAAGAATCGGTCTACGCGGCCACCGAATCCCCCAATGGCGAGCTTGGTTACTACATCGTGGGTGACGGAACATTTCGTGCCTATCGAGCTAGAACACGTCCGCCCTCTTTGCTGCATTTTGCGTTGTTTTCGAGACTCATACGAGGTTGCATGTTAAGCGATGTGGCGACCGTTTTGGGAAGTATTAACATCATCGCTGCGGAGTTGGATCGATGAGCGAATTGAGTATCAATGCAAAGAAAGTGATCGAGGACCATCTCGGTCGCTACCCAAGCAAGCAAGCGGTCACTCTTCCGGCGTTGCACGTCGTCCAAGAAGAAAAAGGCTGCGTCAGCCGCCAGGCGATTAAAGAGATCGCCGAAATGCTTGAGCTGTCGCCCGCTCAGATCAACGATACGCTTTCTTTCTACGGATTCTTTCGAACCGAAGAGGATCCACTCGGAAAGAAACGGGTTTGGATTTGCCGGTCGCTCCCGTGCATGTTGCGAGGTGGCGAAGAGTTGTTGGCCGAACTGTGCGAACGATGGGGAATACAGCCTGGTCAGACGACCCCCGACGGCGAAATCACCTTGGAGTTGGCTGAATGCCTTGGTGCTTGCGATGGTGCCCCTTGCATGTTGCTCGAGGATGAGCTGAGCCTGTGTGTCACTGCGGACGATGTAGAAAAAATGGTGCGAGGTCGAGCATGAGCAACGAAGAGTTCAAACCGATTTTGCTTAGCCGGTTGGGCAAGCCAAATAGCCACACGTTGGCAACCTACAAAGCAGATGGAGGTTATCAAGCCTTGGCCAAAGCGCTGGCGATGAAGAACACGGAAGTCATTGACGTGGTGAAGGCATCGGGTTTGCGTGGTCGTGGCGGTGCAGGTTTTCCAACGGGCCTCAAATGGACTTTTTTGCCAAAGGATGCGACCGGACCGATTTACTTATGCATCAACGGTGATGAAAGCGAGCCAGGTACGTTCAACAATCGCGTGTTGATCGAAGAAGATCCGCATCAAGTGCTCGAAGGAATTGTTATCAGCAGTTTCGCAACGCGAACGACCACCGCCTATTTTTACTTGAGGTACGAATACGGTCGTTGCTATCGAGTGCTCAAAGACGCCATCGATGAGATGTACGCTAACAATTTACTTGGCAAGAACATTCTCGGTTCGGGCTACGACCTAGATATTCACTTGCACCGAGGCGCATGTGCCTATATTTGCGGTGAGGAGACAGGGCTCATTGAAAGCCTCGAGGGAAAGCGAGCTTGGCCACGTATTAAACCACCCTTTCCGGCCATCGAGGGGGCCTTCCGCCGACCTACGGTTGTGAACAACGTAGAAACCATGGCTTGCATCCCACATATTCTCAATCAGGGCGCTGAATGGTTCATGACCATGGGTATACCCAAGGATTCGAATAACCCTCGCGATGCTGGCTCGTATGGTCCCAAGCTTTATTGCATTAGCGGACATGTCAACAAGCCTGGTCTTGTCGAATTGCCAATGGGGATCACTGCTCGCGATCTCATCGATAAGCACGCAGGGGGCGTTTGGAAAGGCCGCAGAGCCAAGGCAGTGGTACCGGGCGGCATCAGCATGGGGTTTATGAGCGAAAAAGAACTCGATACGCCTCTCGACTTTGCAGGCCCTGGACGCGTTGGTTGCCTAGGTCTAGGGACTGCGGCCGTGATTGTGATCGACGACCACACAAGCATGATCGATGTTCTCTACAACGCTTGCCGGTTCTTCGCCCATGAATCCTGTGGCCAATGTACACCATGTCGCGAAGGAACCGCTTGGTCGACCAAGATCCTAGAGCGCATCCGAGAAGGCCGCGGCAAGCTCAGCGACATCGATGTATTGCTCGAAATTTCTTCTTCGATCGGAACCATTCCTGGCACAACGATTTGCGGATTGGCAGACGGAGCCGCTTGGCCGATGAAGACAGCCATCAACAAATTCCGACCCGAATTCGAAGAGTACATCAAAAGCGGTCGCAAGAGCGAAAGCAAAACGTTTGCGGGCGCACATTAGCATTAGAGCAGTTGTCCCAACTGCTCTTGAAGAGAATACAGGACGGAACAATTGAGACAATTGTTCTACTCTCAACACCCATCCGGAAACGACACAAGTGGCAAAGGTAATCGTTAACGATATCGAAGTCGATGCAGATGTTAAGGACAATTGCATCCTGGCAGCTCGTAAGGCCGGCGTTGAAATCCCCCATTACTGCTGGCATGAGGCTCTGTCCGTCGTCGCCTCCTGTCGTATGTGCTTGGTCGAAGTCGGTGAAAAGAAGCCCGACGGCAGTGTGGTCATGGGACCCAAGCTGGTACCTGGCTGCCAGACCCCGATCAAAGAGGGAACGGTCATCCGCACCGACTCAGCGAAGGTCAAAACAGCGCAGCAGATGACGCTCGAGTTACTGCTACTTAATCACCCACTCGATTGTTCTATCTGCGATCAAGCTGGCGAATGCTACTTGCAAGACTACACCTACAAATATGGCAACCCTGTTAGCCGATTGGATGAACCCAAAATCCAACGGATGGACAAGTACCATATTGGCGAGCAAATCGCGTTGTTCACGGATCGTTGCGTGATGTGCACGCGGTGCGTTCGATTCACTCGTGAGATCAGCGGCACGGCCGAGTTGCAAGTGACCAATCGTGGTAGCCACGAGGAAATCGACGTATTCCCTGACATTCCATGCGATAATAAACTTGCAGGAAATGTTGTGGACTTGTGTCCGGTCGGAGCCTTGTGTAGCAAAGACTTCATGTACAAGAAGCGCGTTTGGTGGCTCAAAAGCGCGAATAGTGTTTGTACGGGATGCTCAACGGGCTGCAGTATTCATGTTGACCAAAATGAGGACAAAGTTTACCGTCTGCGACCACGCGACAACCCTCTCGCGCAGGGCCACTTCATGTGCGACGAGGGTCGATTTGGTTTCAAATACATTTACGACGATCGGCGGCTTCTCAAGCCAAAGTTATCCGAAGCGTTCGCATTCGCTGCCGCATCGTCAAACAAATCATCCAAAGTGAATGGTTCCGGGGATTTGAATTTTGCGGATCCGTGGACCGATGTGTTATCGGTTACGCGTGCCAAAATCAAAGAGGCGATCAAAACCGATGCACGTGGTTTCGTGGCTGTGCTTTCGCCATTTATGTCGGTCGAAGAAGCGTATCTATTGGCAAGCTACCTCAAGAGCTTAGACAAAAAGGTACGATTGGTTCTCGGACGGGTTCCAGTCGTCGGTAATGATGACAAGTATCCGAAGGGTCCCAAGGGCCAGGCGCCAGTCGCCGATCAAGTCAAGTTCACGATTCGGTCTGAAAAAAGCCCCAATCGGTTGGGTGTGGAAGCAATCCTGCGTCATTTCGAAGCCGAGCTCAACACACTAGAACAAGCGGTTGCAAGGGCGGATGCCACGGCCTGGTATTTCGTGGGGGGCTACAAACTTGGATGGGTCACCGAGGCCATCGATCGCGGAGTGGGAAAGCCATCGCTGTTGATCGTGCAGGACATATTCGCGTCGCCGCTCAGCGAACGAGCAGACATCGTGCTTGCTTCCAGCACGTTTGCGGAACGGGATGGGACGTACGTCAACCACTCCGGTCTCGCGCAAGCCGCCTCCGGTGCTGTTCGATGCCCGAGCGATGCACGAGCCGATGGTCGAATCCTGATGGAGCTGGCTGAACGCAAAGGACTCTACAACGCGATGACGCTGCGAAAGGAAATCGGCAAGGCGATTCCAACATTGTCGGCACTGACTGTTGGCGATCTCGGTGAACACGGTGTCAAGATATCCCAAGTGCGGGAGCCCGTTTATTCATAGGACGTACCTGATACCATCGACTCTCTGGCGACGGTAGCTGTGCATACTAGAACAGCATATTACCTACATTTCGTTACCTCACGATAGTCACCAACTCAACACTTACCCTAAAACCGATCCATGTTCGAATACCTCAAGCAATCTTGGCCGACCCTCTGGCCAACCCTGGGTGCCATTGGCGTTATCCTCGCCTTTGTGCCCGTGCTTGGACTCTACATGACGTTTATCGAACGCAAGCTAGCTGCCTACGTGCAGGATCGCGTAGGACCGAACCGCGTTGGTCCATTTGGGATTTTTCAAGCCATCGCGGACGCGATCAAGCTCTTCCTCAAGGAGCAAATCATTCCAGACCATGTTTACACGTTTCTCTATTTCATCGCCCCCACCTTTAGTCTAATGACGGCCATGTTTGCATTGGTGGTCATGCCGTTTGGGCCGGTTCCTACTGAATACACGGAGGGCTTCCGATACATCGTAGCTCCGGGGATCGACATCGGAATTATGATGATGATCGCGATCAGTTCGCTATCAGCGTATGGCATCATTTTGGGTGGATGGGCCTCCAACAACAAGTACTCACTGTACGGTGCCATCCGCTCATGTGCTCAGTTCATCAGCTACGAAATCCCGTTGGGACTCTCGATCATCGGGGTGATTGCAGCGGCCGGTTCGCTCAACATCGAACAGATCGTTGCGACCCAAGGTGGGGCGTTTTGGAACTGGAATATTTTCTGGCAACCGTTGGCCCTATTGGTTTTCTTTACCAGCGCATTAGCGGAAACGAATCGATTGCCGTTCGACTTGGCCGAGTGCGAGCAGGAGCTCGTCGGTGGTTTCCATACTGAATACGGTGGGATTAAGTTCGTACTGTTCTTCTTGGCGGAATACACGCACGTGGTGACGGTGAGTTTCCTAACGGCACTTTTGTTTTTTGGTGGCTGGCATTTCCCTGGTCTAACTGGTCCAGTCGATGCAAGCTTGGGCGGGATGTTGCTGAGAACCTTTGTGTTGGTATCCAAGGTTTCGCTGGTCGTTGGCTTCATCATGCTGCTTCGCTGGTCACTTCCTCGATTTCGATTCGACCAGTTGATGGGTTTGGCATGGAAAGGACTCATACCCTTAGGGTTGCTAAATTTTTTGTGCGTAGCCATCGTGCTCACGTATGAACTTCCGAAACACTACTTAGCGTTTACTGCATTGTTTTTGGTAGCCGGATCGATGATCAGCGCTCGCAACTTGCAGAAGACGATCAATAGACCTCGTTCCGAAGGTCGGCCTGCGACCAATGTGAATCTGACGGAGAGCGCGATATGACAACCAAGAAGTCAAAAACGGTGAAATGGGGTGAGGAGCCAAAACTTGGCTGGGTGGAAGCGATGTATTTGCCCGCGATCGCAGGGGGGCTGGCAACGGCTCTTCGACATGCGTTTTCAGGCAAGAACTCGACGCGTCAGTATCCAGAAGTCGAGCCTGATATCCCACCCAACTACCGTGGCGTGCATCGACTCAATCGCGATGAGGAAGGCCGGGTCAAATGCGTGGCCTGCTACATGTGTCAAACCGCTTGTCCGGCGAACTGTATCGAAATCATCGCGGCTCCGGCGCCCAAGGACGATCCGCATTGGAAGGATCGAGACAAGTTTCCACAGACCTTCACCATCGATGAGCTCCGATGCATCTATTGCGGCATGTGCGAAGAAGCATGCCCAGTCGATGCGATCGAACTGACCAGTATCTACGACCTCACCGGCTATACACGCAAAGAGTTGGTTTTCGACAAAGAAAAACTCCTCTCCATTTACGATGAGACATCCAAAACTGGGAAAGATCCCATCCGAACAAATCGCGGTGCGCTTGGACCTGCTTCCCTAGAAGCCCCAACTGCTTCGCAGGGCCCACCTCCTCCAGGTCGTGGAAGTCACGGTTAGTCTACTCAATCTCTCAATCCATCATGAACTTACTACACAACCTACTCGCAGACTTCCTGTTCTTTGCGCAGACGGTGCCAGATGCGCAGACGGTGCCAGATGCCTCAGAACAGGCGGCTCTGTCACAGGCGGTAGCTGGGGCATGGAACTTGTCCATGTTGATTCCGATTGTGTTGGGCGCGGTTGGATACCTGCTGATTCAGCATGGCATTGTCAAATCGCGAGAATTTGTGGTGGCAGGTGTTGTGTCACTGGTATTGGCTGTTTGCCTGTCTGTAGGATTCACGCCTGCTACGTTCGAATCTTGTGTTTTGATGTTGTTTTGTGCATTGGCCACCGGAGGCGGTATCGGATTCTTGGTGGCCCGCGAACCCGTTTACGCCGCACTTGGATTTGCGACCGCGGTCCTTTCTGTTTGCGGTGTACTTTTCATGCAGTCCGCCCTATTTATCGCGGCGGCAACGATGATCGTCTACGCCGGAGCAACGATCATCATTTTTTTGTTCGTTCTTATGTTTGCGCAGCAGACAGAATTGCGAACCTACGACGTGCAACTCAACAGCCCCCTGATCGCGGCGTCCATCGGCGCGATCTTGCTTGCGACCATTACAATGTGCGTTACAGGTGACAAAGCAATGCTGCCACTACGAGTCGATCCAACGCGAGCTATGAGCGCAGCCGATCTGCCCGACAACCTGAGTTCCGAGGCGGGCAAGGCAGCGGCTAGGAAATTGGATGCCATCGATCCGGCCTTGCGATTTGTTCCCAATTTGACCGCGGGTTTAGGAAGATCCATGTACACAGATTACCTCTTAGCCGTCGAACTAGCGGGCACTGTCCTGTTGGTCGCAACCATCGGAGCCATCGCTTTGGCACAGCGATCTACGGAGACCCAATCGTGAACGAAACACTCACTCAAAATTTGCTCGTCTTTGGTGGCATCCTTTTCGTGGTTGGAATGATTGGATTTCTAACCCGCCGATCGCTGATTTTAATGTTCCTATCTTTAGAAATGATGTTGTCCGGCGTAAGCGTCAACCTCATTGCTTTTTCACGGCATCATCAAAACTACCAAGGGCAGATACTCGCGATCATGGTGCTGACAATCGCTGCTTGCGAAGCGGCAATTGCATTAGCCCTGGTGGTCTCGTTGTATCGCCGCAAAGCGACGCTGGACATCGCAGCCTGGGACGAACTGAGTGAAACGCTGGTCCCAAAGGTGATTGATGCTCCTCAAACGTTAGACGGACCAGAAATGGAATTCCCGAAACTAACCCCTGCAGGCTTGGACCCAATGTTACGTCCAATTTCTGCCAACTTCGACGCACAATCGAATGAAAACGGTGAAAGTGTGAAAGCGAATACCTTGGAGGCTGGAAACCATGCTTAGTCTTTTTGCCTGGATGGTTCCACTAGCCCCGTTGGCTGGTTGCATTGCGTGCACGGTGCTTGCGTTTCGAGGGGACCGCAAGATTGCTCATCTCCCTGCGATCATCTCCCTGCTTTTTGCAGCCTTGTTTACCATCTGTTTGATCGTGTTCGGCGCTCAGGGTGACAAGGGGACCGTATTCAGCGGTTATCGCTATTTCAACGTCGGCAGCGTGACGCTAGATATTTCGCTCAAGGTAGACACATTGTGTTTGACTCTGTTGGCGGTGGTGACCTGCATCTCTGCCATGATTGCGATTTACTCGCGTGACTACATGCACAATGACCCTGGATACGCCCGTTACTACGCTGTTTTCTGTGGGTTCGTATTTTCCATGACGATGTTGGTTCTTTCCAATAACCTTTTGATGCTTTATGCATTTTGGGAAGGGGTAGGAACATGTTCTTACTTGTTGATTGGGTTTTGGTTTCGCAAGCCTAGTGCAGCGCGTGCGGCAACCAAAGCGTTTCTCGTCAATCGTGTAGCTGACTGCGCATTCCTCTTAGGCATTCTGCTGCTCGCCTATGCAATTGGCCACGTCGAGGGTACGGAAGCAAGTTTCTTTGCTCGATTAAATTTTGATAATATCGTCAATGCGGTTCCTTTTCTTGCCGCTCAGTTTCCTGAGATGCTGACTGCGATTGGATTCATGTTGATGATCGGTGCGATCGGGAAATCGGCTCAGTTTCCGTTCCATGTTTGGTTACCGGATGCGATGGAGGGGCCAACCCCGGTTTCTGCATTGATTCATGCGGCGACTATGGTTACAGCTGGGGTGTACCTGATGGCTCGCCTGTCTCCACTATTGGAGCTGACGCCGGCGGTTCTTAGCACGGTCGCATGGTTGGGTGGCATCACTGCATTTATCGGGGCCTGGATGGCGCTTTTCCAAAGCGACCTCAAACGAGTGTTAGCGTATTCAACGGTCAGCCAACTCGGCTACTTGTTCATGGCCTTGGGGGCCGGAGCGATCAAGGAATTGACGGTAATTGCAGTGGTGGCAGCGATGTTCCACTTGGTTACACATGCATTCTTCAAGGCATTGCTGTTTCTATCGGCCGGTAACGTAATGCATGCGATGGGGGACGTTATCGATATGCGTCGATTCGGTGGCCTGCGCAAGGTACTACCCATGACCAACATTTTGTTCTTGATCGGTGCAGCGGCCCTGGCTGGATTGCCACCGCTTGCGGGCTTCTTCAGCAAGGACGGGATCTTGTCCGTGTTAGCGCAGGCGAGCCAGGACGGAGAGTATGGGACGCAGTTTACAATTCTTCTTGGCATAGGTTTCGCAACGGCCCTAATGACTGCTGTTTATACATCGAGAGCCTACTTCAGTACCTTCTTAGGTTCGGAAAGGTTGCCCGAAGAAGCTGGGCACCATGCGCATGAAGCGAGCAACGTCATGCTTGCACCGATGGCTATATTGGCTGTCGGTGCGATCTTTGTCGGGATGTTACTCGGGCCAACGAATGGGATCTCGAATTACTTGCAACTAACACAAGAACTGAGGAGCAGTCCTACGGAGCATCACGAAGAGATTTGGGTGATGGTCGCTTCGAGTGTGCTTGCGGTGGTTGGAATTGTTATCGGTTATGCCCTCTCAAAGACTGGACCAAGTACTGCGACGACAGGACCATTGGTTGTTTTTGCGGACTTCGGTCGCAATCGGTTGTACATCGACTGGTTTTACAATGTCGCCATCGTGGCACCCCTGGAATGGTTTGCGATGATGCTAGGATGGCTGGATGAACAAATCGATTCGATGGCAATGCAGATTGCGTCGATTCCGAGAATATTTGGCTTAATTGGACAACGCGTTCAAAACGGTCGTGTACCTGGATACACCTACATGACCGCGTTTGGAATTGCTGCCCTCGCTGTTTGGATCGCTACTCGATAATTTCCCGAGACCCATGACGTTCATCATCCCACTATTAATCCTCGTTCCCCTCGTTGTTGGGCTCGGGATCTTTCTTGCAGGTAGCAAAGGCAAAGCACTTGTTGGTACAGCCGTAGGAGCTGCCGCAATTGTTTTGGCTTTAAGTCTTTTATTGGTTGTTCAAGTCTACCCATCGAGCCCGCCCAACGTTGCCCAGAATAACTCAACGATCGTGCCCCGGTTGGCTTACGCACCCGATTGGTTGCAAATTCATCTGCCGGTCTCGGTTGCGGGTCACCCGGTTCGTTGGCAACTGCAATTCGGGGCCGATGGCATTGGAGCGTTGCTTGTACTGCTAACAGGGATCGTTGGTCTGGTCACCATGAGCCTGGCAACACGTCAGATCAAGGAACGATTGCACCAGTATTTAGGGCTGATGTTAATTGCACAGTCCATGTTGTTAGGCGTATTTTTATCGATGGATCTGCTGTCCTTTTATTTGTTTTTCGAGGCGGTGTTGCTACCACTTGTTTTGCTGATCAATGGCTGGGGCAACCGGAATGAGTCGCTCAATGCCTCGCGCAAGTTCCTTTTGTACACTCTGGTCGGTAGTGTACCGATGGTGTTGGGTTTGATTGGATTGGCTATAAACTCTGCTACCCAAGACCGGGCCTCGACCGTCTCACTGCAGGCACTTTCCTCCATTGCACTACAAGCTCAGCAGTCGGCGATTGGGTCGGCAGCTGGCGATTCGGCTAACGCAGTCAGTCTCATTGCGGCGAAAGAGCAATGGATCGTCTGGCTGTTGCTTTTGGGTTTTGGCATTAAGCTCGCCATCTTGCCTTTGCACACCTGGTTGCCGACAACGTACGCCGTAGCCCATCCCAATACGACAGCCTTCATCGCCTCGGTCGTTGCGAAGCTGGGCGTGTTTGGAATTATTCGCATCGTTATTCCGTTGACGCCTATTGCGTTGAGTGCATACGCTCAGCTGCTGTTTGGTGGACTCGGTGCTTTGGCTATTGTTTATGGTGCGATGGTTGCTTTGTCCCAAAGCGATTTGAGGCGTGTGCTGGCTTATAGTTCTCTCAGCCACGTTGGGTTCATCACGTTAGGGCTTATGGCGATGAATACCGAAGGCCTTACCGGAGCCGCTATTCAGATGTTCAATCACGGAATTATTACGTGTGGTATGTTTCTGATGCTAGCCATGCTTGAGCAACGCCGCGGCATGATTTCCTTGGACCAGCAGGATTGCGGGGTGGCTGCGATTTACCCCAGACTCGGAGTGATGATGGTGTTCTTTACGCTGGCAGGTGCAGGGCTTCCTGGACTGAATGGATTTGTTGGCGAGGTGCTCGCGATGACTGGCATGATTCGAGTCTCTGGGCTCTTCACAGGAGTTGCAGTTCTTGGAACGGTATTGGGAGCTTGGTACGGTTTGCGTATCGTTCAGCGACTCCTATTCGGTAGCGACGGTAGGAGCCAAAGCAAAGTATCTGTTGGTCTGACAGGGGATATCGACATCAAAGAATTTTTGCCACTCGTGGCAATGGCAGCAGTCTGTTTGTTTATTGGAGTCCGACCGCAAGCCATGATTCAACTAATCGAGAAAGACATAGGTCGCATCTCGAGCATTTCGGAACCGGGTTCCAAGGCTGTCCATTCAGAGATCGACCAGCTAGTCGCCCAATCCAATCCTTAGATATTCATATCGCAAACGACCAATTAAGGGTCTGAAATTACCGTGAATACACTCGAAAACTTAAAATCCTCGCTCTCGCTTATGGCGCCAGCGATCACTTTGATCCTGGGTGGTTCAGTAGTGATGGCAGCATCTTTGATTCTGAAACCAGGGACGGCTCGCGATGTTCACGGCCAACGGACAGGGGTCGCGGTTACGTCGCTAATCATTCTTGCGTTCGCTGCGATCTTGGAGCTGTTTCGTACCGTGCCGACCGAACTTGGGCAAGGTTTGTTTCGGTTCGACCAAACCGCATTGGCTTCGGAACGACTCGCACTCTTGGGTGGTTTGATTCTGATATTGATGTCATGGTCGACGGCACCGAAAGCGAATCTCGGTGAGTACTACGGTTGCTTGTTAATCATAATTGGAGCCATCCCTGTGGTTGGTGCGTCCAATGACCTAGTATCTCTGTTTCTGGGACTTGAGCTAGTCAGTATTCCAACGTACATCATGCTTGGAATATCCAAGGGAGACAATGCCGGCTCCGAAGCGACCATCAAGTACTTTTTATTGAGTGCGTTTGCGTCCTGTTTCTTCTTGCTGGGAGTCAGTTATTTGTATGGATTTGCGGGTTCAACGAACTTGCAGGTGATTCAGAGCAGCTATGCTTCCGGTGGCCGAATGGTATCGTTCGCTGTGGTATTGGTCATGTGCGGACTGGCATTTCGAGTTACCGCAGTACCCTTCCATTTTTATGCTCCGGATGTATTTGAGGGAACCAGTTTGACGTTAGCCGGCATCATGAGTTACCTGCCGAAGGTGGCGGGCTTCATTGCATTGATTCGAGTGTTAGGGACTGGATTGGGTACCGAGGCGGTTGAGGTCGTGGTACCGGTACTTTTCGTATGTGCGGCATTGACGATGTTGGTCGGTAACTGCATGGCATCTGCTCAGAGCAGTCTGCGACGTTTGTTGGCGTATTCTAGCGTGGCTCACACGGGCTATCTGTTGCTGGCGCTGACAGCGTTGCTTCGGCAGAACGCGGAGCCGAATGTATTGTTCTCCTATCTTGCGGCATACGCCGCGATGACCCTTGGTTTCTTTGCCTGCTTGGGTGAGATTGAGGCTGCAGGCGGTAAAACGCAATTGGTGGGAGATTTATCTGGGATGTTTTATCGCCGCCCAGCAGCATCCATCGGTATGACTGTATGTTTGATCAGCTTGATTGGCCTGCCGCTGACTGCGGGGTTTTGGGCCAAGTTTCTGGTCTTCATGGGAACCGTCGCGGCAGGGACCAAAGATCCTTGGTCGATTGCGATGGCCGTCTTGATGGCCTTCAATGCGGTGATTGCTGCCGGTTATTATTGGCGAGTCATAGGCAAACTGTTCGAACGAAGCGACGCCTACGTACCGTTACGAGTTTTTCGCCCGAGTTTGTTTGTGGCGTACACGATCTGCGTGGTGTTGACTCTTGTGTGGTTCTTCGTTCCAGCCGTGATGTAGAGTGTTCACGGCGTGAAGCATTTTCGGAATCGCGCTTGCCTGGGGCTGCTTAGCTTCTCTCCACCGTCTAGGCGACGGTGGCTATGGAACGCTTCTAAATTCCACGCCATTGAGGGCAAGCCTGTGGTAAGCACTTCGGCAGAAGTTCTTTGATTCGATCGTTGTGGCAGTGTCGCTCCGCGACACTGGATTGCCGAGTCGCGGAGCGACGTCGGCTACATGTTATGCCAAAATACTTCTTCACGAGTGCTTATTCAATGCTAGGTCACGCTTTGCCTATCGGTTTTTTGCGGTCTCGATCAATTGCGCTATCAACGGTAGCAGTTGTTTCTTGCGGCTTACGACGTTGTCGAGCTGATATAGATTGCGATCCAATTGGGGATAGTTAATCTCGTCCCATTCATCCGATTCATGGCTGAGTAACAATAGCGAACCGTTGCTGACAACATCGGTAACAAGCAAAGCAGAAAAATCCAATCGCTGATTCGAAGCAAACTGCTCCAACGCCGTTCGAAGATCGTCTTTGCGGTCCCAGAAGAGATCAAACCCGATCTCTTCGATTTGGGAGATCGAGAATCGCTGGCCATGTTCCGTGAATTCTTTGCAGTCCTCACGGACCACGTCCGCAGGCGTACACGTTCTCAGGGCCGATCCTATTTCGAAAAACTCATTTGCATAAACGACTAAGTCGACACCACAAAGCGGCTCAAGCCACTTCAGTATGTCTCGATCTACATCGGTAGTCGTCGGAGAACGTAAATGCAAAGTATCCGAAATGATCCCAGAGGCCATGCAAAGCGCGATGCCTGCTCGAGGTACTAAACCTGCGGCTCGAAACTGGCGCGCGACCAACGTGCAAGTGGATCCGACCGGTTCGTTGATGAATCGGATCGGCTGGGTCGACTTGAGCCCTCCACCCAGCCGATGGTGATCGAGCACCTCGAGTATATCCGCTTCGTCTGCCCCGTTAACCGCTTGGCTCAATTCATTGTGATCGACTAAGATAAGTTTTGGCTTAGGTGGATTGACTAAGTCGGATTTTGAAAGTACCCCGACTAAAATTCCGGCATCGTTCACGACAGGGAAGATCGGTTCACTAGACTGCTCGACAATCAATCGCGCTTCGTCCACCGGTTTCTTTGCAGCGAGCGAAACGAAATGGGTGTCGATAGCCGAATCAATGAATTGCGCCGACTTGATTCTCATGGTGGTGGTCGCAGTGTCAAACGGGCTTTGAATGACCGCGACATTGCGAGCCTGTGCCAATTGGACCAAACCAGGGGAAAGAGTGTAACCGCCGGTTACTACCAACGCTCGTACGCCATGCTCAATGGCTGGCAATTGAATGGTTGGCC
This sequence comes from Pirellula sp., assembly GCA_043757445.1. Classification (GTDB taxonomy): domain Bacteria; phylum Planctomycetota; class Planctomycetia; order Pirellulales; family Pirellulaceae; genus JBKCUI01. Next base: position 6,236 of record JAYVPJ010000147.1, on the reverse strand, counting down.
GATCGCCACTTACGACAATAAGTTTTTCCGCCGGGAACTTTTGCATGCGTTCGGTAAATCCGCCGGCGCTCATAGCACCCACCATGACTAACAGTTCGTCGTGCTGGGTCGGAATCAATGAATGTTGGAATTTACCGCCGAGGATTTCGCAGATTTTCTGCAAGCTAGTGGCCACGGTACGGGTCTTTAAGGGATCCCCGTCGTCTCGAAAAATCAGGTCCATCAACTGAAGAAGCGAGAGGACCCCGACAACCTTTCCGGCATCATCAACGATGGGAATGGCGCGAAGATCGTGCTCCTTCATCCGATTGTATACTTCAAAAAATACGTCGCCGTAACGAGCAGTCTTGACATGGCGTTGGCACACATCCTCGACTTCAGGACGGACGTCCATGACGATTCTGGGCGCCGGTACCCTGGCCGTACGAAGAACGTATTCCGTACGCTTGTTGGGTGTGCCACAACAGGCCGCAACAGCCTCGGGACGACTCGTCTGTTGCAAAAGATCGGCGTATGCAATGGCCGAACAAATGGCATCGGTATCGGGATTGCGATGCCCAAAAACAAGTACACTCATGAGGAATTTTGCTACTGAGACGAGCTGATGATATACCAACATGAGTATAGTAGCACACCTTTTATCCCGATGTGGCGTTGTCGAGTGTGCTTTATTCATGTTTGCGATGGTCTTAATGTCGCGGAACAATCCTGGCTCCCCCCATTGCCAATTGCAGAGTCAACGGCGAACATTTTATGCTGAAGATTCGTCTTTTGTCTTGACGAATCAAATCATCCTCTAATTTCCCTGTCATCTGTGCTTTTCCCATGGCGCAAGACGGGTGCCTGGAAGCTGTAAGATGCTGGAAATTCTACTGCCCGACGGAACCATTGTTTCGCACCCAGACGATGCAACTCCCCTAACGGTCGCTGAAAAAATCGGTGCGCGACTAGTCAAAGCGGTCATTGCAGCCAAAATCGGCGACTTGGTCGTGGATGCTTCGCGGGCTCTCAAGTCGTTTGCCAACGGATCTCCAATTCCATTGAGGTTACTCACCGAAAAAGACCCGGAGGCATTGGACGTTTTACGACACTCTTCGGCCCATGTGATGGCGAGAGCCATCATGCGGCTCTATCCAAACGTTTCGCTAGCCTTCGGCCCGACCATTACGAATGGTTTTTACTATGATTTCGACTTGCCCCAAAAATTGAACGAGGACGACTTCGCCAAGATCGAAGCCGAAGTGGCTAAGATCATTGAACTGGCCGAGCCATTCGAGCAGTTTTCGCTCAATCGCGATCAGTCTGTCGAATTGTGCCGTGATATGAAACAGACACTCAAGGTCGAACATATTCAATCCGGTTTAGCTGCACATTCAACGTTAGGTTTCTATCGACAGGGCGAATTCGTCGATCTTTGCCGTGGACCACATATTCCGGATGCCGGTCGGATCAAGGCATTCAAGGTGATGAGTATTGCTGGTGCATATTGGAAGGGGAACGCTAGTGGTCTCCAGCTCCAGCGAGTCTATGGAACAGCCTGGTTTAGCCCTAAGGATATGCAAGCACACTTGGACCAAGTTGAAGAGGCAAAGAAGCGCGACCATCGAGTTATCGGGAAGCGATTGGGGCTATTTCAGATATCGAGTGAGGTTGGGCCAGGCATGTGCCTTTGGCTTCCCAAGGGCGCTCGCATTCGAAGCTTGCTCGAGGACTTCCTCCGCAAAGAAATGCTTAAACGTGGTTACGAGCCGGTCTATAGTCCGCACTTAGGTCGGGTCGAACTTTACGAAACCAGTGGTCACTTTCCTTACTATCGAGACAGCCAGTTCCCGCCGTTGTTTGTAAACGATGGCGGTGCCCTCGTCGATGGTTGGATTCGGCGATTGGAATCGAAAGAGGGATTGCCGGTCGCACACGAACAAGCCTTCATGCAAGCCGCCGAGGTCCTTGGCTGCGAGATCAAGGAATACAAACCGGAGCAATCGGTCGCAGAAAGGGCTGCCGCCCTACAGGTGTGGCAACGATTGCATGAGCGCTATTTGGTCAAGCCAATGAATTGCCCTCATCATGCTCAGATTTTTAAGGCGATGCCGCGTTCGTACAAGCAGTTGCCATTGCGACTATTCGAGTTTGGAACGGTTTATCGGTTTGAACAAACCGGAGAACTCAATGGCATGCTGCGTGTGCGCGGCCTAACCCAAGACGACGCACATATTTTTTGCACTCAAGATCAAGTGGAACAGGAATTCCGCAATACGATTGAACTAACTCGCATGGTGTTGGAGTCGGTAGGACTAAAGGACTATCGAGTTCAACTTTCGCTGCGCGATCCAAAGAGCGACAAATACGTTGGCAGCGAAGAGAACTGGCAAAAGGCCGAAGCTGGCTTGCGCCGCGTTCTCGTTGAATCAGGCTTGAATTTTGAGGCGGCTGAGGGCGAGGCGGCATTCTACGGCCCGAAAGCGGACTTCATGGTGCGGGATTGTATCGGCCGACAATGGCAATTAGGAACCGTCCAGCTTGACTACAACTTGCCGGAACGTTTTCAATTGGAGTACATCGGCTCGGACAACAAAACGCATCGGCCTGTCATGATCCACCGAGCCCCTTTTGGTTCGATGGAACGTTTTGTTGGCATGTTGACCGAGCATTTTGCGGGTGCCTTTCCGATGTGGTTGGCTCCTGAACAAGTGCGTATCTGTCCGCTCAGCGAGAAGTCCAACGACTACGCGTTGGAGCTTGAGAAGCAGTTTTTGGATGCAGGTTTCCGAGTGACCGTCGACCTGCGAGGTGCCAAGGTCCAAGCCAAAATACGCGATGCGCAAGTCGAATTGATTCCGTATATGGCCGTCGTTGGCCCTCGGGAAGCAGAAACCAAATCGATCGCTTTGAGAGACAGAATCGAAGGGGAAATTGGCACAAAACCTGTCGCTGAAGTATTATCGATGTTAGCAGACGAAGTGAATCAACGCCGCATTCGTCAAGCGGTACAGAAAGTATTGACAGAAGCCGAAAAGCCGAAAGCTGCCGAGATCGCTAGCCATGAATACTAAGCAGAAAATGGTTGAACGAAGTGCGGAACAAATTGTTGCCGACGACTTCATGATCGCCCGGGCCAGGATCGTGGAACTGGCGGCGACGCTCGATCGTATCGAGCGGGCCACCGGTGATGTCGAGGATTCAAAGAACATGCAACTTCTCATACAAGGCATGCAGGTCCTGTGTGACGAAGAAGTTGAAAAAGCCAAGCGAGTGCAATTACTCATGAGCCGCCACTACGATCCTCAATGGCAATCTCAAATGTCGATTGCAAAGAAGGGTAGCTAGCCCAATGGATTACATCGATCCCCATTTGCACATGGTCTCCCGTACAACCGATGATTATGAAACATTGGCTAGGATGGGATGCGTTGCCATCAGTGAACCGGCATTTTGGGCCGGATTCGATCGAGGGAGTGTCGATAGTTTTCGCGACTACTTTCGTCAGCTTACCGACTTCGAGCCGAAACGTGCAGCCCAGTATGGTATCTCGCACTACACGTGGTTGTGCATCAACGCGAAAGAAGCCGAAAACGTTTCTTTGTCGCGAGAAGTCATAGCGATGATTCCCGAATTCCTTCAATGCAAGAACGTGTTGGGGATTGGCGAGATCGGGCTCAACAAGAACACGCGAAACGAAGCGACGATCTTCATGGAGCATGTCGATCTGGCGGTGAAATACAACCAGCAAATCTTGATACACACGCCGCATTTAGAAGACAAGTATCAAGGGACGAGAATGATTCTCGACATGTTGATGGGTGACTCTAGAATCGATCGATCGCGAGTGTTGGTGGATCATGTCGAGGAACACACGATCGACCATGTACTCGAAAACGGATTTTGGGCAGGCATGACGCTTTACCCGGTGAGCAAATGCACGCCACAGCGAGCAGCTGATATGATCGAACGCTATGGGCCCGAACGTCTGATGGCAAACTCAGCCGGTGACTGGGGACCCAGCAAACCAACTGCGATCCCCGACTTGATCATGGAACTCAAAAAACGGGGGCATTCGAGGGAGTTGACACAACGGATTGTCTATGAAAACCCAAAAACGTTTTTCTCGCAAAGTAAACCATTTGCACATGGTTGGTGAACTCGAACGGCAACGAGTCTGACCAATTCAAGTCGATGGGTCGTTTTTGTTCCCTCAATATAGACTTGCCCCCAGTCGGCTTGTCCGACTGGAGCGAAAGACTATCAGCTAGAGTCGTTGTTCCCGGCTCCCATCGTCTCCATTCGAGCCTGTCTCGATGGAAGCAAGACTGATTGGCTAAGTTCCTTGGCGTAACCACGTAGCAGCGTCTCTCTGCGACGCTGAATTTTGCGAGTCTCGGAGAGACTCGCCTACGTGAGGTTTTGCACATCTATTTCTGCATGGGTGCTTACGGTAGAATTAATCAACCGTTAAGTATTTTATTGATTTGAATGTTTGAACTTCCTATCGAAATTTCCCAAGGATCTAGAAATGGCACGTCAAGAAAAGCGATTGGGAAAGGAAACGATTGCGGACGAGTTATCCGCTGAGCTATCCACGAACGAGGAGTCCATGTGGATGGAGGGCATGATTCCCGGGCTGATCGACAGGGTTGAGAATTGGATACGCACCAAGCTGGCTTGGGACGATCGCGACTATTGCGATCGAAGGCAGATTGCAACGGACATCGTTTACGAGGCAGACGTGTACCGTCACGCACACGATCCTAATTGGACCGTTCGCGATATGACCGCTATGTGTAGTAAGCTCACGGATCGAAAGATAATTGACGCAATTAGGAAGTCGCGATGCAAAAAAACTTCGGTGTTGCTGACATTTTTTGGCGACGAAACTATTTACGCAGCAGTTACTATTCGATGCGACAGTCACGCGGAGTGGGAAGCCGAGTTCGATGAGTCGTTCGAACACATTTGGAACTTACTAAACGACGATCAAAAACGAGTAGCTGAACTTTTGACTCGCGATAATAAGACCACTATCAACGACATCGCTAAGGACCTGGGAATTTCGATAAGCAAGGTACGGCGCATCCGCGATAGCGCGATAAGCATCGCATGCAGTTTTCTCGACATTCGCAAGAAACCAAGAAACCAAGAAACCAAGAAACCAAGGAGCCAAGGAGCCAAGGAGCCAAGGAAAGATTGGCCGATTCAATGATTGCCGCAATTGACTATTTCGAGATTTTTCCGAAATGGTTTGACGAAGTCGGAATTATTTTCGATTGATATGGTAGAGGTGAACTTAGTCGCTGGCCTGGCACCTTTTCGCTCGGTCTAGTAAATCTAGCATTGGAGTTTGGCAAATCGTGCGCAGTGCAATGAAAAATCGGCGTCACTCGGGGTTTACGGTCTTGGAGTTGGGGGTTGTCGTTTCCGTTATTGGCATCCTTGTTAGTCTATTGTTAGTGGGGCTCAATGTTGCTCGAGAATCTTCCCGACGGATGAAATGCGGAAGCAACTTGAAGCAGATCGGATTGGGGCTGCTCAATTATGAGTCCGCTTACAAAATGTTCCCAAGGGGTGCAGGGCATCAAGGTCACGGACCGCTTGTGTGTATATTGCCATACATCGAGCAAAACGCTCTCTTCGCAACCATCGATTTCAATGTCGATATGGATAGCAATCCTATGGCGAAGAATGCTCGCATTGAACTTTTTCGCTGTCCATCAACTCTCTTGCAAGACAAGAATGGACGAACGGACTACACCCTCAATCGAGGGAATACACTTGCCATTTTGTTGCGAAAGGACCCCTGGTTCTTCGACGAGAAATTTTTCCCAAGAACAAGTAGTTTTTCCAGAGGTTCAAGTGGGACGTCGCTATTCTCTGAGACATGCCCAAGGGTTGAGGGAGTAGACAAAGGGTCTATGTTAGGACTCAACCGGCGCAACATTGTCAGTAACGACGATTCAGTACGCTTTGAGACCGAATGTGCGGGCTCTGCAATGAACGTTGGGAGAAGTAAGATTGACAACGGTCTTTTTTGGTATGGCGGTGGAACAGCGAATTACTTTCATATATTTACGCCGAATTTACGGTCGTGTGCGAACGGAAATTTGGTTCAGGATTCCCTTTATACCGCAACAAGCATGCATTCAGGAGGCGTGAACGTTTTGTTTGCGGACGGACGCGTTGAATTCACGTCAGACGGCGTGGATAACCAAACTTGGCGATCGCTTGGCGCCAGGTAAATATTA